>JAZQIM010000013.1:0-2599 GCA_045541115.1 Candidatus Aphodoplasma sp.
ACCAGGCGCAATGCAGCCTGCAAACCTCATCTTTGACGGATGCGGAGATGAAAAAACAGACGCTCTTGTCGGTGAAATCACACTTTCGGATACAGAGCTTGTTGCCGGAGATAATGCAACAATCAGCTCGTCTCTTTATAACGGAAAGACCGGAGCGGTGGTGAACGGAACGGTCACATATTCTTGTGATTCGGATGTTCTTACCGTGAGTGGAACAACTGTGACCGCAAACAAAGCCGGAAACGCAACGCTCTATGCGGAAGTTACAGGTTATCCGAATAAGGTTGCGCTTGATATAACCGTTACTGCTGCCAACATGTCAGGAGTAAGGATAGAATATCCTACATGTACAACGAACAAAAATGGTCAAGGCAAGGATACATCCACAACTTTTACGGATAGTACCGCTTTACCCGATGGGATAAAATATGAAAATAGCTATAACCGTGTTGAATGGCTTTCGCATACAGCACAGGAAATCAAATGGTTCAGAGGTGCACTAGCGATCGCACGCTATGATAACACCAATGGGTGTTATGGCGCATACAAAATCCGTATTCCTGCAGAAGGAACATACAATGTTACTTTGCAGTACAGAAAGACAGAAGGCAGCGGTGCTTTAGGCGAAATGTACATTCTGCCGATAAATCAAAAAGATAACATTGAAAATGCAATAGCAACAGCAAAGGCTGAAGGAAAAGGACCGTTTCTGACGATTGACTTTAAAGACGATGATGCGGATGTCAACACCGATGCATGGGCAACACCATATTTTGAAACCACCCCTTCTGCATGGACAGCACCTTCTGCCGGCGAATACATAGTAGTATGGAAAATGGTGGAAGGACGCAAAGGCGCGATGCAACCTGCAAACCTCATTTTTGATGGTTGTGCTGAAGGACAGGGAAAAGATGCACTTGTAGGCAACATTACACTTGGTAAAAGTGAACTCGTTGCAGGAGATCGCACAACAATTACTTCGGCACTTTATAACGGAATGAGCGGAGAAACTGCAGAAGGAACTGTTACATATACCTGTGATTCGGATGTTCTTACTGTGAGTGGAACAACCGTGACCGCAAACAAAGCCGGAAACGCAACAATTTATGCAGAAGTTGCAGGTTATCCGAACAAGGTTGCGCTTGATGTTACTGTAGCAGCGGCAAACGCACCGACTGAACTCACCGAAAACGTCAACTTTGCGGCAGGTGCTGCTATTGAATATAGAATCGCTGATGGTCAATATACAGTTCTTTCTGCAAATGATGTAAAGAGCATTCCGGTAGGAACAAAAATCACAGTAAAGATAAAAGATGATGATAATTTTGCAGGCTGGGTTCGCGGAACCGAGAACAGTAAAAACTGGATATCGGATGAGAGCGAATACACCTTCACAATAATGTCTCATACATATCTTACACCTGTTTATACTGAAACAAAAGCAACAGATGCAGAACAGGTTGTTGAGTTCTGGAATGAAAATAAGGAATATCTCGGCACAGCTGATGTTGTAGACGGAAAAGCAACAGCACCTGTTGCAACGCTTACCGGTCACAGCTTTTCTGCATGGCATCTTTCGGAGACAGACATTCTTCCTCTTGAGAACGGAAGTGTAAATATTTCCGGTATTGCAGATTCCATTATACGCGCAGTTGCAACGCATAATGCTGTAGGTGACTTCGGCAAAACAATTTCAAATAGCGATGACAGCGCAAAATACTGGAAGCGCGGCGATGTAACGGTTGCATACGGTACGGAATATACCTTCTATCAGTGGAACGGTACACCGACGATTACTGCATGCGAAGGTGACGTTGAAGTAAATCCGATTGTTGTTCTTGACTCTGCATCTGTCGACGGTGCATACATGATTGAATACGACAAGGGTGATGCGGCTGAAATCGTCGAAGCCGGCATCCTTTTCGGAAGCACTGCAGAAATACACATCGGCTCAACTGACGGCTCAAAAGCGGCTTCGCAGAGAAATGAAGACCACGGTCAGTTCTGCGCAAAGCCGAACACAGATAGTAGATATGACTACGTGCGCGGATATCTTATTTATCGCGCAGAAAATAAGCTTTACGTTATTTATACAAATGCATTAGCGACAACAGTACAGTAATAAAATTTTCATTTTCAAACGGGACACTGAAAAATCCGGTGTCCCGTATATAATCCGATTTAAAAGTGACACAGTTTTTTAGGAGGAATAGCATGAGAAGAGCTATATCAATGCTTATAACAATAGCAATATTGTTTTCGTTTATCCCGGCAACGCCTGTGTTTGCAGAAGAATCTGTGCCGACTATGTCAGGAGTAAGGATAGAATATCCTACATGTACAACGAACAAAAATGGTCAAGGCAAGGATACATCAACAACTTTTACGGATAGTACAGCTTTGCCTGATGGGATAAAATATGAAAACAGCTATAACCGTGTCGAGTGGCTTTCGCATGCAGCAGATGAACTCATATGGTTCAGAGGAGCAATAGCGATCAAAAGCAACAAAGACGAAGGAAAGTATGGCGCATACAAAATTCGTGTTCCTGCAGAAGGAACATACAATGTTACTTTGCAGTACAGAAAGGTAGAAAACA
>JAZQIM010000014.1:0-131522 GCA_045541115.1 Candidatus Aphodoplasma sp.
AGTTCTTTGGAAAGAAGATAGATTAAGACTTATTTAACGGAGCGTTGAAAAATTAAACGCTCCGTTTATTTTTTTACATATAATGCGTTGCTATACATTTTTTTATTTGCTGTTATAATAAAGGTACGACGTCGATAATAATACTGAAAGGACGATTTATTTATGAAAACATTGATTGGAGAGAATATTAAGAAATATAGAAAACTAAGAGGAATGACACAGGAGGAATTTGCGGGACAGATAGGTGTAACACCCCAGGCTGTAAGTAAATGGGAGGCTGGAAATGGAATGCCTGATATTTCACTTTTAGTTCCGATTGCGCAGAATCTTTCTGTGACTATCGACACATTATTTGGTATGGATGATGTACAGGATAATTTAATGATTATAGAAAATGCTAATAACAAAATTGCAACAATTGAAAGTGAATATTCAAAACCAGAAAGTTTAGTTAAGATATGTGAATATCTAAAAGAAGAGATTGAAAGTAATCCTATATGCTATGAGTTGACTAAAACATATCTTGAGACTATGGCGAGTCTTAGTATATCTGTTGATTTTGATGGATACTTAAAAGACAAGGGCGATGCATGGAATAAAATTATGGAAGATGGTATTAAAAAGGCAATGATAGCAATAAAACATTCTAGTAATAGGGAAATTGTAGATAAAATACATTACGCATTGGCTTGGATATATATTCATGAAAAAGATTATGATAAAGCTAGAACTCATATTGCAGTATTACCTTCGTTAAAGTCAGGAAGATTGCAGGAAAATATTCTTGATAAATTAGCGTTGTTTGAAGGTGAATTTGGTAAAGGAATAGAGGAAACCTCAAAGGTTATGGAAAATAGTTTGGACCTATATATTGGTGCGATTGGCTCGAAGTTTGTATATGACCTTGAAACCTATACATGGTTTAAGGATAAGGAGTTTGCATTAGAATATGGTAACTATGCAATTGGTGTTATGGATAAGCTTTTTGAGAAGCCGGCATTTGAAAGTAAAGAAATAGTTATGCCAAAATTGTACTATTTTATTACGCTTGCTAATCTTAAAGCTGAAGATGTAGAAGCAGCGGTTGCTTCTTTTAATAAGACATGCGAATATCCTATAAATAGAGATAATTACAGGGAGAGTTTAAAGGAATGTGACAATGAGAAGGTGTATGAGGAGTTTGTAAGAAGACTCGAAAGATAAAATAATGGCGTGGTATATATGAAATACCACGCCGCTTTTATTATAATTAGTGATGGAATAATCTAATTCCTGTAAATGCCATAGCCATACCATACTTATTACAAGTATCGATTACATTATCGTCACGTATAGAACCGCCGGGCTGTGCAATATATTTTACGCCGCTGCGTTTTGCGCGTTCAATGTTATCGCCAAACGGGAAAAATGCATCGCTACCAAGTGCAACGTCACTCATTGTATCGAGCCATGCACGCTTCTCTTCGCGCGTAAACACTTCCGGTTTTTGAGTAAAGAAGTTTTCCCATATTCCGTCAGCTAAAACATCCATATAATCGTCTGATATGTATACATCGATCGTGTTATCTCTGTCAGCACGTCTTATATCCGGCTTAAACGGAAGGTTAAGAACTTTTTCATTCTGGCGCAAATACCAGTTGTCTGCTTTATTACCTGCAAGACGTGTACAGTGAACACGACTCTGCTGTCCAGCACCTATACCAATTGCCTGACCATCTTTTACATAACAAACAGAATTTGACTGTGTGTACTTAAGTGTAATGAGCGATATAATAAGGTCACGCTTTGCTGTATCAGGCAGATTTACATTCTCTGTTACAATCTCACCTAAAAGTTCTTCGTTAATCACGAAGTTGTTTCTTCCCTGTTCAAATGTGATTCCAAAAACATCCTTGTGTTCAATCACATCAGGCACATAATTTGGATCAATTTTAATTACATTGTATGTTCCTTTACGCTTTTCTTTTAATATCTCAAGCGCTTCATCACTGTATGAAGGCGCGATTACACCGTCAGACACTTCCCTTTTAATGAGTAGTGCAGTCTCTTTGTCACATTCATCAGACAAAGCAATAAAATCGCCATACGATGACATTCTGTCAGCGCCTCTTGCACGCGCGTATGCATTTGCCATTGGTGAAAGCTCAAGGTCGTCAACAAAATATATTTTCTTAAGAGTATCACTCATCGGTGCATAAACAGCCGCACCTGCAGGGCTTACATGTTTAAATGATGCTGCTGCGCACAATCCTGTTGCTTCTTTAAGCTCGCGAACTAACTGCCAGCTATTAAAAGCATCAAGAAAATTTATATATCCCGGTTTGCCGTTTAATACTTCAATCGGAAGATCGGTTCCATCTTTCATAAAAATTTTCGATGGTTTCTGGTTCGGATTACATCCGTATTTAAGCTCCATTTCTTTTGCCATAATATCCTCCTTAATTATGCTTGTTAATTATTTTCGTTTCAAATTTGCCTGTGTTTATATCGATATAGCGGACAAATAATGAAACTTTATTATCGCTATTGAGATTTTCCCACAAAGCCGATGAAAACTCATCAATATCGCCGCTTATTGCCACTTTAACAGGTTCTCCTTCAAAAGATGGAATCGGATTGCCATCACATTTATATGTGTGAATAAAGTGTCCTACGCCGTTTTTTGCGTTTTCATATTCATAGAAGTATCTGCGACATGAATCCCCGTCACCTTCAGCACTCTTTAAGATAGAAAGTTTATAAGAGTCACCTGTTACAATACCTGAAATTCTCGGTGTAAAATTCGGCTCATCAGGCTCAAATTCACGTGTTCTTAAAGCATCTGCAAAGCTCTTTTGCTCTTTAAGAAAATCATATATTGTATCTGTTTGGTCGCCGTTCGTTACAATAGTCGTATCGCCAATAACACGCACAGGCGAATATATAATAAGTGACGGGTCAACCATTTTGCTCTCATCAAAAGCCTTTGTTTTTATTCCGTCGTCATCGGTTATAAAAATGCGGTTACGACTATTTTCGCTTCTGCCCATAATAAAATATGCTATAACCATTTTCCCATCTTCGCTTTTTCCGATAACGATTCCTCTGCCGGGATATGAATTTTCACGTAAATCTTTCATTATATCTGTCATATGTAATCTCTCCTTATAAATTAGCACATACCATTTCTACAGCCTCTGGAAGAATAACCCACTCTGCTTGTTCCATAACACGCTTTTGCAAAACTTCAGGTGTATCTCCATCTTCAATATATACTGCTTTTTGTGCTATAATTTTGCCTCCATCAGGTATTTCGTTTACAAAATGCACCGTTGCGCCTGTAACCTTCACGCCGTATTCAAGAGCTTTTTCGTGCACCTTGAGTCCATAAAATCCTTCACCGCAAAAGCTCGGAATAAGCGACGGATGAATATTGATAATTCTGTCTTTGTAAGCATTTAAAAGATTTTCGCCTACTATTGCAAGAAAACCTGCCATTACAATAATGTCCACGCCCATATCCAACATATATTTTGCTATTGCAGCATCAAAATCCTGCGGTGTATCGTAATCTTTTTTTGAGATGACGCAAGATTTTATTCCAGCTTTCTCGGCACGTTCAAGTGCATATACACCGGGCTTGTTTGAAACGACACATTTAATCTTACCACTTTTAATAACACCGCTGTTTTGCGCGTCTATCAAAGCCTGCAAGTTTGTTCCGCCGCCTGAAACAAGCACACCTATTTTTTTCATAGCATCCTCCAAAATTACTCAAATATAACTTCGTTTTCTCCTTTGCGAACTTCGCCGATCACGCTTGCTTTTTCGCCATGTGACTTAAGGATATCAAGCGCTTCATCTGCTTGACTCTTATCAACGGCTAGCACCATTCCGATACCCATGTTGAAAGTGTTATACATTTCATTTTCAGGAATGTTTCCTACGCTCTGCATAAGCGTAAATATCGGCAATATATCCCAGCTGCCTTTTTTGATTACAGCACAAAGTCCGTCTGAAAGCATACGCGGAATATTTTCTATGAATCCTCCGCCTGTGATGTGTGAAATCGCTTTCACTTCACATTTACTGATAACATCCAATACAGGCTTTACATATATTCTTGTTGGCTCTATAAGCGCTTCACCGAGAGTTTTTCCGTTTAGAGCATCAATTTTTTCCATTAAATGCTCATTATCTTCCGGTTTACCCGTTATATTAAAAAGCTTACGTACAAGAGAAAATCCGTTTGAATGTACGCCCGAAGAAGCGATACCGATAAGAGCGTCGCCTTCCTTTAGCTTGCTTCCGTCAATTATCTCATCTTTTTCAACAATGCCAACTGCAAAACCTGCCAAATCATACTCATCTACAGGGTAAAACCCCGGCATTTCGGCTGTTTCGCCGCCAACGAGTGCCGCATCAGATAAAACACAACCATCAGCAACTCCACTCACAATTTTAGCAACTTTTTCTGGGTAGTTCTTGCCTACTGCAAGATAATCTAAAAATAATAGCGGTTTTGCACCCGAGCAAATAATATCATTTACACACATAGCAACGCAGTCCTGACCAATTGTATCGTGCTTATCTAAAATAAATGCTAATTTCAACTTTGTTCCTACGCCATCAGTACCGGAAACAAGCACAGGCTTCTTATAGCCTTCCGGCAATTCAAACAATCCGCCAAAGCCGCCCAAACCGGACAAAACGTTATCGGTAAAAGTCTTTGCAACATACTGCTTAATAAGTCTTACAGATTCATATCCTGCGTGAACGTCAACGCCCGCAGCTTTATAACTATCATTCATAATATTCTCTCCTCTACTCTATTAATAATTTATATCGATTTTCTTTCCGTCAAAAGGCACATCCATAATGTAGTTGCCTGTAAAACATGCATCGCAATACTTTTTCTTTTCGTCACCAAGAAGTCTGCATAATGATTCACGTTTTAAGAATCCAAGACTGTCAACACCAAGCATTTGCTTTATTTCATCTATAGAATATTTGCAAGCAATAAGCATGTCCTGATTTGGTATGTCTGTTCCAAAATAGCACGGATATATAAATGGCGGTGCGCACACACGCATATGAACTTCTTTTGCACCTGCATCACGAAGCATCTGAACAATATTTTTAGATGTAGTTCCGCGAACAATTGAATCATCTACCATGACGATTCTCTTGCCTTTCACTGCACTTGAAAGCGCATTTAGTTTTATTTTTACTGCTTGTACACGCTGTGATTGTGTAGGCTGTATAAATGTACGTCCTATATAACGATTTTTAACGAGCCCAATACCGTAAGGTATTCCCGACTCTTTTGCATATCCTATAGCCGCATCGATGCCGGAATCAGGCACAGGTATTACCATGTCTGCTTCTACCGGATAACTCTTTGCAAGCTCTCTTCCGCCTTCAACACGCGCCTCGTATACGCTTACTCCATCAACAACACTATCAGGACGTGCAAAGTATATATATTCAAATATGCACACATTTGAATCACCAACGTGATTTGACATATCGCTTCTTACGCCTTCGTGGTCGATACAAACAATTTCTCCCGGCGCAACGTCTTTGATAAATTTTGCATCTACTGCGTTAAGTGCACATGTCTCTGATGCGAATATATATGAATGGTCTGTTTCGCCAAGACAAAGTGGGTGAAATCCCCATGGGTCACGAGCGCCTATAAGCTTTCTTGGACTCATTACAACAAGACAGTATGAGCCGCGCAAGCGTTTCATAGCACGTGATACAGCTTCTTCTATAGAATGACATTCTATGCGCTCTTGTGCTATCAAAAATGCAATAAGTTCCGAGTCGCTTCCTGTTTGGAAAATAGCACCTTTGTTTTGGAATTCGTCACGTATTTCCTGTGCATTAACGATATTTCCGTTATGGGCAACAGTAAGTGTTCCCTTTTTGTATTTACTTACAAGAGGCTGTGCGTTTTCGCGTTTGTTTTCACCATACGCAGAGTATCTTGTGTGTCCGACACCTATATTACCTTTTAAGTGGTCAAGCATCGTCTGATTAAAAACATCCGGAACTGTACCAAGGTCTTTGTGGTGCACGATTGTTCCATCGTCATTTACCGCAATACCGCAACTTTCCTGACCTCTGTGTTGCAGCGCATATAATCCGTAATAAATAGTCTGAGCCGCATCCATTTCGCCGTCTTTGTTGTACACGCCAAAAACGCCGCATTCTTCCTTGAGTGCATCATCATTTACATATATTTCTTCGTTGTTAATGTTGTTTGTCATATGTTCTTTAGTCCTTTCTTAATAGATTAAACTTGCATAATAACTTTATATTACAGCTCTTGTGCCTCTTTAATAATTTTTGCATCTTTTTCCATGACTTCAAGAGCCATTTGCTTTTTAAATTCGCAAAGTTTGTCCGCAATGTCTGAATATTTTAAAGAAAGCATCTGGGCCGCTAAAATCGCCGCATTATCTGAACCGTCTATTGCAACCGTGGCTACAGGAATACCTTTTGGCATTTGCACCATTGACAAAAGAGAATCAAGTCCATCCATAGTGGAAGATTTAATTGGAATACCGATTACAGGCAGTGTAGTAAACGCTGCCAACACTCCACCGAGATGTGCTGCTTTACCTGCAGCGGCAATAATAACTTCAATTCCTTCTTCTTTTGCGCCTTTCGCAAATTTTTCCGCTTCGTCCGGTGTGCGATGTGCAGAAATCACTCTTACAACCGGCTCAATATCAAAGCTTTTTAAGCGTTTAACACATGGCTTAAGCTTTTCAAAATCCGAATCACTTCCCATAACAATAGCAACTTTTGGCTTTGATGACATAATCATTACCTCCCGAAAAAATTATTAAAAAAATAATAGACTAATACACAGGTAATAGCCTATTATCATATTTACATACATCAATTATATAAGTAGAAGATGAAAATTGCGTACAAATATCCCTATGACTTAATATAGATGTCGATTTTGAATTGTAGGCAGAGCTGCAAAAACTCCAAAACAACCTATATCACCCCATAAGAATTTTTATATTTGCAAAAATTTACTACATTATAAATTATACAACATAATTTTCATAAAGAAAAGACTTTTTTAAAATTTTTCTTCGATTTTTGTAAATGAATCCTTTTCGTAATTAAAAAATATGACAGTTTCAACAAATTCATTTGTGTCTATAATATCAAAATTAAACTTTTCTACCTTAACAGCACTCATAATATGCGCTATTTTATCGTCTGACATATTACCAATATACCCGCGCCCACTCTCACTTTTTAAAAATGCATATGCAGCGCTATAAAAAGCCTTGTCGCAAGTTCTTGGTGCCCATGACGGTAAAGATGCATTTTTGTTGTTTTTAATAAAATCAAATTTTAACTTTTCGCAAAAAAGTACATTATCTTTATTTATAGTCTTGATATAAAAATTATTAAAAATCTCGTAAAGTGTTTTTTTGCTTTGCGGTCTGTTAAAATGCCCTTCTTCGTTCCAGTAATATGCAAAATTACAGAAAAAGTCATACGCGCTGTCAAAATAATTCAGTGCCATTTCGAGCGATAATGTAAACGATGCACTGTTATAGTACTTTTCAATTATTTCGCACACATCTTTTAGCTTTAAAATCTCATCGTAGCTTATAAATTTATTTGAAATAACTTCGTACGGAGGCTTTGGATTAAACTTATAATCGTATTCATCTGCTTTGTCACGGATAGACGTGCCTTTTAAAAGCTTTAAAAATCCTAATTGAAGCATATCAGGTCTTAATGAAAAGACATCATTAAACGACTTTTGAAATGAAAGGCAATCTTCACAAGGTAAACCTGCGATTAAGTCAAGATGAATATGCATATTGTTTGCGCTTTGTAAACGCTTTACATTTGTTTTTAACTTTTCCATGTTTGTCTTGCGATTTATCTCAGACAACACATCCTCATTTGTAGATTGAATTCCTATTTCAAGCTGAAAATACCCTTTTGGGGCAGAATTAAAAAGCATGATTATTTCATCGTCTAAAATGTCGGCGCTGATTTCAAAATGAAAACATGTATTTTTATTATTTTCTATTATAAAGCGCAAAATCTTTTTTGTACGCTCTATATCAATGTTAAATGTTCTGTCAGTAAGCTTTACAAGCTTTACATTACAGTCCATAAACAGCTTCAAATCTTCAAAAACACGCTCTAATGAAAAAAATCTCACACCCTTAGATACCGATGACAAACAGTAACTACACGAAAACGGACAACCTCTTGACGTTTCGTAATATATCATTTTATTATCGAGATTTATGATGTCATCTTTAGTATATAGCCGATTTAATGCATCGAGATCGCATATGGTTTTTGACGGATTTATAATTATGTCATTATTGTGTCTGTAAGCAAGCCCGTCTATATTTTTATACTCCTTGCCTAAAACAAAAGCCTTAATTGATATTTCGCCTTCCCCGCACAAGATAAAATCAATAAATTCGTTTTCGCGCATAAGTGTTTTTGCATCATAACTCACTTCGGGTCCACCAAGTAAAATGATGCATTCAGGCTTTGCCGCCTTTAATATTCTGCAAACATCCAACACAAAATCTATATTCCATATATAGCACGAAAACGCATAAAGGCCACAGAACTGTTTGTACAGTTCTGCAGCCACTTTTGATACATTATCATTTATTGTGTACTCGCACACAAATGCATTTTCATTCAACGCTTTATAAAGGCATCTTGCAGACAAAGATGAATGTGAATAAGAGGCATTTACAGCCACAATACATGTTTTATCAAATCTGTCTGCCACGTTTTTTCCCACCTTTATTTTTCTAAATATGAAAGCGCACAATTTGCCATGACTGCTGCTCCAATCGGCAAGCAATCTTCATCAATGTTAAAGTTCGCACTATGCCACGGGTTTACACAACCCTTTTCTTCGTTTCTACATCCAAGATAAAAATACGCCGCTTCAACTTCGTTTGCAACATACGAAAAATCTTCTCCGCCCATAAATGGAGCTTTTAAAGAAACAACATTTTCCTCGCCGATAACCTGTGATGCACTCACACTTACATGCTGCGTCATATTCTCATCATTAACGAGCGGCGGATACAAATAATCAAACTTACACTCACAACTTGCGCCCATCGCGGAACATATTCCGTTTGAAATCTGCTCTATGCGATCAAAAAGCTCTTTTCTAGTCGTTAAATCAAAAGCTCTCGTCGTTCCGCGCAATGTAACCGTATCAGGAATTACATTATAAAATTCTCCACCCGATATCGCGCATACCGAAACAACGGAAGGTATAGTTGCATCAATATTTCTTGAGTTTATACTCTGAAGGCCTTCTACAATCTTTGCCGCAGTAAGTATTGGATCGATTGTGTTGTGCGGATAGCCGCCGTGACCGCCCTTGCCTGTTACTGTTATTTCAAATCCGTCAGGCGATGCCATAAGAGCACCGCTCTTTATTGCGATTTTACCGCAATCATATGTAGGCTCTACGTGAAGTGCAAACGCTGCATCAACTTTGGGATTATTTAATAATCCATCTTTAATCATCGGTTCTGCACCACCTGTGCCTTCTTCAGCAGGCTGAAACATGAGCTTGATGTTGCCATAAAAATCATTCTCCAATTGCTTTAGAATTTTTGCTGCACCAAGTAGTACAGTTACGTGCGCATCATGTCCGCACGCATGCATACGTCCTTCGTACTGCGAGCGATAATCCACATCATTCAGCTCTGTTATTGGCAGCGCATCCATATCTGCGCGTAGTAACACAGTTTTTCCATCGCCTTTTTTGCCTCGGATTATGCCTACCACGCCTGTTTTAGCATAACCGGTCTTATACTCAATTCCCATTTCTTCAAGCTTTTTTTGAATAAATGCACTTGTGTTCTCTTCGCAATAGGCAAGCTCTGGTGATTTGTGAAGTGTTCGCCTGTTATCAATGAGCTCGTCTTTGATATTATTTGCAAGCTCTAAAAGCTTCTTTGCATCACGCATAATAAAATCCCTTCTTTATTTACAAATTTATTTTTCAAGATATTCTTTTAAAAGCGCGTTAAGTGTTTGCGGATTTGCCTTTCCTTTCGAAAGACGCATCGTTTGTCCCACAAGATATCCTAAAGCATTTGTTTTTCCGTTTTTGTAGTCATCAACAGATTTTTGATTATTAGCTAAAACTTCTTCTACAATCTTCTTAAGTGCATCGGTATCATTTACCTGCTCAAGACCTTCTTCTTTAATAATTACACCTGGCTCTTTTTGTGTTTCAAACATGATTTCAATTACTTTTTTGCCCGCCGTGTTACTTATTGTTCCTTTTTCAATGTAGGAAATAAAATCAGCAAGCGATTGGGGTGTAATTTTCACACATGAAAAATCAATATTTTTCTCGTTAATAAGCCTTGATATATCTCCCAAAAGCCAGTTAGCTACTGTTTTGGGGGTCTTTACAAGCTTTGCGCAAGCTTCAAAAAACGCACTCATAGATTTACTCTGTGAAATTAAGCCTGCTTCATAATCGGTAATAGCGTATGTCTTTACAAAACGCTCACGCTTTGCGCTCGGAAGTTCAGGTATTGTTTTTCTTATCTGCTCAATCTGCTCATCACTTACAACAATAGGCACAAGGTCAGGTTCAGGGAAATAACGATAATCGTGTGCATCTTCTTTTGAGCGAAGTGCATAGTTTCTTGCATCTTCATCGCTCCAGCGAAGCGTCTGCTGTGTAATAGTTCTTCCTGCCTCGAGTTCTTCAATTTGGCGCTTTGCTTCGTACTCTATTGCACGAAATGCCGCAGAAAACGAGCTTACATTTTTCATTTCTGTACGTGTGTTAAATTCTTTTTGACCGATTGGACGTACCGAAACGTTTATATCGCAACGAAGTGAACCTTCCTGCATCTTACAATCCGATACTTCAAGACATTCCAAAATCGACTTGAGCTCTTCAAGATATGCATGTGCTTCTTGGGCACTTCTTAAATCCGGTTCAGATACAATCTCAATAAGCGGCACACCGCATCTGTTATAATCAACGAGCGATTTTCCTGGAATTACATCGTGAAGAAGCTTTCCCGCATCTTCTTCAATGTGTATTCTTGTAATGCCGATTTTTTTCTTTCCGTTTTCTGTCTCAATTTCAACAAAACCACCAACACATAATGGAAGATCGAACTGAGAAATCTGATATGCCTTCGGAAGGTCAGGATAGAAATAGTTTTTTCTGTCCTGCTTTCCATATCGTGTTATATCACAATTTGTTGCAAGGCCTGTTTTAATCGCATATTCAACGACCTTTTTATTAAGTACCGGAAGCGTTCCGGGCATGCCTGTGCATATCGGGCAACAATGTGTATTGACATCTCCGCCAAACTCTGTTGTACAGCTGCAATACGCCTTCGTCTTCGTGGAAAGCTCCGCGTGCACCTCAAGTCCAACTATAACTTCATAATTTTTATAATCCACTTTTTTGCCCTCCTTATAAGCACGGTCTTGCGCTGTTAAAACCTGCCGCCTGCTCATATGCATATGCTGCCTGAAGTATTGTTTTTTCAGCAAATGAATTTCCTATAAGTTGTAATCCGACAGGCAGATTTTTACTGTCAAAACCACATGGCAGCGATATTGCCGGAAGTCCTGCAATATTTATCGAAACTGTGCATATATCCGAAAGATACATCTGCATAGGATCTTTTGTCTTTTCGCCAATTTTAAACGATGTAATCGGAGATGTCGGCGTAAGTATTACGTCATACTTTTCAAATGCCTCGCCAAAGTCGTTTCTGATGATTGTGCGCACCTGTTGTGCTTTTTTATAATATGCATCATAATAACCTGAAGAAAGAGCATACGTTCCAAGCATGATTCGTCTTTTAACTTCTTTGCCAAAACCCTGTGAACGTGTCTTTTTGTACATGTCGAGCAAATCATCAAATTCTTCGGCTCGATAGCCATATTTTACGCCATCATAACGTGCAAGATTAGAACTCGCCTCTGCTGATGAAATAATGTAATATGCAGGAAGTGCATATTTTGAAGCACTCATGTTAAAATACTCAACCTGTGCGCCAAGGCTTTCGTAAACCTTAATCGCATCAACTATTTTTTCTTTCACTTCATCATCTATACCATCGCCAAGATATTCACTTGGCACACCTATTTTAAACGATTTAACACCTTCATTAAGCGATGCTGTATAATCTGTCTTCGCAATCTCAAGCGATGTAGAATCCATCACGTCATGGCCGGCAAGTACATTCATAACAAGAGCAGCATCAGTAACATCTTTTGTAAGAGGACCTATCTGATCAAGAGATGATGCAAAAGCAACAAGTCCAAAACGTGACACAAGGCCGTATGTAGGTTTTAATCCTACAACACCGCAAAATGATGCCGGCTGGCGAATCGAGCCACCTGTATCGGAGCCAAGTGTATACATAGCCATATCAGCACTTACTGCTGCGGCACTTCCGCCTGAGCTTCCACCGGGAACACGCTCTAGATCATATGGGTTTTTTGTTTTCTTGAAATATGAATTTTCAGTAGATGAGCCCATCGCAAACTCATCCATGTTAAGTTTGCCAAGCATGGGCGCATTTATATCTTTTAGTTTTTTTGCAACAAATGCATCGTATGGCGGAACAAAGTTTTCAAGCATTTTTGATGCACATGTTGTCTTTATATCTTTTGTGCAAATGTTATCTTTGATAGCCATCGGCACACCTTCAAGCGACATAAGTTTTTCTCCGCGAGCAATCTTTGCATCAACATCACTTGCTACCTGAAGTGCATAATCAAATGTGTTTGTAATATAGCTCTCAACACGCGAATCAACACTCTCAATACGCTCGATTACGCTTTGTGTAAGTTCTTTAGAACTAACCTTCTTCTGTGCAAGTGCTTCCATAGCCTCATGCGCTGTAAGTTTATAAAGCTCCATAACTAATCCTCCTATTCTACAACGCGAGGCACAGCGTAACATCCTGCCTGCTTCATCGGTGCATTTTTAATTATTTCATCTCTGTCATACGACTCTTTTACTTCGTCCTCACGCAATACGTTCTCGACCTTTATTGCATGATTTGTAGGCTCAATGCCATTAGTATTGATATCACAAAGAGTATCTGCAAAGCCAATAATATCAGCCATATGTGTACATAGCTCGTCCGCTTCAACATCATCTACATACAAACGTGCAAGGTTTGCAACATATTTAACCTCATCTTTTGTAATTTTCACTTTATTTCCTCCATTTCAAACATTTAGACATTATTATAATTATACATCAGTTAATAGCGTTTTTCAAGTAATGTTAGCCATTTGTTTGAATTTTTCTTCGTCAATCACCGTAACTCCAAGAGCATTTGCTTTGTCGAGTTTACTTCCCGCCTCTTCTCCTGCCAAAACATAATCTGTTTTTTTAGAAACAGAACCCGAAACTTTGCCGCCAAGCTTTTCGATTATCTCTTTCGCTTCATCTCTTTTGTAGGTTGGAAGTGTGCCTGTTAAAACAAATGTTTTGCCTTCAAAAATCTGCTCGCTGTTTTCCCGGGCAATAAGCTCAAAATTTACACCTGCCAAGCGAAGTTTTTCAATCGAGGCAATATTTTTTTCATCATCAAAAAACGCCTGTATACTTTTTGCCATTACCATACCGATTTCATCGATGCATACAAGCTCATCTACTGTAGCACTCATAAGAGCATCGAGCGTTTTGAAACGTTTTGCAAGTATTTTTCCTGCGCGCTCGCCAACGTGGCGTATACCAAGCGCATATATAAGACGGCTCAAATCATTTTTCTTTGTAAGCTCGATTGCATCAATCAGATTTTCTGCAGATTTTTCGCCCATTTTATCCATATAAGCAATTTGCTGCGGTTCAAGATAATAAATATCTGCGGCACATGAAATCATTTTTCGATTAAGCATCTGCTCAATTATTGATGGTCCAAGACCGTCTATGTTCATAGCTGCTCGAGACACGAAATGCTCAATATGACGCTGTAGCTGCGCCGGACAATCAAGACCAGTGCATCTGTGTGCTGCTTCACCTTCTTCTCTTACGACTTCACTGCCACATTTAGGACAATATTTTGGCATTGAAAAATCAATTTCGCTTCCGTCGCGGTCTTCTTTTACAACTTTTACAACCTCGGGAATTATATCTCCCGCTTTTTGTATAAGAACGCTGTCGCCTATTTTTATATCTTTAGAAATGATGTTGTCGAGGTTGTGAAGTGTAGCACGCGAAACTCTGCTGCCTGCCACGAGTACCGGCTCAAGCTCTGCCGTAGGTGTCAATACGCCCGTGCGGCCCACCTGAAGTGTTATATCGTGTATTTTAGTCTTTTTCTGTTCCGGCGGGAATTTGTATGCAATCGCCCATTTTGGAGCTTTAGATGTAGAACCAAGTGCGGTTCTCGCCGAAATATCATTAACTTTAATTACTGCTCCGTCAATGTCATATCCAAGCTTTTGTCGTGCATCGCCAATACTTAACACTTGCTTATATGCCTCATCAAGTCCTGCGCATATACGATTCTCTATGACCTTAAATCCGAGTTTTCGCAGTATATCAAGAGATTCAGAGTGAGTGCTGTATTGCATATTTTCTGCGCGCTGGATATTAAAAACGAATATATCAAGCCCACGGCTTGCAGCAATTTTTGAATCAAGCTGTCTTAACGAACCTGCAGCCGCATTTCTCGGGTTTGCAAAAAGACTGCTTCCTTCTTCAGCACGTTTTTCATTAATTTGAGCAAACTTTTTCTTTGAAATAAACACTTCGCCGCGCACTTCGAGATACGGTACATTTTCTTTTAATGCAAGAGGGACAGAACCGATTGTCTTTATGTTTTCTGTTACGTTTTCGCCTACAACACCGTCGCCTCTTGTCGATGCACGGACAAGTTTTCCGTTTTCATACTCTATCGATACACTCAATCCATCAATTTTCGGCTCAACGTTATATATAACATTTTCTCCAAGCACTGCTGCAACTCTATCGCCAAATGCACGCACTTCACTTTCATCAAATGCATCCTGCAAGCTTTCCATGGCGACCGCATGGCGCACTTCTTCAAACCCCTCGAGCGCCTTTCCGCCAACACGCTTCGTCGGCGAATTATCATATGAATACTGAGGATATTTTTCTTCAAGCGATATAAGCTTACGCATAAGCATATCATATTCATAGTCTGTTACACTCGGCGCATCAAGAACATAATATTCATGAGCATACTTGTTTAAAAGATCTGCAAGCTCCTCTATTTTATTTTTAGCGTTTGATTCATTTACAGAGCCCATAATATAACTCCTTTTTATTTTTTTAAAAGCTTTGCTGCAACAGCTCCAAATACATCCTTAATATTTATAATTATAACCAGGCATGTAACCAAGCACGTGTAAAGCAAATACCCTTTACACATTGTCATCATAAATATAATTTGTGCACATATTGCAATAATATTAATAATCAGCTTTTTTATGTCCCAGCTAATTTTAACATACTTTCTTGTGTGAAGCGCACGAATCAGAAACATTGCAAAATAGCTTATGAACGTTGCAACGCATGCTCCGTATATGCCATATATCGGTATTAGCCATATGTTTAAAATAATATTTAATAAAGCGGCAATCATCGTAGTAACAAGCGTACAGATGCTCTTTTTTTCGACCATATAAATGCTCGACAAAAATGATGCGACACACGAAAATGTCGTCGCTCCGACAAGCAACGAAATATATTGCCACGCTTCATAATATTGCTCGGAAGCAAGAATATATGTCGTAAGCTGCGCTGTAACTATTAAAACAGAAGCAGTTGTAAATGCAATCGCCTGATACACGCTGCATACGCGGCTAAAGAAGCGTTCTCTGTCTTCTTCTTCCGTTACGGCGCTTATCTGCCACGCTTCCGCAAATATGTTTGCCACAATCATAAGTATGGTAGGAATTTTGTTTGATACAGCGTAAATTCCGTTTGCCGCCTCACTGATAATGTAAGCAATCATATATCTGTCTGATATGCTGACAATAAGATTGCACACTGTATTAGGAATAAGCGGTGTAGAATACGAAAGCATTTTTGTATAAAGTGATTTTTTTACACTTTTAATGCTTATAAAACGTTTTTGACGAGTGTATAAAAAAATGATAACTGCACATACAAAATCCGTTATAATTGTTGAGTAAATGTAGCCCTTAACTCCCCAGTTAAACACAGCAAGAAAAAGTATATTTAATGCAATTACAAGTGCCGTGGATAATACACCGTCAACGGCGTAAAATTTCACATAACCGATTGCACGCGCAAACTGAGAGCATAACCCATGCAGTGCCGATGCAAGAACAAATAAATAAAGATAAAATCTATACTCGCTTATAATAGATATTTTTGCAATAAGCGGATCAAATAAAAGCATTATACAAAAGCCAATTAAAATAGTTATAAGTCCAATTGTAAAAACGCCTTTTTTATTTATGTTTTTTTCGAGTCCAAATCGAATTATAGCGTTGTTAATGCCAATTGTGGCAAACGGAATAAGAAGATTACACGTTTGTACCAATATGTCGGCCGTGCCATAATCGTGTGTACTCATTACACGCGTATAAAATGGCATCATTAAAAAAATCAAAAATTTTGATCCAAAAGCTGCTATTGCAAATATGAATGTATTATTTACAAGTCGTTTATACTTATCCATAAATTTATATCACCGCATCTTTTTTGTCTTTTCATATAGTATACCATAATAAAACAAAAATGCCAAGTAAAAATAGGGCTGTTTTGACTTAAATTTACGAATTATAATTATATTTTTGACGCAAAATATTTTTACTCGCCACATAATGTTGCTATGGAGGATAACATGAGTAAAAACAAAGCAAAATTTGAGTCAAAAGCACAACAAAGGGCTCAGCAAGTAGTCGATGCATATGTTAATCATTTTCAACTGAGATCTGATCCTATGGGAAGCTGGACAGGAAAACCCGAAACGCCTGGCGACGTTCCCGTACAAGATGCAGACGATTTATAAATGAAAAAGGCTGCCATATATGGCAGCCTTTTAATGTCAAAAATTTGGATAAAGTTTTTTATATCGTAATATATATTTTTCAATGTTTTCTACGTATTTCTTTGTTTCCGGAAACGGTATCGTTTCAAGAGTTTTTCCATCTGATGAATACTTATCGTTTGAAAGCCATTTGTTTACATTGCCGCTACCTGCGTTATATGCATACAATGCAAGCGTCACATCACCATTATATTGGTCAATCAAATATTTTAAATACCAACATCCAATACTGACATTTGTTGAGGGGTCATGTATGCTTGATATATCAAAGTCATTTAGCTTCATTTTTGACGCTGACCATATAGCCGTCGCATCTGTAATTTGCATAAGTCCTTTTGCACCTTTATTTGAAGCGGCATCAGCTACAAAATTACTCTCCGCTTTAATAAGTGCAAGCACTAAATATGGGTCGAGTTCGTTTTCTAATGCATGTTGCTTTATAACGCTCTCATATTTTACAGGGTAAATAATGTTCATAACAGCATGATATATCGGTGCAATTAGCAACGAAATCGTAATAGCTATAATTAAAACGATAAAAAATACCGTCTTACCTTTCACTTGTAACTACCCCTCCAATTTCATGCAGTATATCATCAAGAAGTACTTCTAATGACTCATCGCCCGAATTATTTATAACAAAATCTGCGTATTGAACATATTTTGCATCAGGCTCTTGTGAATTTATTCTGTCACACGCAGCTTTTTGCGATATACCATCGCGCTCCATAATTCTTTTTATGCGCACATCTTTTTCTGCAATCACGGCAATAACATGATCGCACATATCGATTATACCGCTCTCTTTTAAAACAGCTGCATCTATTGCAGATATATCGCTTGTTTTCTCCGAAAGTCTTTGTTTTACAATTTCAGTTATATACTTATGAGTTATTTCGTTTAGCTTTTTTAGCTCTCCTCGATCAGTAAAAACTATCGATGCAAGCTTTTTTCTGTCAAGTTCTCCTGATGAAAGTAATACATCTTTCCCAAATTCATTTACAATTTCATCAAGCGCAGGCTTGCCTTTCTCAACGACCTCACGACCAATTATGTCTGCATCTATAACATCAATTCCTTTTTGGCGCATAAGCATTGCGACGGTGCTTTTTCCGCTGCCGCTTCCACCTGTAAGACCAATTACTACCATAAAATTTCCTCCTTATATTATTTGCAAACATTATTTTGCATCAAACCATGTTTTTGCACTTTTTGCTTCTGCCAGAAGCTTTACATCAAGCTCTACTACATTTTCCATCTCATAGCTTAAAATTTCTTTTACACGCTTGACCTCATCATCGTATGCCTCAACGATCAATTCGTCGTGCACTTGTAAAATAAGCTTTGATTTTAGATTTTCTTCTTTAAGACGATTGTATACTCGAACCATTGCAAGCTTTATTATATCTGCTGCGCTACCTTGTATCGGTGTATTTAAAGCAACACGCTCTCCAAAAGCTCTGATATTATGATTCGACGCTTTTAATTCCGGAATATATCTTCGTCTTCCAAAGATTGTTGTAACAAATCCGTTTTTATACGCCTCATCTTTAATCTCATCCATATACTTCTTTACACCTTTGTAATGTTCGAGATATCCTTCGATATATTTTTTCGCCTCATATACACTTATGTTCAAGTCCTTTGACAGACTAAACTCCCCTATCCCATACACAATTCCAAAGTTCACAGCCTTCGCGTTTGAACGCTGCGATGCGCTAACTTGCTCGAGTGGAATTTTAAGCACCTGTGATGCTGTTACCGCATGAATATCGATACCATCTCTAAATGCCTTTATCATCTCTTCGTCATGTGCAATATGAGCAAGTATACGAAGTTCAATCTGCGAATAGTCTGCATCAACAAGTGTACAGCCTTGTTTTGCAACGAACATCTTCCTTATCTCTCGTCCGAGCGGGTGTCTGACAGGTATATTTTGCATATTAGGTTCTGTTGAACTTATACGTCCCGTCGCAGTAACTGTCTGATTAAAGCTCGAGTGTATTCTTCCTGTTTTTGGGTTTATAACAGTCAAAAGACCATCTGCGTACGTTGTTTTAATTTTATTTATAAGTCTGTATTCAATAACATGCTCGATAATGTCATGTGTTCCAAGAAGCTTTTCAAGAACTGTTGCATCGGTCGAATAGCCTGTTTTCGTCTTTTTTATAACCTTTAACCCAAGCTTGTCAAACAATATCTCACCGAGCTGTTTTGTTGAGTTAATGTTAAATTCACATCCTGCGAGCAAATAAATTTTTTCGCTCAGTTCCTGTATGCGCTTTGTAAGCGTTTCGTTAAATTCAGACAAATTTTCTTTGTCGACTTCAATGCCAACTGTTTGCATGTCAGAAAGAACATAGACGAGCGGTAACTCAATGTTATAATACAACTCGTGCTGACCATTTTTCTCGAGTTGTTCCGATATATATCTATACAGCTTTGAAATGCACATAAGCTGTCGGCATGCAAAATCAGATGCTTTATTTTCATCAATGTCGCATATGCGCATATAACTCTTACCCCTGCCGAGCACTTCCTCCTGAGCAGCTAAATTAAGCGATAAATACTCTGATGCAAGTATGCTAAGCTCATAATCGGTTCTTGAAGGTTCAAGAATGTACGCTCCAATTGCAGTATCAAAAGCAAGCGCGTTATATTTTATATTATATCGCGATAATAAAACGATATCATCCTTTGCGCCATGTGCAATCTTTTTAATTTTTTCATTAGAAAATACTTTTTCAAACGCGCCAAGAATCATATGTTCGGGCAAAAACAACCCCGATGGAATATAGTATACTTCGTTATTAAAATATACCGCCATTGCATCAAGCATGCCGCCGGTTTGATATATTCTGTACATAAAAATATCTTCATCAGTTATTGAATCTACAACCGTATCAAGCTCATCCGGGGCATTCACAATTGCAATATCTATCAAATCAATCTCATGCTCTTTAGAAGAAGCTACTATTTTCACTTTGTTGTCTAATTCAAGCTTTTTAATAAGGCTTTTAAATTCAAGTTTTGTCAAAATATCGTATAGAGCAGTGTTGTCATATTCTTTGACACGTGACGAATCAAATTCAAAATCAAGCTCAACATTTTTATCGATAGTTGCAAGTTTTTTACTCAAAAATGCCGAATCTTTACCGTTTGTAAGCTTTGTAAGTGTTGCGCCTTTTACGCCGCTTTCTTCAATATTATTGTATAGATTCTCAATGCTTTTACAGTTTTGAATCAATGCAAGGGCCGTTTTTTCTCCAATACCCATAACGCCCGGTATATTGTCTGATTTATCGCCCATAAGAGCCTTTACATCTATAAATTGCTCTGGTGTTACACCGTATTTTTCAATAACGGCATTTTTATCGTAAATATCTGTATTAGTATTGCCTTTCGATGTTGTTGTAAGGTAAATTTTTGTAGTATCTGTCGCCAGCTGCAAATCATCTTTGTCGCCCGTTACAATAATACATTCAACATTATTTTTGTCACATATATTTGACACTGTTCCAATTATATCATCGGCTTCAAAGCCTTCTTTTTCAAGTATTTTTACATTCATTGCACCAAGAACCTGCTTCATAATCGGCATCTGTGCAGATAATTCTTCAGGCATACTTTTTCTTTGCGCTTTGTATTCGTCAAACATTTTATGTCTAAACGTCGGTGCAGGAAGGTCAAATGCAACACAAACATATTCAGGCTTAATTTCAAGCAAGTATTTAAGCATTATATTTAAAAAACCGTATACAGCATTTGTCGGCAAGCCATCTTTTGTTGTAAGCATACGTATACCATAAAATGCTCGATTTATTATGCTATTACCATCTATAATTACAAGACGCTCGCCCATAATTTTACTCCTTAATGTTTTTTGAATAAATATCCATATTATAATATTAAAATATATCTCTTAATAAGTCAAGTGTCTTTGCTTTTTCTTGACTGTTTTGTAATGAAAATAAAATAATTTATATTCATATTTTTGTACTATATTATTGACTTTAATCATCACATATAATGATCTGTAAACATATTATGTAATGTGTGCAACGCATACATCATTAAATTATATAGAAAGGAACGGATTTATGGCAAACATGGATTTAGACTTTACAGCTACAAATCCTATGCCAAAGGTTGGCTATGCATTTGTGCCTATGCAGATATTTAAAGAAACATACTCCCCTGACAAAGCACTTGTGCAAGGAACCGTCTTCCCGGAGCTTGATATAAGCATGGCGGAATACGGCAAACAATATTCAAAGGAGGATAATGATGGAAATAAATAATATTACACCACAAAGCGAAAGAGCTAAAATGCTTAATAAGCTACAGGGATATAAGCTTGCAGCGTATGATTTAGGCTTATTTTTAAATACACATCCAACAGATAAGCGCGCTCTTATGATGCATAGAGAACTTTGTCTAAAAGCAGATGAGCTGGCGCAGGATTTTGAGAAAAAATTTGGTCCGTTATCGATGGGCGCAAATAAAAACGACGAGGCTTGGGACTGGGTTAAAGGTCCATGGCCTTGGGAACAACAGTAGGAGGTATATAATATATGTGGGAATATAAAAAACATCTTCAATTTCCTATCGACATAAAAACGCCAAACCCCAAGCTTGCAAACTTTATTGTTAGCCAATACGGTGGCCCGAATGGCGAACTTGGAGCGTCTATGCGTTATTTATCGCAGCGTTTTTCAATGCCTAATGAAGTAACACGTGCAACACTTAATGACATAGGTACAGAAGAACTTGCACATCTTGAAATGGTTGGAACACTCGTTCGTCAGCTCGCCAGAAATGCTACAACAGGTCAGATTGAAAACAGTCCACTCGCACAGTATTTTATAAATCATGGTCGGGGCGTTTACCCTGCCGATACAACAGGCGTGCCATGGGATGCTAATACAATAGCTGTTAGCGGTGATCCAATTACTGATTTAGTTGAGGACTTGGCAGCAGAACAAAAAGCACGCGCGACCTATGATAACATTCTTCGTTTTTCAGATGACCCTGATGTAAATAAGGTAATAAAATTCTTGCGCGAACGTGAAATTGTTCATTTCCAAAGATTTGGTGAAGCGCTAAACTACGTGCAAAACCGTCCAATACAGAAAAGATACTTTATGGGTAATATGAATAAGTAAGCTTATGCATAATAAAAGAGCCTCACATGAGGCTCTTTTTACATAAACATTTAATTTATTCCGTATTTCTTTTTGTAATCATCATAGAGCTTTTTAAAGTTATTTTCGCCGTCATATTTTACGTGGCTCAAATAATCGTGCGGCTCAAAACTCTCTGTTCCCTTTTGAAGAACTGTTACGCCGATGTTTGAACAGTGGTCAGCAATTCTTTCAAAATTAGTTATAATGTCAGAATATACAAAACCAAGTTCGATTGTACACTTATTATTTTGAAGACGTGCAATATGGTTCTTTTTGAGCATATATTTAAGTTTGTCAATAACCTGTTCTAACGGCTCTATTTTGATAGCATATTCATGTCCGTCAGGCTTTTCAATAGTTTTAATCGTTATATCTATAATTTCTTTTATCGCATTTGAAATTGTTTCAATTTCCTTCATGGCTTCAGGAGAGAAGGTTATATTCTTGTCATATATTTCTTTTGACGCGCCAATTAGATTACAAGCATGGTCAGAAATTCTTTCGGCATCTCCTATAATATGAAGAAGTGCAGTTACTTCGTTTGCTTCACGTTCTGTGAGCTGATGTCCCGCCAATTTAACAAGATACGCACCGAGCTTATCCTCGTAATTATCAACAAGCGTTTCAAGCTTTTTAATATCCTCTTCAACCTTTTCGTTATAATTAAATAAACAATCTAATGCATCATACACAGATTTTCCCGTATGTTTCATCATTTCCGTTATAATTTCTTTTGCCTTTTCAAGAGCAAATCCGGGAACTGACAAGAAACGGTCGTCAAGCACTCTTAAATTGTCTTCAACAACAACATCGTCTGATCTTACACTCCATATCGCAAGCTTTTCTATAAAATTACAGAAAGGAATTAAAATCACTGTAGAAAGTATGTTAAACATCGTGTGAACTACCGCTATTGAAAATACACTTGCCTGTCCATTCATAAATGAAAAATCAAACAGATAATCAAACAGATAGAATAGACCGCCGACAACAACCACACCAATGAATTTAATATAAACACAAGAAAGTGCCACTCTCTTCGAATCTTTATTACCGCTGATAGCAGATATAACAGGTGTAATCGTTGTGCCAATATTTTGTCCTAATATTACAGGCAGTGCCGTTGCCATAGGTATTGCACCTGTTAATGACAATGCCTGCAAAATACCAATTGATGCAGATGATGACTGGATAATTGCAGTAAGAATTGTACCACACAAAATTCCAAGAACAGGATTTTCAAACATAACAAGTATGCTCTTGAATGTATCATTTTTCCCAAGAGCAGACATAGCAGTTGACATTGTTTCCATGCCAAACATCAAAACGGCAAACCCAACTAAAATTGAACCAATCGTCTTCTTTTTGCTCGATTTGCACATCATTATCATAATAACACCAATCATCGCAAGTATTGGTGTGAAAGATTCAGGTTTTAAAAGTCTTAACCATGTAGAATCAGCCGATATTCCTGTTGTACTGATTAGCCAGGCTGTAACAGTCGTACCAACGTTTGCACCCATAATAATTGCAATCGACTGTGACAGCTTCATGATACCAGAATTCACAAAACCTACAAGCATAACAGTTGTAGCTGATGAGCTTTGTATAATTGCCGTTACTAAAAACCCAAGCAAAAATCCTTTTATTCTGTTTGACGCAAGTTTTTGCAATATAGACTCAAGCTGTCCGCCCGAAAGCTTTTTTAAGCTGTCGCCCATATAATCCATTCCAAATAAAAATAAAGCTAATCCGCCAACTAATGCAATAATTGAAAATATGTCCATAATTTCCTCCTATGTTCATTCTATTAAATGTTAAATTTTATGTCTAATTTGGGATAAAAGTATCGAACAACTCCCCATTTTTACATATTACAATTATATCATTTAGTATTTTTATGTCAATAGCTTATGGGTAATTTTACACATATTCTCATCGTTATTATTTAATGTTAAAATTTGTCACAATCAATCTCTACTATCCTATCTATTTGAATTTGTGTTTTATCTTTAAAAACAATTTTTCTTTCAAATTCATCAATCTTTTTTACAATACCGCTATACTTTATATATTTACCGCCCGATTTGCTTATGTCAGGTACAAAGTACGTTATTGTAACTTTATTTTCATCACAAATATTTTCTTCAATAATCTTAAGCTTGCCGTTTATTATTTCTATCATAGCTTCGCTGATTTCAGCCTCATTGTCTGTAATTCTCGCAGTTTCATATATTGCTTCTTCGTAACCCGTAAGTGCACGAAACGCCCCAAATTGCGCCGCTCTTGCTTCGCGCGATGCTCTTTGGTGATTATATATATCCGGCCTTTGTAAATTGATTATATCATCATATTTTCCCATCTGATTCATCTCCGTTTCCGGCACGATGCCCGCCTATGCTTTCGTTTCTTTGTCTTGCTGTAGCGCCTTCTTCAAGGTTCATTCCTTTAAGAATTGCATTTTTACCAAATTGCCTTTTTATATTTATCATTGCTTGTTGTATCTTTGATTCTTTCAAAAATTCATCCTGTTGTCTTTGTATTTCGTTTGTTTGCATCTCATAACCCGAAAACAAATCAAGTTGTTCGTATTTTTTATGTTTTTTTGCTTCATCTTTATCAATCAAATTATTTGCGCTTATATTTACTCGTCTTATTAAAAGCTTTTCGTCTACAATTTTCTCATACAGCTTTATAACATCATTCATTATTTGTTTTGTAGATGAAGTGTAGTCTTTAAAATTCATCGTGCCGTGGGCATGCTTCGGAATTTTTCTTCCGTATGCATCAGTCATTACCTCGCCTTTATAATTATTTTCTTCTTTAAGGTTATCAACGTCATATCCAATTGTAAGCACTATCTGATTTGTGACAAAATTTTTCTCAACTAAATCGAGCACAAGCAATTCAATCATTTCTTTTACTATCAGCTTTGCTTTGTCATACGAATACGGACAGTGAAGCACTTGACCTTCACAAATACTTTTTGACTCGGGCTTATATGCCCTTATATCATCAATCGTTGTCGGCTCCCATCCCCATGCATGATCAATTAAGAATTCAGCATTTACGCCAAACATCTTATACAGCCTGTCCTGTCCATATGCGCTTAATGATTCTTTTGCAATATCACCCATTGTATAGTATCCGGCATTTTCTAACTTTTTAGCATATCCTTTTCCAACTCTCCAAAAATCAGTCAAGGGAGTATGTTCCCAAAGCTGCTTTCGGTATGATATTTCATCAAGCTCTGCTATACGAACACCGTCTTTATCAGCTTTCGCATGCTTTGCAACAATGTCCATCGCCACCTTTGCAAGATACATATTCGTACCAATACCGGCAGTAGCCGTTATTCCCGTTTGCGATAAAACATCTCGTATAATTGTCATAGCAAGCTCATGCGGAGTTTTATTATATGTTCTTAAATAATTTGTTATATCGATAAATACTTCGTCTATTGAATAAACATGTATATCCTCGGGGGCAATATATTTAAGATATATTTCATATATCATTGTGCTGTATTTCATATAATATGCCATTCTTGGCGGCGCAATTATATATGACACAGCGACAGACGGATTTTTTCTTATTTCATTATAATCAAACGACTCGCCGACAAGCTTTCCAGATGGCGCATTATATCTTCTTTCATTATTTACCTCTTTAATTTTTTGTATAACCTCAAACAGTCGTGGTCTGCCCGGTATGCCAAAAGATTTAAGCGACGGCGAAACTGCAAGACAAATCGTTTTTTCTGTCCGCGAATTATCTGCCACAACAAGATTTGTCGTCATAGCATCCATGCCGCGCTCAATGCATTCCACAGAGGCATAAAAAGACTTTAAATCTATACATAAATACATTTTATATACCTCCATTTCTTTGGTATTTTTATATCATATAACCGGAATATAAAACGTTTTATACAGACAAATTTATTATATCATATCGAATATATGTTTGTAAATAGTTTTTGTGGCCACAAAATAATATTAAAAAGGTTGAAATAAGTATAAAGATATGATAGAATAGCACATATCTGATAAACTATGATTTATTAAGAAATTGCGAGGTATAAAATGAATATTATTATTGTCGGATGCGGTAAAGTTGGCGGCGCTATTGCCGAGCAGCTTGCAGTTGAAAATCATGATATTGTTGTTATCGATACAAGTGCCGAAAGACTTGACGAAGTTGGCTCTGTGCTTGATGTAATGTGTATCAGAGGCGACGGCGTTAATGCTGCAGTTCTTGCAGAAGCAGGCGCACAAAAGTGCGATCTTCTTATTGCAATTACACAGTCTGATGAAGTTAATCTTTTATCATGCCTTATTGGGAAAAAAATGGGAGCAAAAAACACAATTGCACGTGTGCGCAATCCAATATATGCAGAAGGTCTCCCCTTAATTAAGGATGATTTGGGTCTTAGCATGACCATCAATCCTGAATATGCGGCAGCGAGTGAAATTTCAAGAACATTAAGATTTCATTCAGCACTTAAAGTAGAAACATTTGCAAAGAGCAAAGTTGAGGTTTTAAAGCACAGAATAATGCCGTCTTCGGCTTTGTGTGGATTAAAAATTCACGATTTGAAATCCACAATCAAAACAGATATATTTATTTGCGCAGTTGAGCGCGGAGATGAGGTTTTTATTCCAACAGGTTCAACTGAGCTTATGGAAAATGATATTATATCATTTCTTGCATCACCAGAAACCGCACACAACTTTTTCAAAAAAATCGGTGCATCAACTCACAAAATTAAAAACATGATGCTAATCGGCGGTGGCAGACTCACATATTACCTTGCAAAAATGCTATTGCAAGTCGGTATAAAAGTTAAAATTATCGAAAAAGACATGGCACGTTGCGAAGAACTTAGCGAACTATTACCGGGCGCTATGATAATACATGGCGACGGAACTGATAATAAGCTTCTTCACGAAGAAGGAATTGATGAAACAGATGCAGTTGCGACACTTACAGGTCTTGACGAACAAAACGTTTTAATATCGGTGTATGCACTCCAATGCTCGCCTGATAAAAAAGTGATTACTAAAATCAAACACTTTGATTATGACGACACAATTAAAAATATGAATCTCGGAAGCGTCGTATATCCAAAATACATTACTGCTGACCATATAATTAAATATGTGCGCGTGATGCAAAATTCTCTTGGAAGTAACGTTGAAACGCTTCATCACATAGTCGATAATAAGGTTGAAGTGCTTGAATTCAAAATTCGCGAATACTCTAAAATCCTTTCGACTCCAATCAAAGACCTAAACTTATGCAAAGGAGTGCTTATAGCTTGCATCAGCCGAAAAGGCAACATGTTTATTCCAAAAGGTGATGACACGATTGAACTCGGCGATACAATAATCGTTGTAACAACTAATAAGGGAATTTACAGCATCGAAAATATTATAGGCACTCACGACGTGTATGATGATATATTATAGGGGCTAAAATTATGAATTATAGACTTTTACTAAAGTTAAATGGCAGACTCATGCTTATCGAAGCTGCTTTTATGATCCTTCCGCTTATAGTCGGAATCATCTATAAAGAAGCTTCTGCAATATCATTTCTGCCTGCGATTGCAATTCTTTTAATTGCCGGCTTACTTCTTTCGGCCATAAAAACAAAAAGAAAAGAACTTTTTGCGCGAGAAGGTCTTGCAATAGTTTCGACTTCATGGATAATATTAAGCCTTATGGGTGCGCTCCCCTTCTATTTCAGCAGAGAAATCCCGTCATTCATTGATTGTTTTTTCGAAACTGTATCAGGATTTACAACAACCGGCGCATCGATTCTTTCAGATATCGAGGCATTAAGTAACTGTATGCTTTTTTGGAGAAGTTTTACACATTGGGCAGGCGGAATGGGCATTCTTGTATTTATGCTTGCTATATCTCACATCGCATCGGGATATACAATGAATCTTATGCGCGCAGAAAGTCCGGGTCCAAGCGTAGAAAAAATGACACCGAAAATTCACTTAACCGCAAGGATTTTGTACTTGATATACACAGGTCTTACCATTTTGCAAATGGTGCTTTTATGTATTGGTGGTATGCCGGTTTTTGACTCAATCGTTAATGCTTTAGCTACTGCGGGCACAGGTGGATTTGCAATAAAAAACATTGGTATTGCATATTATGACAGCTATTATTTACAAGGTGTTATTACAGTATTTATGATTTTGTTCGGCGTGAATTTCAGCATATACAATATGTTAATATTCAGAAAAACAAGACAGATATTAAAAAACGAAGAAATATATTGGTATTTCGGAATAATTATCACAGCAATTATTTTAATTACAATAAATATTTTACCAATGAGCAAGAGTCCTTACGACGCTTTTCATCATTCAGCATTTCAGGTTGCATCAATAATTTCAACAACAGGTTTTTCTACTTGCGACTTTAACTTATGGCCGCAATTTTCAAAAACAATACTCGTTTTGTTGATGCTTATCGGTGCATCTGCTGGAAGTACAGGCGGCGGAATAAAAGTTTCGCGTATTGTAATTATGCTTAAATTTGTAGCAAAAGAGATAAAACATTTAATTCATCCGAGAAGTGTAAATACATTAAAATTAGACGGAAACAAAGTATCTGACGAAACTATCAAAAAGATTTTCCTATATATTATATGCTATGCCGGTCTACTTTGTATTTCAACTATAATATTATCCCTTGATGGACAAAGCTTTACGACTAACACAACAGCCGTAATATCGGCACTGAGCAATATTGGTCCCGGCCTTGATGCTGTTGGACCCGTTCAGAATTTCGGACTTTTCTCTCCACTATCGAAACTTGTGTTAAGTATTAATATGCTCTTTGGTCGACTTGAGATTTTGCCTATGCTAATATTATTTTCCCCTGATACATGGAGAAAAAGATAGTCTATTAAATCGTTTTACGAAAAGAGGCCTTGTTTTGAACATATTTAAAAATGGCGTTAATAACCCGCTAAATTATATTAAAGTTTTTCTTAAGTGGATAATAATTTCTCTGCTTATCGGTATAGTAGGCGGTTTTTTGGGAAGCATCTTCCACGAATGTATAGACATTGTCACAAATATCCGACTTAATAATAAATGGGTGATTTTTCTTTTACCGCTTGGCGGTCTTGTTATCGCTCTAATATATTCGCACACACGTAAAAAAATCGATACAAATTGTGTTATCGATGCAATAAAGACAGATAGCGATGTGCCCTGGTATATGATGCCGGCAATTTTTATCTCCACTGTTATAACACATTTTCTTGGTGGTTCTGCAGGACGTGAAGGCGCAGCTCTTCAGCTCGGAGGGAGCATAGGATATAACATTGGTAGACTCTTAAAACTTAACAAAAATGATATGCATATAATTATTATGGCAGGCATGAGCGCAGTTTTTACAGCTATGTTTGGAACACCGCTTGCAGCCGCATTTTTTGCTCTTGAAGTTACAAGCGTAGGCATTATGTATTACGCCGCACTTCTTCCGTGTATAATTGCTTCGCTTTGTGCAAAGGCAGTTGCCGACGCTTTATCAATAGCTCCTGTTTCTTTTACAATCCCCTATCTGCCTGATTTAAGTGTGTTAAACTCGCTTAAGGTTATCATTCTTTCGATAATGTGTGCACTTGTGTGTATTTTATTTTGCACCACAATGAAGAAGTGTGAAAGCTTATTTAAAAAACATCTTAAAAATACATACATACGCGCTTTTATAGGTGGTTTAATTATAATTATATTAACAATTATAGTCGGAAACAGCGATTATAATGGAGCGGGTATGAACATAATCTCAAACGCGATTTCAGGAAACGCAAATGCCGAAGCCTTCATCTTAAAAATTATATTCACTGTAATAACAATTTCAGCAGGTTTTAAAGGCGGAGAAATTGTGCCGGCATTTTTTATAGGTTCGACGTTTGGTTGTGTCGCAGGCGCTGCTTTAGGGTTACCGCCCGGATTTTCAGCTGCAATCGGCCTTATCGCTTTATTCTGTGGATTAGTAAACTGTCCTGTTTCCTCACTACTGCTTGGCATAGAAATATTTGGCGGTGTGTCGATAGAGTTTTTTGCACTTACATGCGCTGTTACTTATTTGATGTCGGGATATTGCGGACTTTATAAAAGTCAAAAAATCGTATATTCAAAGCTAAAAGCTGAATTATTAGATACAGACAATAAATAATATAATAAAAAGAAGCAGAGCATTTAGCTCTGCTTCTTTTTATTAAAAATCTGCATTTCCTACTGTTCTTGGGAACGGTAACACATCGCGGATATTTGACATGCCTGTCAGATACATAATCGCCCTTTCAAAGCCAAGTCCGAATCCTGCATGTTTTGTGCCACCATATTTTCTTAAATCAAGATACCACCAGTAATCTTTTTCATCAAGGCCAAGCTCACTCATACGAGCTGTAAGCACATCGTACCTTTCTTCTCTCTGGCTTCCACCAATAATTTCGCCAATTCCGGGAACAAGACAATCCATTGCTGCAACAGTCTTATTGTCATCATTTAATCTCATATAAAATGCCTTGATTTCCTTCGGGTAATCTGTAACAAATACCGGCTTTTTAAATACAACTTCTGTCAAATAGCGCTCATGCTCCGTTTGTAAATCGCTTCCCCATTCAACCGGATATTCGAAGTTATCATTGTTTTTCTTTAATATATCAATAGCTTCCGTATATGTTACTCTGCCAAAATCGGAGTTTGCTACAAAATTAAGACGCTCTATCAAACCGTTATCTACAAATTTATTTAGAAACTCCATTTCTTCAGGAGCATTCTGTAATACGTAGTTTATAACAAACTTGAGCATGTCCTCTGCCAACTGCATATCATCATTAAGGTCAGCAAACGCTATTTCAGGCTCTATCATCCAAAACTCTGCAGCATGGCGTGTCGTATTTGAATTTTCCGCGCGAAACGTTGGTCCGAACGTATATACATTTCTAAATGCCATAGCGTATGTTTCGGCGTTTAGCTGTCCGCTAACGGTAAGATTTGCACTCTTCGAGAAAAAGTCATGCTCAAAATCAACACTGCCATCCGCAACAGGAATGTTATCTAAATCCAGTGTTGTAACTTTAAACATCTCACCTGCGCCTTCACAGTCACTAGCTGTAATTATCGGTGTGTGTGTATATACAAAGTCCCTTTCATTAAAGAACTTATGTATTGCATACGCTGCGAGGCTTCTTATTCTGAATACCGCTGAATAAGTATTTGTTCTCGGACGAAGATGCGCTATCGTTCTTAAAAACTCAAAAGAATGTCTTTTCTTCTGCAAAGGATATTCTGGTGTCGATGCGCCTTCAATTTCAATCTCCGTCGCTTTAATCTCAAAACTTTGCTTTGCATCAGGTGTCAAAACGAGCTTACCTGTAATATTTAACGCCGCACCGACATTTTGAGATGCAATTTCCTTATAATTATTTAGTATATCGCTTTCAAAAACAATCTGGATATTTTTAAAAAACGTTCCATCATTTATCTCAATAAATCCAAAAGCATTTGATGCACGAATCGTTCTTATCCAGCCCGAAATCTTAATTGTTTTATCAGCAAAGCTATTGCTGTCTTTGTAAATTTCTCTAACCGTTGTTTTCACAAATTTTCCTCCTATACTATTGAGGTATTTTATAAAATATTAACTCCTGCTTCTTTGCAAACAGTAAGTGTATATTCGTCCCACATACTCGCCTGTACTTCACCAATATGAGCGCATCCAAGCATTAACATACAAAGTCTCGACTGACCTATTCCGCCACCTATCGTCAATGGTAACTCATCATTTAAAAGCATTTTATGAAATGGCAGTTCGCGTCTGTTATCACAGCCCGAAATTGATAGCTGTCTGTCCAATGCTTCTTTGTCTACACGAATTCCCATTGAGGAAATCTCTACAGCACGATTAAGCGTTTCATGCCAGAAAAATATGTCGCCGTTAAGCGTCCAATCATCGTAATCGGGCGCTCTGCCATCGTGGCGTTTGCCGGATTTAAGCTTTCCGCCTATTTGCATAATAAACGCCGTCTTATGCTTCTTTGTAAATTCATTTTCTCTTTGTGACGACTCCATATCCGGATACATATCCTCAAGCTCTTGTGTCGTTACAAACGCTACGTCTCTGCACAACTTCGTTGTAAGTTGCGGAAACAGTGTATGTATATGATCATTTGTCGCACAAATAGCATCAACAATCGCACTTACAACATTTTTTAAATATTCAATATTTCTTTTTTCTTTTGTTATTATCTTTTCCCAATCCCATTGATCAACATATATCGAATGAAGATTGTCAAGAGATTCATCTCTGCGTATAGCGTTCATGTCGGTATATAATCCGTTTCCAACAGCAAAGTCATACTGCTTAAGTGCAAGCCTTTTCCACTTTGCGAGCGAGTGAACAATCTGTGCATTTGCGCCGACTGCAGGCACATCAAATGAAACAGGACGTTCAACACCGTTTAAATCATCGTTTAGTCCGGAATTCTCCGCAACAAAAATAGGTGCTGTAACTCTTTTAAGGTTTAGCGCATCCGAAAATTCTTTTTGAAAAGTGGATTTTATATGTGATATAGCTCTTTGCATATCATATGTGTCCAGCACAGCTTTATATCCCTGTGGTATAACAGTTTTATTCACTCTTAATCAACTCCCTTATGATAAGGCTTTCACATAATAAATATATCGTGTATCATATTTAACTATTTTATCACAGTTATATATTAAAGTCAATCGTTTATTATATATGATTACCTCATATTTTTATTATAATCAATTTCAAATTAAGTGTATATACTCGACTTTTCTGGCAAAAATATCAACATAGCTACTAAAAAGAAAGGATGTATAAAATGAGAAATAAAAATCGAAGCTTTAATGCATCAAAATGGGAAAATTTTAAAAATAAAATGAAAGAAATGCGCTTCTACATAGTGCTGCTTTGCTGCATTATGGCTGTTAGCGTAACTTATTTTGCCGTAAATTCTATCGAAAAAAACTCTCCGAGTCCTCAAATTAAGACACCTTCCCCAACCGTTTCCCCGACACCGCTGCCTGATCTGACGAAAAGCTTTGTCACAGAAAACAAAAATGTAGAAAAAAAGAATACTCCGATTAGTGATTCAAAACAATCAGATTCTACATTCTTTATATCGCAAAATAAACCTGAAAGCACTCCAAAGGCACAAGCAGCTAATAGTGATGCAAACACAGCCTATCAAAAACGTGAAAAAACTCCTCTTCTCTACCCTGTATCAGGCGAAATAATTACTCCGCACAGCGAGGAAAACCTTATTTATTCAAAAACCCTCGATGACTGGCGAGCCCATATAGGCGTTGATATTAAATCAACAATTGGATCGCAGGTTGTCGCTGTCGATGATGGCATAATCGAAGATATATATACAGATGAGCTTATGGGAATTACAATAGTAATTGACCATTTAAACGGACTTAAAAGCATTTATTCAAACCTTTCAAGTTCAACTCTTGTGCAAAAAGGTAATGAAATTAAACGTGGCGAAGTTATAAGCGCCGTTGGTGATAGCGCTATCAGTGAAACAGCACAGGTAGGTCATCTACATTTTGAATTGTACGATGACGACAAAGCTGTTGATCCGCTTTTAATGTTTGAAAAATAATTCAAATTTTTGAATATTTTTATCAATATATCATTTTTGATTTTGCATATACTATAGTTGCATCAGATATAACGATGCTAATTTGCTAAATATTCGGAGGATAATTTAAAATGAGCAGGTCAAAAATGTCAGAAAAACTCAAAACAGAAATTGCAAAAGAGCTTGGTGTATACGATACTGTATCAAAAGAAGGCTGGGGATCTGTAAGTTCAAGAAATTGCGGTAATATGGTCACAAAAGCAATAGAAATTGCCGAAAAAAGTGTCAGCAGCAAATAATATTTGTTAATTCAAAAGCGCAAAATACATCTTTGTATTTTGCGCTTTTGTTTATTGTATTTATTTATATACATGAAATCCGTTACCGACAATTTGCTCTGATTCAGAAAATATTGTAAACGCTTCACTGTCAACATCTTCAATTTTCTTTTGAAATTCCGGCATTTCATAATCCTTTAATGCACACATAAGCATCATTCTTTTTTCGTTTGTATATGCACCTACAACATTAATTTTTGTTACGCCTCTTCCTGATGTTGTAATAAGTCTCTTTGTTATTTCCTCGCCTTTTTGTGTAATTACAAAGGCAATTTTAGAAATGTTTAATTTTTTCATAAGATAATCTATAGAAAATGTAGAGATAAATATTGTCATAACTCCATACATTACCAAATTCAAATCTCTAAATGCTATATAACCTCCGACAATTACTAACGAATCGATTATAAATAATATTTTACCAATCGGCACGTGCGGCATAAAGTACTGCGTTATTCTTCCCAGAATATCTGTGCCACCCGATGATGCACCCTTAACAAGAGTCAAACCTATTCCACATCCATATAATATTCCGCCAAATATTGCTGCAAGAAGTTTGTCCTTTGTAACAGGCGGAAAAACAGAAAATAACTCAATAAATGCAGACAGTATTGCAACGCTTGCAAGTGTCTTAAATATAAACGATTTTCCTAAAATTTTTATACCAAAAATAATCAGTATAACATTAATTACCAGGTTCGTAACAGAAATCGGTACACTTGTCATATGCAGAACAATTGTTGCCATACCTGTTACGCCGCCCTGTACTATTTTGTTTGGCGCTATAAACAGGCTCACTGCAATAGCAACGAGCGCAAGACCGAGTATAACAGTTAATATATCTATAATTTTTTGTTTCAAAAATACCACCTCATCACTTTTCTGCTCAAAAATTTTATAAAAGAACTATTAAAATATAATACATTATCGGAATTGTGATTACTGATAAAATATGTGAAACAAGCGTCATTGACGCACCTGTTTTTGTATCTCCACCATATGCAGCCGGGTATACAATTGTATTCATTCCAATTGGCGTTCCAAACGCAATAAGCACTAATGTAGCGATTTCATTGCTCGTTCCTATAAGCTTTAAAGCAATAACAAAAATTGCAGGGATAACTATAAGTCTCAAAAATGTTACAAGGTAAACTTTTACGTTTGAAAACATTTTTTTTACATCATATCCGCCAATTACTATTCCTGCAAGAATCATTCCCACAGGACCCATACACTTCGATGCACTGTCTAATGCGTTTATCGCAAAATCAGGAATATACGACTTAAGATTTAAAAGTCCTATAATCATACCTAAAACAAGCGCAATAATCGGTGGCGTAACAAGTCCTTTTTTCAGATTGGCAAATATACTTGCATTTTTATCTTTAGGAATTAAAATATATAATCCCCAGCTGCTGCAAGCCAGTGCGACAAAAAATGTTAACATTGAGTATTTATAAAACATCATGTCGCCCCAGATGCCAAGTATAATAAAATTGCCCATAAAACCATAGTTACTAAATGTCAGTGCGTATTTATATAAATTTCTTTGATATAATTGCTCGCTGCTTTGGCTGGCATTTCTTACAAAAAGACGTGACACAACAGTAGAAACGCCAATTGTAATAATAATCAATACAATTCCATACAACATAAGACTCGAATTGTTTGCAAAAGTTTCTATAGTACAATTATTTATCTGATTTATAAGAGAAAGTGCGGGTACAAATATGTACGTTTCAAGCTTTGATAATATAGTGCCGGCATTATCGGGAACTATATTTTTCTTTCTCAAAATATAACCCGCCATCATAAGCGAAACCATCATTAGCATCTGTTTTAATGTAAGAAAAAATATTTCCATTTGTTATTTCTCCCATATATTTTTTCAAGCCTCTGCCATCCATTTTGTACAATGGCCAATCCAGTTAGAAACGTATTTTATGTCGGCTAAAACCTTTTTGTCTGCATTTTCTAAGGACTTGTCGGCATACACGCGTCTGTCACCAAGCGATATTCCATGAGGCCCGGACGGATAAATATGCATTTCAAACGGTATATCGTTTTTTCGAAGAGCAAGTGAAAACTCAAGCGACGAATCAACTGGCACGCCGTTATCATTATATGTATGCCATATAAACGTCGGCGGAGTATGTGCTCCAACACGCTTATCGAGCGAGAGTTTGTCGTACTCTTCCTGCGAAAGACCATCGCCCAACAGATTTACAAAGCTTCCTTTGTGGCATCTTCCTTCATCAGATATAAGTACAGGATAGCAAAGTATAAGCTTATTTGGCTTATTCATACCCTCCGGCATACCAAGTTCTTTTGCGATAAACTCTTCATTCCACATTGTACCCACGCTTGCTGCAAGATGTCCGCCTGCAGAAAAACCGCCTATTGCGATGTTGTCTTTATCGATATGCCACTTATCTGCATTTTCACGTATAAGCCATATAGCGCGCGATGCTTCAAGAAGCGCCGTCGGATACTTCGCAGGCACAACTGAATAGTTAAGCACAAACGCCGCAATTCCTTTTGAAAGAAACTCAAGCGCAACTGGCTCACCTTCTCTGTCGCTAACCATACTATACGCTCCGCCGGGACATATCACAACGGCTTTATTTTTTCTTTTCATATCTATTTCCGGAAAATTGTCAGGAATATATACTCTTAATGTTGCATCTGTTCGAATATTGCAATCGCAATTTTCCCAAATGTTTAATTTTTCGTAAATCATACATTACACCTCTATTCCAATTTAATCACTTTGTTAGTATATATCATCTGCGCTTTATTTTCAATACTTTTTTAATGAAAAAATTTGCTTTTTTTGATTTATAATGTTATAATATGTCAAAAGATTGTTTTATTAAACAATTTATTTAAGGAGGATATAAAATGAAAAAATTTTTACAAGAATTTCGCGCATTTGCCCTTAAGGGAAATGTAGTCGACATGGCTGTCGGTGTTATCATCGGCACAGCGTTTAGCGCAATCGTTAATTCAATCGTTAAAGACCTTATCATGCCGCTTTTTGGTATAATCTTAGGCGGAATTGACTTTTCTGTTCTCTCATGGACAGTTGGCAACTCGGTTATTACATACGGTAACCTTATTCAAAGCATAATCAACTTCCTTATCATTTCCTTTACGATTTTTGTGTTTATAAAATTTATCAGCAGATTCAAGCACAAAAAAGTAGAAGAAGAAGCTGCGCCTCCTAAAAAGAGCGATGAAACGGTTTTACTTGAAGAAATTGTTGAGATATTAAAAAACAAGAATAACTAATAAATTTTACATACTAAAAGCCCGGAAGAATTTTCCGGGCTTTTTATTTTTACTTTAACGACCAACTTTTGCGCGCTGCTTATTGATCTTATGCTTTTGCCAACTTGCCCAGATTGGACCAGCTATGCAAATTGTCGAATAGCATCCGCTTATTATACCAAATATCATCGGTAATGCAAAGCTTGTAATTGCAGGGATATCCTGAATATATGCAAATACAAATACAACAATGATACTTAAGAGTGTACACAAGTTTGTATTAACAGAACGTGATACAGACTGTGTTATACTCTTGTCAACGATATCTTCAACTGACATTTTATTGCCATAGAAAATTTTATTCTCTCTTATGCGGTCATATATAACGATTGTATCGTTAATCGAGAAACCAAGTATTGTAAGTGCTGCCGCAATAAACGAATCATTTACCGGTATTTTAAATATTACAAACGTTAAAAATACAATGATAACGTCGTGAACAAGTGCTATAATACCTGTTACGCCGGCTGACAGACCAGATACCTTTCTGAAACTGAACCATACGTATAATATAATAAGTAGGACTGAAATAATTATCGCCTTTATACTGTCACGTGCAAAATCCTTACCGATAAATGGTTCTACAACAGATACATCCGAAAGTGCAATCTGGTTATTCGGGAAAGCCTGTTCAAGCGCTTGTGTAAGCGCTTGCTGGTCCTGTGACGCAAGACCTTCTTTTCCAGCAAGATTTAATACGAGTTTTGTCTTTTCTGATGTAAGGTCTTCTTTCGTCTGCACATCACATTTTCTTCCAAGTGCATTTTCAGTAATTGTTGCTGCCTGATTTACATCGATTTGATCTACATATGAATATGTTATAATCGCGCCGCCTTTAAACTGAATATCAAATTGAACGCCGTTTACAAATATGCAGATAACACCTACTAAAATAACTGCGCCGGAAATAATATAATATTTTGCCTTGTTCTTAAAGAAGCTAAATACTTTTTCACGCTTTTTACCATTTCCAAAGAACTTTGTCTTTCTTAAGCAATTATACTGTCCTAATGACTTTGTCATAAGCTTTGATGTAAGAACGCCGCACACAAAATTTAAGATAACACCTGTGAGTAGCGAATAACCAAATGAAAGCATCGTTCCGGAACCAAAAATCATTAAAATGATTGCTACAATTATAACTGTGATATTACCATCAAATACTGATGAGAACGCTTTATGGAAACCTGCATCAATAGCTGCTCTTACTGTCTTGCCTTCTGCAATCTCTTCCTTAATACGTTCTGCTGTAATAATATTTGCGTCAACGCCCATACCCACCGACAAAATCAGCGCCGCAATACCGGGAAGCGTTAATGTAATGTGTGGCACAGAAAGTGCAAGCAGCTGTCCTGCAACCTGAAGCGTAAGCGCACATACTGCAACAAAACCGGGCAATCTGTAATAAATCATCATAAACAGACAGATTAGTATAAATGCAATAATGCCTGCATATACCATAACGTTGAGCGCGCCATTGCCCATAGTCGGGCTTATAGCGTTGTAATTCTTCGACTCAAGAGAAAACGGTAATGAGCCCGAATTGATTTTTGATGCAAGCTCAGCTGCTGAAGCAGCGTCAGGCATACCTGTGATTACTGCCTTTCCGCCTGTAATCTTTTCATCTACCATAGGAGCTGAAAGAAGCATTTCGTCCATATAGATAGGCATATATGAGCCGATAAGCATCTCTGTAGCCTGCGCAAACAAAGCTTCGCCTTCTTTGTCAAACTCAAGCGCTACAACATGTCCTATACCCTGTTGTGAAATTTCACCTCTTGCACTGATTACATTCTTACCATCAAGCAAGATATTTCCTTCCATATCTCTGAATGTAAGATGAGCAGTTTCTCCAAGCTCAGCTATAGCTTTTTCAGGATTGAACTCCGTTTCATCTGCTTTCCACGGGAATCTTACAAGGATTGAACCATCTTCCCTGTTCACTGTAATTTCACGGTCTAAAATATTTTTAGCATCGCATCTTTCCTCAATAACAGCTTTTGCCGAATCAAGCTCACTTGCTGTAGGCACGCCATTATAATCCTTCGGAAAATACGTCGCTTCAACTCCGCCGCGGATATCAATACCAAAACGCATATCCTTTGCTGCAGGTATCTCAAATGAACCAATTTTTATGCCGAATATTGCCAGATATGTAATAATAGCAATAAGCACAAAAACAATCCAAAAAGTACCTTTGTTAATTCTCTTACTCACTTTTTATGCCTCCTCATTGTTTATGTTAAAACATTAAATTTTAACTAAATAGATAAAAATCCATCGTTTCTAATTATATCATAACGACGTTTACAATGCAAGTATATATTTATAAACAACCATCTTTAATTCAGACAAAAAAGATGCTATATCGAAATGATATAGCATCTTTGTAAAATCCAAATTATTTTGCTGTATAGTTCGGAGCTTCTTTTGTAATCTGAATATCATGCGGATGGCTTTCTTTAAGTCCTGCCCCTGTAATTCTTATAAATTTGCCGTTTTCTTTAAGGTCAGGAATTGTTTTTGTTCCGCAATATCCCATACCGGAACGAAGACCACCTAAAAGCTGGAATACTGTATCTGAAAGTGCGCCTGTATATTCAACACGTCCCTCAACGCCTTCCGGAACAAGCTTCTTTGCATCTTGCTGGAAGTATCTGTCCTTGCTTCCATGACTCATATTCATCGCGCCAATTGAACCCATGCCACGATATACCTTAAATCTGCGGCCCTGATAAAGTTCAAACTCTCCCGGACTTTCTTCGCAGCCTGCGAACAAGCTACCAATCATAATTACATCTGCACCGGCCGCAATAGCTTTTGTAAGATCGCCCGAATATTTGATACCGCCATCAGCGATAATCGGTATATTATATTTTTTAGCTACCTGCGCAGCTTCGTAAATAGCTGTAACCTGTGGCACACCAATACCTGCAACAATTCTTGTTGTACAGATTGAGCCCGGTCCGATACCAACCTTAACCGCGTCAGCGCCTGCTTTTATAAGATCTTCTGTTGCTTCTGCAGTAGCAACGTTTCCGGCAATAACCTGTAAATGCGGGAATGCCTCTTTAACCTTTTTAAGAGTATCAATAATATTCTTTGAATGACCATGCGCGGAATCAAGCGTAACAACGTCAACGTTTGCACTAACTAAAGCCTCAACTCTGTCGAGTACATCAGGTGTAACACCGATAGCAGCGCCGGCAAGTAATCTGCCGCTTGCATCACGTGCCGATAGCGGATAACGAACTGCTTTTTCAATATCCTTTATAGTAATAAGGCCTTTTAAATTGCCATCTTTATCAACAATAGGAAGTTTCTCAATCTTATGCTTGCGCAAAATTTCCTGTGCTTGTGCAAGTGTTGTGCCCTGTGGCGCTGTAATAAGATTATCCTTTGTCATCGACATATAAATCGGCTTACTAAAATCTGTTTCAAAACGAAGATCACGATTTGTAATAATGCCTATAAGCTTTCCGTTTTCAGTAATCGGTACGCCCGAGATTTTATATTTACCCATCAACTCGTCAGCATCCTTTAGCGTGTTGTTAGGTGAAAGATAAAACGGATCAACAATTACACCGTTTTCTGAACGCTTTACTCTGTCAACCTCTGTCTTTTGTTGCTCAATCGACATATTCTTATGAATTATACCTATGCCGCCTTCACGTGCAATAGCAATAGCAAGCGGTGCTTCTGTAACAGTATCCATCGCCGCACTGATAAGCGGTATGTTAAGCTTAATTTTCTGGGTAAGATTTGTTTCAAGCACGATATCGCGCGGTATTACCTCCGATTTTTGCGGGATAAGCAATACGTCATCAAATGTCAAACCTTCTACAATATTCATTTCACAAACTCCCTTCGTCAAATAAGTCTTTTTTCTATGTTATCACATTAAAGCAAACTTTGCAATATATTTTTTAATTCTATTGCAGATTTTGCTGTATTTACCTTTCCCCTGACTAATGATGAATTTTTTTCTCCTTTTAAATACCAGGCTGCATGCTTGCGAGCTTCACAAACCGCAATATGTTCGCCCTTATTTTCAATCATCATATCAAGCTGTAAAAGCATGGTTTCAATTTTTTCTTCCAAAGTTGGTTCATATGTAACTTCCCCCGTTTTTAAAAGCTCATTTATCTGCTTAAATATAAACGGATTGCCCTGCGCGCCACGTGCAACCATTACGGCGTCACAGCCTGTTTCGTTAAACATTTTTACCGCGTCTTCGGCGCTGAAAATATCGCCGTTTCCAATCACAGGGATGCTAAGCGCATGTTTTACTTTATAAATTATTTCGTAATCCGCCTTGCCGCTATAATACTGCTCACGGGTTCTTCCATGCACTGTGACTGCATCCGCGCCGCCTTCCTGCGCTGCCAAAGCAGCCTCAACAGCATTAACGTTTTTTTCATCAAAACCTTTTCTGATTTTGACCGTCACAGGAACGCTGCACACTTCTTTTAGGGCTTTTACAATTTTATAAATTTTATCTGTGTCGCGCATAAGCGCCGAACCTTCGCCGTTATTAACAATTTTCGGCGCAGGGCATCCCATATTGACATCAATAAGTGATGCTCCTGTCATTAGCGCATCATTTGCAATTTGTGCCATTATATCCGGCTCACTTCCAAAAATCTGAACTGCAAACGGCTTTTCTTCTTCAAATACACAAAGCATTTTTGCTGTTTTTTTGTCGTGGTAATGCATAGCCTTTGCACTTATCATTTCGCTGTATACAAGCCCTGCACCGTACCTTTTGCATATACGCCTGAACGCTGTATCGCTGACACCTGCCATCGGCGCAAGAAATACGTTGTTTTCAATTTCAAAATCGCCGATTTTCACGATTGCCACCACCTATTTTTATGATAATTCGGCTTTGCAATAAAACAAAGCCGAACATATTCTGTAATAATATTAAATATCGTTTCTTATGATATCTTCATAAGTTTCACGCTTTACAACTACCTTATGCTTGCCGCCACTTACCATTACAACAGGCGGACGCGGAATTCTGTTATAGTTGCTTGACATAGAGTAGTTGTATGCGCCCGTGGAGAGAAACGCTAAAATGTCAGACGATTTTATTTCAGGCATCATAATATCCTTCGCCAGAATATCTCCTGATTCGCAGCATTTTCCCGCAATTGTAACAGGCATAACTACCTTGTCTCCTGCTCTGTTTGCAAGCACAGCACTATAATCTGCCTGATATAGCGCATAACGCGGGTTATCACACATGCCGCCATCTATAGATACGTATGTTCTTACATTTGGTATTTGTTTTACAGCGCCAACTGTATATAAAGTAATTCCTGCCGAGCCAACAATTGAGCGACCGGGCTCCATAATAATTTTCGGCATCTCAACTTTGCGCTCATTTGAAACTTCCTTTACAACTTCAGAAACGGCTTTAATATACTCGTCATATGCTATCGGGTCATCAGAGTCAACATACTTTATACCAAATCCACCGCCGAGATTAAGCTCTTTTATGTTTATGCCAAGTTCTTCTTTAATATCTGCAACAAAGTTCATCATAAGCTTTGCAGCCTGTTTAAACGGCGCGAGCTCAAAAATCTGTGAACCTATATGACAATGCACGCCTACTACTTCGACATTTTTAAGCTTTGATGCCTGCACGATTATTTCCTTTGCTTCTCCTGTTTCAAGAGAAACACCAAACTTTGAATCAATCTGGCCCGTTTGAATAAAATCATGTGTATGAGCATCGATGCCTGGTTTTATGCGAAACATTATCTTTGTTTTTTTGTGATACTTTGAAGATAACGCATCAACTCTTCCAAGCTCATACACATTATCAACGACAATTCTTCCTACATTGTTTTTGATTGCAAGTTCGAGTTCTTCACTTGTTTTATTATTTCCGTGGAAATATACCTTGTCCATCGGAAACTTCGCTTTAATCGCAGTATAAAGTTCGCCGCCGGATACAACATCAATCCCAAGACCTTCCTGCATAATAATCTTATACATATACGTACAGGAGAATGCTTTTGATGCATACAAAATCAAGCCGTTGCCGTCATAATACTTTTCAACAGCATCTTTATATGTTCTGCAATTTTTGCGTATTAAATCTTCATCCATTACATATAGAGGCGTTTTATACTGCTCTACGAGCTCTATCGTATCTACCTCTCCAATTTGAAGATGGTTTTTGCTATTTATATTAAGGTTTTCTGATGTAAACAATATAATGCCTCCCATTTATTTATTGTCATATATTATATCATATTTTGTAGCTATATGTCAAACAGATTTAATCTTAATTAAACACAAAAAAAGCGCTGATATAGCGCTTTTTTATATTTTTTATATTACACTGCCGAGCCATGACATGAATACTCTGCCAAGCATAGTTGAATAGGTGATTTTTTTAACATCATGTGCTGCTACAATTTCGACGGTTGATATAATTCCTTCGTCGTTATATATCTTAATTTCGCCAAGTCTGTCTCCTGTTTTTATCGGCGCGCAGATATTCTCATCAAATACTATCTCACGTTTTATCTCGCTGTTGTTTCCTTTGCTTGTAAGCGCATCGTAATCTTCTTTTGCAATTGCTCCGACATGTTTTTGTGTGCCTTTTAATATCTCTACTTCTCCAAGGCCTTCACCTTTTGTCACAATTCTTTTTATTGCATAATTTGCAAATCCATAATCGAGAAGCTTTCTTGCATCGGCAAATCGCTCTGCCGAGGTCGGCGCAGCCATAACAACACATATAAGCTGCATATTATCACGAAGCGCACTTCCAGAAAGACAACAAAGTGCCTTGTCTGTCGAGCCGGTTTTCAGTCCGTTCGCTCCTTTATAAAAACGAATTAGTTTATTTGTGTTGGCAAGCTCAAATTTTCCATCGCGCAAAGAATCCATCCATATTGTTGTATAATCAAAAATTTTGGGGTGTTTTAAAAGTTCACGCGACATAATCGATATATCGCGCGCCGATGAGTAATGTCCCTCTGCATCAAGACCGTTCGTATTAACAAAATTTGTATTTACCATTCCGAGCTCAGCTGCGCGCTTATTCATCATCGACACAAAACCTTCTTCACTTCCTGCTATATACTCTGCCATAGCTACACATGCGTCGTTACCGCTCGCTACTGCAATTCCTTTTAAAAGGTCGTGAACGCTCATTTCTTCGCCTGTGTCAAGGAAAATTGTCGAACCACCCATGCTTTTTGCTCTTTCACTCGCAACAACCATATCCTCAAGCTTTATTTTGCCGCTATCAAGCGCTTCCATTGTAAGAAGCATTGTCATAATTTTTGTCACACTTGCAAGAGGCAATCTTTCGTCAGGATTTTTCTCGTAAAGTACTTTACCGCTACTCTGCTCAATAAGTATGGCAGACGGTGCTGACATTACAAGGCTATCTGAAGTATCGTCTGCATAAGCAAAATTGCTCGGCATCCACATACAAATGATTATAAGCATTGATATAATTCGTTTTAACAATAAAAACCCTCCCATATATAACCTTATACTTAAGATTATGCACCGGGAGGGCTTGTTATTCTGTTTTATAATCTTTTATCAAACAGGATATGTCTTTGCATCCATGTCGATATATTCAACGTCGAGATTATACTTCTGTGCACGACGCCACTCAAAGAATTTAACTGCTACAGGTCCGAACAATGCATATGATAATACATCTTCATCCTGCTCAATATATTCCTTGATTTCATCTCTTAACTTATCGAGTTCGGGCTCAATTTTATCGGCCGGACGACATGTGATTCTTTCTTCGTCGCCGATAATCTTTTTAACCATTTCATCAGAAATTGCAACAGGAGTCTGACCATATTCGCCGCGAACAATTCCCTTCGTTTCTTTCGAAACCATCTTGTAACGCTCGCCTGTCAATACGTTAAGCACAGCCTGTGTGCCGACAATCTGGCTTGATGGTGTAACAAGCGGCGGGAAGCCTAAATCTTCACGAACGCGCGGAACTTCTTTCAATACTTCCATAAGCTTGTCTTCTTTACCCTGCTGTTTGAGCTGCGACACAAGGTTTGAAAGCATACCGCCCGGAACCTGATACAAAAGTGTATTTACATCTACACCCATTACCTTTGTGCTCATAAGTCCACTGTCAAGATACTTTTCGCGAAGCGGTCTGAAGTAATCTGCAATTTCAGTTAACAATCCCAAATCAAGACCTGTATCATACGGAGTGTTCTGAAGTGCAGCTACCATAGCTTCTGTAGCAGGCTGTGATGTTCCAAGCGCCAAAGGCGACATCGCACAGTCAATTACATCTACGCCGGCTTCAACTGCTTTCATGTACGTCATTGATGCAACACCGCTCGTATAGTGAGTGTGAAGCTGCACAGGAATCTTAACCGTTTCTTTAATCGACTTTACAAGATCATATGCAGTATATGGCAACAGCAAGCCCGCCATATCTTTAATACAAATTGAATCAGCGCCCATTTCCTCAAGCTCTTTTGCAAGCTTTGCAAATGACTCATTGTTGTGTACAGGGCTTATCGTATAGCAAAGCGTAGCCTGAACATGTGCCTTTGCATCGTTTGCCGCTTTAATCGCCGCCTTAAGATTTCTAACATCGTTTAAAGCATCAAATATACGGATAATATCAATACCATTATCTACTGATTTTTTTACAAAGTAATCAACAACATCATCAGCATAATGCTTATAACCGAGAATGTTTTGACCTCTGAAAAGCATCTGCAAAGGTGTGTTCTTTGCCTTATCTTTTATTTTTCTTAATCTTTCCCATGGATCTTCATTCAAAAAGCGTAGGCACGCATCAAACGTAGCACCGCCCCATGCCTCTAATGAATTATATCCAACTTTATCAAGTTTTTCAACAATAGGAAGTATGTCATCTGTCGTCATACGCGTAGCGATGAGCGACTGGTGTGCATCTCTTAATACTGTTTCTGTAATCTTTACAGGTTTATTTGCTGCCATACTATCTACCTCCTTCTATTATTTTGCATACATTGCAAGAAATACGCCCGCTGCAACTGCGCTTCCAATAACGCCGGCAACGTTCGGTCCCATAGCATGCATAAGCAAGAAATTCGACGGATTTTCTTTTTGTCCTACCATCTGCGATACACGCGCAGCCATTGGTACTGCTGATACTCCCGCGCTACCTATAAGCGGATTAACTTTGCCGCCCGTGAAGATGTACATAAGCTTACCAAGAAGCACACCGCCGGCCGTACTGATTGAAAATGCAACGAGTCCGAGTGCAACTATCATAAGTGTTTCCATTCTAAGGAATGTCTGCGCCGTAGCAGTTGCACCTACAGTTACACCAAGGAATATCGTTATAATATTTATAAGCTCGTTTTGAGCAGTTTTGCTTATTCTGTCAACAACTCCGCTTTCCTTAAATAGATTACCGAGCATAAGCATACCAACAAGCGGTATTGCATCGGGAACTATCAAGCCAACAACAATTGTTACAATAATCGGGAAAATGATTTTCTCTCTTTGTGTTACAACACGAAGCTGCTCCATTACAACGCCGCGTTCCTTCTTTGTTGTAAGAGCCTTCATAATCGGCGGCTGAATAATCGGCACAAGCGCCATATATGAATACGCTGCAATTGCTATAGCCGGCAAAAGTGTCGGCGCAAGTGTCTTTGTAACATAAATAGCTGTCGGACCATCAGCGCCACCTATAATACCGATTGATGCTGCTTCATTAAATCCGAAATTTGCCCAACCCATATCTCCAAGAAAAAGTGCGCCAAGGAATGTGAAAAATACACCGAGCTGTGCAGCTGCACCTAAAAGTATGCTCTTTGGATTTGCAATAAGCGGACCAAAGTCTGTCATCGCACCAATTCCAAGGAAAATAAGCGGCGGATATATACCGAGCTTAACGCCTAAATACAAAAGGTCAAGAAGACCGCCCTCATTTAATACTCTGCCATAATCAATATGTCCATCTACAAAGAATGCGGGATCAGAAAACCACTGCGGATGCATAATAGCTGCCGTTTGCGGCAAGTTTGCCAAAAGCATACCGAATGCAATCGGGACAAGAAGTAATGGCTCAAATTTTTTAACAATTGCAAGATAAAGCAATAAGCACGCAACTGCTATCATAATAAGTGTCTGCCACCAAATGTACGTGTCAGGACTAATAAGCAATGCAATACCTGTGCTTTCTGCAAATTTTGCGAATCCATCTATAAAAGTTTGCACAAGTAATCTCTCCGTTTCTTTATTATATTATTAGTTCAAGGAAACGAGAGCGTCACCTGTGTTTACGCTCGCACCCTTGCTTGTATTGATTGCTGCTACCGTACCTGCTGAAGGAGCTACGATTTCATTTTCCATCTTCATTGCTTCAAGTATACAAAGCACATCGCCTGCATTTACACTCTGGCCTGCTGAAACTTTGATATCAAGGATTGTTCCCGGCATAGGTGCTGCTACTACTGTTGCGCCTGCTGGTGCTGCTGCCGGAGCTGGAGCTGCAGCCGGAGCCGGAGCGGGTGCTGGAGCAGGAGTTGCTGCCGGTGTAGCTATAGGTGTGTTAGATACGCCTGTTGCTTCTTCAACCTCAACTTCATATACATTACCATTTACTTTTATTACAAAATTTTTCATTTTCATTTCCTCCTAAATTAAGATAAATTAAATGTTTTTTACTTTCTCGGTGCACTCCATATAGGCATCGCACTACCCTGTCTTTTTATAGACATAACGCGTAGTCTTTTTGTTACATCATTACCGCTCATTGAAGCAACCGCTGCCGCAATAACAGCGATAATTTCATCGTTATCAGCATTTTGCGCCGCAGTCACAGCTGCCGGTGCAGGTGTAGCTTTCGGTGCTGATACTTTGTTTTTGCTTTCATCTTTAGCAAACAGCTTCATAATTTTTAATACAAACATCAAAATTACAAGCACAGCAAAAACAATAATTATGCCTTGTAAAGCAACTAACAGTCCTGTTGTAAAATTCTGCATAAATATCACCTCAACTTCTTATAACGGAATGTTTCCGTGTTTTTTTGTCGGCAAGCTTTCGCGCTTGCTTTGTAACATTTTAAGAGCACTCGCTATTTTTTGTCTTGTGAGCGACGGCTCAATTACATCGTCTACATATCCTCTCTTTGCTGCCTCATAAGGATTTGCAAACTTTGCTTTGTACTCATCTATCTTGGCAGCTCTTTCGCTTATCGGATCATCGGACGCAGCAATATCTTTTCTAAAAATAATGTTTGCTGCTCCATCAGGTCCCATTACAGCGATTTCAGCTGTTGGCCAAGCAAAAACCATATCTGCGCCAAGGTGCTTTGAACTCATCGCTATGTAAGCTCCGCCATATGCCTTGCGCATAATTATATTTATAAGCGGTACACTCGCCTCGGAATATGCATATAAAAGTTTTGCTCCGTGGCGGATTATTCCGTTATGTTCCTGTGAAACACCGGGTAAATATCCCGGAACATCAGTAAATGTAACAACCGGTATGTTAAAACTGTCGCAAAAGCGGACAAATCTTGCCGCCTTATCAGATGAATCAACATCAAGTGCGCCCGCCATAAATCGTGGCTGATTAGCAACAACTCCGATAGTAGAGCCATCAATTCTCGCAAATCCTACTACAATATTTCTTGCAAACTGCTCATGCACTTCAAAAAAGTCGCCGTTATCTACAACCTCTTTGATTACATCTTTTACATCGTATGCTTTATTCGGCAAATCAGGAATTATCTCATTTAGCTTTTCCGATATACGCATTGCATCGTCTGTAGGTGCATATTCAGGCACGCCAAGCTCGTTGTTAGCCGGAATAAAGGAAAGCAGTCTCTTCACTTTTGCAATACACTCTTCATCGTTTGCAGCAGTAAAATGTGCAACACCGCTTTTGGCAGCTTGCGCCTGTGCACCGCCAAGCTCTTCTGCACTTACCTTTTCGCCTGTAACTGAGCTTACAACCTGTGGACCGGTGATAAACATCTGACTCGTTTTTTCAACCATAAACACAAAATCAGTAATTGCAGGTGAGTAAACCGCGCCGCCCGCACATGGACCCATAATTATTGAAATCTGCGGAATCATACCCGATGCGCGTGTGTTTCTGTAAAATATTTCGCCAAATCCTGAAAGTGCATCAAGTCCTTCCTGAATTCGAGCGCCACCGCTATCGTTTATTCCGATAATCGGAGCACCCATTTTGGCAGCCATATCCATTACTTTGCAGATTTTCTTTGCATGCATTTCACCGAGCGAACCGCCAATCACGGTAAAGTCCTGCGAATAGATATATACTAAATTTCCATCGACTGTGCCATAACCTGTAACAACACCTTCTCCGGGCGCATTTGTCTTTGGCATGTCAAATTCGCTACAACGGTGTGTAACGAATGCATCAATCTCAACAAAGCTACCTGTATCAAGCAAATCATTTATGCGCTCACGTGCTGTTTTTTTGCCGCTGTCGTGTTGCTTCTTTATTTTTTCCTCGCCGCCACCGAGCATTACAAGCTCTCGACGTTGTTTTAATTCGTTAATTTTCTCTATTGCTGCCATATACCCTCCTTTATGTAAAAACAAATAAATATGAGGACTTTATACCTCATCAAACCCCATTATTTCCTAATTATATATTATAATAAAAAAAATATACAATTTCAAGTATAAATGGCAAATTTATCAAATAAAATTTTTAACATCCACCTGTAAAATATCCTTCAAGATTAAGCGAATAAATTCCGTCTTCATCCATCTTAAAACGAAGCTTCTGAGCAAGTTTTTCTATCGAAGGATTGTTTATATAAACCTGTTTAATTCCACCAAGGTCAAGTGAATTAAGCAGCGATTTCCCCATAGCGTACTCTAAAGTCTCATCGTCACATTTTATCTGCTCAATTACTACTTTATTATTTTCCATACTAACCGCACCAACGCCTGCAATTATCTCGCCATCACACACGCTCATAATCATCATTTTCGATATATCTGTATCTATGTTATTTTCATTTAAATATCTTTGTGCACCATCTTTATCAAGCACAACCTTAAATTCGAGCATTGCTCTTCCCCCCTTTTATTTATTCATCAAATACGAGACCTCATAACTCGTAAGATGACGCCATCTGCCTCTTGATAAGTTACCAAGCTCAACATTTCCTATCGCAATTCTTTCAAGCGCTATAACACTATAACCAAGCGACTCAAACATTTTTCTGACCTGTCTGTTTTTGCCCTCATGTATCGTTATTTTCACTCTGCTTTGACCGGGAACGGTGTCGAGCAAATCAACCTCGGCAGGTGATGTCTTGTAATCTTCAACTCTTATTCCACGCCTAAGCATCGCCAAATGCTTTATTGTGATTCCACCTTTTAACGTAGCAATATATGTCTTTCCAACATTGTGTCTCGGATGTGTGATTCTATATGTGAAATCACCGTCATTTGTAAGCAAAATAAGCCCTTCGGTATCATAATCAAGACGGCCAACGGGATATAAATTCGCGTCAATCTCACCTTTTATCAAGTCAATTACCGTTTCTCTTTCAAATTGATCTTTTACTGCGCTTATATATCCATACGGCTTATTTAGCATTATATAATATTTCTTTTTTTCAATACGAATCTCTTTTCCGTCAAGACATACCTTGTTTGCACCAATTTCAACTTTTGTTCCAAGCTCGCGCACTATCTCGCCATCGACCTTAACTCTTCCGCTCGTTATAAATTCTTCTGCGTGTCTTCTCGACGCCTCGCCACACATTGCTATATATTTTTGTAATCTGACAATCTCTCCCATAGCCTTGTCCTCCCGACAGTCATTTTTCACTTCTATTATTGCCAATTTAATGAATTATATCTCTATTTTAAAAAAATCAATTGCATTTTGCCTTGTAATTGCTGCTACCTGCTCATACGACATTTGCTTTATCTCAGCAAGCTTTTGCGCCGTATAAGAAACATAACCGCTATGATTGCGCTCGCCTCTATGCGGAACAGGCGCTAAATACGGGCAATCTGTTTCTATAAATATTTTTTCAATCGGCACTTCTCTTGCCGCATCGACAGTTTTTACCGCATTTTTAAACGTAATCGGCCCTGCAAAAGAAATATACATGCCCATCTCTATAGCTTCGCGTGCCATCTGTGCACTGCCTGAAAAACAATGGAAAACTCCACCCGTTATATCAACATGCTCATTTTTTAGTATTTCCATGCAATCTGCATGTGCATCACGGTCATGAATAATTACAGGAAGTCCAACCTCTCTTGCAAGCTGCATCTGACGTGCAAACCAGAATTTTTGCAAATCTCTTGGCGAATTATCATAATGATAATCAAGTCCAATCTCGCCAATAGCCTTTACTTTTTTATGTTTGCTCATTTCGTAAAGCTTGTCAATATCACTTTCGCTCATATTAACAGCATCATGCGGATGCACACCGACTGCAGCGTATATAAAGTCATATTTTTCCGCAAGCTCTATCGCACGATAAGACGATCCCATATCAGCGCCTACGACCATAATCAAATCAACTTCATACTCATTATGAATACGCTCAATAAGCTCATCTCTGTCCTCATCAAATGCTTCATCATCTAAATGTGAGTGTGTATCAAAAAGCATAATATCACCATTAAAATTTTATCTTTCATCCATCGGTACATAATCATTCGATACGACAACAGATTTATATGCCGGACGAACAATTTTATTATTAGTCGTAATCTCTTCTATTCTATGCGCACACCAACCTACTATACGCGACACGGCAAAAAGCGGTGTATAAAGTTCTTCCGGTATTCCAAGCATTTTATACACAAAGCCCGAATACATGTCGACATTTGCACACATAACCTTGCTGTCGCCTTTTACCTGTGCAAATAGTTCAGGTGTATTTTTCTGTATCAAATCATAGAGCATAAACTCTTCCATCATGCCTGTTTTTTCTGCAAGTTCGCGTGCTTTTTCCTTTAAAAGTACTTCTCTCGGGTCAGAGAGAGTATAGATTGCATGGCCCATGCCGTAAATCAATCCTGAACGGTCATAACTTTCCTTCTTAAGAATCTTCACTATATGGTCACGAACCTGTTTTTCATCATTTATATTTGAAATACTTTGCTTAAAGTCTTCAATCATTCCCATGACACGCTGATTTGCTCCGCCGTGCTTCGGCCCTTTTAATGAGCCTACCGCCGCAGCTATCGCAGAGTATGTATCCGTACCGGATGACGATAATACACGAGTTGTAAAAGCCGAGTTATTACCACCGCCATGCTCTGCGTGAAGCATAAGCGACAAGTCAAGAATCTGCGCTTCAAGCTCGGTATATTGATTGTCGCGACGAATCATATATAATATGTTTTCTGCCGTTGACAAATCCTTTCGCGGATTATGTATATATAAGCTGTCGCCATCATGATAATGTCTTTTCGTCTGATATCCATATGCAACCATTGTTGGAAAACGTGCTATAAGCTCTATGGATTGGCGAAGAATGTTCGAAAACGATGTATCATCAGGATTATTATCATATGAATAACTCGCAAGCACACAACGCGCAAGTTTGTTCATAACATTGGCACTTGGTGCCTTCATTATCATATCCTCGTTAAACCTTTCCGGAAGTTCGCGATGCGAGCCTAAAAGCTCTTTAAACGCATCATACTGTGAGCGATTCGGCAAAAAGCCCGCAAGAAGTAAGAATGCAACTTCTTCAAAGCCAAATCTGCCTTCTTTTCTGCATCCATCAACAATATCTCGCACATCGACACCGCGGTAACGCAGTCTTCCTTCACATGCAACCTTTTCATTATCTTCAATAATGTAACCTTTAACGTCACCTATCGCAGTAAGACCTGCCATAACACCCGTACCGTCTTTATGACGAAGCCCGCGCATTACATTATATTTATCATACAAATCTGGAGAAAGTCGTTTATATGATTCCTTTATTCTCTCATTAAACTCCTCAATATTTTTTGTTTTGTTAAGTATGTCTGACATAATATGCCCTCCATATTTCATAGTAATTTTTTCATATTATATCTATTATACCACTCAAAGCCTACAAACGCAAGGTTTTTTCGATGCATATTACTCAATAATTTAAGGTTTTAATAAGAAAAAAGCGACTGAATAAAATTCAATCGCTTTTAATCTTTTAAATATTAGTACAAATCTCTCTTTTTATAATGAGTATGCAAAAGCTTGTGAGCCTTATGTGAACCCGGTTTTTCAAAATACTCATCATAAAGCATCTTAATTGCAGGGTTTTCATGCGACTTTCTAATCGGAAGTGACTTGTCTTCATCATAAAGAGCCTTCGCACGAACTGCCTTTACGTCAACTTCAGCCTGAGTCTTCGCTGATACAACAGGCTGTCCACCGCCAGTAACACAACCGCCAGGGCATGCCATAATTTCAACGAAATCATAGCTTTCTTCGCCTGCTTTTATAGCATCCAATAGCTTTCTTGCATTTCCAAGACCGTGTGCTACTGCAGCCTTAATCTTCTTGCCTGCAATTTCAACCTCTGCACGCTTTATTCCATCAGTACCACGAACTACGCTATAGCTGTCTTCTGGCACTGACTTTCCTGATAGTATTTCTGCAACTGTACGAAGTGCTGCTTCCATAACACCGCCTGTTGCGCCAAAGATAACGCCCGCGCCTGTTGCAGCACCAAACGGATCTTCAAATTCTTCATCAGGAAGATTTGCAAAGTCGATACCTGCCTGCTTGATCATCTTTGCAAGCTCACGAGTTGTGATTACAATATCAACATCTTTTAAATCTCCATTTGATAATTCCTCACGAGCAGCCTCAAACTTCTTGGCTGTACACGGCATAACTGAAACATTTACAATGCTCTTCGGGTCGATGCCTTCTTTTTCAGCATAATAAGTCTTTAAAAGTGCACCAAACATTTCATGCGGTGATTTCGCCGATGAAAGATTGTCAATAAATTCAGGATAATTATGCTCACAGAATTTTACCCAACCCGGGCTACATGATGTTATAACCGGCAACTTTCCGCCGTTTGTAATTCTATCGATTACTTCTGTGCCTTCTTCCATGATTGTAAGGTCGGCACCTGTATCTGTATCAAACACCTTTGTAAAGCCTAATCTGCGAAGCGCTGCAACCATTTTACCTGTAACAGCCTTGCCCATCTCAATACCGAACTCTTCACCAAGAGCCGCTCTTACAGCCGGGGCAGTCTGTACGATAACGTACTTTGTATCGTCATGGATTGCATCCCAAACTTTCTTTGTATCATCTTTTTCGCTCAATGCGCCAACCGGACACGCTGTTATACACTGTCCACAGTTTACGCATGCAACTTCGCCAAGCGATTTGTCGAATGCACAACCGATATTTGTCTTTATGCCTCTTTCTTTTGCATCAATAACGCCTACTGTCTGTACGTTCTTACATACACTTATGCAGCGACGGCAAAGGATACATTTGTTATTGTCACGAACAATTGAAGGTGATAAATCATCAATTTCTGCTTTAACTTCTTCATTCAAAGGCTCGTACGGGAGCTCTACGATACCAAGCTCTTCTGAAAGCTTCTGAAGCTCACAGTTTCTGTTGCGTACGCATGTTAAACAGCTCTTGTCATGGTCTGAAAGTATTAGTTCAAGAGTTGTTTTTCTTGACTCGCGAACGAGTGGAGAATTTGTAAAAATCTCCATGCCTTCGCTAATAGGATATACACATGCAGCTTGCAAGCTTCTTGCGCCTTTGATTTCAACAACGCACATTCTGCACGAACCGATTTGGTTTACATCCTTTAAATAACATAGTGTAGGAATATCTATATTGGCAAGACGCGCTGCTTCAAGCACTGTGTAACCCTTCGGCGCACTTACATCTATGCCGTTAATCTTAATATTAACCATTTCCATTTCTAAAATCTCCTCTCCGACGCTTATTTTGAAATCGCTTTAAATGGGCACTTGCCTTCGCACGCACCGCACTTAATGCATTTTGAGGTGTCAATTGTATATGGCATCTTTCTCTCGCCACTTATTGCATCAACAGGACACTGTTTTGCACATATGCCGCATCCCTTACACTTTTCAGCATCAATGCTGTAGCTCAAAAGATCCTTACATACGCCGGCAGGACACTTCTTATCAACAACGTGTGCAATATACTCGTCTCTAAAGTAACGAAGTGTGCTCAAAATCGGGTTTGGAGCTGTTTGTCCAAGTCCGCAAAGAGCAGACTGTTTTACGTTATTGCAAAGCTTTTCAAGTCTGTCGATATCTTCAAGTGTACCTGTTCCGTTTGTAATTTTTTCAAGTATTTCAAGCATTCTCTTCGTACCGATACGACATGGAGCACACTTACCACATGACTCATCAACAGTAAACTCGAGGAAGAACTTAGCGATATCTACCATACAAGTATCTTCGTCCATTACGATAAGTCCGCCGGAACCCATCATCGAACCGATGCTTAAAAGTGAATCATAGTCGATTGGTGTGTCAATAAGCGATGCAGGAATACATCCGCCTGAAGGACCACCTGTTTGTGCTGCCTTAAATTTCTTGCCGTTAGGAATACCGCCACCGATTTCTTCAACGATTTCGCGAAGCGTTGTTCCCATAGGAACTTCAACAAGACCTGTGTTGTTGATTTTTCCACCAACAGCAAACACCTTTGTGCCGTGGCTCTTCTCTGTACCAATCTCTGTAAACCACTGCGCACCGTTATTTATGATAACAGGAATGTTTGCATAGGTTTCAACGTTATTTAGTACTGTAGGCTTGTCGAACAATCCCTTTACTGCCGGGAAAGGCGGACGGCAACGTGGCTCGCCACGCTTACCTTCGATTGAAGTCATAAGTGCAGTTTCTTCACCGCATACGAATGCGCCTGCACCAAGTCTTATATCAAGGTCAAAGCTAAAATCACTGCCAAATATATTTTTACCTAAAAGGCCATATTCGCGAGCCTGATTGATAGCTATTCTTAATCTATCAACTGCGATAGGATATTCCGCTCTGATATAGATATAACCTTGTGATGCGCCGATTGCATAACCTGCAATTGCCATCGCTTCGATTACTGAATGCGGGTCACCCTCAAGAATACTTCTATCCATAAATGCGCCCGGGTCACCTTCGTCAGCATTACAACATACATATTTCTGGTCTGATACAGATTTCGAAGCGAACTCCCACTTTAATCCTGTCGGGAAGCCTGCGCCGCCACGACCACGAAGCCCAGACGCTTTAATCTCTGCGATAAGCTGCTCCGGTGTCATTTCCTTCAAAACCTTACCAAGTGCTTTATAACCGTCAAATGCAATATACTCCTCAATTTTTTCAGGATTGATTACGCCGCAGTTACGAAGCGCTATACGCATTTGCTTTTTATAAAAATCAACTTCATTTAATGATTTGATTTTTCCATCTTCTTCATGAATAGTTTCTGAATAGAGTAATCTTTTTACAATTCTACCCTTTACAAGATGCTCCGAAACTATTTCTTTAATATCCTCAGGCTTTACCATACTGTAAAATGCACCTTCGGGATATACAACCACAATCGGTCCAAGTGCGCAAAGACCAAAGCAACCTGTCTTTACAACCATAACCTCTTTATCAATGCCTTGTTCCTTTATCTGTGTGTTAAGCTCTTCTATAATTTTCTCCGAGCCGGACGATGTACAACCTGTACCGCCGCAGACTAACACATGGCTTCTGTATAAATCCATTTTTTATAGCCCTCCTCATGTTCTGTATATAATCTTAATATTTCTAAAAATTATTTCTCAACTTCACCGATTGTATATTCAGCACATACCTTTCCGTTTACGATATGATCTGCAACAATCTTTCTTGCCTTATCAGCATCAACCTTTGCATATGTGACTTTCTCTTCACCCGGCATATATACCTCAACGATAGGCTCGAGTCTGCACATACCAATACAACCTGTCTGAGTAACAGTAACATCCGAAAGGTTTCTCTTTGCAACTTCCTCAACAAATGCATTTAGCACCGGACGGGCACCGGCTGCAATACCGCAAGTTGCCATACCAACAACTATTCTAACTCCGTCTTGTCTGTCATGACGCATATTAATCTGCTGTAAAGCGCTTTCTCTTATAGCCGCCAATTCTTCCAATGATTTCATTATTTAAACACCTCCGTATAAATTTGAAATTCCTTCATTAACATATTCCTTGAGCCACGCGCTAACTTGTATATCAGAAACCGAAACACCGTCTAATATCTTTTTAATCTCCCTTGTATCAACCACAAAGCTTTCATTTTCATACTTATGCATATAGATAAAATCGAGCTGTGGATTGCAGGTAATCAAAACGACGACGGCTCCACCTATATCTCCAAGCGGTTGTCGGTCAATATGTGAATATCCGAAACGTGCAAACACCTTTGTGCCGACGCCAATTGCGCTTTCGATTTTAAAATCTCCGCCGGTTGATAGTGCTGCTTCACGATACATCGGTATTCCAAGTCCAACGCGTCTTGTGCTTCTCGTCGTATAAAACGGGTCAAGCACTTTTTTAATTTTTTCATCATCCATTCCGCATCCGTTGTCTGTAATTGTAATATCTAGAATGTCATCGCGCTTATTTTCATCAATCACGATTTCAATAAGCGATGCACCAGCAACGATGGAATTCTGGACAATATCTAAAACGTGTAATGATATTTCCTGCATAATATCAATATTTGTCTAATATTGCATCAATATCATCTACGGTAAGTCTTCCATACACATCATCATTTACCGTAAGTACCGGCGCAAGTCCGCACGCACCGATACATCTCGTTGCATCAAGCGAATATTTACCGTCCGCACTACATTGTCCAACCTCAATACCGAGGCGTGTTTTGATTCGCTCAATTATATCTCCTGAGCCCTTTACATAGCAAGCTGTTCCCATACATACAGCAATCTTGTATTCGCCCTTGGGATAAAGCGAAAACTGTGCGTAGAATGTTACAACGCCATAAATCTCTGCCATTGTAATTCCTGTGTTCTCAGCAATAATCTGCTGTACTTCAATCGGAAGATAGCCATAAATGTCTTGTGCTTCCTGCAAAATAGGCATTAGTGCACCTTGCTGCCCTTTGTACTTTTCAATGACCTTTAAAAGCTGCTCTTCCTGCTGCTTTGTACCCTTAAAGGTACTTGCGATTTTCTCACTCATTTTGGGTCCTCCTACAGTTATTATATTTTGACCGTCATTAGCGGTCTAATATTTAAAATTATTTGATTGTTACATTATTAACAATCAAGTGCGTATCACACCAAAAGATATTATAACATTTATAAATGCGAAAATCTACATTTTTCGCAAATTTTTTTAATTTTTTTCGTATTTTTTTATTTTTTCCTTATTGCCTCGATAATACCGCGTGCAGTAAGCTCTTCAATATCAATATAATTGCACTTTTCCGCTATATCTGCAAGATAATGAGCGTCCGATGAAGATAAATAATTATAACGCTTAATATACTCCCATTTCTCTGTAATTTCGCTATATTTAGCATTTTTAGAAATCTCTATTGCATCAATATCAAGCTCCGGCGGTATAAAACCAAGGTTTGATATAATGCTGTATGCGCTTTTATCAATATGAGCCGCTATACATACGCCGCCGTTCCTATGTACAAGGCTGGCAATATCAAATACGGACAGCGATGTCGCAGTCACCAAAAGATTGTTGACCTTGCCTACCATCTCGTCATCGTCATTCATTATAATCTGTTCGCCAAAAATCTCAGTATCATTTTTAATTTTATTTAAGTTAAGCATTATTTCCTTTTCAGCGTTTTTACATGCATTATATGAATCGAACAGACATACCATATGTACTTCTTCGCAGCTCTCCACTTCCATTCCGCATAAAACTACAAGTCTGCCTTTTGCGCACGACAATATAGCAGGTAAATTTGCGCAGCAGTTATGGTCTGTAACTGCAATAGCATCAAGCCCTTTTATAAGTGCCATATTTACAATATTATTCGGCGTCATATCGTTATCACCGCAAGGCGACAAGCATGAATGTATGTGAAAGTCATAATAACATTTCATATTCTATTCCTCTTTACAGTACTTGAGAAAGTTTTTTTGCTATATCATACGCCGTCATTGACGACGATAGCATTATAATCCCTTCTGCCTCAGCTTTTTTTATTGTGACTTCTTCAACATCAATGTTTTCAGGCACAATAACACAACCGACCTCTGTAAGCGATGCCACAGCAACAACATTTATATTCGTTTGCACCGTTATCCATACGTTTCCTTTCGAAGCATGGCTCATTACATAACTTAATAAATCGCATATGTAGCATCCGCTAAGCGGACGTGTTTCATCTATGTTTTGCGTAAGCTTTTTTAATCCAAGATAATCGACTAATTCTTTTACATTCATATTATCACTATCCTCAATCATTTATATCATCACTAATATCTGCTACTTCTTTTGCAAGGTGAGAAACTTTCTCTCGAAGCTTGTATACACAATCAATCTCCCTGCCAAATCCTCGTGCAACGTCTTCTGCCAACGCACGGCATGTCGGAGCACCGCAACTTCCGCAATCAATTTTTGGAAGAGAATTAAACACGCTCTCGAGCTTATCCATCTTCTTCATCGCTTCGTTTATGTCATCATCAAGTTTCATAACAGGTAAGTATTCAATATTTTTACTAAAGCATATGTCTTCAAGATCAATATCAGGAAACGCCTTTTCCGTCTCATAGCTTGTAAGCGTTTTTGCTAGGAGTTTTATCTTCGTTTCTGCAACAAAGCCATTTTCAACTGTTATCGGTCCGCCTACACATCCACCTACACATGCACCAGCTTCAATAAATTTGATTTGTGGAAGCTGTTCATTTTCAAGTGCCTCAAGCACGCTTATTACATTGTCGATGCCATCAACTGCTATGTATTCTGCCTGACCAAGCGCATACGCTTCTCCACCTCTGTTTGCCCAGCCCACCCCATTAAAACCGGCGTGTGCGAGTTTTTCAATTTTGTCGAGCTTATTCATAGCAGGAACTAATCTCATATAAACATCAGATATTGAAAGCGCACCGTCGACACATGATTTTTCTTCTCCGAGCGGGTCCTTTATCGCCGTCATTTTCGCTGCACATGGCGATATAAAAAATGCTCCTATCTCATTTTCTGACAGCCCAGTCTTTTTCATCGCTTCTTTCTTTGAAAGCTTCGCCGCAACATCCATCGGTGAAAGCACAGGCAAAAGATTTTTTATTAAATTCGGGAAGCGCACTCTTATAAGCCTTACAACAGCAGGACACGCCGACGAAATTATAGGGTAGTTAAGCTTCTTTTGAAACATTAAATCCTTCGTTGCAATAGTTACAATTTCCGCCGCACGCGCAACCTCATACACATCGTCAAAGCCTATTTTCTTTAGTCCGTTCAAAACAATATTTATATCGTCAAGCTGATTAAACTGCCCGTATAAACTCGGTGCCGGCAGCGCTATTTTATACTTAAATTTATCCATGTTTTCAAAAGAATCTGTAACGGCTTTTTTTGCATGGTAAGGGCATACCCTTATACATTCTCCGCAGTCTATACAACGCTCCTTGATTATTTTTGCTTTGCCGTTGCGCACACGTATAGCTTCTGTGGGGCAACGTCTTATACAATTCGTACACCCCATACATTTATCCTTATCAAGTGTAACCGAGTGAAAATATGATTTATCCATCTATCAGTCACCATCCTTATCTAACATTAAAGATTGATTATCATCGTGACAGTCGTGCCAACTCCAACCTCACTTTCAATCTGCATACTATCAGTATAGTTTTTCATATTCGGAAGCCCCATTCCTGCACCGAATCCCATATCGCGCGCCTCTTGTGACGCAGTAGAATAACCTGCCTTCATTGCAAGGTCTATATCCTTTATTCCCGGACCTTTGTCCGAAAGAATAATTTTAATCTTGTCGGCACTCACTTCCACATCGGCGCTTCCACCATTTGCATGTATAACCATATTTATCTCCCCCTCATACATCGCAATTGCTGCACGACGAATCGCCTGTGGTGAAATCCCAAGCTGATTTAATACCTTTTTAACGTTACTTGACGCTGTGCCGGCTTCTATAAAATCACTGCCTTCAACGTCAAAATGAAGCTTTATAACATTATCCATTTTATGTCCCCCAACTATGCACGCTTTTTTGGCACAAGACCGTTTGAATACAATATACCGCATGCAACATACATCGGTATCTGTGTAGTCATAAGTACAATGTTTTTGCTGTCAGCAAGTTCAATCATTTCCTCACTCGGCTCTTTGCCGCGGACAAATACAATCACTCTTATGTCCATCATCTCCGAGGTGCGAATCACCTGCGGATTAACGAGACCGGTAAGAAGCACCCCCTGCTCTTTAACATATGCAAGCACATCACTCATAAGGTCACTTCCGCATGCACTTATTATTTCAATATCTCCAATGTCGTTTTTAGTCTTTACTTCGCCGTCAAGAAGCTGTTTTACTGTTGATAATCTCATATTATCTCTCCTTAATAAAATATAGGTTCTATCTGCTGTTTTTATCACTATATTTACGCGCATTTTTATCTGTAATTATTATATCATACTATAAATTTATTGTAAAGTATTGTAAATAAAATATGGTGTCATATAAGAATTTAAAAGCGCCGCAAATTGAATTTGCGACGCTTACCTTTAAATTAAAGTTATAAACCCATAACTTTCTAATATCATAAAATATTTTGCTAATCTTTCGTATAACGGATTTGCTTTTTCCCCAAAATTTTCAGACACCGACACACCGATATCTGTTATCGTTGCTTTCCCATCAATCTGTTTAAAAACAAAGCTGCCGAATTCATCTAAATGAACATAGCTTATCTTCGGTTTTTTTAATAATTTTTGTGCTATTTTATTAAATACACCTTTATTTTCAATTACAATAACGATAAGTCCATTTTCTTCCTTATACGAAATCGTCTGCGAGATTTTCGGTATCTTGTCAAGATAATTCTCGTCTACAACTCGTTTTTTCATTGTTTCTTCACTTTCCTCCACAATGAAAATTTAAGAACAGTTAAAATTATTACAGCAAACAACACGAGTCCACCTATATTTGAAACGAGCGGCGAAATAGCAAATCTTGATGACAAATCAAATATCTTGTCTACGCCTGCCACTGCAAGAAGAGCAAGTACTATTCCAACTAATCCTTCGCCGGCAATCATACCCGAGCAGAACAGTGTGCCGTCGCTCACGATTCTGTCTTTGTCTTGCTTTTTGCTTCCTGTTTTCTCTACGAAGAAACGAACAAGTCCACCTACCATTATGCATGCATTAAGTTGTACCGGCAAATAAACACCAATTGCAAACGGCAGCACAGGAAGTCCAACAACTTCAACAAAAACTGCGATAAATACGCCAATCATAACGAGTGCCCACGGGAGATTGCCTTCCATAACACCTTCAATAATTAACTTCATAAGTGTCGCTTGAGGAGCTGCGAGTTCATCAGAACCAAATCCCCACGCGCTGTCAAGTAAATACAGTGTTGCGCCAATTGCAAATGCCGCAGCTACAACGCCTATAACCTCTCCGATTTGTTGTTTTTTTGGCGTTGCGCCTAACAAATATCCCGTTTTTAAATCCTGCGATGTATCGCCCGCAATTGCAGACACAATACAAATTACAGAACCGATTGCGATAGCACTGCACATACCTGCAATCCTGTTCATGCCTGTAAATTTAAGTATCAAGGTTGCAATAAGAAGTGTAGCAATAGCCATGCCTGATACAGGGTTGTTACTGCTGCCGACTAATCCGACCATGCGCGATGAAACAGTAGCAAAGAAGAATCCAAAAACTACAACTATAACAGCGCCAAGCAAACTTACAGGTATTGCCGGTATTCGCCACACTAATAATGTTAAAATTACAATTGCGATCAGTACAACAACAAGGCTTATATCCTTTTCTGTACGAAGTGCTGCTTTAGTTTCTGTTTTTGCACTTGAAACACTTTTGATTGCACCTGAAAACGTTTTAATAATCAATGGCAAGGACTTAATCAAACTGATAATACCGCCTGCCGCAAGTGCACCTGCACCGATATAGCGGATATATGTGCTCCAGATTGCGCTCGCACCACCTTCGGCAAACAACTGACCGATAGGAGCTGTGCTTGGATACAGTATGATATTTTCGCCGAATAAAACAATAATCGGAATCAAAACGAGCCAGCTTAAAATACCGCCCGCAAACATGTACGACGAAATTCTCGGACCGCATATATATCCAACGCTCATTACAGCCGGATAAATCTGTGTGCCGATTTCGCCCGCAAAGCCCTTTACCCTTACGGAAATTTCGCCCGCCACAAGCTTAAGTCCGTCAATTATAAACTTAAACAATGCCGCAAATCCCATACCGGCAAATACCGTAGATGCATTCGCGCCACCTTTTTCGCCGGCAAGCAAAACTTCTGCGCACGCTGTACCTTCAGGATACGGAAGCACGCCATGCTCTTTAACGATAAGCGCATTTCGAAGCGGCACCATAAAGAACACACCAAGCAATCCGCCGATTAGTGCGATAAGAGTGATTTCAAGTATGCCCGGATTGTCAACTTTACCTTCTGCAGCCCATAAAAACAGTGCAGGAATAGTAAATATTGCACCTGCTGCAAGTGATTCACCCGCCGAGCCAATCGTCTGAACGATATTACTCTCAAGTATCGAATTTTTGCGCATAATAACTCTTATAACGCCCATAGATATAACAGCCGCAGGAATTGATGCTGATACTGTCATACCAACGCGTAATCCTAAATATGCGTTAGCTGCGCCAAATATTACAGCAAGTAATATACCGATTATTACAGATGTTATTGTAATTTCAGGTGTAACTTTTTCTGCAGGAATATATGGTTTGAATTCCTTATTGTCCATACCTAACCTCTTTTCCGCCGCGTTTTTTCGCGACATTTTTTTACATCGATTCTAAATATATCATATTTTATACGAAAACACAATAAATTTTTATTTTAATTCAGCCAGCAATCTACATAATATTTCATACATTTTCTTTGTAGAGGATATGCAAAGCTTTTCTTCTACAGTATGAACGCCCGACATACTTGGCCCGATTGCAATGCAGTCAAGATTTTTTATTTTCGCCGAAAACACTGCACATTCCAAGCCTGCATGAACCGCAACAATTCTTACATCTTTGCCCGGTATTTTGTCACAAACTCCCAGATATCTCTCCCGAAGCTCCGATTCTTCTTTATATTCCCAAGGACTATATTGTCCCGATGCTTCATATTTTATATTTAGATATTTGCTTATAGATAATAGTTTGTCCTTTAAAAACTCAAGTGATGATGCTTTGTTGCTTCGAAGTGTATACAAAAATACAATCTCATCTTGTTTTGTTTCAACAATGCCCAGATTTAAAGACGTTTCTACAAGTCCATCAATAGTTTTACTCATCTCTACTACACCATTAGGTGTCGCAAGAAGAATATGAACTATTTTTTTTGTATCGTCAACGCATAAAACCTCAAAGCTGCCGGACTCGCCTTTTTCAATCGTAATAACACAATCTTCTCTGTCAGATATTTCTTCTGTTACAATTTTTATATATTTATCTGTTAAATCATAAAATTTATCATAATCATTTACAAGAATCTGTGCCGTTGAACTTGTCGTAATTACGTTTCCCTTAGTTCCGCCGTCAAGCGATATTATATTAAAATCTGTATTTAACGCGATATTGCTTAATATCCGGCTCATTAAGATGTTCGCGTTAACTCTTCCTTTATCTATCTCAACACCGGAGTGGCCGCCCTTCAAATTACTGATTTTAATTATTGCTTTAGTTCCTGTTTTTTTCTCTCTTTTAAATGGAGCCATAAACTTTACGTCGCATCCGCCCGCACAAGAAACTGTAAGTTCCTCGTCATTTTCTGCATCTAGATTTATCATTCTGTCCGATTTTAAAAGCGACATATCAAGTTTTCCGGCACCAATCATACCGATTTCTTCATCCGTGGTAAACACTGCTTCAATCGGTGGATGAACAAGAGCATCATCCTCTAAAATTGCCATAATCATCGCAACTGCAATTCCGTTATCTGCACCGAGCGTTGTATCCTTAGCTTTTATATAATCGCCATCTATATAAGTCGTAATTGCATCTTTTTCAAAGTCAATGTCAGAGCCGTCTGCCTTTTGACATACCATATCGATATGGCCCTGCAGAATAACAGGTTTAGCATTTTTTAGCTCGCCTGTTCCATCTTTATATATAATAACATTTAAAGCTTCATCTTTGATATATCTTAAGTCGTTTGCTTTTGCAAACTCTACACAAAATCCGCTTATTTCTTTCATGTTTCTCGATCCATGCGGGATTTTGCATATTTCTTCAAAAATTTCAAAAACCCTTGAAGTTTTAATGTCTGAATTTTTCATTTTATCCACCAGCTTTTAGTTTAATTGAATTCTTTTTCTACATAACCGACAAAACAATACCGACAATAATTATAAATGCGCAGGCAAGCTTCCTTATTATGTTCCTTTCCTTATAAATCAGCTTTCCTAATAGTATTGTAACTACAACATCAACCTGTTTTATAATAGTCATCGTTACAACCTGGCTTGATGGATCAGAATTTGCTATAAAAAGCAATCTGTCTCCTATTACAAGAAGAAGGCTAAGCACATATAGCCACGGATTTGTAAATGTCTTTTTTACTTCAAATTTTTCTCTTTTAATAAGCATATACAAAAGATAAAACACCGATAAAAGAAGCATAAACCAAAATTGCAATGCCGATGATGTAATTTCTCCTGTCGACATTATGTATTTATCAAGAGTACCTGAAACGGAGTTGAAAAAACAACTGAGCAAAATATAAACTATATATTTATAGTTATACTCCTCTTTATTTTCAACCTTATTTTGATTTACAAAATATAAGCCGAGTATAATAAGAAACAAACTCGCAACTGTTTTAACTGTAAGACTTTCATGCAAAAACAATATGCCAAACAAAATCGAGAAAACAACTCTTGACATATCGAACACACCGTAAATGCTTACAGGAACTTTCTTTAGACTTTTAAAGCTTAATATCCATGCAAAAAATACGGCAAGCGATTTTACAATCATCCACACAAAAATTGAGGGCGTAAAATTAAACGCCCCTTCTGCTGTTAATGCCGATGCTAAAAATCCGATAAATGTATATCCAAATAATGCCGATAAAACGTTTACATCTGCTAGTATAGCCTTTTTTATAGGCGCTCTTGTACCCTTTATGATACCATATAATAAAACAAATATTACCCAAAGCTCCATAAATTTTTCCTCTTTTTGTATGTTATGTCAGGTGTTTTATTTATCTTCTGCCCATTTAGCACTACCCGACATAAGCGTGACATCCTCTGATGTTACGCTTAATAATCCCCTCTCTATATCAAGCACTTTCATATTGCCATCTTCAAATTCTATACGGCATTTGCATGGCTTTACAGAAGTAACAAAGGGTGTATGATTCGCCATAACTGCAAGCTCACCTTCGACACCTCTTAATGATACACATACAATTTTTTCATCAAACAAATTACCGTCAGGTGTTGTGACAACAAATTTAAAACTTTTCATTATACCACCTTTTTAGCCTTTTCAACCGCTTCATCTATGCTTCCGACAAACAAAAATGCCGATTCAGGCAAGTCGTCGTGCTTGCCTTCTATTATTTCTTTAAATCCTCTTATTGTTTCAGCTAACGGCACATATTTTCCGCTGATACCTATAAACTTTTCCGATACATGGAACGGCTGAGACAAGAATCTCTGGATTTTTCTTGCTCTTTGAACCAAAAGCTTATCTTCGTCAGAAAGCTCATCCATGCCCATAATCGCAATTATGTCCATAAGTTCGTTATATCTTTGAAGAACCCTTTGAACCTCACGAGCAACGTTGTAATGCTCATCGCCTAATATATCTGCCGATAATATACGGCTCGTAGATTCGAGCGGGTCAACAGCGGGATAAATACCTTGTGAAGCTATGCTTCTTGACAAAACCGTCGTAGCATCCAGGTGCGCAAACGTCGTAGCAGGCGCAGGGTCTGTCAAGTCATCGGCAGGAACGTACACCGCCTGAATAGATGTTATCGAGCCTTTTTTCGTCGAGGTTATTCTCTCCTGAAGTACACCCATTTCATTTGCAAGCGTAGGCTGATAACCAACGGCTGACGGCATTCTTCCAAGAAGTGCTGACACTTCCGAACCGGCTTGTGTGAATCTGAAAATATTATCTATAAACAATAAAACGTCCTGTCCTTCTTCTTCGCGGAAATATTCTGCCATAGTAAGACCTGAAAGTCCAACTCTCATTCTTGCTCCCGGCGGCTCATTCATCTGGCCATATACAAGCGCCGTATTGGATAAAACGCCCGATTCTTTCATTTCGTTATATAAATCGTTTCCTTCTCTTGTACGCTCGCCAACACCTGTAAAAACTGATAATCCGCCATGCTCTTTTGCAATATTATTTATAAGCTCCATGATAAGCACCGTTTTTCCAACGCCGGCGCCACCAAACAAACCTATCTTTCCGCCCTTTGAATATGGGCATAACAGGTCTATTACCTTTATGCCTGTTTCAAATATTTGTGTAGATGTCGAAAGCTCAGAATACGGCGGTGCCGGTCTATGAATGTCCCATCTCTCAACATCTTCAGGGGCACTCTGATTATCAACCGGATTTCCAAGTACATTAAAAATTCTGCCAAGAGTCTTTCTTCCTACAGGAACACTTATAGCCTTTCCTGTATCGATAACCTGTGTACCTCTTGATAAACCGTCTGTCGACGCCATAGCAATACAGCGCACAGTGTTGTCGCCTATATGCTGTGCCACTTCTACAGTTAATGTTCTCTCGCCTATTTTCATATTTAATGCATTGTATATGGCAGGCAGTTTCCCTTCTTCAAATCGAACGTCAACTACAGGGCCCATAACCTGCACAACACTGCCATTTAATGTGTTTTCCATTTTTATGCCTCCTTACATACCACTTCCGGCAACTATTTCTGTGATTTCCTGTGTGATGCTACCTTGTCTTGCGCGATTATATTCAAGTGTAAGATTTTCAATCATCTCCGACGCATTCTTTCCTGCAGAATCCATCGCAAATCTTCTTGCCACAACTTCACAAGTAAAGCTCTCTCTTACTGCCTCAAGTATCTTTGAAGCAACATATTCTTCGATAAGCGCCTCAAGTATCGTCTTTTCATCAGGTTCAAAAATGATATCCGCCTTAGAGTTAATATCCTTTTTCTCCAAAGGCATTATCCATGTTATCTGAGGCTCCTGAACCATCATCGAAGTATATTTCGTTGATACAATTCCAACCTTTTCGTAATTGCCTTCTTTAAAGTCATTGCATAATTTTTTTGCAAGTTCAATCGCCTGTGAATACGAATATCCTTCAGCCTTTGTAATCTCCTTTTTATATCGTTCGGATGCTCTCTTGCCGATAGGATAAATATCGTTAAAATCAATTTTTTCAGTCACTTTAAATATGTTTGAGTTATATCCACCCGCAAGTCCGCGGTCACCTGCAATTACGATGAGGCAAATCTTTTTTTCCTCGCCACTTTTCATATATTCGCTTTTCTCGCACACTCTCGACGATGAAAGCATATCAATCGTTGTTTGCATAGCGCTCGCGTACTGACGGCTCTTTGTCATCGCATTCGTGGCACCTCTGATTTTTGCAGATGCAACAAGCCCCATCGCCTTTGTCAAGTGCAAGGTTGAGTCGACACTTTTTATTCGGTTTTTCAAGCTTTTTGTATCTATACCCATAGTATCACTCCTACATCTCGCAAAGAGCTTGTTTTAGTGTTTTGACATCTTCATCATCAAAGAAATTATCTTCAATTCTCTTTAGCCATGCTTCATACTTTCTCTCAAGTAAATCGTATAATTTCTGCTCATAATCCGAAACCTTGTCTACTGCTATATCATTAAGGTATCCGTTAACAACAGCATAAACGATTGCCACCTGACATCCAACTCGAACAGGCGCATTTTTCTTTTGCTTTAACACTTCAACGATTCTTTCGCCAAGTGCAAGACGCTTTTTCGTATCTTCATCAAGGTCACTTCCAAACTGTGCAAACGACTGTAGCTCACGGTATTGTGCATACAAGAGCTTAAGTTCGCCCGATACTTTCTTCATCGCCTTAAGCTGCGCAGAACCACCAACACGACTTACAGATATACCGGGGTTTATTGCCGGCATAATACCTGCGTGGAAAAGCTCTGTTTCAAGGAAAATTTGTCCGTCAGTTATCGATATAACATTAGTCGGAATATACGCCGACACATCGCCCGCCTGTGTTTCGATTACAGGAAGTGCAGTTATCGAGCCGCCACCATATTCCGGTGCAACACACGCCGCTCTTTCAAGCAATCTTGAGTGAAGGTAAAATACATCGCCGGGATATGCTTCCCTTCCGGGCGGACGACGAATAAGTAGTGAAAGCGCACGATATGCAATCGCATGCTTTGACAAATCGTCATAAATTATAAGAACGTCTTTGCCTTGTTCTCTGAAATACTCTGCCATAGCACATCCTGAATATGGCGCAATATACTGTATTGGCGCAGTTTCAGAGGCCGATGCAGATACTATGATTGTATACTCCATTGCTCCGGCTTTTTCAAGGTCATTTGCAAGCTGTGCAACCGCCGTATTCTTCTGTCCGATTGCAACATATATGCATATAACATCTGTATTTTTCTGATTTATAATTGTATCTATTACTATCTCTGTTTTACCTGTCTGTCTATCACCTATAATAAGCTCTCTTTGTCCTCTGCCAATCGGAATCATACTGTCAATAGCTTTGATTCCTGTTTGCAGCGGAACAGATACGCTCTTTCTTTCGATTATTCCGGGGGCTTCCGATTCAATAGGTCTTGTCTGTGTTGTTTCAACAGGTCCTTTTCCATCTATAGGATTTCCAAGCGCACCTACAACTCTGCCTATTAACTGCTCACCAACCGGCACAGAAACAACCTTTCCTGTGCGATAAACTTTTGAACCTTCGTGTATATCGTCTGAATCAGACAAAAGTGCAACGGAAACTGTTTCATCTTCAAGATTTTGCGCCATACCGATACTGCCGTTTTCAAACTCCAAAAGCTCGCTTGCCATACATGAACGAAGTCCATATACCTTTGCAATACCGTCGCCAACTAAAATGACACTGCCTGTTTCCTGCATCTCCATTTTCGACTCATAATTTTTAATTTGTTCTTTTATAATCTGGCTGATTTCATCAGGTCTTATATTCATTTTCGTATCACATCCTTTACATTCTTAAGATGCTCTTTTATGCTTGCGTTAACTGTTTTGCCATCAATTTCGATAATAAGACCGCCAAGTATTGTCTCATCTACTTCGCATTTTAGCATAACAGTTCGTCCGCTCATTTTTTCTAACTTATCTTTTAAAGCTGTTTTTTCTTCTTCTCTTAATTCTACAGCGCTTATTACCTTTGCACATGACATCTTCTTTATTTCATTTAGAAGTTTTTTATATTCCTCCACACATAAATCAAATTCCTTGATATATCTTCTTTCACATAAAAGCTTAACAAAAGACAAAACATGTGTGGGCACATTATCCGAAAAGGCATTGTCGAGCACATGGCATCTTTCACTTAAAGGTATTCCGGGCGATGACAGAAGCTGCAGATACTGCGGATTTTCGCTAAAAATATCATTTAACAAGTCAAGCGATTTTGCATACTCCTGCTCTTTGTCATTTTCCATCGCCAATGCAAACAAGGCCTTCGCATATTCTTTAACTACATCACTCATTTTCATCACCTATCTTCTGAATAACTGAATCAATAAGTTCACGATGGTCATCAGCATTTATTTCTCTTTCCAAAATTTTATTTGCAAGTGCCGTAGAAACCTCAACAATTTCATTCTTGATTTCTTCTTTTGCCTTTTTCTTTTCATAGACAATCTGATTTTCAGCCTGACGCATAATAACATCGGCTTGCTCTTTTGCCTTTGAAACGATTAGCTCGCCTTGTCTTTTCGCGCTTTCCTGGGCATCTTTAATCATTTCATCAGTTTCGCTTTTAACTGTGCTGATTTTTTCGTCCCACAAGACTCTATTTTCCTGTGCAATACGCTTCGCTTCGTCTGCATCGGCATATTTTGCATCAAGCTCTTTTTGTCTGTTTGAAAGCATTTTGTTGACAGGCTTAAAAAGAAATTTCTTTACGAGAAGAAATAATATCAATAAATTTAATAACGAAATCACTATCTGCCATATGTTGACAGAAATAACTTCTAACGATTGCATAGTCTTCACTCTCCGGGATGACAGATACGTTAATAATCATAAATTACACTACGTTCTGTTTATTTAAAATTCTACTGTGAAAATAGTTATCTTATCCAAGTGTTGACATAAGAAGGTTGATAAATATACCCGGTGTAACAAACAACAACAAAATTGCTATAACGAGCGCATAAAGTCCTGTTGTTTCAGCTATAGCACAACCCATTAGCATTGTCGATGTAACATCACCCTTGCTTTCAGGCTGACGGCCTATCGCTTCGCAGGCTTTTGCAACAGCGTTACCTTCACCGATACCGGGTCCGATACCTGCGATCATAGCAGTACCTGCACCTAATGCACAACATCCTAAAATAATTGCAATTGAAATTTCTAACATAATAATTACCTCCTAAAATATTACGCCTTTGCGCGTTTTTTTCTTTTCATATACAATTCGTAAGGAAATCCCCCCGAAATATACATCATTGTAAGCATTGCAAAAATGTATGCCTGTAAGCATCCGCTGAATATATCAAAATATATTGATAAAATCGCAGGAAGTCCAATTTGCAAAAACGGTATATCGCCCAAAAATCCAGGCAGTACAGAGAAAATCATATTTGACAATCCGCCAAGCCCCGCCGCAACAAGCACCGATATAACAGAGCCCGAAAGCACGTTTCCGTAATGACGAAATGCCATTGAAATAGGCGTCGCTATTTCGCTTATTACGTTAAGCGGTGCCATCAAAACAGGATTCGCAAAGCTTTTCACATACTCTATCGGACCGCACTTCATTTTATAATATGTTATTAAAATAAACACAAGTATTGCCCACCCTGCGACGATGTTTAGGTCAGATGTCGGCGGATATAAGCCGAACAGAGTTACAAGACTTGAAAATGCAGAAAGAGCAATAATTGAAGCAATAAACGGCGAGAAAAACGAAAAATATTCTCCCATATTTCCTATAACCATTTTATTACACATTTCAACTATCATCTCTGCAAAATGATGTCTTTTAAGCCAAACACCCGATTTTATTCCGTGCACAAGGTATAAACATAAAAATGTAACCGAGATTATTACCATAAGTGAGTTTACCTGCGATTCTGTAATCGGCAAATCCTGTATCGGCAATTTAATCGTGAAAAATATAAGTGCCCCCGAAATACTTATTCCTTCCTTTGCAGGCGTTGTCAACACCTTAAGCAATATGCTAAAACAAATCGGGACAAACATCATCACAATATAAATAATATCTATTATTTTAAATTTTATATTTAATTGTTTCACTCTTTCATCCCCTCCTGCTCATTCTCCTTATCTTTCCATAGTGGGCGAATCATAATTGCAAGTCTCGGGAAAAACATAGGTACTAAAAGCGATATTGTATTAAACCATGACAAAAGTACACAAGCACCTATGATTATAAACATCGCAAAATTTCTTGCGCTCTGAGACAGCTTTATTATCTTTTTTGCATCTGATTCATCTTTTGTTAATGCTTTTTGTATTGTTATGCCCATAAATAAAAAGTTTAAGACACCAACGATTGCAGAAACAATATTTCCAAGCAAAACAGTGTAATTCCACTTATTATATACAACAAAAACTATATTCATCAAGATGCTTAAAACGATAACAACGTATGATATATATTTTGTTTCCTTTAATACAGTTTTATCAATACTATTCATAAAACTTTCTCCCAAAAATCAACATTAGAATTATTCTACCATAAATACTACTTTTTAGCAATACCTAAACAGCCATTATTTGTTATAAATTTAAAAAATTTTTATTTAAATAACATAAATATAAATGACGAACACACCATTTAAGTATGTTCGTCAATAAAAATATTATTATCTCTCGTCAAGCGATATATAATCACTGTGCTTCATAACATTTTTGTATGCCGGGCGAATAATTTTCCCCGCATTAACAAGCTCTTCTAGGCGGTGTGCACTCCATCCTACAATTCTTGCTATTGCAAAAATAGGTGTGTATAATTCAAGCGGTAAATTAAGCATGCTGTACACAAAACCGCTGTAAAAATCGACATTTGCACTCACACCCTTGTATATCTTACGTTTTTTTGCAATAACGTCGACTGCAACTTTTTCAATATTTGCATAGAGTCGATACTCTTTTTCGCGGCCTTTTTCCTTTGCAAGACTTTCCACAAAACCTTTAAATACATTTGCACGCGGATCTGAAATCGAATAAACCGCATGTCCCATACCGTAAATCAATCCTGCACCATCAAAAGCTTTTTTGTCAAGTATATCGCCCAAATATTTTCCAAGCTCTTCTTCATCATCCCAATCGGACACATTTTTCATTATATCCTCTACCATTTTTACGACCTTGATGTTTGCCCCGCCATGTTTTGGTCCTTTTAATGAACCTAGCGCAGCTGCAATTGCCGAATAAGTATCTGTGCCGGAAGATGATACAACACGTGTTGTAAATGTAGAGTTATTTCCGCCACCATGTTCTGCATGAAGCACAAGCGCAATGTCGAGTATTTTCGCCTCAAGCTCTGTATAATTGCAGTCCGGTCGAAGTATGCGAAGTATGTTTTCCGCCGTGGAAAGCTCCGGGCTCGGAGAATGAATAAACAAGCTCTGTCCATCATGATAATGAACGTACGCCTGATAACCATACACCGCCAAAAGCGGAAATAGTGCAATAAGCTGCAGTGACTGCCTAAGCACATTCGGCAGCGATATGTCGTTTGCATTTTCATCATACGAATAAAGCGTAAGCACACTTCTTGCAAGTGTGTTCATCATGTCCGAGCTCGGCGCTTTCATTATTATGTCACGCACAAAGCTCGTAGGAAGCGTCCTGTAATCATTTAGCAAAACACAAAAATCATTGAGCTCTTTTTTACTCGGAAGCTCTCCAAACAATAAAAGGTATGCCGTTTCTTCAAATCCAAATCGTTCTTCCTTTATAAAGCCCGAAACAATTTGCTCTATATCGATTCCTCTGTAAAAAAGCTTTCCTTCGCATGGTATCATATCATTGTCAACGACAGTATATGAACGCACCTCGGATATGTCTGTAAGACCTGTCAAAACGCCTTTTCCGTTTATATCTCTAAGGCCTCTTTTTACCTCGTACTTACTATATAATTCAGTATCTATTGTGCTGTTTTGTATGCATTTGTCCATCAAACTGACAATTTGCGGTGTTATTTCACTAAATTTTTTTGCCATCTGCCATACCTCCTAATACTTTGTATCAACTTCAATAAGTTATGTATGCCCAAACAAATCCATTTTTAAACTCATAAAAATCTGACGCTTATTTCTCCGCTGCTTATTTTTTCACATTGTCCTTCTTCGTTTTTTATTACGAGTGCACCAAAATCATCTATATCGCAAACAAAGACTTCGCGCTCTTTGCCGGCACAAATAGCCTTAACCTTTTTGCCAATAACACACGAACGCTTCTTGTACTCATCCATTATACCTTTTATATTGTCTGCGCATATATCGGCATATACCTTTTCAAATTCATTTAAAACCTGCGCTATAAGAAAGGCTCTGTCAATTTGTATGTCAGTATTCATCAAAAGCGATGTCGCAATGTCTTTTATGTCAGGCGGAAACGCATCGTTTGTAACATTTATGCCGACACCTAAAATAATATAATCAACGCTGCCCACATTATTGCTGATTGTTTCTGCAAGTATACCACATAGCTTTCTTTTGTTTAAATATATATCGTTTACCCATTTGATCTCAGTCTTCGTATGCGCCACAGAATCTATCGCACGGCAAAGTGCAACCGATGTAGCGGCAGTTATCAACAATATACGCTCAATATCAAATTCAGGTCGCAAAATGATACTTAAATACACCCCGGCATCTGATGGAGAATAAAAACTTCTTCCAAGCCTTCCACGTCCGAATGTTTGCTTTTTTGCAATCACAACACTTCCGTGTGGCGCATCATTTTTTGCGAGCATTTTTGCGTAGTTATTCGTCGAGTCAACACTGTCAAGAATATGAATATCACAAGAAAAAATTTTTCCGGACAAATACTTAATTATATTCTCTTTTGAAATATTATTGCTTGCTTTCATAAATGACATAGCCCCCAAATTTTATACATTAAATCTAAACAGCACTATGTCGCCGTCCTTCATCACGTATTCCTTGCCTTCCGAGCGCACAAGACCTTTTTCTTTTGCCGCAGTCATTGTGCCGCAATCTATTAAGTCATTATACGCAACAACCTCTGCGCGGATAAACCCTTTTTCAAAATCAGTATGAATCTTTCCGGCAGCCTGCGGTGCTTTTGTTCCGTTAACAATTGTCCATGCTCTTACTTCAGGTTCGCCTGCTGTAAGATAGCTTATAAGGCCCAAAAGTTTATAACTCGCCTTTACTATCTTATCGAGTCCCGATTCATCCATGCCCATTTCGCTTAGGAATTCTCTTTTTTCTTCTGCGTCAAGTTCAGATATCTCTTCTTCAATTCGTGCAGAAATCGCGATAACTTCTGATTTTTCTGTGGCGGCAAATTTCTCCACTTCATTTACGAGTGCATTTTTATCAATTCCTGACGCAAAATCATCTTCAGATACGTTTGCAACATATAAAACAGGCTTCATCGTAAGAAGTGCAACTTCCTTCATCATTTCTGCTTGCTCATCGCTAAAATTATACGCACGGGCAGGTTTTCCGTCTTCAAGCACCTTCTTTACTTCCTCAAGTAAATCAAGCTCTACCTGAAACTTTTTATCTCCCTTAAGCGCTTTTTTAACTCTGTCAATACGGCGTTCAAGCATTTCTATATCGGCAAATATAAGCTCAAGATTTATCGTTTCAATATCACGAAGCGGTCCTATGCTTCCATCGACATGCACAATGTTTGAATCCTCAAAGCAGCGCACAACATGCACGATAGCATCAACCTCACGGATATGTGACAAAAACTTATTGCCAAGTCCTTCACCACGACTTGCTCCTTTAACAAGTCCAGCTATATCAACAAATTCAATAATTGCCGGTGTAACCTTCTTCGGATTATACATCTGTGCCAATTTGTCAAGGCGTTCATCGGGCACGCTTACTATTCCTACATTAGGCTCAATCGTACAAAACGGATAGTTCGCCGACTCTGCACCCGCCTGTGTTATCGCATTAAATAATGTTGATTTACCTACGTTTGGTAATCCCACTATACCAAGTTTCATAATATTTTTTCTCCTTTTTATCCATCTGTTTCAAATGCATTTTCATACGTGTCAATTATAGCACATCAAATTTGACTTATCAATAGAAAACTGCCAATTTTTGTTTTTCAAACCCAAAACAAAAAAAGCTCGACAAAATTTAATTAAACCAAGCTTTTTAATTTGATTATTTAAAGAATTTTTGTTAGAATATAGTAGAATAATATTTTTATAAAATGTATTACTTTTAAAGAGCGTTTTAAAAATATATTTTTGTATATTTTACTTCTTCGTTTAGGCTTTAAGGAGGCAACAATGACTTTTTCAGAATCAATTAAAGATAAAAAATTTTTAAAATGGATGTTTACTTTGTCACTGCCGATAGCAGGACAAAACCTTATAAATGCATCGATTAACACAGCTGACACAATAATGGTCGGTCAGCTCGGCGAAGTATCTATTGCCGCAGTCGGCCTTGCAAATCAAATTTTTTTCATGCTGTCACTTATACTCTTTGGCGTATGCAGCGGATGTAATGTGTTCGTTGCACAGTTCTGGGGAAAAAAAGATACCACAAACATTCGAAAAACAATAGCACTGTCTACATGGTTATCTATTATTCCCTGTGTAATATTCACATGCCTTGCGATATTTGCGCCGGAATTTCTGATGCGCATTTTTTCCAGCGATACAAAGGTAATAGCCGACGGATGTGACTACCTTCGCATTATCGCCCTAAGCTATATCCCCTACGGAATTTCACTTACAATAAGCGGCTCCGTACGCACAATTGAGCGCCCGACGCTGCCACTTGTAGTTTCTATTATTTCACTTTTTACAAACACATTTTTAAATTATGTGCTTATTTTCGGAAAATTCGGTGTGAGCGCACTTGGAATCAAAGGTGCGGCTCTTGCCACAACAATTACACGTATATTAGAGCTTATCATCGTTGTCAGTGCGCTATATATACGTTTTAAAAACATTTCGCTTCGCCCAAAGGATTTTATACGTTGCCTGTCACCACAGTTTATAAAGCCGTTTATGCGTTCTGTAACGCCCGTAATTATAAACGAATCCACATGGGGCATAGGTGTTGCGCTTTATTCTGTCGTTTACTCTAAAATGGGAACAGGCGTTGTAGCAGCGATGAATATCAACAACGTCTTTGACAACCTTTTCCGCGCTTTGTTCTTCGGCATGGGTTATGCCGCAGGCGCAATCGTCGGCAAAACTATTGGCGAAGGAAAAGATGAGCTTGCGCTTGATTATGGAAAACGATTTAATATTATTACACCAATTTTTAGCATCGTCTTCACTGTAATCATTATCTGCTTTGCTCCGGCTATAAAATATATTTACAACGTATCTGATGATGTAATGTACAGCGCGATGATGCTTATTGTCGTATCAGGCTTATATGCACCACTTCGGAACGGAACTCTCGTACAAATGGTCGGCGTACTGCGAAGTGGCGGCGATACAAAATTCACACTTTTTTTAGACCTTGCGGGCGTGTGGGCAATCGCTCTGCCGTTCGGCGCATTATTTGGCCTTGTTTTTAAATTTAATATAATAGTCGTTCACGCCATAATGCTATCTGAAGAGTTGTTCAAATATATTCTCATCACAAAACGCGTATTTAGCGGCAAATGGGTAAGCAATCTTGTGCGAAACATGTAATATTATCCAAGCGCAACGTCGAGTATCATCATTAGTACAAAACCGAGCGAGAACATTATCGTGCCGATATTTGAATGGCTGCCTTCAGACATTTCAGGTATAAGCTCTTCAACAACGACATACATCATTGCGCCGGCAGCAAAACTTAAAAGATATGGTAGCACAGGCACAAAAAAGCTTGCAAATAGTATTGTCAGGATTGATCCAAGCGGCTCGACAACTCCCGATATAAGTCCGTACATGAATGCTTTTGACTTTTTCTCTCCGTTTGCAACGAGTGGCATCGAAACGATTGCTCCTTCAGGGAAATTCTGAATCGCAATACCGATTGCAAGCACGAGCGCTGCACCGGCAGATATTGCTGCATTTCCGCTAATCCATCCCGCAACTACAACTCCGACTGCCATTCCTTCAGGAATGTTATGAAGCACTACCGCAAAAACCATTAGAGATGTCTTTTTCAAGCTACACTTTACTCCCTCGCTCTCACCTGCAGAAGCGTGAAAATGCGGTACTATTTTATCGAGTAACAGCAAAAACATTATACCAAACAAAAAGCCTACCGCTGCAGGAATCAAAGCAAGTTTTTCCATATGCTCCGACTGCTCCATTGCAGGAATTAAAAGGCTCCATACAGATGCTGCGCTCATTACACCAGCAGCAAATCCTGAAAGCGAGCGATGCAATGTCTTATTCATTTCTTTTTTTACAAAAAATACACATGCGCTACCGAGCGTTGTGCCAAGCAGCGGAAGAAAAATGCTGTATAACACCTGACTTAAATTTTCCATAAATATCCCCCCACATTTATTTTGATTACACATAGGCTATCACATTACTCGTCTAAAGTCAATATTTTAGACAATCACTTTTTTTGTATATAAAAACGTAAAATGTATATGCTATATTCAAAGGAGTGATTACAAATGTTAAATACACACAATACCGACACAGCAGAGCTTTTAAAAGAGTGTAACGCGGGCATTAAAATGGGCGTAACATCTATTGATGAGGTGCTTGATAATGTCAAAGACGAAAAATTCAAAAGCATTTTGTCTAAAAACAAAGAAGAACACCAACGCCTCGGAAGCGAAACACATGAGCTTTTAAATGAGTATAATGAAGCAGGTAAAGAACCAAACCCAATGGCAAAAGGAATGTCGTGGATGAAAACAAATATAATGCTATCTGTAAATGAAAGCGACAACACCGTTGCAGATTTAATAACCGATGGCTGCAATATGGGTGTTAAATCGCTAAACCGCTACCTTAACAAATATAAGGCAGCAGACGAAAAATCAAAGGATATTGCTAAAAAACTCATAAACTTAGAACATCAGCTTTCAATTGACGTTCGTCCTTATCTCTAAACAAAAAGCTCTTGGTTTTTAGATTGTATCTAAATTCCAAGAGCTATTTTTACAAATTATTGATCAGAACCAAATTCTTTTATGTATGCATCCAAGAGTTTGCGCGGCCAGTCTGATACAGGCTCAAGTCTACCTGTAAAGAAACGAAGTGTCTTCGGCTCATGCACAAATCTTAAGCCGCCAATTAAATCTCTGTGATCATATAACCATTTTACTCTATCAATTACATACTCTGTTTGCGAAAGTGTAAACACACGACGAGGAAATGCAAGACGTACCATCTCAACAGATGCAATATGTTCGCTACCATCTGGATTTCTTTCTTCCGACAATGTACCTCTTTCCATACCACGTATTCCGCCACAAAGATAGAGTGCTGCTACTAATGCGCCTGCAGGATACTGCTCTGACGGAATATGACTTACAACGCTTCTCGCATCAATATGTGCGCCAAGTCCGCCTCCCGGTGTAATCATCGGCACACCGTATTTGTCAAGCTCATCTACACAATGTTTTATAAACTGCGGCCCCTGAGAAATAACGTCTATATCCATCGTCTCATCAAAGCCGATGATGAGCGCTTCCATTTCTTTAACCGACATACCACCATATGTCAAAAAGCCTTCAAACATTGTAATATAGTCTTCCATCTCGTGGAAAAGCTTTTCATCACGAATCAAAATTCCGCCGCCACGACCAAAACCGAATTTTCTTGCAGAGAAGTATATAACGTCAAATAAATCAGCAATCATTTTTGTGATTTCACGCACAGACTTGTCCTTCATTGACTCCTCGCGTGTCTTTATAAAATACAGGTTATCCTGCAATAACGATGCGTCTAAAACGGTTAAGATGCCATTTTCTTTTGCTATATCAGTTGCCTGCTTCATATTTTCATATGAAATCGGCTGACCGCCAATAAGGTTTGTTCCGGCTTCAAGACGCATATAAGCTATATTTTGTGCACCTTCTTTTTTGATGCACTCTCTTACTTTATCAAGGTCGATATTTCCCTTAAACGGCAAATTACTTTTTGCAACGAGTCCTTCGTCCTTAACAAGCTCTTCTACACGGCCACCAAGTCGTGTAACGTGTGCTTTTGATGTCGTAAAGTGATAATTCATTATTACAACATTTCCCGGCTTTACAAAATGCTGCGCAATGATATGCTCGCACGCACGGCCTTGATGTGTAGGAAGTAGATATTTTATGTCAAAAATTTCTTCAAGCTTGTCTCTCATGCGATAAAATGTTTCGCTACCTGCATATGCATCGTCTGCACGAAGCATTGCCGACTGCATGTTATCGCTCATGGCATTTACGCCCGAATCTGTAAGCATATCCATAAAGATGTCGCCGTTGTGAAGCATAAATGTATTATATCCCGCTTCCTGCATCTTCTGAAGTCTTTCTTCCGCACCAAGAAGATTAAGCTTTTGCACAACTTTTACTTTGTGCATCTCCATCGGTATTGGTTCTCTATTATAAAATTTTATTTCCGGCATTTTTTGTCCTCCTAAAAAATCGTTTGACTTTTGACTTTTTTTATTATACAATAAAACTCGCAATTAGTAAAATTGATAGTTTCGATATATTCTATCGATTTTATTGATGGGTTTATTCTTGTATAAAGGAGGTATGGCATTAACCCTGCCATAAATAAATTATGGAAATAAGAAATCTTACAACATTTATACACGTTGCTCAATTACGCAGCTTTACAAAGGCAGCGCAGCTTCTCGGCTATACACAATCGACAATATCTTTTCAGATAAAGCAGCTTGAAACAGAGCTTGACTGTCTATTGTTTGAAAGAATAAACAACACCATATCCCTCACAAAAAAAGGCGATGAGCTTCTTTTGTATGCGCAAAAAATTGTACAAATGAACGAAGAACTTAAGAAGGATATGATGGGCGATGATGCTTTGTCCGGAACAATTCACGTCGTTGCACCTGACTCTGTGTGCGAAGATATGATTCTAGCTAATTTTGCGGACTTTCACAAAGCATATCCGGATATATCTTTAAAATTTTCAACTGCTGATACAGATGATATGTTTCGTATTTTAGACCATAACGAAGCAGATGTTATTTTTACCTTAGACACACATATATATCAGCAGGATTACATAATCGCAAAGGAAGAAAAAATAACATCGCATTTTGTGACAGGCGCAAACTCTCCTCTTGCAAAAAAGAAAAATTTGTCTGTTACACAAATTATTGATATGCCCTTTATTTTGACAGAAAAAAATATCGGATACCGCAGAGGTTTCGACGCAGAGATGGCAAAGCGTTCCCTTGAGATTCTCCCAATTATGGAAATCGGCAGAACAGATATTATTACAAACGTTTTGGAAAAAGGCATCGGTATATCATTTCTTCCCGATTTTGTTACACAAAAAAAAGTAGACGAAGGCTCTCTTGTATATCTTGATATTGTCGATTTTGAAGTAGATATATGGAAGCAGCTTATATATCACAAGAAAAAATGGATTAGCGCTCATCTCGATGCATTCTTAAATTTTGTAATGCAAAACGAATTCAGCGTATAAAAACATGCAACAAAAAGAGTGCAAAGCATAACCGCTTTGCACTCTTCTTTATTTATTTGCAGCCAGATATCCTGTATACTCAATTCCCATAAGCTCAAATGCTTTTGAAAGTTGCATATCAATTAACATTTCTACCTTATCCGCCTTATCAGACAGGCGCATCTGTGTATATATATCCATTATGCCCGTAGCTTCAAGTCCGTTATCTGACTGAAACGCCATAACTGCATTTGCCATCGTTTCATCATACGAAGTGTCTGTGGCACCGGCATTGTAACCAAGCACCGTCAGCCTTTGTTTTATCGCAGATAATCCTTCTCCCTCATACCCCAAAGCATATTCGGGCAAAAACTTCATCTTGTCAGCATCTGTATATTCAAACAACAGCGTCTTATTTGAGATAGTATAATCAGGTTTGATCCCTACTTTGTTTATACTTTTTCCTTTTCTCGTAAGGTACTCACCCGTTGTAACCTTACACATTCTTCCCCCATATACGCCAAGTATATTTTGTGTAACAGCTTTTCCGTATGTCTGTTTTCCAATAAGTTTCGATGCTCCGGATTCCTGTAGTGCGCTTGCTAAAAGTTCTGCCGCACTCGCAGTATATTCATTTACTAATGTAACAAGCTGATATGGCTTATTTTTTAATGTGGAGCGATATTGTGTCGACTGGCCTGTTGCTTTCACTTTATGTGTAGCGATAATGCCCGCTGGAACAAAACGCTTCGCAACATCAACTGCAACTTCTACATATCCACCTGTATTATATCGCAAATCGAGTATGATTTTCTTTATTCCATACTTATTAAATTCCGCAAGCGCCGATGCAACCTCTTTATCGGTCTCACTTGAAAATGATATTATTTGAAGATAACCTACATTTTCACCAACAATCGCATAGCTTACAGTGCTTTGTTTTAATTCAGCGCGAACTAATACAAAATCAATTTCATTTCCGTCACGAAGAACTTTTAGCGAAACCTCGCTACCGATTTCACCGCGCATCTTTGCACTTACATAATCGTAATTTTTTGCAAGCATATTTTCTCCGTCTACGGCAACAATCAAATCACCAGCGCAAAGTCCTGCTTTTTGTGCCGGCGAGCCATCTATAACAGATACAATCTCTGCATATCGCGAGCCTTTTGTAATATAAACACCAACACCGCCACCAACATTTTCTAACTGACGTGTGAGCTGCGCATACTCTTCTGCACTGTAAAATTCGCTGTACTCATCAAGACTTGAGAAAAGTGCGCGCAAAAATGTATCAAGTGCCTGCGGATCTTCGTTTAATAGATTTGTAAACGTTCTCTCAAGCAGTTCTTGTTTCGTTATATCAAACTGATATATTTCAACTAAATCAGAGGCGACTTGAGAAAAAAACTTCGACTCATTTTTCTGCTCTATATATTTAAGATTTTCGCCGGCAAAAACCTGTGTTGAAAGCAATAACAAAAGCACTAATACCGTTGCTGTTACCTTTCTTAAATTTCTCATGTTTATAACCTCCGTTATATATTTACTACATTCTTTCAGGCGCATCTATCGAAAGCATCGAAAGAACATTCTTTAAAACTATTCTTACTGTATCAACAAGCTTCAATCTCGTCTCCATTAGCGCCCTGTCTTCCTGACGTACATGGCAGCTGTTATAAAATGCATGAAACAGTGATGCGAGGTCAATACAATAGCGTGTAAGTCTGCTCGGCTCATATGCAAGTGCTGCAGATTTTATTTCTTCCGGAAGGTCGCAAAGTTTCTTTAAAAGTTCCTTTTCCTGCGGCTCTTTCAAAAGCGATAAATCAAGCTCATCTGCATTTTTAACATATACACCCTCTTCACTTAATACAGAAATGATACTGCACATTCTTGCATGGGCATACTGAACATAATATACCGGGTTTTCACTCGTCTGCGCAACAGCTAAATCGAGGTCAAATACCATATGGCTGTCAGCCTGGCGCATATTAAAGAAAAATCTCGCCGCATCAACGCTCGTGTCTTCGAGTAAATCCGAAAGTGTAACAGCTTTTCCCGTACGCTTTGACATTCTTACGATTTCGCCGTCTTGCGTAAGACGTACAAGCTGCATTATTATAACATCGAGTTTGTTTGAATCGATACCAATTGCATCAAGCGCTTTTTTCATGCGCGCAACGTGGCCATAGTGATCTGCGCCCCATATATCAATCGCCTTGTCAAAGCCGCGTGCTTCAATTTTATTTCTGTGATACGCAACGTCAGCGGCAAAATATGTCGGGATACCGTTTGCGCGCACAAGCACATCGTCTTTTTCTTCTCCAAAGTCTGTCGCTTTAAACCAAAGCGCCCCATCGGCTTCGTATGTATGTCCGCTCTTTTTAAACATCTCAACAACTTCAGCTACGGCATTGGAATTGTGAAGCTCGCTTTCTCTGAACCATACATCGTAATTAATTCTGTATTTTTCAAGGTCGCTCTTTAGCGCTACAATATTTTTTTCAAGCGCATAAGCTACAAGAGCATCTTTTCTTTCCTGCTCATCTGCATTAACATATTTATCGCCGTTAATTTCTGAAAATGCCTTTGCATGCTCAACAATATCAATTCCCTGATATCCGTCTTCGGGAAACTCTACCTTATCTTCTCCAAGATAAAGCTGAAGATAGCGTGCATTAAGCGATTTTGCAAACTTTTCAATCTGATTTCCTGCGTCATTTATATAAAATTCGCGCGTAACATCATAACCTGCCCATGACAAAAGCTCTGCAAGACAGTCTCCAAGCGCACCACCGCGGGCATTTCCCATATGCATAGGACCTGTCGGGTTTGCCGAAACAAACTCAACCATATACTTTTGTCCCTTACCCATATCTGATTTACCATAGTCGCCTTGCTGCGTTTCTACGGCGTTTATAACAGGATATAGCCACGAGTCATCAAGATAGAAATTTATAAATCCTGCTCCTGCAACTTCACATTTCGATATTTTACCGCTTACTTCTATCTTTTTAACAATAGCATCGGCGATAACTCTTGGCGGCTTGCGAAGCTGTCTTGTAAGCATCATTGCGATATTTGTAGAATAGTCGCCGTTATTTTTGTCGCGCGGCTCTTCAAGATTTATTTCATATTCGCCTGCATCTTCAAGCTCACCATCTTTTACTGCGGCTTTAATTGCAGCGTCTATTATACCTTTAAGCTCTTCTCTTAAGCTTTCAATTATCGTCTTTTTCATTGGTTTTCTCCTTTATCGTTATGTTTAAGTGATTTTCAGATTTTGCCGCGCCCATGTCAAGCTTGTACACCATGTCAAGCTCGCCTCCTTGTGGCGTAAGTGATGCATCAATCTTGCTCGCAAGCGTTTCCATTGTAATGCTTCCAAACGGTAAATCATATACGCACGAGTGTCTTTTTCCCACCTCATAGCACATCTTCGAGTTTATTTCTCCGCTTCGCTTTACCCACACTTTCCCGTCCGGCTCAACCTTAAGCGTAGTAGTCGCTCCGCTCATCTCGCTAAAGCCGGATTCTTCATAAATTATATAATATTTGCCATTTTTATACTCATAACGCGCATCTTCAATTACATCCATCTGTGTGACTTCGCCTTCATTATCAACAGTAGAGCGAATTCTGATGCTTGCATTAGTATTTTTCAATGTCAATCTTATTCACCATCTCTCCTATTTCACGCTCCAGAAACATACTTCCCAGATTCGCAAAATTATCAACGCTATCACTTACAAAGTAGCTATAGTTGCCAATTTCTTTTTTTGATGAACACATATCATTTTCTTCAAGATGCCTTTTTACGTGTTTTGCCACCGCCTCGCCAACATCTATAAGCGTTACGCTTTCTCCCATTATATCCTTTATTACACCGAGCAAAAGAGGATAATGTGTACAACCAAGTATTAACGTATCAATTCCACTCTCTTTTAGCGGCTCAAGGTATTCTTTTCCAATAAGACGAGCAACATCTGTGTCGAAATGTCCATTTTCTACAAGCGGAACAAATAGCGGGCACGGCCTTGAATACACGTTTGCACCAGGCAATACCATTTTGATTTTGCTCTCAAATGCGCCGCTTTTTACCGTAGCAGGAGTTGCTATTACGCCAATTTTATTATTCCTTGTAGCATTTGCAGCACATACCGATGCTTCATCTACGACTCCAGTCATATATATATCCGATTTGTCGCGAAGTAGCGGAAGCGCAACTGTGCTTGCCGTACCGCACGCTACAACAATCATTTTAATATTAAACGTCTTTAAAAAGTTAATATCCTGCATGACGTATTTTGTAATTGTCTGAGGAGAACGAGTGCCGTATGGCACACGTCCCGTATCTCCAAAATACACGATATCTTCATTTGGCAGCATTTTCATAAGCTGCTTTACTGCAGTAAGTCCGCCGAGACCTGAGTCAAAAACACCTATCGCTCTATCGTCCATACTTTCCTCCAAAAGTTATTTTTCTCTAACCTTGCCAAGCTCTATCAATTCATCAAGAAGTTCACTGTACGAAAGTCCTGCCTTTTCCCAAAGCTTTGGATACATACTAATTGATGTAAAGCCCGGAAGTGTGTTAATCTCATTTATAATCACTTCTTTATTCTCTGTCACAAAGAAATCAACTCTTGATAATCCTGCGCCGTCGAGCGCCGAAAATGCCTTTATAGCACTTTCTCTTACTTTTTGTGTGGTTTCTTCATCTATATTTGCAGGAATAAGTAATTTTGCTGTATCTGTTTTATATTTTTCATCGTAGTCGTAAAACCCTATGCCTGAAACAACTTCTCCGACACCTGAAGCACGAACCAAAGAAAAACTGTTGCCGAGAACAGCGCATTCTACTTCATGACCTACAATCGCTTCTTCTACGACAATTTGTCTGTCATGCTTTGCTGCCAAGCAAAGTGCATCTTCAAGCTCTGATTTATCGTTTACCTTTGAAATTCCTACAGAACTTCCTGCATTTGCAGGCTTTACAAAGCACGGATATCCAAGCTCTTTCGATACCTTATCGACAATCTTATTCATATCGGCAAAATCCTTTGTGTAAACCGCAAGCCATTTTGCCTGTTTTAATCCGGCTTTTTCAAACACATGCTTTGAATATATTTTATTCATACCAACGCTCGATGCGAGAACGCCGCATCCAACATATGGTATCGAACTTAATTCCAAAAGTCCCTGAAGTGTACCGTCTTCGCCATACACACCATGAAGCACAGGAAAAATCACATCAAGCTTAATCTTTTTTGTCTTTCCGTCATCTTGCATCACTAAAATACCTTTGTCGCTTACACAAGGTGATATTATAGCACTTGCAAGGTGCTTTTTGTCCTTTTCCCAGCTTCCATCAGCGAGATTTTCAACCTTGCCGCTATAAAGGTACCATTTCCCCTTTTTTGTGATGCCGAGCATTATTATTTTGTACTTATCTTTATCGAGATTATTTATTACGTATGATGCAGACACTCTCGATACTTCGTGTTCCGATGAGCGTCCACCGAAAATAACACATACCTTTTGCTTTTTTACAGCCATTATGTATTTTCCTCCCAAAAAAGCGTCTCTGCTTTAATCTTTACATATAGTTATACTCTTATATTGTACTCCTTATGACACAATTTTGCAAGTCAAATAAACATTTTTTATAAATTAGTAATAATTAAATTTATATTCCTGCCGTTTTTAAATAAAATAAGAAGCTCACGAAATTCTAAAAGTCAGAAGCTTAAGAATTTCAGAGAACCTTGTTGTGTTCAAAATAAAAAAGACGCCTCTTATCTCGTAAGCAGACGTCTTTTATAAATAATCTTATTTGCCTTCAACAAGCGCCTTTGTATCAAGTGCTATCATAAGCTCTTCGTTTGTTGGAATAACAAGTGTTTTTACAGTTGCGTCGGGTGCTGAAATATCCATTTCCTCGCCGCGAAGCTTATTTTTCTCACTATCAATCTTTATTCCCATAAACTCTGCGCCTTCAAGCATTGCTTCACGCATAACGCCGTTATTCTCGCCTATGCCGGCTGTAAATACAACTGCATCTACACCACCCATAGCGCTTGCATAATATCCGATATATCTCTTAACTGAATATATAAACATATCAAGTGCAAGTTTTGCACGCTCGTTGCCTTCTTTTGCCGCATTTTCAAGGTCTCTAAAATCACTGCTCAAACCGGAAACACCAAGCACACCTGACTTTTTGTTTAACATATTATCAATGTCTTTAATGCTCATGTTTTCTTTTTCCATAATAAACGCGATTATCGCCGGGTCAATATCACCCGAACGTGTTCCCATCAATACGCCTGCAAGAGGTGTAAAGCCCATTGATGTATCAACAGATTTTCCTCCATCAATAGCTGTGATTGATGAACCGTTTCCAAGGTGGCATGTAATGATTTTAAGCTCCTCGATCGGTTTATTAAGCATCTTTGCAGCACGTTGTGAAACGTATTTATGGCTTGTACCGTGGAAGCCGTATCTTCTGATTTTGTAATTTTCATACATTTCATACGGAATCGCATAAAGATATGACTGCGGCTTCATCGTCTGATGAAACGCTGTATCAAACACTGCTACCTGTTTAACACCTGGCATAACTTCTTCACAAGCATTGATACCCGTGAGGTTTGCCGGATTATGAAGTGGTGCAAGATCGCTGCACTTTTCGATTGCAGCCTTAACTTCATCGTCAATGATTACTGAACCGCTGAAATACTCGCCGCCGTGCACAACTCTGTGACCTACAGCTCCGATTTCATCCATGCTCTTTATTACACCGTGCTTTTCATCTATAAGAGCCGCAATAACAAGCTTTATCGCATCAGCATGGTTTGCCATTGGCTCTATAATTTCTGCACTTTCCTTACCTGCCGGTTTATGTGTAAGCTTAGAACCATCGATACCAATTCTTTCGCAAAGACCTTTTGCGATTACATCATTATTATCAGTGTTAATAAGCTGATATTTAAGTGATGAACTTCCGGCGTTTATTACTAATACCTTCATTAAATCTACACTTCCTTAATATATTTTTTGTAATTTTATTTTGCTTGTGCCTGTACGCATGTAATTGCACATACGCCTACGATATCGTCTGCGCTGCAACCACGTGACAAATCATTTACCGGCATTGCGATACCCTGTGTAACCGGTCCGTATGCCTCTGCTTTTGCAAGTCTTTGTACGAGCTTGTAACCGATGTTACCTGCATCAAGGTCAGGGAATACCAATACGTTAGCCTTACCTGCAACAGGGCTGCCAGGAGCTTTCGATTCGCCTACAGAAGGAACTATCGCAGCATCTAATTGTAGTTCGCCATCAACTGCCAAGTCAGGATTTTGCTCCTTACAAATTCTTGTTGCTTCAACAACCTTATCTACATCAGCGTGTTTTGCGCTGCCTTTTGTTGAGTGTGAAAGCATAGCTACCATTGCCTTGCGCTCTGCCAAAAGCTCAAATGATTCAGCAGAACATGAAGCTATAGCAGCAAGCTTTTCCGGATCAGGATTTTGCTCAAGACCGCTGTCTGCAAAAACGAATGTGCCGTCTGCGCCATATTCACAATCCGGTACTACCATCAAGAAAAATGCCGATACAAGCTTTACTCCTGGCTTTGTCTTTATAATCTGAAGACTCGGACGAAGTGTGTTTGCAGTAGAGTGGCATGCACCCGAAACAACGCCGTCAGCGTCGCCTGCTTTAACCATTAAGCATGCATAATACATGTAATCACCAAGAGCAGTCTTCTTTGCTTCTTCATATGTGAGTCCCTTTGACTTTCTAAGCTCTACAAAGAGATTAAGATATTGCTCTGTCTTCTCATATGTATAAGGATTTATTATTGTAGCACCTGATATGTCAAGACCTTTGCCGTTTTCTTCAATCTCTTCAGGTGTACCGATAATTATAAGGTTTGCAATATCTTCTTTTAGGATTTTTTCAGCTGCTTCAAGTGTTCTTCTGTCCATTGACTCCGGAAGAACGATTGTCTTTTTGTCAGCTCTTGCGCGTTCTTTAATTCTTTCAATAAAATTACCCATTATTCTTGCCTCCGTACAATATATATTTTATAAATTTATTATTACACCACACATTATTATATAATAAAGAAATATTTTTTACAATAGTATTTTTGTAAAAATTATGATATGATTGCATCAAAAAACCATATAAATTCAATAAAACATTACTTTTTGTGAAAATATCGAAAAAATAAATAGCTTTTTTTGTATTTTTTTGATATACTTTTTTATAATAATAAAATTGAAAGGTAGTTTTAGATGAAAATTGCGGGCATTGTCGCCGAATATAACCCGTTTCATAACGGACATAAATATCATATAGATAAAACGCGCCTTGAGTCAGGAGCAGATGCCGTCGTTGCTATAATGAGCGGCAATTTTGTGCAGCGCGGCGATTGTGCCGTAGCAGACAAGTGGACACGTGCAAAAAGTGCTATTCTTGGCGGTGCAGACCTTGTCATTGAGCTCCCTGTTTATTACAGTTTATCTTCCGCACCCTTGTTTGCATTTGGAGCAGTTTCGATTTTAGATGCGCTCGGATGTGTCGATTATATAAGTTTTGGCATGGAAACAGATAATATAAATAAGCTCTCTTCTATCGCAGAGAGTATTTCCAAAAACCCTGATGCGCTTGAGCAACAGACACAAAAGCATCTCGATAATTATACAGGTTATTCCGCTGCTCGCAGATATGCAATCTCCGCTTTATATGGCGCGGACGAAAGCTTTTTAGATGGTCCGAACAACATGCTTGCGCTTGAATATATGTGCGCATTAAGCAGGCTCTCGAGCACGATTACGCCTATAGGAATAACACGCTTAGGGGCAGACCATCACGATACAAAAGCATTTAGTAAATACAGCTCAGCATCTGCATTAAGAGAAAGACTTTATGCAGGCAAGAGCATATCCAAAGCCGTTCCAAAAGATGTGTCGGCTTTATATAAAAAAGCTTCAAAAAGCGCGCTCTTCCCTGTGCTTACACAGCATTTTGACAAGATGCTTATTTCTCACTTAAGACGTATAAACCCAAGCGAGCTTCAAAACATTATCGATATGCCCTGTGGCTTTGAAAACAGAATTATTTCTATGGCTAATAAAGCCGGCAGCATAGATGAACTTACAAAGCTTTGCTGCGCACGTCAGTACACATATTCACGCATTCGCAGGTTGCTCTTCGCTTCGTTTATCGGCATACAATTTATGGGTTACGATAAAAAACCAACATATGTGAGAGTTCTCGCTTTTAATGATACCGGAAAAAAAGCACTTGCAAAGATGAACGAAAATTGCATCTTGCCAATAATAACAAAAGCTGCAAGCTATGAGAAAAAAGATAGCGACGATCTATTTATCCTCGACACATTAGCTACGGATTTATATAGCGCTGCATATGAAAGCGAAAATTGCCGCGCAGGTGGCAAGGATTTCACAACATCGCCTATAATTTTATAATTTAGTGCAAAATAAAAAGTACGGATTTTACAATCCGTACTTTTTTATTGTTATTTAGATTATTTTTCGTCAGACTTTTCTGCTTCCTGCTCATTTTCGCTTACAAAAGCTTCAACATCTACAGGAACAAATTCTTCAGCAGGCGCACTTTCTTCTGCAGCTTCTTCAACTACAGGTGCAGGCGGTGCCAAAAGTTCTTTAATGCTTAGGCTGATTCTCTTTGTTTCCCAGTTAATTTCTGTAATCTTAGCTTCAACCTTCTGACCGATTTTAAGCTCGTCCTCAACTTTTTCAACTCTCTTTAGAGCAATCTGTGAAATGTGGATAAGACCATCTACACCGGGGATAAGCTCAACGAATGCACCGAACGGCATAAAGCGTACAACCTTACACTCAACAACATCGCCGAGATTGAACTTGCTTTGTGCAATTGCCCACGGATTGTCCTCTGCCTTTTTAAAGCCGAGAGAAATCTTCTTTGTTGCTTCGTTTATGTCCTTAATATAAACTTCAATTGAATCGCCAACAGAAACTACTTCTGAAGGATTCTTAATTCTGTTCCAGCTAAGCTCGCTGATATGAACAAGACCGTCTACGCCGCCGATATCAACGAATACACCAAACGGCATTATTGATTTTACAACACCTGTGTACTTTTTGCCAACTTCTGCATCTTCCCAGAACTTTGCTGACAATGCCTGCTTTTGTTCTACAAGCACTGAACGGATTGAACCTGTTATTCTCTTACGTCTTGAGTTGATTTCTGTAATTCTTAAATCAACAGTCTGATTCATAAATATTGATAAATCTTCTGTATATCTGTCAGATGTCTGTCTTGCAGGTACGAATACGCGGCTTCCTTCTACTGAAACAATTATTCCACCGTTTAAAACAGAAATAACTTTACCACTCATAACTGTATTGTTTTCAAGCGCCTCTTCAAGCTTTTTGAATCCGGCAATTGCATCAAGCTTTTTCTTTGAAAGAAGTGTCTTACCTTCGCCGTCGTTTACACCAACAACGAACACTTCAATAACGTCGTTAACTTTTACAACGTCACTCGGCTTTACATCCGGGTCGTCTGTAAGTTCAGAAGCCGGTATAATACCGTCAGACTTAAAGCCAAGGTCAACGATGACTTCTGTAGGTCTAACTTCTACAACTGTGCCTTCAACAACATCTCCTGTATTTAAAGTTTTAAGTGTTTGCTCCATAGCCTCCTCGAAGCTTACTTCAACATTTTTGTTCTCTTCCATTGTCTTTGCTACCTCCCCGATAATACCATTCGGAGTCGACGCTCCGGCGGTAATACCTATTTTTTTATTTTTGTAATTTATATTCTGAGGAATTTCCTCAAAACTTTCTATAAAGTATGTCTTTTCGCAGTTCTTTTTGCAGATTTCATATAGCTTTTTCGTGTTAGAACTGCTCCTGCCGCCTACAACAAACATTATGTCACATTGTTTGGATAGTTCATCGGCTTCTATCTGGCGTTTTCTCGTTGATGCACAAATAGTATCGTTAATCTCTACATTTGTACAACTCTTTTTTATTTGCTCACAAATATCTTCAAAAACATTTCTGTTTATAGTCGTCTGTGCTACGAGGCACACATTATCTATCTTAAGCTCTTTTGCCTCATCTGGCGTATTTACAACGAAACAATCGCTCTGCGACCACCCCATTATTCCTAATACTTCGGGATGATTTTTATCGCCCGCAATTACAATTGTTTTGCCTTCGCCACTCTTTTCATATACAATATTATGAATCGCTTTCACATACGGACACGTAAGGTCAACGACATTGTATGCTTTTTCTTTTGCCGAGTCAGTAACACTTCTTCCGACGCCGTGCGTTCTTATTACGAGCGTTTTATCCGCATCACAAAGTGATAAATCGTCTATCGTGCAAGCACCTTTTTTCTCAATATCATCTATTACAGATTTATTATGTATAAGCTCGCCAAGCACGGCAATTTTTTCGCCGCTGTCAAGAAGTTCATACACGCGCTCTACTGCTTTTTTTACCCCAAAGCAAAAGCCCGCGCTTTTTGCAATAATAATATCACTACTCACACAAACTGTCCTTTCGGCATAATCATAGTATATATTCTACCGCAGTTTCTATTTTTTTGCAAGAGTTTTTTTTGTATCTTCATCCATTTTTTTGATTTTATCTAAAATTCCTGCGCTTATCTGTAAAAGCTGCTCGCCATTTGGCTTTGCATCATAGTATTCATCAAGATAAATCGGCTCTCCAAAAATCATATGTAATTTTGAAAAAAGCTTGTACTCTCCCACTATCGCAGCCGGTACAACAGGCACCTTCGCGCGTATTGCAAACATGCTTACGCCGGCTTTTGCATCGACGCTTTCACCTTCTTTAACACGAGTGCCTTCCGGAAATATTCCTAAAACATTTCCATCTTTTAATATCGATAACGCCGTCTTCACAGCCTTTAAATCATTTCCGGCTCTGTCAACAGGAAAAGCATTTACCTTACTAAAAAACCAAGCCGTAAACTTATTATTAAAAAGTTCTTTTTTTGCCATATAATGCAGTGGCCTTGGACAAGAAACAGCCGCCAAAATAACATCGAAATTACTCTTATGGTTAATCGCAAGAACAAAGCCGCCCTCTTTGGGAATGTTTTCTTTTCCAATCACCTTGCAAATCATAAATGGAGCGAATATAATTCTTGCAATAAATTTAACAACAGTATAAAACATCTTCTACCTCCGTGCTATGCATTAAGATGTGCGTTTATGTGTGAAAGTATCATCTTAACCGATTCATCAAAATTATATTTTGTCGTATCAATCAAAGCCGCATCGTCAGCTTGCCTTAGCGGTGCAAAATCTCTTGTAGAATCGTTTAAATCACGTTTTTTCATATCGCAAAGCACCTCATCATACGACGACTCAATTCCTTTTGCCTGCAGCTCATCAAAACGTCTTTTTGCTCTTTCTTCAGCCGTTGCCGTAAGAAAGATTTTTACGTCTGCATCAGGCAATACATATGTGCCTATGTCGCGGCCATCCATAATTACGCTTTGTTTTTTTGCAAGTTCTCTTTGAAGCTCGACAAGCTTTAATCTAACCGACGGCACCACTGCAACATTTGACGCTCCCATGCTTACTTCAGGCTCACGAATTGCATCTGATACGTCTTCGCCGTTTAGATATATATGCTGCACGCCATCTTCGTAGGCTATGTCTACATTGATTTCGCCAAGAATACTTTCAAGGCGTCCGTCTTCATTTCTTGTATTTACGCCGTTTCTTATCGCATAAAGCGCAACAGCGCGATACATCGCACCTGTATCGACGTATATAATGCCGAGTTTTTTTGCTATAACCTTTGAAATTGTACTTTTGCCCGCGCCTGCAGGACCGTCAATTGCAATGCTTATCTTTTTCATAAATTTATATCCTCGCTTTCATTCGTTAATCAAAATTATATCTATCAAATCGCTCTGTGTCCCATACCAAGAGCAACGTCATCAAGATTTAAAAGACCTACCGCAAAAAACACCGTTACGCTTATATGTCCTTCATGGCGGGCAATTCCTATTTTTCCGCCTACGCCAAGTCCCATCGCCTTATTTGCAATCTGCGAAAGCGCTTCATGTGCCGCACCTGCGACCGCTCCTTGTTCAAGATGCGACTCGCCAATTACTCCTTCTCGCTTTGCCGATACTACTGCGCGCTCTACAATTTTGGCAACAGAATTTAAAAAATCTCCGCCGTAATCAGCCGCACATGCTAATATACCTTCCGCCTTGAACTGCTCCTGCAATTTTTTCTCTTCATCTCTGCCATTTGATATTGCCATTTTTATCGCCGCTCTTGAAATGTCTTTACTTCCGTAATCATTCATTATTTATACCGTTGCCTTTCTATCTTTTTTCTAGTTCAAATGTGCCAACCTTTTCGATGTTGCCGTTTCCTATTATAACGCGGTCAACACACTTCGTTATAACATTTCCACTTTTACCTTCTATATAAAGTGCGACAACATCGTCAAGATTTCTCGTATCAAGCTCCACAACACACATATCGAATACATCAAGTGTTTTTTTGCTTTCCGTAATTTCACACACACTTTTACCATTTATAAGAATTTTCGGTGCATTTTTCTTGCTCACACCATCAAACCTTAAATATATCTGACCATAATTATTTGTGTTTTCTATTTCGCTTTCAATAACCGACGAAACATCTTGTATGGCAGTCTTATTAACATGTACAAACATATACGGAACGCTTGCAAATATAATCATAAGTACAATAACCGTATAAAACCTGTTTTTCGATTTCACACTACCGCCTCCTTCACATAATTATATGAAGGAAAACTCTTTATAATTACGCGTTATCTGCTGCAAGATAGCCCGTTGAAAACGCTATCTGAAGATTAAAACCGCCCGTGTATGCATCAACGTCTATAACTTCTCCTGCAAAATAAAGTCCTTTTACAAGCTTTGACTCCATTGTTGACGGATTTATCTCTTTAACATCTACACCGCCCGATGTGATTATCGCTTCATCTATAGGTCGAAATCCCGTAGCATGAAGTTTAAAATCCTTGAGCACTCTTACAAAAGAGATTCTCTCTTCCTTTGAGAGCTGATTTACAGTTTTATGCTCATCGATGCCTGACATCTTTATCGCTATCGGAATAAGTGCTTTTGGCAAAAGCGCATCAAGCGCATTTATAAAATGCTTGTTTGCATTTTGCGACAAATCCCTTCGCACTCTTTCATCGAGCTGTTTTTCATCGAGTGCGGGCTTTAAATCTATATGGAAAACATAGTTTTGTGTACCGATATCACGCATATGTGCACTTGCCGATAATATCATCGGTCCGCTTACGCCAAAATGTGTAAAAAGCATCTCGCCGAAATCTTCATATACCTTTTTGTTATCAGAATTTGTAACAGTAAGCCTAACATTTTTTAGCGAAAGTCCCATAAACTGAGATGTCCATCTTTCGCGTGTAATTATCGGCACAAGTGACGGCTTGGGCTTAATTATCGTATGGCCCGCCTGTCGTGCAAACTTGTACCCATCGCCCGTTGAGCCTGTAAGTGGATACGAAAGTCCGCCCGTCGCGACGATTACCGAATCACAATATAATTTTTCCCCGCTTTTATATTCTAATCCGCATACAGCATTATCCTTTATTATAAGTCTGCCAACTTCCTTTTTCAATAATCTTACATTTTTCCCAAGTGCATAACGCTTAAGTGTTTCGACAACATCGCGTGCACTATCAGATACGGGAAAAACTCTTCCTCCTCGCTCTGTTTTTGTTTCAAGCCCATGCTCATTTAAAAGAGAAATCAGATTCTCATTTGTAAACGTATAAAAAGCGCTGTACAAAAAACTGGCATTTACCGTAACATTTTTAAGCATATCTTCAACGTCACATATATTTGTTATATTGCATCGTCCTTTGCCGGTAATCCTCAATTTCTTCCCAAGCATCGGATTTTTTTCAATAAGTATTACGCTCTTTCCTCTTTCATTAAGTCGCCCCGTCGCAATAAGTCCTGCTGCTCCGCCACCAATAACTGCAACACGCGATTTTTGTTTGTTATCATTCATATTATCACATTAAACGCAAAATATGTAAAGCGTCTATTTCTCCGTGTCAAATTTTTCGTATACCTTATATTCGTCCCATATTTTTTCAAGCTTTTCAAAACTGTCAACAACTTCGCTCTTCTTTTTCATGCTTATTGCTACCATAAGTGCATTTATAACGCTCAATGGCGCTACAAGTGAGTCAACAAACGATACCATATCGCTCTTTGCTACAAGTGACATATCTGCTGCTTCCGCTATGGGCGAAGATGAGCTGTCTGTTATTCCGATAACTGTCGCGCCCTGATTCTTGGCATAATCAATCGCCTTCAGTGTTCTCGTTGAATAACGCGGAAAGCTTATAGCAATTAAAACGTCGTCTTTTTCAATTCTGAAAATCTGCTCAAAAAGCTCACTTGCCGTACTTGTCTGCACGTGGCGTACATTCGGCGATATAAGGTTTAAATAAAAGCTTAAAAAAGATGCAAGCGCCGCAGAGCTGCGCACACCTAAAATATACACTCTTTTTGCATCTACTATAGCATCTGCAATCTTTGCAAACTCTACTCTGTCAATTTCATTTAGCGACAGGCGTATGTTTTCCATGTCGGCATCAAGCACGCTTTTCAATATGTCATTTTCCCCTATTCTGTCTGTCGCAACACCGACTCTTTGCGCCGCCGTAAGCTGTGTGCATATGATTGCACGAAGCGCTTTTTGCATGTCGGGATATCCGTCATAACCAAGCTCACGCGCAAAACGTACAACTGTCGATTCACTCACGCCTACTGATTTTCCAAGCTTTAGTGCCGTAATATATGCAGCTTTATCATATTGCTCGGCTATAAACTCTGCAATACGCTTCTGTCCTTTGCTGAAATTTTTCATATTGTCATTTATTCTCGAAAGAATATTATCTGACTTATCCATTTTTTACTCCTTACTGCTACTTTTTCATATAACATATATTTTACCAAACAAATGGTATTAAACGATACTTTATTTTTTTCTTGTATTCACAATATCCATCCAGATTCTTCTCAAGAAATTCTTCTTCGCTTTTTAGTCTTTTAATAATTATATATGGATATGCAAGAAAAATTATAAATGAATATATCGAGCCCAGGACAAGTGGCATCGACAAAAACATAAGCAGTGTCGCACTATACATCGGGTGTCTTACAACACTATATAGTCCCGTTTCAATAACCCTCTGATTCTCACAAACTTCAATAACGCGGCTAAGATATTCGTTTTCCCTAATCACTTGTGCATAAAGAATATATCCGCAAAGAAAAATTATTACAGCAATAATAACCGCCTCTTTGGGCAAGGTGTACCATCGAAAACGAAATGTCAATCCCGCAACGATAAGCCCTGTTAAAAACATAATTGCGCTTAATATAACAAGCACCTTTTGTTCTCGATGTTTTTCCGTTGCTTTCAATCTCTTTTTCAATAATTCAGGCTTTTTTAACATCATCACAATTCCTGTCAAAAGCATTGGCACAAACAAAATTCCCATAAATAGCCATGCATTTTTGAAGAAAATGTCTCCGGCAGATAAAAAAAGCGACAAGCCAACTAAAATTATACCTGACAGCAGCTTTGTTATCGCCTGAACAAATAATTTCATACTCATATGTTTTCTCCATAAATTTTATTTACCTTTTGGAAGCATTAACGCCTTGATTATAAAGACTGTGTAAACTGGATGACAGTCTTTTTTTAAATTGCGAGGCATAAGGTTTAGATGCAGATCTTTTTTAACTCCATATCACATAAAGTTAAAGTTAAAAAATATTTTGCTTTTCGGTAAATTTGATTTTATCTATCAACCATTTTTTATAACCCATCATTTCGACATTTGCCGCATCTACTGATAAAACATAATTAACCTTTCCAAGCAATTTTTTCAAATAATCTTGTTCACTTATATCGAGCTGTTTTTTCTGTAAATGAGATGCTACACCAAATTTTTTACAGTAATACAATTCCTGTCTGATTTTCTTTCTGTATGACAACGATGTATTTATTTTTTCATTTACTATAATACCTGTAACAATCTGTTTTTGTCCTTTGCGAGCAACAGTCGTTTTTGCATCATTAAGATAAAAACCCATTTTTTTAAGCTCTTCTTTTACAAACTCAATCACTTCTCTGTGGTTAAAAGCACCTGAAAAAGTCATATCATCGCAATATCTGCTATATCTTATTTTTCTTTCTTTACACCATGCACCAACTGCATTATCAAAGTCTTTCATAATAATATTTGAAATAATCGGTGATGTTGGTGCACCCTGAGGCAAAGCATCTTTATATAAGCAAAGTATTGATAACAAAATACGATTCTTTTCTGAGTATTTTTCTTTAACAAAAACCTTTTCTTTAACCATAGGATAAATTATGTGGTCAAAGAAATGTCTGATATCCAATTTAAGTATAGTATTTTGCTTAAGGTGTGGATAAGCATTCTTAACGGTTGAAGCACCATATTTATATGCTGTTGCATATGGTGAAACCTCTTCATATACAAGAAGTTTTTCAGCTATTCTTTTTTGCACTGCCTTCAAAAATTCATTTGGAACAGAAAGTTCTCTATATTCTCCGTTCTTTTTCAAAATTTTTGTTTGATAATAGTGTGAATGAATATGGTTGCTAAGCGAGTATAATGCTTTTGCTGAAACACCAAGGTCATTCGTCAAAGAGGAAAGCTCCTTATATACAATCATTATTAAACTTTCCTCCTTTCTGAATGTTGTGGAACAAAACAATGTGAATTACGATGTTGTGTAGCTGTATTTTAGCCCATGAAGTGGGCATTTATATACAGCGAAATCAACTTCGTATGAACGAAGTGAATACTTATAAATGTTACTTCCCAACAACGACTCGTTGTCGGTGTCAAAGTTTATTGACTTGCTCTTATGTTCCACTTTTTTATTATACTGAAATCACTATCCTATAAAAAGGACAATGAAACAATAAACCAATTTGAGAACTACATATTACTTTTCGACATTATTCGACATTCTTTATATTGCGACACATAAGGTTTAGATGCAAGTGTTTTTAAGATCAAGTTCGTGGTCAGTAAGGAGTAAAAACATCTTTTCATTGGAACCTATTCGTCGGAATACTTCCCCACCTTAATCCGCTATACAATAATGCATCAATGTGCGAAATCAAATTTAACAACACCATTTCTCTATTTATATCGAACTTATGCTCATCGTCACCTTTAAATTCGTGAGATTTTTCATCTAAGTTTACAAATGTCTCCAAGGTTATATATTCTAACAGATTTGCTTCTGGTCCCACAATAATATCACCTTTTTCAAATGAGTAATATGGATTTGCAAACCCCACTTTTTCGGTTCCGTCGAGCAATGTGCATTTTATTTTCATACCATGACAATGCTTGATGGTAATTCTATTAATACTTTCTGTTTTTTCAATTTTACCATTTTTATAGTAAGTAATTATATTCATGTTGGTATATAACCTTTCTACAATATTTGACACACTTTGCTATGCTTTATGTTAAGTTAGGACAAAAGATTATTCTGTAACCTCTACAATTCCTTTTGACTCTAAAAATCCAATTAGCTTTTCAAGATATGCTAATCGTTCGTGGTTTATCGGCGGATTTTCCATATATCCTAAATCACCACCAACACTTTCATAACTTTCTTCGCAATAACACATATGCAAAAGATATCCCCATTCCAATTCAGCGCTACCTTCATTCAATAGCTTTTCAAATGTTTCAATCGGCTCATTTTCAAACATCATCATTATTAAATCATGTTCTTTCATTTTAAAGTTCTCCTTTCGACATCTTTCGACACATCCATATGGTTCATGTCGGATTAGGACAAAAATTATTCTGCCTTCTCATTATCAGCAATCTCTACAAAACCGTCGGGGGTTTCTACCATATCATGACGATTGAACAAAAATCTTCTGACAACAAAAAGTATCGCAATAGCTGCAACTGTAATCAAATTTTCCCAAGGGGCAGCATGTCCTACTATCAACTGTCGGGCAAGGGCAAACGCTAAAACCTCAATAATGGTTTCAGGGGTGTGCTTGCAAAGCATTTTTATAAGCTCAGCACCAATAGCAAGTGTAATTGCCCTATCCAAAATCACGACAAGCGAATCTATACCGTGTTCAATAAACGAAATATTAAACATATCTATCACTATCCACACAGCCAGAATGACTACTGCAAGGCTCACAATAAGTGATATAAAAAGCTCTATAAGATAGCTTATCTCAAACATTTTGTCTTGAAGTTTTTTTCTCATAATATTTTCTCCTTTGTATTTGATTTTGCATTTATCCGTTTATGAAGACTGTATAATCCGGATGCCAATCTTTTTTAACAATAATTAGTGTAGAAATATCCCTTATTTACATATTCACTAACCAAATCTGATTTTTTATCTATTTCACCTGTAACCAACTTTAAATATGTATAAAATATACGTATTTCTTCTCTATCCAAAGTCATAGTAAAAACATTTGAACCCATAGCACCATCGTCGCACCAAAAATGAATATTAAAATCAACAGATATATCCAATGTTACAGAGCCATCCTTATACCAAACTTTACCCGGCTCACTGTATAATGTTGTTATTGGACTCATATCAAATTCAAAATCGGGTTCTGCAAATCTAACAGTGCATCTTTCTTTCATATTTCCTTCTAGCAAATCTTTAAATACACTTTTCAAATAGTCTATTTCATCGTTTAGAAAAGCCTCCCAACCTTCAATATTATAATTAATGTACTTACTTTTTAAGGAAAAGTTTGTGTTGCACCAATCATAATCTACAGTCTCTTCAGTCGGTTTTTTATAATTATATATTTCAAACCATAAGTCCACATCACATATATTCATATGCAATTTCAACTTTTCCACCTCCTTTCAACAAATTTCGACATTCTTACTATCATCACCTTATCTTAAGCCAAAAACTCTATTAGTCGTCTGCATCTTCATCAAACGCTTCAATATAAAAGCTTACAGGTCTAAAGCCGTCATTACATGAAATCATTGCCGACCTTTTATTTTTCATCCATCCATTATATAAATTTTCGCCGCCATGTGACAGGGCCATTACAAAAGAGGACATACTTTCCCAGGCACTATCACATAAACCATCGGGCTTTTTCCATCCGTTTGCGATAAAAGTTTGCCCTTCCTTCAAATCGCAGGCATGCTCTATCGGATTTTCATATTTTTCTATTAAATCATCATAACGGGCCATTCTCATAACTGTTATTCTGCATTTTTTCATAGTAATTCTCCTTTTATAGTGCTACACTATTGACAAAATCAAAAATCTATCAATTCATTTTATCATTAAATCTACGGATAGTCAATTTCATCCACAAAACTTTATAAAAAAAGCTTTAAAACAATACGTTTTAAAGCTTTTCGTTAAAGCACATTATTTCTTTCCGCAAACAAGTTCTATGATTAAAGCACCCATATCAATCATTAGAACAAATTAGTCTTTGGCAAAAATCCAAAGGGTTTCATCGGCATCCTCACTGTTTTCATTTAGACTGTATATACTCAAAATTACCGTTTCTCCGTTCATTTTCTTATACGTTATCTTTGGCGTTAACCCTTCTGCTATTTCTCTCTTTATTGCATCATAATTCAAAAAACTTATGACAGCCCTATGGAAATCAGGGTGCACATGCTCATCTATGTATTCTTTCAAAAGATGAGAAAAATTATTTTCGTCCTCATTATATCCGAGATAAGACGGCATAAGAATGCGATGTGCATTGTCACTTACTAAAGAAACTCTGTAAATTCCATTATAATGTTCTTTTAAAACAGAAAGCATTGCATCAATTTCTCTAATTCCCGTTTTCGTCTGAACATATTTTTTATCAACATCTTTAGCTATGGTGCTCTGTTCCTTGTTCTGATAATACTGCGCTTTCGCCTCATACATTCTTATTTCCGCTTCGCGCACCATTTCTTCACAATTTGTATTCTGCTTTCTATATGACATACCGATAGCAACCTTGTAGTCCGTAGATTCTAATTGTTTAATAAATATTTGAACTTTTCTCTTTGCCCGCTCCTGTGTAACATTTTTTGCAAAAACCAAGAACTCATCGCCACCCATACGGTAAACTCTATGCCCAAAAAATACTTCCTTTAGCGTATTTGCAATATAAATAAGCATTTCATCGCCTGCAGCATGGCCGTATTTGTTATTTCTTAAATGAAGTTCGTTAACATCAATATAAACACATGCAAAATCTTCCGGTTTTTCTTCATCGAGCAACAGAATATCCTTTTTGTATGATACACGATTAAGTGCTCCGGTAAGTGAATCGGTCACAGCTGCCGTTTCCGTCCTATTTAAATGATTTTTATTATATATCGCTATAGAAAAACATACTGCTACATCTTCTAACAGGTCTCTTGCTGTGCGTTTTTTCTTTGTGTTTATAACACCAAGAACACTTGCATGATTGTTTTTATCTGTAATAGTTGCAAACGAAACATGATCTATTTTGTGTTCTTTCAACAATTCATAAAATTTTATGTTTGTTTTCATAAGGTGCTTATCAGGTTTAATATGCATAAATCCTACAGTTAGGTGGCTGGCACTGTACAGGTTTGCAGCATAGCGGAAAAGCTCACCAAGAAAGTACTTCTTTTCTTCACCTGCAAGAAGGTGAACTTTGAACGAAGGCATAACATAGCTATAATCTTCTCCGTCGGTATCAACAAAAAACGCAGATCTTGATGATGATAAACCTTGTACACTTTTTAATGCCTCAAACACATTCCCATGTTGCTGATTGATTTCCAAAAGAAGTTTTCTAATCCGCGACGCATATGATATTACCTTTGCACGACGTTTTTCTACACTTAAAACAAAAAGCAAATACACTACGATAATCAATATCATTAATGCAAAAGTTACAAGCAGTATTCTTGAAATCTCGTGTGTTCTTGCAAAAACCTGAGACTCATACCTGGCAAGCAAAATGCCCCAGTCAAAATCTTCGATTGTAGAATAGTGAACATATAAATCTTCACCTGTAAATATTGATTTAAACGAAGAATATCCTTTATCTGTTGTAACAAGTTGCTCATATGAATAATCATCATTATATTTACGGTTTTTTAACTCTGATATCTCACCGGGATATCTGTTTATAGTATCAATAAGATATTTTCCGTCTTCTTTATCATAAACAAAAAGCTGTGCATCAAACTCTTTGGCCATATCATTATACTTTTTATTGATTGTTTCAATCTTAATAATGCCATACATCATACCAACCGTTTTCCCATTCACCCTAATGGGAACTGCACTTCTGATAACCTCTTCGCCGGGAATAGAATAGCTTTGTGTTCTGCCGGTAATATGTTCGCCAATAAGCGCTTCATCTGCAAAGGAAATTTTGCCATCTAAATCATATGTTCCATCTTTTGTAATAAAGGTGTTATCCGGATTTAAAATTCCAATTCTTGAAAACAGACCAATGGGTTTAAACGAATCAAACATAAGACTATAACTTTCTCCGCCGGCATATAGTTTTGCCGCAAAGTTTGCCATCGTAATAAGATTTTCACGATCAGACTTCATCTGGAGTGTCAAGTCGTCTTTAATCTGTTTCGTCTGTATATGAAGCATCTCATACGCCTCATTTTCTGCCTCATAGTAAAAAGAAGCAACCAACGATAAAAACACCACACATATTAGAAACGCAGCGACGATCGTGTAAAAATTATTATTTTGTCTATGCTTTTTTCCCCCATATTTTGTAGCCATTCTGTCAACATCTTCTTTCATATGTATGATTATGTATTGATATTGTACTATAAATCCCTAATTTTTTCAAGTATATATTTTTAAATATTATCATCTCATCGAACTTATTTATGAAATAAAATTAAACAAACAAAAAAAGTAACAAAAAAACTAGACATTTTATGGTAAGAGTGCTATAATAAATGCGTTAGATTATTTTTATAATTTGCTATTTACAAACAAATAAGGAGAGTGCTTTAAAATGAAACTTGTCATTAAGAAAAATTATGATGAAATGAGCGCATGGGCAGCACAGCACATTGCTGATGCAATTAATAACCACAAAGAAGCTCGCCCATTTATACTTGGTCTTCCAACCGGTTCATCGCCTCTTGGTGTGTATAAAAAGCTCATCGAAATGAATAAGGCAGGCGCCATAAGTTTTAAAAACGTCGTAACTTTCAACATGGATGAATATGTAGGTCTTCCAAAAGAACATGACCAGAGTTATTGGTATTTTATGCACGATAACTTCTTCAATCACATTGACATCCCAAGCGAAAACATCAATATTTTAAACGGTATGGCTGATGACCTCGAAGCTGAGTGTCAGCGTTATGAAGACAAAATCACTTCATATGGAGGCATAGACCTTTTCCTGGGTGGCAGCGGTGTAGATGGTCACATTGCTTTCAACGAGCCATTCACTTCTCTTACATCCCGCACAGGTATACGCGCACTTACTCAGGATACACTAATCGCAAATTCACGTTTCTTTGATAATGATCCGAACAAAGTACCAAAGACTGCTCTTTCTGTTGGTGTTGGTACAGTATGTGACTCTAAAGAGGTTCTCCTCGTTATAAACGGACATAACAAAGCACGCGCACTTCGTCACTGTGTTGAAGGCGGCGTTGACCATGCTTGGACAATAAGCGCACTTCAGCTTCACAAATGTGGCGTTATCGCTTGTGATGAAGCTGCATGCGGCGAATTAAAAGTTGACACATACAAGTATTTTAAAGAAATTTACAAAGACGAGAAATAATTATTTAAACTATAACGCTAAAACCTCCCATGATTTATTTCATGGGAGGTTTTTTGCAAGGACTATTCATCACATTTTATATAATTTACCAACTCGGCAATCTGTGTGCGGTCAGAAAAATCACCATCTGCATCACACAACTCTATCAGTAGTTTTTCCATTTCCGTAGGCTCTTTTTTCGAGCCCATTATCTTCTTTAAAGTTTTCAAAGCCGCTCTATGTACTGCACTAAGCTCATTTATAATCATTTTGCCTGTAAAATTAAAAATCTTTACACCTTCGGGCAATCCGTTTTTGAAATTCTTTTCAATAACAAGTTTATCATAATACTCACGGCAATCAAGCGGCGTTATGCCCGTAGTGTATATTGCTATTTTTTTATTTTTAAACCTGTCAATATTCTTCATGATAAGGCTTACACCATTTATGATTTCTGCATACAGCCCTCCTCCGTATATTATTGCATCATATTTTTCAAGTTCATCTATCGTAATCTCTTTTGCATCTGCTGTTTTACAATTAAGTTCTTCCCCTATCCATTCGGCATATGTTTTCGTTGAACCGTATTTCGTTTTGTAAACTACAATTGTATTCATAAAAACAACCTCCCTTATGCTAGTATATTCAGTATATATGATTGTTAAGTATATTTAACCTATCATAAAGTCACAAATAAAAATCATTTTACTTACCTTATCACAAAAATCAGCGACAGTCAATTCCAAAGCAAAAACCCTCTTCGTAAGTCCTTTTAAAATCACTGTTTATTCTTGACACTGTACCTTGTTTATGATAATATTAAAATGTATATTTATAGTAAAAAATCATTTACATATTACAAGGAGAGTATAGTCATGAATTTAGCAGAAGCAAAGGAACATGCCAAAAAAAACATTGATAACAGACAAGAAGTCGGAGGCCGTTTAAACGGCAAAATTGCCATCGTAACAGGCGGCGCTCAGGGTTTCGGTTTTGGTATCGCACAAGATATGTATCGCGAAGGAGCATGCGTTGTTCTTGCCGACATTAACGAAGAGCTTGCAAAAGAAGCGGCAAGCAGCCTCGGCTTACGAGCAGCAGGCATCAAAGTTGATGTAGGAAACGCTGAATCCGTAGAAAATCTTATGATTAAAACAGTCGAGCAGTTTGGCGGAATCGATATTTTTGTTGCAAACGCAGGCGTTTTAAAAGCAGGAAGCCTCGAAGACCTTACACCTGAACAGTTTGAGTTTGTTACAAAGGTTAACTATACAGGATTTTTCTACTGTGCAAAATATGCATCAGAAATTATGAAGGCACAGCATGAGGCTGCTCCTGACAGATGGTTCGATATTATACAGATCAACTCAAAATCAGGTCTTGTAGGTTCTAAAAATAACTTTGCTTATGCCGGCGGAAAATTTGGCGGCATAGGTCTTACACAGAGCTTTGCTCTTGAACTGGTAGATTATCAAATTAAAGTTAACGCTATTTGCCCCGGTAATTTCTATGACGGCCCGCTATGGTCTGACCCGGAAAAGGGATTGTTTGTACAATACCTTAATGCAGGCAAAGTTCCGGGCGCAAAGACTATTGAAGATGTTAAAAATTTCTATTTATCAAAATCACCTATTCGCCGAGGCTGCACACCATCCGATGTTGCCAAGGCACTATTCTACTGTGTAGAGCAATGCTACGAAACCGGGCAGGCACTTCCTGTTACCGGCGGACAAACTATGTTAAAATAGGAGATCAAGAAATTATATGAGCATGTATGTAGAATTACAAGAAACAATTAAACTTTTAAATGTCCCGGATAAAGCTAAAAGACTTGAAAATCTCGAGAAAATTTTAAAAGATGAAAAAACAAAACCTGAAGTAAAACCACAGTATGCCAATAACCATATTCACACCTGCTATTCTTTCTCCCCATACTCACCTACTGCCGCAATCTATATGGCACGGGCAGAGGGACTGCAGACAGCAGGCATTATGGATCATGACAGCATTAGCGGCGCAGAGGAATTCAGAGCTGCCGGTAAAATTGCCGGTATCGGAACAACTTGCGGAATGGAGTGTCGCGTTGATTATTCCGAAACAAGACTTGCAGGAAAAAAGCTTAATAATCCTGACCAGTCAGGCGTTGCTTACATGGCAATACACAGCGTTCCAAAAACGGGTTTTGAGCATCTTCAAAAGGCATTTAAGCCTCTTGTTGAAAAAAGAAATATTCGCAATAGAATGATGGTTGAAAACATCAACGCTCTGATGGCTGTGCATGGAATCGAGCTTGATTTCGATAATGATGTTGTTCCGATTTCGTGTTATGAATCTGGCGGTTCAATTACAGAAAGACATCTGCTTTATGCACTCAGTCTTAAAATTTTAGATATTTTCGGCATTGATGGTTGTGTTGACTTTTTGAAAAACAAGCTTGCAATTCCGCTAAGCGAAAAGCAAACTAATATGCTTAAAGACCCCAGCAATCCGCACCTTACATACGATCTTTTGGGCGTTTTAAAAGCTCAGCTTGTTGAAAAAATATATATTCCTGCAACAGATGAATGTATGACTCTTCGCGAGGTAGTCAAACTTGCCAAAGACGTTGGTGCAATTTTGTGCTATCCATACCTTGGAGATGTCACAGATTCTGTAACAGGAGATAAAAAAGCTGCAAAGTTTGAAGATGACTATCTCGACGAGCTTTTTGAGGTACTTTGCGATGAAGGTGTAAAAGGCATAACGTATATGCCCGCACGCAATACTGACGCACAGATAGAGCGTTTGCAAAAACTTTGCAGAAAATATGGTATGACAGAAATTTCCGGTGAAGACGTTAATTCTTCGCGCCAAAGTATGATTTGTAAACAACTCGAACTTCCCCAATTCTCGCATCTTGTTGATATGGCATGGAAGCTCGTTGAAAGAGAAAATAAATTTTAAAAATACAAACAGAAAGGAAAATTTATAATGAATACAAAAGCAGTTCGCATTCACGGTAAAATGGACTTAAGACTTGATGATATTACACTTTCTGACGTCGGTCCTGATGATGTGCGTGTCAAAATAATTTCTGACTCATTATGTATGAGTACATATAAGGCGGCAGTCGAGGGCGAAGACCATAAAAGAGTTCCAGACAATGTTTCCGAAAACCCTGTAATCGTTGGTCATGAATTTTGTGGTGAAATCGTTGAAGTTGGAGAAAACTGGAAGCACAAATATAGTGTGGGCGACAAGTTTTCTATTCAGCCAGCACATTTTTACAAAGGCTCATTGCTCGCACCGGGATATTCCTATCCCGAATGTGGCGGTAACGCTCAATATGCCAATGTACCAATCGAAACGCTCTTGTGCGATTGTCTTTTAAAATATGATTCCGACACATACTTCTACGGCTCACTTGCAGAGCCTATGAGCTGCATTATCGGAACATTTAAAGCAATGTATCATACAAAAGCCGGCAGCTATGTTCATGAGATGGGTATTGTTGATGGCGGTAAGATGGCTCTTCTAGCATCTGTTGGTCCTATGGGATTAGGCGCAATTGACATTGCACTTCACGGAGAAAGAAAACCGTCTTTGCTTGTTGTTACTGATATTGACCAGGCTCGTCTTGACCGCGCTGCAAGCATATTCACTGTCGAACACGCAAAAGAGCTTGGTATCGAGCTTCACTATGTAAACACAGGCAAGCTCGAAAACCCGGTTGCAGCTCTTCGTGAGCTTACAGGCGGAGATGGCTTTAACGATGTTATATGTTTTGCTCCGGTAAGACCTGTTGTTGAACAGGCAGATGCAATTTTGGCATACGACGGCTGTCTTAACTTCTTTGCCGGTCCTACTGACAGTAACTTTAAAGCAGAATTCAATTTCTTTAACGTTCATTATAATGCAACACACGTTGTCGGCACATGTGCAGGCAATACAGACGATATGCGTGAAGCACTTAAATTAGCTAACGAAGGCGTTATCAATCCTTCAGCTATGGTTACACATATCGGCGGATTAAATGCAGTTGTTGATACTACACTAAATCTTCCAAAAATCCCCGGTGGCAAAAAGCTCATTTACAACCATATAGACCTTCCCCTCACAGCTCTTGATGAACTCGAAGAAAAAGGTAAGGACGATCCGTTATTTAAAGAGCTTGCAAGACTTGTCAAGGCTAACAATGGACTTTGGAATCCCGAAGCAGAAAAATATTTGCTTACAAATGCAAAAAAATTATAATTCAAAAAAAGGATGTTAAAAAGAACATCCTTTTTTATTTAATATCGCATGTTTCTATAATATATTATTCAGGTGGAAATGTTCGTTTTGAGATACTGCTTTAATCGTTGTTTTAATGCGCGCACACGCAAGAAGTGCTTCCATGCTGTCGTTTGACATAATGCTTACTTCAAGCTCTTTTAAACTCTTATCAATTTCGTCGCTGTATGCATGGTCTATAATTGCAGTTATAGCATTTTTCTTTTTCATCCAGTAATTTTTAAGATTCATATACTCATCATACGCCACATTAAATTCTTCATTAAATGCGACATCGCAAATTCTATCGCAAGAATCATCAATACCATTAGCAACACCTTCTAAAAACGTTTCTCCTATTATTAAACCGGTAATCATCACTACAAGAATCACAACTGAAACTATAACTGCTCTCATCTTTTTTTCTCCTTAATCTGCACAAACAAATTACCGCTCGTATCCGTCGTTGCGATAAATACATCGCTTGCATTTTTTATGCCGTTTTTTTGAAGCTGCTTATTAAGCCAATCTATGTTTTTTCCGCTTTTTTGTAGCTCATCGCTATCAACTTGTCCATCTAAAATAATTGTTCGTGGTATTAGTTCATCTTGCACTTCAATTTTTAAATCACTGACTGTTATCGGCCTTGCTGATGTCTTCGGTATAACGCTTATTTGGCCATTTGTTTCGAGCACGGCATATTCGAGCTGCGAAATGTCTGCATATCCGCTTATGCGCAGCTCCTCCATCAAATCCTCTATCGTAAACCTTTGTTTTCGCATTTCATCTTCGTCTATTTTCCCGTGACAAATAATCACGCTCGGCTTGCCCGATAACATTCGCCTGACTCTTCTGCTTTTAAGGCTCACAAACGATACGATAAGTTCTCCCACTAAAAGCGTAAGTATTGGCACAATGCCGCTGATTATCGGTACGCCCGTATTTTGCATCGGTATTGATGCGACATCAGAAATCATTATTGCAATTACAAATTCCGATGGCTGAAGCTCGCCGATCTGCCTTTTTCCCATAAGCCGTGTTGCTAAAATAACGACAAAATAAAGTATAATCGTCCTTACAAGAATTATAAGCATAATACACCGTCCTGAAATAAAAAAATGATACATATATTGTTAGCTGTAACGCCAAAATATATGTATCATTTTCCTTTCAATACATTTTATCTTTCGAATAGAAATCTTTTTTTCATGCTTCGTTTTTTTGCACTGCGATATGAAAGATACTTCTCAGTTTCAACTATGACTAATGGCAAAAGTGCTAACACCATGACGACAAACCATTGATTATAGCTTAGCGGCGTCACCTTAAAGAGTTTTGAAATCGGTGCGATACATACGACGCCCATTTGAAGAGCGCAACATATTATAAATGCAACATTCATGACCTTGTTTGAAAAAGCACCCACTTTAAACAGCGAGCCTTCAGAGCGCGTATTAAATGCGTGAACAAGCTGTGATAAGCACAGCACGCAAAATGCCATTGTCTGCGCCACAATCATATCATTCCATATATACCTTCCAAAGCTAAATCCTATAAGTGCAAGCACGCCAATCATTATTCCTTCAAGCACAATCGAAGTGCCTAACCCGTCAGCAAAAATGCTTTTTCTTCTGCTTATCGGCTTTTTATCCATAATGTCTTCATCAGCCTTTTCAAAACCAAGCGCAATTGCAGGAAGAGAATCCGTCACAAGATTTACCCATAACAGATGAATTGGTGCAAGCGGTGCATTCCAGCCGATGAGTATTGCAAAAAATATTGTTACAATTTCTCCTATATTACTCGACAAAAGAAAATGCAGTGCTTTTTTTATGTTCGAAAAAATTACTCTTCCTTCTTTGACTGACGATACAATTGTAGAAAAATTATCATCACACAAAACCATGTCAGCCGCTTCTGTACAAACTTGCGTTCCGCTTTGTCCCATCGCACAACCTATATCGGCAATTTTTAATGCAGGCGCATCATTTACGCCGTCACCTGTCATAGCGACAACCTCGCCACGTCTTTCAAATGCATTTACAATACGAACCTTATGTTCCGGTGTCACACGTGCAAATACGCTGTACTCATTTATAATCATCGTAAGTTCATCGTCGCTTATCTCATTAAGCTGAGCACCTGTCATAGCTTTATCATTATTTCTATATATTCCTATCTGCGATGCTATTGCCTTAGCTGTTTCAATATGGTCACCCGTTATCATTACAGGTTTTATACCCGCCCTTATGCAGCTTGCGACAGCCGTCGCTGCTTCAGGGCGCGGAGGGTCAATCATCGAGATAAGCCCTACAAAATTCAGTTTACCTTTTGTATTTTCGCTTATATCTTTAATATCCTTATATGCAACAGCTATAACTCTTAATGCCTTATGTGCCATTTTCAAATTTTCTTTTTCAATATTTTCTCTCTGAGAATATGATAAATCACACATATCAAGCAAAACATCCGGCGCACCCTTTACTATGACTCTGTAACCTGTATCTGTTTTATGTGTCGTGCTCATATATTTATTTTTTGAATCAAACGGTATTTCACGCACACGAAGATACTTCTTTTTTAACAAATCAATGTCGCATCCATCAAGTCTTGCAGCTTGGATTATTGCTTTTTCTGTCGCATCTGAATCATTGTTACACAAAGAGCCCAAATCAAGCGCAAGACTTCTTGTGCCATATACATTTACAACACTCATTTTGTTTTGTGTAAGCGTGCCCGTTTTATCAGAACAAATCACGCTTGCGCTTCCAAGCGTCTCAACTGCACTCATTCGTCGTATGATTGCATTTTGACGGGCCATCCGTCCTACACCAAGAGAAAGTATTATCGTCACAATTGCGGGCAGACCTTCAGGTATCGCTGCAACTGCAAGGCTTATTGATGTCATCAGCATTTCAAATATGTTTATGCGCCGTATTATTCCCATTATAAATATAACAAAACATATTATAAGCGCAACTGTGCCAAGCGTTTTGCCTGTTCGTGCAAGCTTTTCCTGAAGAGGCGTTGGTGGCGGTGCTGTGTCGATTATCATTTTCGCAATCTTACCGACCTGCGTATTCATGCCCGTTTCTACAACGACTGCCAGGGCGTTTCCACTCGTTACGATACACGATGAAAAAACCATATTTTTTGCATCAGCAATATTTATTTCACCGCTACATGTATATAGCGCATCTTTTTCAACGGGTATCGATTCGCCCGTAAGCGATGCTTCGTCACAGTGTAAATCGTTTGACTCAATCAGGCGCGCATCAGCCGGCACTAAATCACCCGATTTTAAAAATATAACATCGCCAACTACAAGCTCTGATGCATTGATTTTTTTCTTTTCACCATCGCGCAACACATAAACAGATGGCGCACCAAGTCTCTTCAGAGCTTCGAGCGCTTTTTGTGCACGGCTCTCCTGAAATACACCAATCGATGCATTTATAATTACGATCGCAAGTATTATTATCGGATCGAAATAATCTGCATCGCCATTTATAATTGACATAAAAAACGATACTGCTGCACAGATAAGCAGGATAATTACCATATAGTCTTTAAACTGTAGCAAAAACCTTTTTAAAAGACTCTCGCTCTTTTTTTGTTCAAGCTCATTTGACCCATGTACTTCCAATCTTTTTGTCGCTTCCGTCTGTGTAAGTCCATGTTCTTTATCGCTGTTAAGTCGACTGACTATCTGCTGAGCACTTCCGTTATACCACACCTATGCCACTCCCCTTTGCTTTTGTTTTTTATACTTGTCCCTATATTTTATGTATATTCTGATATTTTTTTAATATGACAGTTTAATATTCTTTATAATATTTTTCGTATGACATTTTTCTTTATAAAACAACATGGCGCTTTCTAAAATTTTTGCATAATTAAATAGCTTTTTATTGCATTGTTTACCACTTTTTGCTACAATATTTGTATAAATAAACTTTTGGAGGAACATATGGATAGCCCGACAATTAAGAAAAATGAAATATATAACATCGAAATTACCGCCCAGGGCTCTGAAGGCGAAGGTATAGGTAAAATTGACGGGTTTACCATATTCGTAAAGGATGCTGTTTTAGGCGATGTTATAGATGCAAAAATATTAAAAGTAAACAAATCCTTTGCATACGCTAAAATTGAGCGCATTATAACAGAATCTATGCATCGCACGAAGCCTCTTTGCTCTGTATACAGCCGTTGCGGCGGATGTAATTTTATGCATATAAAATATGAGCAGCAATTAAAGCTAAAAAGCAAACGAATATATGATGCTCTTACACGTATCGGTGGTTTTACGCTAGATAAATCCCCCGATATTTCTGGAGCTGACAATCCGTTTTATTACAGAAACAAAACGCAGCTTCCAATCGGCATAGACAAAGACGCAAATATAATAAGCGGTTTTTTTGCGCCGCGTACTCATACAATCTGCCCTGTCGATACATGTGTATGTGCTCCGCACATCCAAAAGGCCGTTACAGATACGCTAAAAGATTTTATGAGAAAAAATGGCATCGCACCATATGATGAGAAAAATCACAGTGGCATTATACGTCACGTTTTTATTCGCACAACAAAAAAATCTGATGTTATGGTCGTAATTGTTGCTAATGCGCATAAATGTAAAAACGCAGATGCACTCGTTACTATGCTTAAAGAAAATGTAGATGGGCTTGTGAGCGTTATATGGAATGTAAATACTGAAAAAACAAACCTTATTTTAGGAAATAAAAACATCACTCTATATGGCGATGATACACTAGTTGATACTATTGGCAACCTGTCTTTTAAAATCTCGCCGAATAGTTTTTACCAGATAAATCCAGAACAGACAGAAAAACTTTATAATACGGCGCTTCAATTCGCCGAACTTGATAAAACACAAACGGTTTTTGACTTGTACTGCGGTATTGGCACAATATCCTTGTTTATGGCATCACGTGCTAAAAAGGTAATCGGACTCGAAATCGTTTCAGATGCCGTTAAAAATGCAAATGAAAACGCAAATCTCAATAATATTACAAATGCACAATTTTATTGCGGACCTGTCGAAAAAACTATTGTCGAGCTATGTAATTCCGGGGAGCGAGCCGATGTCGTTGTGCTTGACCCGCCACGCAAAGGCAGTGATGAGCTTACGCTTTCAACAATTATAAAAACCACCCCGAAACGCATTGTTTATGTTTCGTGCAACCCCGAAACTCTTGCACGCGATGCAAAATTTTTGCGTGAAAACGGCGGATACGAAATAAAGAAGATTCACGGCGTCGATATGTTCGCCCACACAAGCCATGTCGAAACTGTTGTCATGATGAGTCGAGAATGATAGATACAATAAATAAGGAGGAAAAAATATGACAAAAGAAATATCAAAGAAAGCATTTGACATTATTAAAAAAATGCAGCAAAGCGAGCTAAACGAAAGTATTATTTACGAGAAAATCGCAAAATCTGCAAAGGGCGATGAAAACAAGGAGGTTTTAAAACGCCTTGCCAGAGAAGAAAAAGCTCATTATGAAATCTGGCAAAAATATACCGGCATCGAGATGAAGCCGAACAAACTTAAAGTATTTAAGTATTCTTTAATAGCCAAAATATTAGGTTTTACCTTCGCTGTAAAACTAATGGAAAACGGCGAACAAAACGCTCAAGATGAATACGAACTTCTCGCGGATGAAATCGAGGAAAGCACATCAATAAGAGCACAGGAAGAAGAGCATGAAAAGGCACTTCTTGATATATTAGACGAAGAAAGCCTTCAATATGTGGGCAGCATGGTTCTTGGCATGAACGATGCGCTAGTTGAGCTTACCGGCTCACTAGCAGGCTTTACTTTCGCTATGAAAAACACAGGGCTTATCGCTCTGTCCGGCCTTATCATAGGCGTTTCAGCAACATTCTCAATGGCATCGAGCGAATTTCTGGCAGCAAGAAGTGAAGGACGAAATGATGCATTAAAATCATGCACATACACAGGCATTGCATATTTAATTACGGTTGTACTTCTCATACTTCCCTACTTGATACTAAACACATCGCAATATATGCTCGCTTTAGCGATTATGCTCTCAATAGTAATACTGATAATTGCCGCCTTTACATATTATATATCGGTGGCGCAAAGTCAAAAATTCCGCCCGAGATTTTTAGAGATGAGTGCAATCAGCGTTTCAGTCGCAGTTCTCTCATTCTTCGTTGGCATTGCGGCAAAACACTTTCTTGGTGTAGAAATTTAATACATTAAAAAAAAAGCCGATAATTATTATCGGCTTCTTTTTTTTATAGATTTGTTATTTTACGAATTGTTGAGCTGCCTTTTGCAAGCGATACACATCCCGTTCTGCATATCTCAAGGATGTTAAAATCACGCATAAGGTTTATGAAATCATCAATCGTTCTGCTCTCACCCGTAAGCTGTAAAATCATTGAATCCTTTGAATAATCAAGTGTCTTTGCTTCAAATGCTGTCGCTGCTGCACGTATTTCCTCGCGCGTTTTTGCATTATTTTCAAGCTTTATGAGAAGAAGCTCACAGTTTACTGAATCTTCGCTTTTCATCTCTGTTACAGAGCACACGTCAGGAAGCTTATATAGCTGATTTATAAGTTGCTGCTTATTTGCCTCGTCGCCATCGAAAACAACCGTGATTCGTGAATATTCGTTTGATTCCGTCTCACTTACTGTCAGCGCACTTATATTAAAGCGTCTGCGTCTAAACATGCTTGTTACTCGGTTTAGCACACCGAACTGGTTATTCACAAGCACCGCTGCTGTATATCTGTTCATTTTATTTTCCCCTTCCAACTATCATTTCGTCTGTGCTGCTTCCCGGTGGAAGCATTGGAAAAACTAATTCATCTTTATCGATTGCACAGTCAATTATATATACGCCACTTATTTCAAACGCTTTTTTAAAAGCAGCATCCAGCGCATCGAGAGTATCTACTCTCTCTCCATCGCCGCCAAATGCTTTTGCAAGCGATATAAAATCTGTCTTTCTGTTAAGAACCGTGTTTGAATAATGTTTATCAAAAAACAGTGTTTGCCACTGACGTACCATTCCCAAAACGCCGTTATTCATAATCAGAATCACTAACGGTACATCGTAGCTGACAGCCGTTGCAAGCTCATTTAAGCTCATGCCGAATCCACCGTCACCTGTAACGAGAACGCTTTTTTCTTTTGTGCCAAATGCAGCACCTATTGCAGCGCCCACGCCAAAGCCCATCGTACCAAGTCCACCGCTCGTCACAAATCTCTTTTCCTTTTTAAAAGAAAGATTTTGTGCCGCCCACATCTGATGTTGTCCTACGTCCGTAACGACAGCAGTATTCGATTTCAAATACTTATTAAGCGTTAATATGGCATTTCGTGGTGTAAGTCCTTCCCTGTTGTCAAGAAGTTTTTTCTCTTCTTCTTTTAGTTTTTCAATCGTTTTAATCCATTCGTCTTTCTTGTTGTCTTCTATATATGTTAGTAGCTTTTCAAGCGTTAGCTTTACATCTCCGCAAAGCGCATGACTTGCTCCTACAATTTTTGATAGCTCTGAAGCATCTACATCTATATGAATAATTTTTGCATCTTTAATAAATTTTTTCTTGTCGCCTGTAACTCTGTCGTTAAAGCGAACACCAAGCGCAATTATACAGTCAGCACTATTCATCGCCATAGATGAGGCGTACTGTCCATGCATACCCTGCATACCTAAAAAAAGCGGATAATCGCTCGGTATCGCAGAAAGTCCCATAAGCGAACACCCCATAGGTGCATCAATCTTTTTTGAAAGCTCTGTCATCTGCTCTTGTGCACCCGAAATTGCAAGTCCGCCACCAAAATATATGTACGGTCTTTTAGCTTCATTTATGCACTTTGCCGCTTCCTTTATTCTACTTTCCTTTGCACAAAACTTTTCTTGCATTTCTGCCGATGGCTGCGCTGTATACTCACACATTGACGCCTGGACATCCTTTGGTACATCAATAAGCACCGGTCCGGGTCTTCCCGACACAGCGAGGCAAAATGCCTCTCTAATCGTATCCTGCAAGTCCTCAACATTTTCAACAAAGTAATTGTGCTTTGTGATTGGAAGCGTAATACCTGTTATATCAATCTCCTGGAAGCTATCTGTTCCGATTTGTGTCGTCGCAACGTTTCCGCAAATTGCAACCATCGGCACAGAATCAAGATGCGCCGTCGCTATTCCCGTAACAAGATTCGTCGCTCCCGGTCCCGATGTTGAAATCACGACACCAACCTTCCCTGTTGTACGCGCATATCCGTCAGCCGCATGGGCAGCACCTTGCTCGTGAGCCGTTAATATATGTGCTATCTCATCTTGATATTTATATAATGAATCATATACATCGAGTATTTGACCACCGGGATATCCGAAAACTACGTCACAGCCCTGGTCAATCAACGTTTTTACTATTATATCTGCTCCCGATAATTTCACGTTGCCACCCTCCTTTTTAATGCATTTTACTTAGTCAATCCTTGCAACCACTTCTATTTCAACTAATGCATTTTTTGGCAATGCCTTGACAGCTACGCATGAGCGGGCAGGTTTGCTCGTAAAGTATGTAGCATATATCTCATTGAATTTTGCAAAATCATTCATGTCGCTTAGATAACATACAGTCTTTATTACATTGTCAAACGATGAATTTGCAGCCGATAAAAGCGCTTCTATATTCTTACACACTCTGTGCGTCTGAGCCTCAATTGTATCGCCTTCCATTTCACCCGTTTTCGGATTTAGCGGAATCTGACCCGATGTAAAAAGCAATTTGTCTACAATTACTGCCTGTGAATACGGACCTATTGCCGCAGGCGCATTATTTGTGCTTACTTTATCAGTCATTTTATTTTACCCTCCGTATTTTTATATAACCATATGAAAAGCACCCGGCTCAAAGCCCGGAAAACTTTGAAACGGGTGTAACCTATGTTTTGATTATAACAATATGAGCTATAAATGTCAATAGATTTTATAACATTTACACCATATGCCCTACATTGCGTCAGACAAAAAACGGTGGACTTAAATCTATAAGTCCACCGCCCAATTATTTTTTTATTATTCAGCCATTAAAGCAAAACTTACGCTTTGTTGTCGCAACCTAAAACGTTAACGATCTTCTTCTTAACGAGATCCTTGATTGCAGCTCTTGCAGGCTTTAAGTACTGTCTTGGGTCAAAGTGTGAAGGATTTTCGTTGAAGTACTTTCTGATTGAACCTGTCATTGCAAGACGTAAGTCTGAGTCAATGTTAATCTTACATACAGCTGATTTTGCAGCCTGACGGAGCATATCCTCAGGAATACCGATTGCATCGGGCATATCGCCGCCATTTTCGTTAATCATCTGAACATACTCTTGAATAACTGATGATGCACCGTGAAGTACGATCGGGAATCCCGGAAGCTTCTTTGATACTTCATCTAAAATGTCGAATCTAAGCTGCGGCTTCTGACCTGGCTTAAACTTGTATGCGCCATGGCTTGTACCGATAGCAATAGCAAGTGAGTCAACGCCTGTGCGTGTAACGAAGTCAATAACTTCTTCAGGTCTTGTGTATGATGCATCTTCAGCAGATACGTTAACAGCGTCTTCTACGCCTGCAAGTCTGCCAAGCTCACCTTCTACAACAACGCCTCTTTCATGTGCATACTCAACAACCTTCTTTGTGAGAGCAACGTTCTCTTCATAAGGAAGATGTGAACCGTCAATCATAACTGATGTAAATCCACCATCGATACACGATTTGCAAAGCTCAAATGAATCACCATGGTCAAGGTGAAGAGCAATCGGAAGGTCTGTTTCGATAATTGCAGCTTCAACAAGCTTTACAAGGTATGTGTGATTTGCATACTTTCTTGCGCCTGCAGATACCTGCAAAATCAAAGGTGCATTAACTTCTTTTGCAGCCTCTGTAATACCCTGGATAATCTCCATGTTGTTTACGTTGAAAGCACCGATAGCGTAGCCACCCTCATATGCCTTCTTAAACATTTCTTTTGTTGTTACTAATGGCATTTATATCACTCCTAAAAATTATTATTACTATAAAATTATACCACTAAACGAGAAAAATACAAGACTTTTGTTAAAATTTTTTCAAACTTATGCATTTTTTCATATTTTTTACAATATTTTTTTGCTTTTTTGCATTGTTTATGTATTTTTTGTTTGACATATACTGTAAATGGAGAGTATAATAAAAAGAGTGGCAAATAATAATTTTACGATTAAAGGAGGTTGTCTTTTTATGGGTAGCGACCCTTACGTCAGTAGAAAACTTTTAAAACAAAATAATAATTCCATGACAGCCTTTTTATATCGTTATGTGACTAGATAGCCATACACATTTCGTCTGTATATAAGGTTTCTTTGAGCATGGAATTATAAAACTTAAAGAAAGCAGGTGTTGGTATGCTAAACATTTACCGTACAGACGATGAAAAAATCAACATTTTAGACAGCTTTGATACTGACTGCTGGATTCAGCTTGTTTCCCCTACCAGTCAGGAATTAACCACTGTTGCAGAGCTAACCGGCGTTGACGAAGACTTTTTGCGTGCACCGCTCGACGAAGAAGAGCGCTCACGTATTGAAACCGAAAATGAACACACGCTTATTCTTGTTGACACACCGTTTGTTGAAACTGATAACGACGGAGAAGAATATGTAACTATACCTATGGGTATTATTGTTACACAAAACTGCATAATTACTGTTTGCTTAAAAGACGCTCCAATTTTAAAAGACTTCATAAAGGGACGTGTGAGAAGTTTCTCTACAAAAAAGCGTAACAGATTTATTTTGCAAATTCTTTACAGAAACGCTGTCCGTTTTCTGTACTATCTTCGTAAAATCGACAGAAAAAGCACATACGTTGAAGATGAGCTTCATAAATCAATGAAAAACAAAGAGCTTATTGCTATGTTAAAGCTAGAAAAGAGCCTTGTGTACTTTTCAACATCATTAAAAGGTAACGAAGCCGTACTTGAGCGCCTTTTGCGCATGAGCTTTATACGTCAATATCCTGATGACACAGACCTTCTCGAAGATGTTATTATAGAAAACAAACAGGCTATTGAAATGTGTACGATTTATCGTGACATTTTATCGGGCACAATGGATGCTTTTGCATCTGTAATTTCAAACAACCTTAATATAGTTATGAAAATTCTTACACTTATTACTATTATCATGACTATACCTACAATAATAGCAAGCCTCTGGGGAATGAACGTCGCTGTGCCTTTTGGAAGCAGTCCATTTGGCTTTTGGATTGTCCTTGGCATTTGTGTTACATTCTCATGCGTTGCCGCGCTTATCATGAAGCGCAAAAAGATGTTCTAAAATTTAATGTTTTTTTGATAAGAGATGGGATTTTCATTCCGTCTCTTTTTTGTTTTTCGTTACACACTTAAAATACATGTAATATTTTTTTATTTTCTGCAAATAATACTAACGCAAAAATTTTATTTAAGAATGGAGATTAAATTATGGCTGTTGATTTTAAAACAAGTGAAACTGCAAAAAACCTTATGCGAGCATTTGCCGGTGAAAGCCAGGCAAGAAACCGCTACACATTTGCTGCGCAGACTGCAAAAAAACAAAATCTTCATGTAATTGAAGCTATTTTTACATTCACTGCGGACCAGGAAAAAGAGCATGCAGAAATTTATTATAATCATCTAAAAGACCTCCTCGGAGAAACAATAGAAATTGATGGTGGATATCCTGTAGATACGCATGACGACGTATTAAAGCTGTTACGCTGCGCACAACACAATGAATATGAAGAATATGACCCGGTATATAAAACATTTGCAAATATTGCTTCCGAGGAAGGATTTAGCAAGGTTGCATCATCTTTTAATATGATTGCTGAAATTGAGAAAACGCATGGCGAGCGTTTTAAAAACTTTGCCGATATGCTTGAGAATAACCAGCTCTTTATATCAGATGTTGAAACAGGGTGGATGTGCTTAAATTGCGGTCATGTTCATACAGGCACTCATGCACCGTCTATATGCCCTGTATGTAACCATAACCAAGGCTATTTTATAAAGCTCTCACTCTCCCCCTTTCAAGCATAGCCTTTAATTATATAACGAAAGGAAAATAATAATGTTAAAAAAAAATGAACCCACTTTTTTTGTATCAAATCACTGCGACAACATCGTAGAGCTTATCCGAGGCAAAAAGGATTCTGCCATTTCATGCTGCGATAAACCAATGTCAAAGCTTTGTGTAAAAGACACTGACGAGCTTAAAGAGAAACATCTGCCTGTAATTAAAAAGGACAAAAACAAGATTATTGTCGCAGTAGGAAGCATATACCATCCCATGGAAGAAAAGCATTCAATTGGCTTCGTTTATCTAAAGACAAAACGTGGCGCACAAAGAGTTGACCTTTCGCATACAGATGAGCCTGTTGTGGAATTCATGCTCGCAGATGGCGACGAGGCAATCTGTGCATATGCATTTTGCAATTTGCATGGTTTCTGGAAAACAGACATTAAATAAGCTCTTCGTTTCTCATTTAGCTATACGAAAGGACAATTACTATGGCACAAAAGCATCTCGGCAAAGCAAGCATAGCATTTTCTAATCCGCCATCTATTATACAAAGTGCCTCGATAGCAGGTGTAAAGGAAGGCGAAGGCCCACTAGCAAAATATTATGATGAAATACTAACCGATGACTTATATGACGAAAAAACGTGGGAAAAAGCAGAAAGCAAACTTCTCAAATCTACTCTTGAAAAACTCATTGCAAAATCAGGTGTCGCGACAAAGGATATTAACTATGTGTTTGCCGGCGATTTATTAAATCAGTGCACCGGCTCACACTATGCGCTAAAAGATTCTAACCTGCCGTTTTTTGGACTTTATGGTGCTTGCTCTACTATGGCCGAGAGCAGCGCCCTTGCATCAATAATGATTGACGGTGGGTACGCGGATTACTGCGCAGCTATCACATCGAGCCATTTTTGCTCATCAGAAAAACAATACCGTTTTCCGTTAGAATATGGTGGTCAGCGTCCTCCAACAGCACAGTGGACCGTTACAGGTTCCGGTGCAATTTTGCTTTCATCTAAAGGAAACGGTCCATATATTACTCATATCACAACAGGAAAAATTATTGATATGGGAATAAATGACGCAAACAATATGGGCGCAGCCATGGCGCCTGCAGCAGTAGATACAATTGTTACACATTTTCAAGATACAAAATTTAGCCCTGATGACTACGATTTGATTGTGACTGGAGATTTGGCATCGGTTGGCTCGGATATTGCATGCGAGCTTATATGCGCATCAGGTTATGACATTTCGAAAATCTACAAAGACTGCGGCAATATGGTATTCGATACAAATACACAGGACGTGCATGCAGGTGGCAGCGGATGTGGCTGCAGCGCAATCGTATTTTGCGGCTATATACTTGACATGATAAGGCAAGGTAAATTTAACAGAGTTTTATTTATTGGAACAGGCGCGCTTATGAGTCCGCTTAATCTTTTGCAAGGAGAAAACATCCCCGGCATCGCCCACGCAATTACTGTACAAAGGAGTCTTACATGATGATTGGTATGTATATAAAAGCGTTTATCATTGGTGGCTTATTTTGTGCTATAGCCCAGATTTTTATAGATAAAACAAAGCTTACACCTGCAAGAATTCTCGTTTCATATGTATGCATCGGTGTAGTCCTTACAGTAATCGGCGTATATGAGCCATTAGTAAACTTTGCCGGCGCAGGTGCCACAGTCCCTATTATAGGCTTTGGATATACGCTTGGAAAAGGCGTGCTTAAAGGCATTGCGGAAAATGGTCTTTTAGGCGCTATAACAGGTGGTGTAACGGCTTCGGCAGGCGGTATAGCCGCATCAATATTTTTTGGATATTTAATTGCTCTTATATGTAAACCAAAAGCTAAATAAAATAAACTTACTGTATAGAAAAAGGTTATGAAAATCACGCCTTTTTCTATACTTTTTTATTTGCAAATACCTTGACTTGTAGATGTATATATTATATAATCTAACGTGATTAAAAATATTTTTTACAAAAAAACAGGAGGCTTATCATGAGCACAATATCTTTTGAGAAATTTAAAATCAAAGGTTCAAATCTCGGCGACTTCAACTGTTTGCCGGACATCAAAAACGATGAATACATACGAGCTCCATACACCGTTCTCCCGAGCGTTTCGGAAGAAGACGGCAAAAACATCGGTAAAGGTATGATTCCTACACTACTGCCGTACCAAATTCAAAGCAGCTACGACAGAGCAAGAGATGAACTCGAATTTGATAGCGTTGTATTGGAAAACGACTATCTTAAGGCTGTGTTTGTAACAAGCCTCGGTGGCAGACTTTGGTCGCTTTACGACAAAAAAGCCGGCAGAGATTTGCTTTATGCAAACAATGTATTTCAACCCGGCAACCTTGCACTGAGAAATGCGTGGTTTAGCGGCGGTGTTGAATGGAATTTGGGTATAAAGGGACATAACCCTCTCACATGCTCGCCTCTTTTTGCACAAAAGCTCGTCGACAAAGACGGCGAACCGATTCTAAAGATGTATGAGTACGAGAGAATCAGAGGCGTTGCATATTCTATTATGGTGAAGCTCGTAGATGATGTTTTGCTCGTTCATCCATGCATCGAAAACACAGCAGATGAAGATAAATATATGTATTGGTGGTCAAATATCGCAGTTGATGAAACACCGCATACAAGAGTTATCTCACCTACCGAGCTATGCTTTTCTTGTACTTATGAAGAAGGCGGTTATAAGGTTGGAAGCGCTCCTATTCCTATGCAGGATGGAATCGATGTTACATACGCTACAAATCTTCCGCGCAGTAAAGACTTCTTCTACAACATACCAAAAGAAGAGAAAAAATGGGTAACGGCTCTTGGCAGTGATGGTTATGGTCTTATTCACCTTTCGACACCCGAGTTAATCGGAAGAAAGCTTTTCGCATGGGGCGAAGGCGTTGGTGGTAAGCACTGGAACAACTGGCTCACTGACCTTGACAAAAAATACATCGAAATTCAGGCCGGTCTTCTTAAGACACAGCTCGAACATTTTATCATGGCTAAGAAGTCAAAAATTGAATGGACAGAAGGCTACGGCGCACTATCTGCCGATCCAAACATTATTCATTCAGATAATTTCAGGGCAGCTATTGACGAGGTAAAATCTCATATTAGCGATAAACAAAAAATTGTTGAAAATGCTGTTTTCGATACTACTGTAAATGGCGAGATTAAATATTACGGTAGCGGCTGGGGCGCAATCGAAAATATGGTACGCCCTGTTGCTATAAGCGAAAATCTTATATTCCCTTCTGACAGTATTGACGAAGAATGCAAAGAGTGGAAAAATTTATATGAGACGGGTTCTTTGAGCGCTCCGGATAAAAGTGCTCCAATCAAAAGTTATGTCAAGGGCGATTTCTGGATAGACAAGCTTGAAAATGCCGAAGACAGCTGGTATAAATACAACCATCTCGGTGTTGCGCTTTATACAAAAGGTGATGTTGATGCATCATATAAAGCATTTGAAAAATCGATTGAGCTATCGCCTAACGCATGGGCATACAGAAACCTTGCACAAATTGATAAAAATGAGTATGGCAATATCGATAAAGCAGCTGAATATATGCGCCTTGCCATCAAGGAAAAGAACGACTATCAGCCACTGTGGGCAAACTACGCAGAAGCTTTGATTGCAGCAAATAAGCATGCAGAATTTGTAGATGCCTTTGAAAACGATATGCCGCAGGATTTAAGAAACAACGGTCGTCTCAAAATGTTTTATGCGCTATGTCTTGTTAAGTCGGACAGACATGAAGATGCGCTCGCTGTCTTAAATGATAATTTCATTATGGCAGATATTAAAGAAGGCGAGTTTTCAATCTCACATATCTGGCTTGATATCCACAAAAAATTCATATTTGACGAAACGGGAAAAATGCCATCCGACGCTGAAACGTACGACAAATACCCGCTTCCGTATGAATTGGATTTCAGAATGCACTAATTTATCAGTATAATATAAAAAAGACTATTCGAATGAATAGTCTTTTTTTATTGGTGTTTGCTCGCAAAACGAATTTAATATATCTAAATATTTTTAGCCAATGGGCAACAAAATAATATTTAACTAAATAATTAAATCATTACGTAACATACTAACCATAGAAGGAGGAGTTTTCATGCAAAAATCAATATGGAGTGACAGCGTAAAGCTACCTGCCTATGACAAGCTCAATGAGGACATCACAACTGACGTTCTCATCATAGGCGGTGGAATTTGCGGTATACTCTGCGCGTATTTTCTAAAAAAAGCCGGCGTAGACTGCGTTGTCGTTGAGGGTAACACGATTGCTTCCGGAATAACAAAAAACACAACAGCAAAGATAACTTTCGGGCATGGTTTAATATATTCCGATTTGATAAAAAAGAGCGGCATACATGATGCTCAGCTTTATTTAGCTGCACATCAATTTGCATTAAACAAATATGAGAAACTATGTAAAAATATAGACTGTGATTTTACAAAACAAAGCTCATACATTTATTCCGTCGATAACAGAAGAAAGATAGAAAATGAGATTGATGCTCTTCACAAAATTGGCTTTAACGCATCTTTTGTAGATAATATTGAACTTCCCCTTAAAATTGATGGTGCTGTGTGTTTTGAAAATCAAGCGCAATTTAATCCACTAAAGTTTATAGCCGAAATATCAAAAAATTTAAATATATATGAAAACACCTTTGTTAAAGATATAACCCATGGAAAAGCTATAACAAATGATGCAACAATAAAAGCAAATGCCATAATCGTTGCGACGCATTTTCCTTTTATAAATAAGCATGGAGCATATTTTATGAAGCTTTATCAGGAACGCTCCTATGTATCAGCATTTAAAAATGCACAAAGCTTAAAGTCAATGTATTTAGATGAATCAAAAAGCGGTTTCTCCTTCAGAAGTTATAAGGACTTTTTATTGATAGGAGCTGGCAACCATAGGACAGCAAAAGACAGTCTTGCCTGGAGACCTACCCACGAATTTGCCAAATTACATTATCCTAAAGCCACACTTGAGTATAGGTGGGCTACACAAGATTGCATGAGTCTTGATAATATTGAGTACATCGGTCAATACTCAATGAATACGCCAAATTTATATGTAGCAACCGGTTTTAATAAATGGGGCATGACATCATCTATGCTTTCTGCAATAATACTTAAAGATATGATTGTCGGAGCAGAAAATGAATTCAAAAATATTTTTTCTCCTAGTCGAAGTATGCTAAAACCGCAGCTTTTAATAAATACCTTTGAATCTGCTCGCAATCTTTTAATACCAAGTGAAAAGCGATGCCCACATCTCGGTTGTTCTCTCAAATGGAATAAAAACGAACACACATGGGACTGCCCCTGTCACGGTTCTCGCTTTGAAAAAAATGGAAAGCTTATTGATAATCCTTCAACTAGGGATTTGGAATAGATAAAACATGCGGACAAAAATAAAAAAGCAAGTCTTTCGACTTGCTTTTTTCTGGAAGAGCCGAATGATTTAGATGCCACCTGTTTTTATTTAATAACTTCCAAAATATACAAATCCCAAGTCAGTCATGTCTAACGATATACCATACATAGCAAGAACTTGATTTGACTCACGAAGGCCTATTTTTGTAAATGCTGTGCTTAATTCTTGGTCCTCTTTTTTTACAGTATTTCCTGTAGGTGAGTCATAATAATGGAAAACAATATTAGAGCTTTCTCTAAATGTTGTAGGGTCAATATCTGCAGTTCCTACAGTATTTTTGGGACTAGCTACAGGATCTACTAAATATAAATACATTACACGCTTTAGCTTGTTTGTTCGTTCAGGTGCACCATCCAAGTAAATTAAGTTGGCAACCGAATCTCCAGTATCAAAATCACAAACAGTTTCTATATATATTTCATCGTTTTTTTCATCATATACTAGAGCTGTATAATGATACATGCTACCTTCACGAACTCTATCCGTTGATAATTTATATAAGTAACCATTTATCGGGGTGGTGTTGTTCTTTATAGCATTACGGAGAATATCCATATTGCTCCCTGCAATAAATTCAAATGAAAAAACGTCACTATCTTGTGATTCAACACCATTTTTAACAGAGGTAACTATAATATTGTACTTCTTTCCATTTTCTAAGCCGTAGAATGTAGCAGAATATTCGCTATCGTGTGTCATCCTTATTTGTTCACCAGTGTTCTCATCGTCGTCATACCAAAAACTTTCTTCCCCAGCTTCTTGGTAATAAAAATAATAATAATCTGCGCTCTCTACCGCATCCCACTGAATATATACGGCATTACTATCTTGTTTAACAATTCTAATATTTGTAGGTGGAAGAATAAAGTTATTTTCATCCATTACAGCACTAAGTGTTTTGCAAACGGAATGATCAAAGTCAAGCGGAATATATCGCATAGGAATTGCCAAATTCAAGTTCTGTCCCTCTACAAACGAAGCCGAAGTTATACCTATAACTTGTGCTTTCTCATTCAGCAAAGCTCCGCCACTACTTCCGTGTGAAATCGGTGCACTTATTTGATAGTATTCTACATTTCCTAACGCAACCTTTTTATTAGAAAGCAAGCCCTCGGAAATTGTATTTTGCAAACCTAACGGACTTCCGATAGCATATACTTTTTGTCCCGTATGCACACTTTCATCACTAGCTATATCAAGTGTTAAGAAGCCATCGCCTTTAACTTGTATAATTGCCCAATCTTGTTCCTTGTTGTAAGTATATACGCCTGCCACATCATAAGTTTTTTTACTCTCAGGAAGTATTATTTTTGCAGAATTTGCACCTTCAATAACATGATAGTTAGTAATAGCTACGCCGTTACTTTCGATAAAAAATCCACTTCCTGAAGAAATAGGAGTGCCAGCATTATTGTACAGTTCAATATAAAATACAGCGGGAGAGTGCTTGGAATATATATCTACCGATGTCAGTGAATTTACGTCGTTTACTGCATTCAATGTAATTCGTTGTCTTAACCCCACATTTGCCATTCTCGACACGATTGCAGCAACTGCATTTCTTTGTATATTAGTGTTTGGCGCAAAGGTTCCGTTGGCGTCATTGCCTGTTAAAATACCAGCCCTATATAATTTGTATACAGCATTAGCATAACTACTCTGCATAGGAACATCGGGAATAGAATTATCAGCAACTTGATTAATTACTTGCAATGCATCATTGGGAAGTGCAGAAGAAAAAATTTCTGCAAACTGATAGCGAGTTGCAAAAGCATCAAAATTACTATACTCATTATTTTTTATAATTCCGTTTTTGATTGCATAATCAACATATGTTTGATACCACACATCTCCGGAAACAAATGAATATGTATTTCCATAATAAATATTATTCATTCGGCTTGCAAGGGTTATTGCCTCTGCTATCGTTAAATTAGAATCTGGCGAAAAAGTCGTGTCGCTTGTTCCGTTGACTAATGATAACTCATATGCCATTTTCACATTTTCTGCGTACCAATCCGAATTTGACACATCAACAAACTGTCCTGCTATGTATGTCTTATTTGTTTTAAAGTTTTCCATACTTCCGTTGGTATTTGCAGAAACAACAAAACCGCTTGATAGCATCATTATGGTTGCCAACAATACCGAAATACATTTTTTCATTTTGTTTTCCTCCCTAACATATAAAAAGTGCATAGCTCCTATTCCAGAACTATGCACCGAAAAACGCACAGGTCTGGTATAAGGTTGCTACACTCTTATATCACTTACATCTTACATAGAGAAGTTTTACCAGATAGTACGCTTTTACCATTAGCGTACTTCTCTAATGTATTTTTATGTAAGGAAATATAAGAAAATAGACTAACTCCATTTTAATTTAGAGTGTAGCATAGTTATTATATCATAGTTTTATCAATATTTCAAGACTTTTGAATACATACTTTTGTATAAAAAAACAGAACGCTCTAGATTGTCATCTAAATCGTTCTGTTTTGGTGGCTCCTCAAGTTGGGCTCGAACCAACGACCCTGCGGTTAACAGCCGCATGCTCTGCCAACTGAGCTATTGAGGAATATTTCCATATAAGGTAAATCTGTGCCTGACATCTGTCAGGCACAGTCTACGTTGTTCCGGCAACTCTCTACTTTCCCGGGCGGTCACCCACCAAGTATCATCGACGCTAAAGAGCTTAACTACCGTGTTCGGCATGGGAACGGGTGGATCCTCTTCGCTATCATCACCGGATTTCTTCGGATGCTTTCTTGCACCCTCAAAACTGAACAATTCACAGTAACCTTACTTCTATCTCATATAAATCCTTCTTCTATTGGTCAAGCCCTCGACCTATTAGTACAGTTTAGCTTAACACGTTACCGTGCTTACACCTACTGCCTATCAACCACATAGTCTCTGTGGGGTCTTACCAGCCT
>JAZQIM010000015.1:0-145313 GCA_045541115.1 Candidatus Aphodoplasma sp.
CAGCATCAGATATATCGTAATCCATTATGTCGGTGCAACAGGCAGCGCACTTGACAATGTGCGCTATTACGCATCATCTGACGTCGGTGCGAGCGCACACTATTTTGTCGGACATGCGAGTGAGGGCGGGGCTATATATCAAAGTGTCGCGCCCGAAAACTGCGCATGGCATTGCGGAAGTGAAACGGGAATATATTACAGCGACTGCAGAAATGACTCATCAATAGGCATTGAAATGTGCTGTCACAAAAGAGCTGACGGTACTTGGTTTTTTGATGACATAACAGTGCAAAAAACGATTGAGCTTACACGCTGGCTTATGAAAGAATATAACATTGATACTGAGCACGTAGTACGTCATTATGATGTAACGCACAAAACCTGCCCTGCACCATTTGTTATAAACGAAACGGCGTGGCAAAAATTTAAAGCAGATTTGGAGGATGATAGTATGACTCTTGATGAAAAGCAAAAATTTAATATGTTAGTCGATGCTGTGGCAAAAATACAGACAATCGTTGACAATTTTGCAAATCCTATGATATACAACTACATAGATAAAAATATGCCTGAGTGGGCAAGACCAACAATTCAAAAGTTGGTTAATAAAGGTGTTTTAAAAGGTAATGAAAAAGGAGAACTGGGTCTTAATGATGCTATGCTTAAAATATACGTCGTGAATGACCGTGCAGGGTTATATGATTAAAAAAATATGATTAAAAGAGGTGTTTTTGTTTGGATAATAATATAAATTTTAACACTGGTGTAATTGACGAACATATAGTTGATTCGAGATTATACAATTATGAAACAATATGTGCTTCTTCCCAAATCGCCTTTCCTGTAATTTATGAATTACCAAAGGAAAATTGCGGAAAGATTAAAAATCAAGGAAATGTCGGAGCTTGTGCTGCTTGTGCGATGACTGCGCTAGGAGAAGTTTTATATGGTATACTCACGGGGGAAAAAGAAGAAATGTCTGAAGGCTGGGCATATGGCTCTTATAGAAACGAAGATTCTATAGGTGAGGGTTTAATAGTTTCTCAAGCTCTTGATTATTGGAAAACAAAAGGAATGTTACCTAAAAAGTATTTTGATATTCTTTATGAAATGCCAGACATGAAAAATATGTTAAAAGATTATCCTGAACTAGATGAAATCGCAAAAAGATTCAAAATTAATGGTTATGTTTCAATAAACTGGGCAGATAAGGAACGAAAAGATTTTGAAATAAAAGATGCGATTACTAAATATGGGTATGGTCTTATAGCTGTTATTCCTAATTTTGATAGAGGACAATCGCACGCAGTTCTAATTACAGGTTGGAATGATACTAATAATACATATATCTTTCAAAATTCATGGGGTACTAATTATGGTAGTAGAAAAGATGGTTTTGGTACAATTAGTAAAGATAGAGTGTCTTATGTATACCTTGTACTACTTAATGGTTTAGAACTTCCGTTTACAGATGTAAATAAAAATGATTGGTTTTATAAAAATGTAAAAAATAATTATTTTAGTGGTATAATGAAAGGTACAAGCGAAACAACCTTTGAGCCTGATAAAAATTTAACTCGCGCTGAAGCAGCGGCTCTTATCGATAGAATTCGTAAAGAATACGATGAGCGTTTCGCAATATTAAATAAAGTTATTGAGGAAAAATTAAGCAAAGTTAAAATGTATTAATTTTTTATCGTAATAAAGGGAAAGATGTATTATTTACATCCTTCCCTATTTTTTACGATTTCTTCAATTTCATTTTGTGTGGCTTCCCTTAGAATTTCTTTTCCACAATCTGGACATTTAGTGCATTTACCCGTTCTTATAAACACAAATCCACAATTAAAATTTAAACATTTATACCACATAATAATCCACCTTTCATTTAGAACAGTATATCATATAGTGAAGTATAAATGCAAGTAATGCTAATAAAAAAGAGTGAGAATTAATAACTTCTACTGTCAATTCAAATTATATTTTTAGGTTGGTTAAAAACATAATTTCAGTCGAAAGTATATGTAATAATATAATAAATTGATAATACAATGTGAATAAGGTTAAAAAATTGGGTTTATGGAGTTCTACCGACATTGAAGCAGTTCCATTTAACAGAGGCTATTACAGCGTTGATTTAAAGTACTTCTTTAAAATCACTCTCGATGTATTTACAGGCGTGGGAAAACCTTGCAAAGTTGAAGGCCTTGCATCATTTGATAAAAAGGTAATCCTCTTCGGCTCGGAAGGAAATGCAAAGGTATTTTCATCAAACTATCGCGCAGGCGGAATTGACCCGCAGGCATGGCAAAAAACAAATATGCCGCGCGCGATAATCGAGGTCGTAGAGCCAATCGCTCTTTCAAGCAAGGTTGTTGACGCAGATGACAAGTGCTGCTGTTGCTGCGAGGAAACTGACTTAAGCGCCGTTCCGGCAGACATTTGCAACATATTTGAAGACAATCTCGTTTTCTCAGGCGATGACAAGCGTGTTTTAGTAACAATAGGCGTGTTCTCAATCGTTAAGCTCGAAAGAAGCGTACAGCTTCTTATTCCGTCATACGATTTCTGTGTCCCGAGCAAACAATGCGTAACGGCAACAGACGAAAATCCGTGCGACTTATTTGAAAGAATCGAGTTTCCTGTCGACGAATTCTTCCCGCCGGCTGCATTTGAATCTGATGATTCATCGTGTGGTTGCATATAAATTGTTAATTCTAAAAAAGCCCCTATGGGGCTTTTTTTATTACATATATTTTCTCATATGCGCAATTGCACTTTTTTCAAGGCGTGAAACCTGTGCCTGACTAATACCTATTTCGTTTGCAACTTCCATTTGTGTCCTGCCTTGAAAAAAGCGAAGGTTTAATATGTGCTTTTCTCTGTTTGAAAGCCGTTTCATAGCCTCTTTTAATCCAATTTGTTCGAGCCATAAATCGTCGCACGATTTTTCGTCTTTAACCTGATCCATTACAAAAATTGCATCTGCACCATCGTGATATACAGGCTCATATAACGAAACAGGATCTGCTATTGCATCGAGCGCAAAAACAACTTCTTCCTTTTCCATGTTTAGCTCTTTCGCAATCTCGGATACGGTAGGCTCTTTTTGATTTTGTGCAATCAGTCTTTCCTTTGCCTGAAGTGCCTTGTATGCTATATCGCGCAGCGAACGCGAAACCCGAATCGAATTATAATCGCGCAAATACCTTCTTATCTCCCCGATTATCATTGGAACGGCATATGTTGAAAACTTTACACCAACATCGAGATTAAAATTGTCAATTGCCTTTATAAGACCTATGCATCCGACCTGAAACAAATCATCTGCAGCTTCACCACGTGAATTAAATCTTTGTATTACACTTAAAACAAGCCTCAAATTGCCTTGTATAAATTCTTCTCTTGCATTTTTATCTCCACATTTAATCTTTTTAAGAAGTTCAACCTTTTTTTCATTTGATAGATTTGGTAATTTTGATGTGTTAACACCGCAGATTTCGACTTTGTTTATCATCTTCGCTGCCTCCTTAAGCATTATGTACAGCGATGTAAACACAATTTTATTATTGGTATCATAAAGTCGTTTTATACCGACGCCTAATTCATTTTCATAATTTCTTTTTTAAGCCTTAGAATTATTCTTTTTTCAAGTCTTGAAATATATGATTGCGATATCCCGAGCATATCTGCAACTTCTTTTTGAGTTTTTTCTTCGCATCCGTACAGACCAAAGCGAAGCTCCATAATTCTTCTCTCCCGCTCTGACAATTTTTTTATTGCCATATCTAACAATTCACGATCAACTTCATCCTCGAGCCCCTGATTTATTACATCCTCCTGTAATGATAAAATATCTGATAGCAAAAGCTCATTACCGTCCCAATCAACATTTAGCGGCTCGTCAATCGATATTTCTGTCTTAATATTCTGATTTTTTCTAAGATACATCAGTATCTCATTTTCTATACACCTCGATGCATACGTTGCAAGCTTTATGTTTCTGTCAATTTTAAACGTATTTATCGCCTTTATAAGACCTATGCTTCCTATAGAAATCAAATCTTCTATACCAACATTTGTATTTTCAAATTTCCTCGCTATATACACAACAAGACGCAGATTTCGTTCTATAAGTGTCGTTTTTACGCTCTCATCGCTCTCAAAGCGTAAAAGAAGCTCCTCTTCTTCCTTGGGAGTAAGAGGCGGTGGCAGTGTATCGCTACCGCCTATATAATATAGTTCATCACACAGTATTGTTTTTAATTTTATTATTAACGCCGCATATCCGCGCTTTGTCGCCGTAAATATTTTTTTACAAAGCTTCATTTATATTACCTCCACAAAATTATTTAATTTCGCCATGATACGCGGATGAAGCAGCGCATCATAGTTAGAATAACGCGACAAATCATCGCTGCAAATCCCTATTAAAACTCCTTCTTTGTATGTAATATTGTCAATTTCAAGAAGTGTCGGCGAAAACGCAAGCATTACATCGCCGCTCGAGCCAAATGCTCTGTATAAAACTAGTCGAAACGGCGTGTCGCACACAAGCTCCATTTTTAATTTATCCGAGTCATTTTTACATGCCTGAAGGAGCGTGTCATAATAATTCTCATTCTTAAATAGCGGCTTTAGGGCCTTTATCTGACAAACGATTACAGGTGTGTTTGTAATTGGGTCGGATATGGCATTTGCCGTGTCTAATAGTGCTTTTATACATACTGTCTTTTCTTTATATGAAACCTTTATTATGTGAATATTTATATGTATATCAGCTCTTTTTATATATATTTTTTCGCCCACAAATAATACTGCATAACAGACAAGCGCTCCTGAAATCAGATACAGCGGATTTATGTTTACATATATAATCCCATTAGACATCACCGCTCCAATACGTGAGGCTGCATCGGTATAATAAAATAGTGCAAATGTTATTCCTGCAAGTGCAAAACCCGAAAGAAAAAACATCACAAAAAGCGAAATAAACTCACGTTTGCTTTTTATTGAAAATGAAATATATACGATTGCTATGCTTACAATAATCTTTGCAATTTTGCTGTAAAAAAAAGATAAATCAGGAAAAAACATCAGCACACTATATACACTTCCGACACATGCACCGCACACAAGCCGCCATGTCGGCGAGTTATTTTTTCCAAGAGTTTTTGTCATATACAGCAGAAAAAAATCTGTTAGAAAATTTGTTAAAAATAATATATCTACATATACCGTAGGCTGCATTTTTATTCTCCTTAAATTCTCTTCTTTGTCCTACAAATCAAGTATAACATCCGGAATATAAAAATTTTGTAACTTTATGCGTAAATAATACAAATCACATTGATAAAATACCCATTAACATAACACACAGCGACTATAGTCGATTTTTTTTGCATAAAAAAAATAACTTTGCAGGCGCAAAGTTATTTTTCTTTTAATTTATTTATATACTCTATATCCTTTTTTGTAAGCTGTGCTTTATCGAGCATATCGGGTCGTTTTTTATATGTGACTTCGAGCGATTTTTCCCTCTTCCATTTTTCTATATTAGCGTGATGCCCGCTCAAAAGAACTTCCGGCACCTTTCTGCCAAGAAATTCAGGTGGGCGCGTATATTGCGGATACTCTAATAGCGAATTAAAATGAGATTCTCCCGTATATGAGCTTGCACTTGCTAAAACGCCCGGCACAAGCCTTGATACTGTATCAATCACTGCCATAGCAGGAATCTCGCCGCCTGTAAGTACGAAATCGCCTATAGACACCTCTGCGTCTACGATTTCATCAAGAACGCGTTGGTCTACCCCTTCGTAATGTCCGCACAATAGCACTATATGCTCATGCTCTAACAACTCGATTGCATATTTTTGATCAAAGACTCTTCCCTGCGGCGATAAATAGATAGTAAATGGCTTGTACGAAAGATCTTTTGCAACACTCATATATGCGTCGTAAATCGGCTCTACGCTCATCAGCATGCCATCTCCGCCGCCATATGGGTAATCATCTACCCTTCTATGCTTATCGCGGCTAAAATCGCGTATTTGTATGAAATTTAGCTCAATATGACCATTTTCTCTTGCACGTCCAATTATGCTGTCGCCAAGAACGGCTTCAAACATATCGGGAAAAAGTGTAAGTACATCAAAACGCATCAGTCTACCAGCCCTTCTATTAAATGGACACAGATTCTTCCGTTTTCTATGTCAACCGACAAAATAACATCGTCTATTACGGGCAAAAGAATGTCCTTGCCATTTTCTCTCTTTACGACATATACATCGTTGCTTCCTGTTTTGAACACATCGCTAAGCACGCCTAATTGCTCATTTGTATCGGTTTCTACGCTGCACCCGATTAAGTCACAGATATAATAACCTTCTTCGGGCTCGCCAAGTTGTTCTCTGTCAATATAAAGTACGTTGTTTTTTAATTTTTGCGCTTCATCTATGCTATCAATCCCCGAAAATTTGACGATAAGATTGCTCTTTTGATACTTTATCGATTTAATTTCAAGGGTAGTTTTCTCATTTTTAATATCTGTATATACATATTCAAATTGCTCGAACACATCGGGATAATCTGTCCATGTAACGATTTTTACTTCTCCTCGCAAGCCATGCGTATTAACAATTTGACCTACCTGTAATGTTTTATTTTTCATATGCGCATTTTCCTTTCGCACTCTTTGCTAAAATGGGGCGCAAAAGCGCCCCACCTCATCTTTAGCCTATAATTTCAACTACAGCGCGCTTGTTTTCACGGCTTGCTGCCGCTTTAACAACCGTTCTGATAGCTTTGGCAATACGTCCCTGCTTGCCGATAACTTTTCCCATATCTCCGTCTGCAACACGAAGCTCAAGCACGATTTCATGCTCTCCATCGATTTGCTTTACAGATACTTCATCGGGATTATCGACTAATGACTTTGCCAGTACTTCTAAAACTTCTTTCATTGCAACGATACCTCCGATTTAATTAAAGAATGTTTGCTTTTTTAAGCAAGCTCTTTACTGTATCAGTAGGTTGTGCACCGTTTGCAATCCACTCCTTTGCCTTATCAGCGTCGATTTTAACGCCGTCTGACTCAACCATAGGATTGTATGTTCCGATTTCTTCAATAAATCTGCCATCACGCGGATATCTTGAATCAGCTACAACAACTCTGTAAAAAGGAGCCTTCTTTGCACCCATTCTTCTTAATCTGATTTTTACTGCCATAATGTTTCACCTCCAAAATTTTCTGATGCAGGTTTCCCTGCTTTTATCTTATTGAAATAATAAGTATAAACTAACTATGTGCGTCTTACATAAACGGAAAACGCATTTTCTTCATTTTCTTCTTGCCCTTCGGCGAAGAAAATTGTTTCATCATTGAGCGCATCTGCTCAAACTGCTTTAAAAGCGCGTTGACATCCTGAACACGAACGCCTGCTCCATTTGCAATTCTAATTTTTCTGCTCGCATTTATTATCGATGGATTTCTACGCTCTTTCGGTGTCATCGAATAAATTATTGCCTCGGGCTTTGAAAGCTGCTTATCATCAATTGCAATATCCTTCGGAAGCTTTCCACCAATTCCGGGCATCATCGATATTACCTGTTCAAGTGGACCCATCTTCTTTATCTGCTTAAGCTGTTCTAAAAAATCTTCTAAATCAAAGCCGCCGGTTGCCATCTTTTTTTCAAGCTGTGCAGCCTGCTTTTCATCAAACGCTTCCTGCGCTTTATCGATAAGCGTAAGCACATCGCCCATACCGAGTATTCTCGATGCCATACGGTCAGGATAAAACGGTTCTAAATCGCCAAGTTTTTCGCCCATACCGACATATTTAATCGGTTTGCCGGTTACCTGTCTTACAGATAACGCCGCACCGCCACGCGCATCGCCATCAAGCTTTGTTAATATTACGCCGTCAATTCCAAGTTGCTCATTAAAGCTTTGCGACACATTGACAGCGTCTTGACCCGTCATCGCATCGACAACAAGCAAAATTTCATTCGGGCTTACTTGTGATTTTATATCTGAAAGCTCTCCCATGAGCTTTTCATCTATGTGAAGTCGACCTGCTGTATCAATAATAACAGGGTCGTTTCCATGCTTTTTTGCATGCTCTATTGCCGCTCGTGATATATCAACAGGGCTTTGTGAATCGCCCATAGAAAACACTGCTATATCAAGCTGCGATGCTACAACTTCTAGCTGCTTTATAGCTGCCGGTCTGTACACGTCGCATGCTACTAAAAGCGGTCTTTTATCAAATTGCTTTTTTATTGAGCCGGCAAGCTTTGCGCACGTAGTTGTCTTACCTGCGCCCTGCAAACCGACAAGCATGATTACAGTCGGTGCTTTCGAAGAAAATGTTATGCGTGACTGTGTGCCACCCATAAGCTCTGTGAGCTCTTCATTAACAATTTTTATGATTTGCTGCCCCGGCGTAAGGCTTTCAAGTACTGCGCTGCCGATAGCTTTTTCGCTTACTTTTGCAATAAATTCTTTAACTACTTTAAAATTGACATCTGCTTCCAGAAGCGCAAGTTTTACTTCGCGCATTGCCTCTTTAATATCAGCCTCCGATACCTTACCTTTGCCGCGAAGCTTTTTAAAGACGCCCTGAAGCTTTTCTCCCAAGCTCTCAAATGCCATAGCGTACTCCGTTTCTGCCCTAATACGAGCAAGCATATACCTCTATACTAAACAATACTTTCGATCTGCTTTAAATTATAAGAAATATCAGATAAATATTCCTTTGCGTTGTCGCTAAGCTCCATTGACAAAAGCTTTTTTACATAGCCATCTATTATGTCACAATGCGCACTCACACGTGCAAATCGCTTTGCAAGACCAATTTCGCTTTCATAACTCAAAAGCTGTTTTTCACCGCGCTTAATGTTATCGCGCACGCCCTGGCGTGTAATACCAAGATGCGACGCAATCTCCGACAACGACAAATCCTGATTATAGTACAAGTCAAGTGCATCGCCCTGCTTTTGCGTAAGAAGCTGTTTGTAAAAATCCAAAAGCACGCTTATGCTCAAATCCTTGCCCATTTCTTACACTTCCTATTTTTTAATCAGTGTAAAGTTTATTCACTTTACACTTTACTTATTTTACACTATATATGTAAATAAGTCAAGCATTTTTTATACTTTTTTAATTTATTTTTTTGATGATAATCTATACACCGATTTGCAATAAAAATGGCCCCTGTTAAGGAGCCATATATTTTTATGTTTAGTTAATTAAGCATCCAGATCATATAGTTTAAATATGCTGCAAATGACAACCATGCTATATACGGTATATACAGCCATCCCGCTACTGCGTTTATGTCGTAAAACTTTACGGCGGTAATGACCACAAGTATAAGTAGTGCAATTAGCCACAGAAATGAAAAACCGTAAAGCGAAAATCTAAAAAACCATATGCTCCAAAAAAAATTAAATATAAGTTGTAAGCCATAGAAAACAAAGGCACTTTTTTTAGCGTCATCATCGGCATCTGTTTTAGATACAAGATACGCGCTTATACCCATAAGTATATAAAGTATTGTCCACACTACAGGAAACAACCACGATGGCGGTGAAAGCGGTGGCTTTGCAAAAGATGAATACGCTTCCTGCTGTGTACCACCGAGTAGTGATGACAATATGCCTATCAAAAGCGGTAGTGCAATGCTTATAGCTAACTTCTTAATGTTCTTAAGATTAAATATATGAAACCCCGACTGCATATAATACACACCCTTCTTAAAACATGTTGTTGTATATTATATGTATCGCATTTTGGTTTTATTACTTCTTAAGTTCTTTGCGCTTTTCGTTAAGCTCTTTGCGGTTTTCGCGAACAATATCTGCGAGCTTTTGAATTTTTGTTTCAAGACTTGCCATTACATCATCGGCATACTGCTTTGTGCCAAGTCTTAACTCACGCGCATTATTTTGTGCTGCTACAACTATTTCATTTGCCTGTGCATATGCCTTTTGTGTGATTTCATGGTCGTCAATAAGACTTGCCATTTTCTCCTCAGCATTTTTTATAATCGTTTCAGCCTCTTTGCTCGCCTCATCTAAAATTCTCTGACGCTCTTCCTTTACCCACTTTGCCTGCTTTAAGTCGCCCGGCAAATTAAGGCGGATTTCCTGTATTAAATCGAGAAGCTCCTCGCGATCAACAAGTGCTCTTCCGGCAAACGGAATTGCCATCGATTTTTCAACAACATCCTCAAGCATGTCTATAATTTCAAGAACCTCCATTATTCGTGCCCTCCGTTCTTTATTTTTTCATATACTTCTTTTATTATATCACACGGTACAAATTCGTCAATACATCCGCCAAATTTCGCTACTTCTTTTACTATACTTGAGCTGATGTATGAATACTTCGAGTCAGTCATCATAAAAAATGTCTCAACATCAGGATTAAGCGATTTATTCAAAAGCGCCATCTGAAATTCATACTCAAAGTCTGATACCGTTCTGAGCCCTTTAATAATAACAGCAGAATCAAAACGCTTCATAAAATCTACAAGCAAGCCTGAAAATGCATACGTTTCAACATTATCTATATCTGCTGTAACCTTTTTAATCATATTCACGCGCTGCTCTGATGTGAAAATTGGCTTTTTCGCTCCGTTATCGAGTACGCCAACTATTACTTTGTCAAACACAGCCGCACTTCGCTTTATAATATCAAGATGTCCATTTGTAACCGGGTCAAAGCTACCCGGATATACTGCAATTTTCATTTCTTTTTTCATTATTGCTACATCTGCCTATTCGGATTTTTTTGCTTTGTATATAAGAATATGGGTTCTTCCATATTTCTTTTCCTTTAAAAGCTCAAGCATATCAATTTTGCCGGGTATCTCCGTATCATCGCACTCGGCAACTACTATTCCGCAATCAAGAAGTACATCGCTCTCTGCAATCTTTTCAAGAGCTCTCTTTAGCAGTCCCGTATTATACGGCGGGTCTAAAAATATTATATCGAACTTCTTGCCGGCTTTTTGTAAATAATCTATGCTGTCACCTATTTCAACCTTGCATTTGTCCTCAAAATCAGCCTTTAAAAGATTTTTTCTTGCAAGCCAGGATGATTTTTCAGACAGCTCACATAATACTGCACTTCGTGCGCCGCGGCTTATCGCCTCAATAGAAAACGCTCCTGTTCCGGCAAACATGTCGAGCACATCTGCATCAGTAACATAAGGCGATATTATGTTAAAAATATTTTCTCTCACCCTGTCAGTCGTAGGTCTTATAGAATCGCCTTCAAAATCAAAAAGCTTAAGCCCACGCCTTACTCCTGCAATTATTCTCAAGGCATATCACCTCTTATATTATTTTTACATACATTATATGAAAAGTCAAGCAAAGTTTATCTTTTTTAATACAAATTTTAATAATTTTTTTGTTAAATCGAGCAAATTATACAAAATCCGCACAAAAGCTTTTTTACTTTTTCTCAATCACACATACAACCATTTTAACAAGCATTTCCCTAATAAGCGGCAACCTGCAAATGTACTTAAATACGCCTCTTAAAGGCTCGTGGCTATAATATACAGGCGTAATCTGCATTTTGTTTAAAATTTTCTCAAACCTTTTAATAGTCATGTGATTTATATATGAAAAATACTCGCTCCCATCTTCGTGCGATGAAATTCTAAAACCAATTCTCTCATCACCGTCAGGGCATGTCTTTGCAAGCTTTTTATATGCATCTATAAGCGTTTTTTCGCTAAAGAAAAGATGAACCCACGGAATATATATTAAATCACTTAAATGAGCTCCGAACGGATGATGATACGGAGGGAAATTAACGTATAGTCTGCCGCCTTTTTTGAGCACGCGAAGGCACTCAGCTATAACAGCCTCCGGTTCGTCGACATGCTCCATCGCATCGTTCATTATCATTGTGTCAATGCTGTCATCATCAAACGGAAGCTTTGATGCATCGGCACAGACAAACTCAAACTTATCATCTAAACCAAGCGTAGATGCGAGCTCATTTGCCTCATTTTCATATTTGCCTAAAATTTCTACGCCGTACACCTTTTTCGCACCGTTTTTTGCATAATAAAGAGATTTACCTGCAGCACCGCATCCAATGTCGGCAATAACTTTATCGCAAAACATTTCGTCCGTCGTGTAGTTTTTAAGGTAAAATTTTATCGTATCAGCGCCTTTTTCATACTGCCACATCGCATAAGATTTTACTCCTTCTCGCTGCAGATTAAACGGATGCACAGGCGCTTTAAAAAGCTTGTTTATAAACAAAAGTGTCTTTGTCGAAATGCTCATTTATTTCTCCCCAATCAATGATTTATCTATATAATAAATTTTATCGTAATATATCCTCTTTGTCAATCTCTACGGTATATTTTTAGCCGTACAAAAAAATAAAAAGCAGCGCCAAAAAAACGCTGCTTTACTCTTAAAAAATTCCCCGCAATGCCGTATAATATGCCTTTATATTACCTGCCTAAGCAGGTGGGCAACAGCCTTTGTGTTTCGCGCTTCCTTCTTCCATATAGGGAGGCCTGCAATCCGCACAAAGAGCACGAATCCCATAAATAGTGTGTTGGTAAAATAAACGGCATCATAACGCACACCGCAGGGGTAATGATTACACTGTTATAATAACATATTCTACACAAAATTGCAATACTCTATGCGTATTATTATACTATTTTCAATATACAAATTATTCCTCTATGTCCTCTAAACGATTCTCAAACTCCTCAAATACAGCCATAAGCTCTTCTTCGTCCTCAATTACAGATAGAACTTCATCGCCATTTTCATCTTCTTCGAGTCTGAAAATTGAAACCTCATCGTTCTCTTCGCCCTCTATAACTTCTAAAAGAACAATATATACTCTATCCTCGTATTCAAGAGTATCTAGATGTTCAAATTTTACCGGATTATTTTCCTCATCATATAAAACAACAATATTGTTTTCTTCGCTCATGTCAATATCTCCTTTTAAATATTATTTGTATCTATATTTTATACTATGACAGCTTTTGTGTCAATCATATTTATTATAAAACAATCGTCCGCATTTAATTTATGCAGACGATTATTTCTTTTAATCGAGTGGCACTTCTATTGCTTGACCAACGACTAAATCAGCGCTTTTTAAATTATTCATCTTCTTTATTCTGTATACCGTATTTCTTATGTCATCTTCGCAGTCGCAATATGTATTTGCAATTTCCCACAATGTATCGCCCGCTCCAACATACACAGTTTGTGTTTTGTGCTCTGCATCTGCATTCGTCTTTGACGGACTTATAAACGCAAACATAAGCAAACTTGAAATCGAAACTGCTAATATCATAAAAATTGTAAAGCGCACGCGATTTTTTATAACTGTTCTTTTCTTCATTTTATACATAATTTATCACCTCAAAAACATTATAGAACTTTTGTTCTATTTAGATTATAACAGAACATTGGTTCGTTGTCAATAGAAAAAACGAAAATTTGTTCTATTATTTTTTTGAAAAATTTTTGTGATATTTTTATTGACAACTTTTTTGATATATTATATACTTAATACGCAAAATAAATATAGGGGAGCTTGCAAATAGCAGGCTGAGAGTAAACGTGTTTTCGTTTTAACCCACATAACCTGTACGGATAATGCCGGCGTAGGGAACATACAAAGCTTTTGACCGTTTCTCGCCTTGGTGAGAGCGGCTTTTTTATTTTGATTGCTTGTATTTTATCTTCTGATGGTATATCCGGGCAATAAAATAAAAGAAAGGAGACAAAAAAATGAGAAACAACAGCAAAAAAATCACAACAAGTGCACTCATGATTGCACTGGCAACTGTGCTTGCATGGGTGTCGAAAATCATTCCGGCGCCATGGCTTCAGGGCGGCTCAATCACTCTTGCGAGCATGGTACCCATTATCATTGTATCTTTAATACACGGATATAGATGGGGACTCATCTCGTCATTTGCTTACTCAATAATCCAGATGATGACCGGATTTTATCCCCCGCCGACCCAAACACTTTTTTACTTTATATTAGTTGTTTTGTTAGACTATATACTTGCATTCGGCGTTCTTGGCATCGCATCACTGTTTTATTCTTTGCTTGGTAAAAAAATGTGGGCTATTCCGGTTTGCGGCGCAATCGTAACATTTTTACGATACATATGCCACATACTCTCGGGAATTCTTATATGGGGCGTATATGCTTCTGGCGGACAAAGCGTTTTTTCATATTCTGTTATATACAACGGAACGTATATGATACCGGAAATTATTATAACGACTGTTGTTCTCGCCTTGCTTAGTGGATTTATCAAAAAAACAATCAAAAACAAATAAAAAACGGGCAGTTTCTAAGGAAACTGCCCTACTTTTTTAATGTGGTATCACTTTACCTGTTATTTCGCTCACTTTTTCGTATCCGTTTTTCTGCGCATATTCTCTTAGTCCCTGCGATACTTCAACAGGAAGCGTCGGATTTTTAAACATGCCTGTACCTACCGCAACTGCATTAGCTCCTGCAAGCATGAACTCTACAGCATCATCTGCACTCATAATTCCGCCCATACCTATAATTGGCAAATCTACAGCATTTGCAACCTGCCATACCATTCTGACTGCAACAGGCATTACGCATGGTCCCGACAGACCACCTACGTTATTATATAATATCGGTTTTTTCGTATTTATATCAATCTTCATTCCTAAAAGTGTATTGATAAGAGAAAGTGCGTCAGCACCGCCGTTTTCTGCTGCCTTTGCCATCTTAACGATATCCGTTACGTTTGGCGAAAGCTTTACGATAAGCGGTTTGTGTGTATTTTTTCTTACTTCGCTCGTAATTTTTTCAACCATATCAGCATCTGTTCCAAATGCCACTCCACCCTCTTTTACATTCGGGCAGGATATGTTCATTTCAAGCATATCAACATCGCTTTGCGACAAAATACGCGCCATCTCACAGTACTGCTCGACAGTTGAGCCAGCCATATTAGCAATTATTTTTGCACTGTACTTTTTGAGTTCTGGAAGCTCAAAACGTATAAAATTATTAACACCCGGATTCTGAAGTCCTACACTATTTAATATGCCTGCAGGCGTCTGTGCAATTCTCGGTGCTTTGTTGCCTGCACGCTCTTCAAGTGTAAGTCCTTTAACGCTTATCGCTCCAAGCTCATTTAAATCGAAATATTCGCCATATTCGCGTCCAAATCCAAACGTTCCCGACGCCACACAAACAGGATTGTTCCACCAAACTCCCGCAATATTAACCTTCGTATCAGTCATTAAGCGTCACCTCACTACTCCAAAATACAGGACCATTTTTGCATACACGTTTATGCTGATGCGTTCCTTTTCCTGTCGTTTCACATGTGCACACAAGGCAAGCTCCAATGCCGCAGCCCATTCTCTGCTCAAGCGAAAGCTGACACTTAACGCCATACTGCTCGCTGATTTTCTTTACTGCGTGAAGCATCGGCATTGGTCCGCACGAATAAACAATATCGCCCTCGCCATCTTTAAGCATTTTTTCTAATATATTTACTGCATATCCGTTATATCCATAGCTTCCGTCGTCAGTCGCTATGGTTGTATTTGCAATTTCACTAAACTCTTTTTCCATACATACTCTGTCTTTGCTGCGAAAACCTAAAAGAACGTTTGGATTTTCAAGCTGTTTTGTCAGCATATATAATGGAAAAACGCCTATGCCGCCGCCAATTACAATCGGTTTTTTTGCTTCAGGTAAAATTGTAAACGCGTTACCGAGCGGTCCTATGACATCGAGCATATCGCCTGCTTTTTTCTTTGCAAGTGATTTTGTGCCGCTACCTTTTGTTTCAAATATAAAACGTACACTATCGCCATACGCGTCACATATGCTTATTGGTCTGCGCAATAGATTGTTTGCTTCATCGCCACAGTCAATATGCAAAAACTGACCACACTTTGCCTGTGATGCTATTTCTTCGCTTATTATCGTAACATCGAAAATGCCATCAGCAATCTCGTTTATCGACTTAATTTCACATATATTTGTGCTTTTCAAGTCCTCGCCTCCACATCATAAACTTATATTAGTATGCTTCTATTAATGTTTTTTATCTGCCGATTGCGCAATTTATCGCCTTCGTCATATTATATGCTTCTTCTTTTGCAGCTTTTGCAAAATCTTTTTCCGAAAAGTCGCTTTTTTTATACGCGCACATAATCGCACGCGACGAATTTACAATCGCGCCGAGTCCGTCTTTATTAAAGCTTACCGCAACGTCGCTTGCACCTGCCCCTTGTGCGCCGTATCCGGGAACGAGAAAATATGTGTGCTTCATTTTCTCACGAAGTTTTTTTGCCTGCTCGGGATATGTCGCGCCCACAACGGCGCCAACTGCGCTGTAGCCATGCTCACCAATATTATCCTCGCCCCATTTGTCGACAAGAGCTGCCGTCATTTCATACACTGCCTTATCTCCCACTTTTAAATCCTGAAGCTCGCCCGATGATGGGTTCGATGTTTTTACAAGCGCAAAAATTGCCTTGTCATATTTTTTGCAGTCATTTACAAACGGTATAATTCCGTCACTTCCAAGATAGGGATTTACAGTAAGACAATCAGCTTCACACATCGCATAATCACTGCCGTCAATTTGTGTTTTTCCAAGCCAGCCCGCAGAATATGCTTCTGCTGTTGAGCCGATATCTCCGCGCTTTGCATCTAAAATTACATACATACCGCGCTTTTTTGCATATGAAACAGTCTTATAAAGCGCACCCATTCCCTCTATGCCATACATTTCATAATAAGCTGCCTGTACCTTTACGGCAGGTACAATTTCACACAGCTCATCAATAAGTGCCATATTAAACTTTAAAAGCGCATTAGCCGCTCCCAAAGCGTTTTTGCCATACTCCTCGAAGCACTCATTTCTTAAAAACTCCGGCACATAATCAAGTTTTGGATCAAGTCCTGCAACGACCGGCGAGTTTTTCTCAATAATCTTTTTTATCATTAAATCCATCGACATATCAATTTCCTCATTTCATATATATTTTATAGAAGTACACCTTGATTTACTACTATTTTACCGTTTACAATCGTATATTTAACCTTACCTTTTAATTCATATCCATCATAAGGCGAATTTTTGCCCTTTGATTTAAAGCCATTTACATCTACCGTAAACTTTTCATTCGGGTCAAAAATCACAATGTCGGCAGGTCTGCTTTCTGAAAGTGTACCCTTATTTAACCCAAGAATATTTGCAGGATTTACACACATTTTTTCCAAAAGCTCATTTATTGTAAGTATGCCTGTGTCAACAAGGTAAGTAATACCAAGCGGCAACGATGTTTCAAGTCCTACGATTCCGTTTGCAGCAAGCGCAAACTCACAATTCTTTTCATCTATATGATGCGGTGCATGGTCAGTTGCAATTACATCAATCGTTTTGTCACGAAGTCCTTCTATTATCGCTTTGACATCATCATCGCTGCGAAGCGGCGGATTCATCTTTGCATTCGTATTAAAGCCGTCAATTTCACGGTCTGTAAGCGTAAAATAATGTGGACATGTTTCGCATGTAACACGCACGCCGCGCGCCTTTGCCGAGCGTATAATATCAACACTTCCACGGGTGCTTATGTGTGCAATATGAACTGCTACGCCTTCATTTTCAGCAAGCAATACATCGCGCGCAACCATTACTTCCTCTGCAGCAGGGCTAATCGGCCTTAGACCTAACGTCGTAGCCATAAAACCTTCATTTGCACTGCCACCATCAACGAGCGACATATCTTCACAATGCGATATTACCGATATATCAAATGTGTTTGCATATTGAAGTGCTCTCTTCATTAAAAGTGCATTTTCAACAGGACGTCCATCGTCTGAAATTGCAACTGCCCCTGCAAATTTAAGTTCACCAATCGGAGCAAGCTCCTCGCCCTTTTGTCCTTTCGATATACATCCTATCGGATATACGTTTACTTTACCTGCAGATTTTGCTTTTGAATGAATATATTCAACTATCGCTGCATTATCTATCGGCGGATTTGTGTTTGGCATACATGCAATAGATGTAAAACCGCCCATTGCAGCTGCGCTTGTACCGGTTTCTATATCTTCTTTATACTCAAATCCAGGCTCGCGAAGATGTGTATGCATATCTATAAGTCCGGGCGCCACGATAAGTCCCGTAGCATCTATAACATTTATTTCAAGTCCGTCTACATCAAGCTGTGTACCTATTTCTTCGATTACGCCATCGCTTATATAAATATCTGTAACTTCATCAATTTTATTTGCAGGATCAATTACACGGCCACCCTTAATTAATATTTTCATTCGTATCACCCTTTCTTGCAAGCATGTATAACACAGCCATTCTGACAGCTACGCCGTTTGTAACCTGTTCATCTATAACAGAGCTTTTTCCGTCAATAACGCCGCTCGTAAGCTCAAATCCTCTGTTTACCGGTCCCGGATGCATCAATAGTGCATCCGGCTTTGCAAATGCTAATCTTTTATCATCTATACCATAAAATCTTGCATATTCACGTATGCTCGGCACAAGACCGCTGTGCTGACGTTCAAGCTGCATACGAAGTCCCATTACAACATCAGCGTCAAGAAGTGCCTCCTGTACGTTATCATACACTTCAACTCCAAGATTTTCTATACCCTTTGGCAATAAAGTTGCAGGGCCACCGATTGCAACACGCGCGCCAAGCTTTGTAAGAGCATAAATGTTACTTCTTACTACTCTGCTATGCATGATATCGCCAACTATTGCGACCTTAAGTCCCTCAAAACCGCCTTTATGCTCAAGTATTGTAAACGCATCAAGAAGCGCCTGTGTGGGATGTTCATTCATACCATCGCCTGCATTTATTACAGATGCTTTTACATTCTTTGCTATAAGATGCGGTGCACCACTCATAGAGTGACGAAGAATTATAATATCTGCACCCATCGCGTCGATTGTGCGCGCCGTGTCAATAAGCGTTTCGCCTTTGCTCACGCTCGAACCGCTCGCCGAAACATTTGCAGCACTTGCTCCCATATACTTCGACGCAAGCTCAAACGAAAGTCTTGTACGTGTAGAGTTTTCATAGAAAAGTGTTATTACAGACTTTCCCTGAAGATGCGGTGTCTTTTTATTATTCTGAAGCAAAATATACTTCATTGTCTGCGCATTTTTTAATATGTATTTGATTTCATCGGCGCTAAGGTCTTTTAACCCGAGCAAATCTTTTCGGTTCCCAATCATAAGTACGTTCTCCTTCTCTTGCTTAATTTATATAATTATTTATTCTTATCGCTTATAAATACACGGTTTGCGCCGTCAATTTCACTTATATCAACATGTACAACTTCATCACTCGATGTCGGCACATTTTTTCCGACATAATCCGCGCGAATAGGCAATTCTCTGTGTCCGCGGTCAACCAACACGGCAAGCTGTATCGACGATGGTCTTCCCATATCCATCAACGCATCAATCGCCGCGCGCACAGTTCTTCCTGTATATAAAACATCGTCTACTATGACAAGCTTTTTGCCCGTAATTGAAAATCCTATGTCGCTGCCGTTTATACGCGGATGCTCCGAGAGCATACTTAAATCGTCACGATATAGCGTTATGTCGAGTATTCCCATCTCGATATCGCAGCCTTCAACCTCGCTGATTTTCTTTACAATCTCTTTTGCAAGCGCAACGCCTCTGCGCTGTATTCCAATAATATATACATCGCGCATACCTTGGTTTTTCTCGATTATTTCATGCGCTATGCGGCTAAGTGCGCGCGAGATCGCCGCCTCATCCATAATTTGCGCCTTTATTTGTATGTTGTCCATGTTATCGCCTCCATTATAATTTTGAAATAAAAAAACCTCTTGCCAAAAAATCAGCAAAAGGTACAAAAACGCATAATATATTCAAGCAAACAAAACCCCTCTTAAATATACATGCCTTTTCAGTATCTCTGTACTAATTTAAAGGCTGTTAAAACGAAGGAACTCACTGCCTAAATTATAGCAAACATTATTTTATTTGTCTACACTTTTTTATAAAGTTTATATTTTTTCTTAAAATCAGTTTGATGCACGAAGCTTTTGCAGTACAGCTTCAAAATAATCCGGGATTTGCGCAAAAAATTCGAGTCTGTCATGTGTGCGCGGATGAATAAACTCAATCTTTCTTGCATGAAGGAGCTGACCGTCAAGTTTAAACGCTTCTTTTTTTATACCGTACGTCTTATCTCCCACTACGCTGTGACCTATGTGTGCCATATGAACTCTTATCTGATGCGTTCTGCCTGTTTGAAGCTTGCATCTTACAAGCGTATATCGCCCGAATCTCTCGATAACCGTAACAAATGTCCTTGCGTCACGCGCATTTTTATTTGTAACACACATCTTTTTTCTGTCATTTTTATTTCGTCCGATTGGAAAATCAAGCACAAGCTCATCTTCTTTTATATTACCGTTTACAAGCGCGATATATTCTCTCGACAAGCTTCTGTTTGCAAGCTGCTCCGACAAAAACATATGCGCATCGTCATTTTTTGCAACTATCAAAAGTCCGGATGTATCTTTATCAATTCTGTGCACTATACCGGGGCGCATAACGCCGTTTATGCCAGAAAGAGAGTCCTTACAATGAGCCATTAGTGCATTTACAAGCGTACCATCGTAATTTCCCGGCGCAGGATGAACAACCATTCCCTGTGGCTTATTTATAACGAGTAAATCGTCATCCTCATATACAATATTAAGCGTTATATCCTGTGCCTTAACGCTGTACTCTTCGGCCTTGGGAATAATTATCTCAATCACATCGCCTCTGCACACGCGGTATTTTTTGTTTAATGCTTCTTCATTTTTCGTTATAAGTCCGTCATCGATAAGCTTTACAGCGTGCGAGCGTGAAAGCGTAGCAACCTTCTCGCTTACATATGAATCGAGACGCTTGCCGCTATCAATATCTTCTACGCTTAAAACTATTTTATCGTCCATCATTTTCTCCTTTGCCTTCATCTATAAACAAAAGATATATTACAATCATCGCCGCGCCCACACATACGCATACATCGGCGATATTAAAACATGGAAAATCAAAAAACATAAAGTGGATAAAATCTGTAACATACCCTAATGCCAATCTGTCGATAAGATTTCCTATGCCACCTGCAAAAATAAGTGATGCCGAGAGCAAAAACAGCGGGTGCTTTATCTTTGCTTTTTTTATGTATAACACAAGAACTAATAATATAATAACTGTAAGCACAGCTAAAAAATAGCGAGAATTTTGTAATATGCCAAAGGCTGCGCCTCTGTTTTCAACATAAACAAAATCAATCACCTTAGGAATAAAGCCCACTACTCTTCCGCCTGAGAGTGTCATACGGGCAATATATTTTGTGTATTGGTCGACTAATATAAGTATAAATGAAATTATTATATATATCACAAAATCACCACCAGATATTACATTAAAGCGTTTATCGCAAGCAAAATTTCTTCATCACATACATCATCAGTTATAATCGCCTTACCGATATCTTGCAATAAAACGAAGCGAAGCTTGCTATTTAGCTTCTTTTTATCTTTTTTCATATAACCGATTATTTCATCAGTATTAACTCCCATAACCTTAGTCATAAGAGAATATTTTTTTAGTATATCTTTGATTCTTTCAATTTCCGATGCATCGATCCACTCTCGCTTTACCGATATAATAATCGCTGCAATCATTCCGAGCGCCACACATTCGCCATGTATAAGTTCAAAATTCTTTGCGCTCTCTACTCCATGGCCTATCGTATGTCCAAAATTTAAAATAGCACGGATACTTTTTTCTTCTTCGTCCTGCATAACAACATCAGCCTTGATTTTGCAGCAATTATAAATAAGCTTTTCAATCATGACACTGTCAAAGGCGCAAATGCTGTCATGTTCTTTTTCAAGAAAACTCAAAAATTCACTGTCCTTTATGTATCCGTACTTTATAACCTCAGCCATTCCGGCACTAAACTCACGCTTTGGAAGAGTTTTTAATGTAGATGTATTTATGTATACAAGTGATGGCTGCTTAAAATTGCCGACAATATTTTTTGCACCGCAAAAATCTATACCGACCTTGCCGCCGACGCTACTGTCTGTCTGTGCAAGAAGAGTCGTAGGCACCTGTACAAAATTGATACCGCGCATATATGTTGCCGCTGCAAATCCGGATATATCGCCTACAACGCCACCACCAAGAGCAATAATTGTTGAGTTTCTGTCAAGCTCGTGCTCTATACATGCTTCATATATCTTTTGAAGAGTCGCTATATTTTTGCTCTTTTCGCCTGCATCAAAGCTCACGCATCCGGCTAATTCTATGTTTGTTTCAGAAATAATTTTTTGCACTTCTTCTTTGTAAAGCGCACAAACATTTGTGTCTGTGACAAGAAGCGCTTTGCCTTTGCATACTTTACAGAGCTCATCTTTTAACATTTCAAAGTTGTCATTTATAACAATATCATAGCTCTTTTTTTCAAAAGTTAACGTTAATCTTTGCATTTTTTTCTCCGTTCCAAACTACATAACTTTATAAAACTAAAGGAAGGCAAAGCGTTGCCTTCCCATATAGTTTGACTCTTTAGCTTATTTATCTTCAATAACACCTGCACAACGTGCGCAAAGTGTCGGATGCGCGTCATTTTCTCCTACAGAATCAGAATAAATCCAGCAACGCTCACACTTCTCGCCAGCCGCACTCTTAACTGTTGTTTTAACGATTTCGCCGTCAAATGCATCAGCATCCGCTTCATCAATACCCTTTAGAGAAACTCTCGATACAATAAATATCGTCGCAAGTTCATCTTCTATCTCGCTAAGGAAATCATATTCATCCTTTGGCGCATAAACAACGATATCTGCTGCAAGTGACTGACCGATTGTCTTGTTGGCACGTGCCTGTTCAAGCGCTTTTAGTACATCATCGCGAATCTTGATCACTTTATCCCATTTTGCCGCAAGTTCGTCATTTTCATACTTCTTATCGAATTCAGGCATCGAATTAAACATAACGCTTTGCGTTCCATGCTCTGAAAGATGCGGCATAAACGACCATATTTCTTCAGTAGTATATACTAAAATCGGTGCAAGTAAGAGCGTAAGTCTTTCAAGAATCATGTACATTGCGCTCTGTGCGCTGCGACGAAGCTTTCCGTCAGCTTTTTCTGTGTAGAGTCTGTCTTTTATAATGTCGAGATAGAAACTGCTCATATCAACAACACAGAAATTATGGATTCCGTGATATAAAACGTGATACTCATACGCCTCATACGCCTCAATCGACTTTTTGACAAGCTCATTTACACGCATAAGTGCCCAGCGATCAAGCTCTTCCATATTCTCATATGAAACCATATCTTTATTCGGGTCAAAGTCGCAAATATTTCCCAGGATATAACGCGCTGTATTACGAATTTTACGATATCCTTCCGAGAGCTGCTTAAGCATCTCTTTTGACATTCTCATGTCTGTACGATAGTCCGCTGAAACAACCCATAATCTTAATACGTCTGCACCATACTGATTGATGATTTCCTGCGGCGAAATTGAATTTCCCTTTGACTTTGACATCTTCTTTCCTTCGCCATCTTGAATCATACCGTGTGTGATAACCGTATTATACGGCGCTGTCTTGTTAATCGCTATGCTTGTAAGAAGTGATGACTGGAACCAGCCTCTGTACTGGTCGTTACCTTCAAGATACATATCAGGCGGATATACTAAATCGTCACGTGTGCCGCAAACAGCCTTATGCGATGAGCCGGAGTCGAACCATACATCCATGATATCCTGCTCTTTTGTAAACCTGTCGCATCCGCATGAGCATTTTGTACCTGCAGGAAGAATCTCGGCTGCATCAAGCTCCCACCACTTGTCTGGGCCCTGCGTTCTGAAGAGTTCAGTTACTGCCTTTATTGTATCATCATTTATAATCTCTTTTCCGCACTCCTGGCAATAGAACATTGGAATCGGCACGCCCCATGTTCTCTGACGGGAAATACACCAGTCGCTTCTATCAACTACCATTGATGTAATTCTTTCTTCGCCCCATTGCGGAAGCCATTTTACGCCTTTAATAGCCTTTACAGCATCTTCCTTTAAAGCGTCTACCGATGCAAACCACTGGTCAGCTGCACGGAAGATAATTGGATGGTCACATCTCCAACAATGCGGGTACTGATGCTGTATCTCGATTGCTGCAAGAAGTGCACCTGATTTTTCAAGGTTTTCAAGAATCTTATCGTTTGACTCTTCATAATAGAGTCCTGCAAACTTGCCTGCTTCTTCAGTCTGATATCCTCTGCTGTCAACAGGAACTACTATCTCAAGCTCAGAATAATTTCTGCATACAATATAGTCTTCTGCACCAAATCCGGGCGCTGTGTGTACGCAGCCTGTACCTGCTTCAAGCGTTACGTGATCGCCTACGATTACTAATGAATCACGATCGAGGAACGGATGAGCACACTTCATATATTCAAGCTCGCTGCCTCTTAAAGTCTTTATTACCTCATAACCTTCGCTGATATTTGCTGCCTTAACAACGCTTTCTATAAGTTCCGATGCAATAACATACTTTTCACCGTTATCAAATTTAACGAGTGAGTACTCAAAATCAGGGTTTACGCATATTGCAACGTTACCCGGAAGAGTCCATGTTGTCGTTGTCCATATAACAAAATATACATTATCAACGCTGTCAAATACGCCCTTATCGTCTTTAAGCGCAAATTTTACGAAAATTGATTTTGTTTTATCGTCAGCGTACTCAATCTCCGCCTCAGCAAGCGCTGTTTCACAATGCGGGCACCAATATACAGGCTTTAAGCCCTTGTAGATAAGGCCATTTTTCGCCATTTCACCAAATATTTCGATCTGTGTTGCGATAAATTCCTTGCTTAGCGTCAAATAAGGATTATCCCAATCACCAATTGCACCGAGGCGCTTAAACTGCTCCTTCTGATTTTCAACATTCTTAAGTGCAAACTCACGGCACGCCTGTCTGAATTTAACCGGGCCTGCTTCGTGACGATTTATTCCAAGCTTTTTGATAGCCTGCTGCTCAATCGGCAATCCATGTGTATCCCAGCCCGGAACATACGGCGCATAAAAACCGGCAAGGTTCTTATAACGTACGATTATATCCTTTAAAATTTTATTAAGTGCGTGTCCCATATGGATATCGCCATTTGCATATGGAGGGCCATCATGTAAAATAAAGGGCTTTTTGCCTTTATTGTTCTCCATAAGCTTCTTGTATAAATCCTGCTTTTCCCAACGAGCAAGTATTTCCGGCTCACGCGAAGGCAAATTCGCACGCATCGGAAAATCAGTCTTTGGCAACTGGATTGTTTCATTGTAATTCTTTTCGTTTTCAGCCATTTATTTTTCGTCCTTTCTTTTCGCCATCAAGGTATAAATCTTATGCATTTAAATCATTTAATATATCAAGCTGCGATTTTATAATTGCACCTACTCGCATCTTGTAGCTTTCTATCTGTTGTTTCATATCGGCATAGCGCGAATCAAGCTTTGATATTTCTTCGTTTGCTTCGCGTATTATATCGCTTGCCTTTGCCTGCGCTTCGCGTATTATTAAATCAGCTTTTTCTTCGGCCGTCTTTGCTAATGTATCGGCAGCCTTTTGCGCAGCAAGTATTGCATTTTGCATCGTTGCTTCCTGATTTTTATATCCCTCAATTGCTTCTGTAAGCGTTTCAATTTTTTCACGTGAGGCGATATTTTCTCGATAAAGCTTTTCATAGTCAAGCAATATCATACTCATAAAATCTTCTACATCATCACGGTTATATCCACCAACCGTCTTTCTAAACTCTCTGTTTTCAATCTCAAGCGGAGTAAGCATTTTAAATATCCCCCTTAATTTATATTATTTGTTATAAATATCGTATGACCGAAAGAACTTTTCGTCCTTTTCTCGTCTGACCTTCTTCTTCACCAATCTTTAGTCTACCAAATCCTCGCACAGAAATCAAGTCCCCGCACGACAAATTTCTCGATAAATTTATGCACTGCTCAAAATTCACCTTAACTCTGCATGTTTTGACCAATTGTGCACTTTGTGCGCGGGAAATGTTAAATGCTGCCGACAAAACCGCATCGAGTCTAAGTGACGAAATAATCAATTTTTCTTCCTTTTCTTCCTTCGTTACACAAATATCCTTTATATCGTCTATAATGCTGATTTTCACGCCACCGCGTCCAATTTTAGCAAGGTTATCTGTTATATAGTCCGCAATATCACTTTTGCAAAATATGTATGCGCCGTCAGATAAAACGACAATATCTCCAATATGCGCTCTGTCGATTCCAAGCCCCATAAGTGACCCAAGATAATCTCTGTGCGTCGCTTCGTCAAAATCCGACAACTGTGCTTTTATGCATTTTATCGGAAAATCGCATAATTCGACACTTTCCCATTCGGGAGATGCACACATCATTTGCCTTTCTGCTCCGTCATATCCACCCCACAAGCACACATTAACGTCCGCATCAAAGCAAAGATTGTTGTTTATAAAGTAAATTGTTGCAGGGTCTAAAAAATGAGTAAATTTAGCCTCACAATGTCCGGAAGCTAAATTTACAGTGTCTATTATTTTTGATATAGCAAGTCTTTTTTCTTCGTCCTCTATACGTGCCAAAATCCTTTTGTCCATTAACTCCACCTATATTATGCTATTTATTAAAAAAGCATAAATAAAATCGGGTTTATAATCGGTTTTATAAGATATCGTATTATAAAAAATACAACAATGGGCGAAAGGTCAACCATCATTGCCCTGCCGCCCAATAATCTGCTGATTAAATTTTGCACGGGCAACAAGATTGGGTCGGTGAGTTTATATATGATTTCTACAAACCTGTTGTATAAACCAGGTATCCACGAAAGAATACACCTGATTAAAATAAGCATTGTTATTATATCTAAAACAAAGTTTAATACTAATGCAATTATCAACGCTCAAACCCCATTCTTTTTGCTTATGTAAAGCCGCGCAACACATCAATTTATCAATTACCAGCTAAATAAACCTTTGTTTTTCAGCTCGTCTTTAAAATCGCCCATAATGCTTACATTATAAGGCGCAATCAAGAATATACCTGCAGCAACCTTCTGAATATTGCCGTCAAGACCATATACCGCGCCACTCAAAAAGTCAACAACACGTCTTGCAACGTCTGAATCAAGTTCTTCAAGATTTATAATAACAGGTCTTTTTGTCTTTAAATGATCTGCGATTCCGCGAGCATCTTCAAAACATTCCGGCTGCATTACTACAACCTTTAACTGTGTTGTAGCATGAATGTTTACTACCTTATTTTTTCTGCCGAAAGCACTCGGGCGTGTTTCTTCCTCTTCTTCGTCATCATAGTAGTCATTTGTTATAATGTCATCTTCATCATAGTAATCCTCTTCGCCAAGACCAATCGCTGATTTCATCTTATCCATAAAACTCATTTTCTTGTCCCCCAATCGTATATTTTATAAATGTTTTAGTATCTTTTTCCAAAAATCGCACTACCAACTCTGACCATATTTGAGCCGCACATTATTGCCTCTTCAAAATCGCCACTCATGCCCATTGATAGGTACTCCATATTTATATTATCATATTTATTCTTTATAATGTCAAGATACAGTTTGCGTGTGTTATCAAAATGTAATGTATTTGAAACACCGCTGACGTATAACGGCGCAATCGTCATAATGCCGCGCACTTTGACGTGTTTCATAGCTGACGCTTTCTCAACTAACTCAAACAATTCTTCGGCAGATGCGCCGAATTTTGTTTCTTCCGCAGATGTATTTACCTGAAGTAAAATATCTGAAACAACATCTCTTTTTGATGAGTGAATCTCAATCTGCTCTAACAGATGAATTGAATCTACAGACTGTATAAGGTCTGCTTTGCCTATTATATACTTAACCTTGTTTGTCTGAAGATGGCCTATAAGATGCCACCGACTTGGCTCTACAGCATCGTATTTTTCACACATCTCCTGCACACGGTTTTCCCCTATGTCAGTAATACCACACGAAATTGCCGCGCGAATGTCGGATACATCAAAATTTTTAGTTACGCACACAAGCGTAATATCCTTCTCGCTTCGCCCGCTTTTTATCGCAGCATTGTTTATACGTTCGCGTACACGTTTTATGTTTTCTGATATCTCATATTCACGCTCGTTCATTTTCCATCTTCCTTAATTTTAATTATGCTAATTAACCATTTTCCCGTGCTCAAGTCCACTTCCGTTTACAATCACAGGATCATAGAGCCGCAAATAACCGTCCTTATCGCTCTTCTCAACTATCGCTTTTTCTTTATCTCTATATAAAATATTTATCTTCCTGAATCTTGCAACTCCGTCCGTACTGACAAAAACGCCCGTATCCTCTCCCTCAACACGTATTGAGCTCACAGGAATTTGTAGTCCTTTGAAATTATTTTTAATTATATCAAGGTTTACGCATCGTTCACTGTAGACGCCTTTTATGTAATTTCTTGAGGATATCACGATAAGCACTAAGCCATCACTTTCTTCCGACAAATACTCAACCTTTGCCGATACTGCATGTGCACTGAGTTCAGGCATTCTTACAAAAATACTGTCACCTTTTTCAACCGAAGACAAATTCTGTGAAGGCACCGCCGCCGCAACATACCAAATGCCATTATCGACCGTTTTACATACTGCTTGTGATGGGTCATAGTGATCTTTTGCCTCTGCCCTTTTGGGAAGACTTAGCGCATTAAATTCGCTAACTCCCATCGACATTACGGTTTCAGGCGTCAAAAGCATTTCGCATCCGTCGGTCCCTGATATATAAACGCCCGCAGTTAAACTGTAAATATCTTTCTTGCCCGAATCTATACTCGATTCAAGTTCCTTTCTCTTTTTATAAAGCTCATTTAGCGCATTTTGCCTTGGACTTTTCGCACCAGAAATCGCTTTTCCGCTTCCAACAAGCGAATTAAGCTCTTTTGAAATGACAGATAAATTAGATAAATCAGATGAAACAGACGCCTCAACAAGTTCGTCGATACTTGCACTGATGCGCGACTCAATCGTCGTTAAATCGCCGCCAAAAACAACCTCTTGTGACGTCGCCGCCTCAAGCTTTTTAATCTTTTCATTCACACCGTCAAGTTCTGCCTTAAGCGATGAATCAATACCATCAGTATATATCGTCGCAATTTTAGTTCCTTTTGAAACTCTCGTTTCGTCAAACACCTGTGGCTGTATGCTTCCGCCCGTCTGCGTCGTATACACTTTTTCATTTCTCACAATAACTCCCGATACATTAAGGGCATCTTCAAATTCAACCAGTCGCGCAGCTTCCGTCTGCACGGGGCGGTTCATAAGATAACGCACTCCCCATATCAGAAGTATTACAGATACGAATATATATATCCATGTATATTTTCTCATATGTATTGCCCCCAAAGGTTCATCTTAATACTTATAATATATTCTATCAAAAGTTTTATCTAAAATCAATATATCTTTTCTCCTAATTCGTTTTAAAAACAAAAAAAAGCTTTCTTTTTTACAAGAAAGCCTGTTATTCCATCGCAAGATTAAAATATGCATTATTAAGCTCTATATCTTCATCTTTTAAATTACATACCATTGCATAATCCTTTATATAACCTTTTTTGTCTGCACTCGTACGGACAGTATATGTTTTTACACCAATTATCTCGTGTATAATTTGTATCGCTTCTTCGTCTGACATCCCCTTAAGTGCAAGTTCGTGCACAAACGCTTTCTCGCCGTCTTTAGTAACATATATCGCAAAAGTGCAATCATTTGTAGATATTTTATAAAACTGTGCTCCGAAAAAGCGTGCATACTCCATAATCTTTGAAAGCATTTCTTCATCCCAGAAAGCAAACGAACTCACATCTAAAAACGCTTTTTTTCTAATCTCATAATACTCTTTGGGCGTGCAATCATCGTATGTGTATAGCTGATTTGGTTTTTCTATATCTTTTGCATCATATATTTTTTCGCTTATTAAAAACGCTTTTTTATAGCGTCTTTTTTCGTAAAAATCAAATAATTCTTCAGTCGCAGGAACGAGAAGCGAAACCGATATGTTTTGTTCTCTCATGTAGCCGTGTGCATATTCTAAAAGACGGCTGCTTATACCCCTGCCTCTGAAATCTGCGCCTGTCGCAACAGCGTATATATATCGTCCCGAAACAACCTTATCTTCCAAAGAAAGCTTAATCGGATGCATCGTAAGCATCGCCCTTACTTTTCCGTCTTCAACATCGATAAGCATGTTCTCATTTTTATGAATATTAGAAAAATAAAAATCTATAGACTCGTCTGTATCTGAAAACGCCTCTTTCCACAGATGCTTTATTTGGTTTATATAGGTGTCGTTTGAAAATATAATCATAATATCATCGCCTTTTACTTACCTGTATATTTAGCGCTGTATTTTTCAGCTATAATCACAGGGCGGTATGAAAGCTTTGCTTTGCGCAGTCCTTCAACTCCTGCGTCATCTTCACGATCAACATACTTGTATCCGCTCGCATTATTTATTACAAACTGCTTGTTTATCATAGGATATGCGCCGTTTATGTCCGCAAACGCCTTTTCAATATGGACAAGATAAATATCATCGTCAAGCCTGTCGCCCATAGAAAATGCAACAATCTTTCCGCCTGCGCGGATTGCTCCACCATCAAGCTTTAAGTCAAAAAAGTGATTAAATGCCTGCTTTACTGCGCACGATTCATCTTGAAGCCCTGCATCTTCTTTGCACTCCGCTTGTGCGCACCATTTCAAATTCATCTCATAAACCTCATCAATATTGCCCTTATCAATTGCTTCATAACTCCAGTCACTATGCTCTTGCTCAAAGCGATTTATGTGATTTCTTTTTGACGAAAGCTTTTTTCCGCTAAGAGTCATAAGAGACTGTGTATCATAAATATAATCTGCGATGTCACGATCGTATTCAAACTCAAACATATCGGGATACATCGTCTCAAGTTCTTCTTTTGCCTTTGCGCTTACGCTATGAAAAGCTGCACTGATGCCTCTTTTTTTACAGTACTCTATAATCTTATCTACAGCGCTTTTTTTATTGCCTGCTCCACATGGATATAGAAATGTAGGCGTTTTTTTATCTGCAAGACATATAAGACAACCATCCGCCTCACAGACTTTTATATTAAAGATTTCGCGCCATATAAACGCCGTCGTAAAGTTGTACTCAAGCGTTTTGTATGCATTACCTTCTACAAGTGCGTCAAACCACTGCTTATCTTCAATTTTTATTTCTCTTAAGTCGAGCATAAAAAGCCTCTCCTGTATTTTTTACTATTTTGTATTTATCATACCATATTTTTCACAAAAAAGATACATCTTATTAAAATTTTACATAAATTTGAGGACACAATTTTGTGCCCTCATAAATATTATTTATTATTATCCTCATTGCGAATCTGTACTCTGCGGATTTTTCCGCTGATAGTTTTCGGAAGTTCATCTACAAATTCAACTATTCTCGGATATTTATACGGCGCCGTATTTTCCTTTACATAGTTTTGTACCTGCACCTTTAGCTCATCGCTTTTTGGCGTTCCCGCAGTAAGCACAATCGTAGCCTTTACAACCTGGCCTCTAATCGGATCCGGAACACCTGTGATTGCACACTCTAAAACGTATGGAAGCTCCATGATTACATTCTCGATTTCAAAAGGTCCGATTCTGTAGCCCGACGATTTTATTACATCGTCTATTCTGCCTACATACCACAAATATCCATCCTCATCCTGTGTAGCCTGGTCGCCAGTATGATAATATCCGTCATACCACACTTCGCTCGTTTTTTCTTCATCGTTATAATATCCTTTAAACAGACCGCACGGGATTTTTTCGGATGTCTTTATGCAAATTTCTCCCGTTTCGCCGGGTTTACACGGCTTGCCGTCAGGATTAAGAAGCTTAACATCGTAAAGCGGGCTCGGATATCCCATAGAACCGGATTTCGGTGTTGTACCAACAAAATTACCAATTACAAGCGTTGTTTCTGTCTGACCGAACGCCTCCATAATTGTAAGACCCGTCGCTTTTTTAAACTGCACTAAAACCTCAGGATTCAACGCTTCGCCGGCAGTCGTCGCATACTGAATTGAAGAAAGGTCATATTTTGACAAATCTTCTTTAATAAAAAATCTATACATTGTCGGTGGCGCACAGAAGGTTGTAATATTATACTTTGCAAACATCGGCAAAATATCATCTGCATGGAAACGATCAAAGTCATATGTAAACACTGCAGCCTCACACAGCCACTGACCATATAATTTTCCCCACAGTGCTTTTCCCCAGCCTGTATCAGAAATCGTAAAATGAAGTCCGTCAGGATTTACATTGTGCCAATATTTTGCAGTAATATAATGTCCAAGCGGATATTTATGCGAATGTGCCGCAATTCTCGGATAACCCGTTGTTCCGGATGTGAAAAGCATAAGCATTGTGTCGTCGCCGCATGCCGAGTCCGGTTTTCTTTCATATGTGCTGCTGCACAAAAGCATTTCTTCATTAAAATCGTGCCAGCCATCTTTTTTGCCGCCCACTAAAATTTTAATCATGTCAGGATAATCCTTTGATGCGCGCTGTGCACTGTCAGAAACATCGCCGTCAGCCGTACACACAATCGCCTTAACGCCTGCCGCTTCGTAGCGGTATGTAAAGTCATGTTCTGCAAGCTGATTTGTCGCAGGAATTACAATTGCACCAATCTTATGAAGCGCAAGCACGCTAAACCAGAACTGATAATGACGCTTTAATACAAGCATAACGCGGTCACCTTTTTTAATTCCAAGCGACTCAAAATAGTTCGCCGTCATCGACGAAAACTTTTTCATATCACCAAAGGTAAATGTGTGTGAGTTTTTATTGTTTCCTACCCATACCATTGCCCTTCTGTCAGGCTCTCTTTGCGCAATTTTATCAACGCAGTCAAACGCAAAATTAAATTTGTCCTCATTTTTAAACGATATCTGCTCGATAACCCCATTTTCATCTGTTTGAGTTTCAATAAAGTTAGATACAACCGTCTTTTTAGTTTCTTTTTTTGCATCAGGAATACTGCTTTGCTCCATTATCGGCTCATGTGTTTCATCAGCGCCTGTATTTAATACGATAGCATAAAATACTGCCGGCTTGCCGTTTATTGCAACCATTCCATGCGGTTTTGAAGAATCGTAATACACCGAGTCACCCGCATTGAGCGTTTCTATATGCTTTCCTATCTGAATTTTTATGCTTCCTTCAATCATTATGTCCATTTCCTGTCCGGCATGCGTCGAAAGCTTAATCGGTTTTTCTTCGTCATCTGCCGAATATGGAAGAGTCACTTTAAATGGCTCGGCAATTTTATTTTTAAATCCGGGCGCAAGATTTTTGTAATCAAATCCCGAACGTCTTGCAATCGGGAGACCTTCTCCTGCTCTTACAACAGTATACCCTGAAAGTGTCGGTGCAGAACCAGTCAATATATCCGTCGGGTCAACATGACAACACTTTGCCACTTTATATATAAAAGTAAAACTAAAGTCACTTTCGCCCGCTTCGTATTTTTTGTATTCTTCAACAGAAACATCAGTGTTATGTGCCATCTGTTCAATACTGTATCCCTGTATCTCACGAAGCTCCCTTATTCTTTGTGCAGTTTGTTTTATCTGATTTAATTCTTCATGCATCGCTTTTCTCCCCTTCCTTAATGCCTGATATTCTATCCGCTATTATGATAACATATGTATATTGTTTTGAAAAGATTTTTTTCATAATCAACACGAAACTGATTGGAAATAATTTGAAAAAAGCAATAAACGTGTGTTTTTTGTTCTTTTTCTAATCACATAACACATAAATAAATAAAAAAGCCTTGCATATAAAGGTAAAATAGGTTAAAATTTAAAAAGAAAAATTTATGACGAAAGGATGTTTATTATGGGTTCAATAAGCTTTGATTATTCAAAAGCAAAGGATTTTATCTCATCATACGAGGTTGATTTTTTAGCTGAAACAGCGAAAGTTTGCCACGATCAACTACACTCAAAAACAGGTGCAGGAAACGATTTTACAGGTTGGGTTGACCTCCCGGTAAACTATGACAAAGATGAATTTGCGCGCATTAAAAAAGCCGCTCAGAAAATAAAGGACGATTCCGACGTATTGGTTGTAATTGGCATTGGCGGTTCATATCTCGGCGCCCGTGCCGTTATCGATGCTCTTCGCCACACATTCTATAACTGTGTTGACAAAAGCGTACGCAAAACTCCCGAAATATACTTTGCAGGAAACTCTATAAGTCCCACATATCTTGCTGACCTTATAGATGTAATCGGCGAGCGTGATTTCTCGCTTAATATCATTTCAAAATCAGGTACAACGACAGAGCCTGCTGTTGCTTTCCGTGTTTTAAAAGAGCTTTGCGAAAAGAAATATGGCAAAGAAGGCGCAAAAAACAGAATCTATGCTACTACAGATAAAGCACGCGGCGCACTTAAGGCGCTATGCGACGAGGAAGGCTACGAAACATTTGTTATTCCTGATGATGTCGGCGGACGTTATTCTGTATTGACAGCAGTTGGTCTTTTACCCATCGCAGTCAGTGGCGCAGACATTGATAAGCTTATGGCAGGTGCATATGAAGGCTATGAAGAATACAAAAACCCATCTTTATCTGAAAATATGTGCTACCAGTATGCAGCTGTAAGAAACGCTTTATACCGCAAGGGAAAAAGCATCGAGATGGTAATAAATTACGAACCATGTCTGCATTATTTTTCAGAATGGTTTAAACAGCTCTACGGCGAAAGCGAAGGCAAAGACGGCAAGGGTATCTTCCCTGCTGCCGCAGATTTTTCGACCGACCTTCATTCCATGGGACAGTACATTCAGGACGGTCAGCGCATTTTATTTGAAACAGTATTGTCGGTTGAAAATTCACGCCGCGACATTACAATCAAGGAAGACAGCGCAAATGTGGACGGACTTAATTTCCTTGCCGGTAAGACAATGGATTTTGTAAACAAAAAAGCTTATGAAGGAACAATACTTGCGCATACAGACGGCGCCGTTCCAAATCTTGTTATAAAGATTGATCGTCTTGACGAATTCTGCCTTGGAAAGCTCATTTACTTCTTCGAAAAAGCATGCGGTATAAGCGGTTACCTTCTCGGCGTAAATCCGTTTAATCAACCCGGCGTTGAAGCATATAAGAAAAATATGTTTGCACTTTTAGGAAAACCCGGCTATGAAAGCGAAAAAGAAGCTCTTGAAAAAAGACTATAATTGAGTTTTTTAGGTATTTACTTCTTATTTTTGATGTTTTGTCATTGTTTTGTAATAAAAATACAAAGAATTGCTTGCAAATTTTAATTTTATATAGTATGCTTATTATATAGAAACTATTTAAAGGAGGCAGATTTATATGATAAAAGTACTTATCGGCAAAAAAGGTAGCGGCAAAACAAAAACCCTTATTGATAGTGTCAACGCTTCAGTTGCAGAAGCTAATGGTGATATTGTTTTTATCAGCTCTGACACAAAAAGACATATCTATGATATAGCTCACAAGGTTCGCATGGTTGATACAGCGGAGTTCTCATTAAAATCGTATGACGAATTTTTTGGCTTTTTGTGCGGTTTAATTTCAAACAACTTTGACATATCAAATATTTATATTGACAGTATATTTAAGATTGTCGGCACAGAGCTTGATGGACTCGGAAAGTTTTTTGCTGATATCGAAGGCCTTGCAAAGAAGTTTAACATTTCGTTCTTGTTTACAATAAGCATCGATACCAAGGATGCTCCTGACTACGTAAAAAAGTACGTATAATACGCTAAAAGCAAAATCTAATTTTATGCTTACATCGGCGGAAAGCTAATAGCTTTCCGCCCGCAGTGTCTTTTTGACATAAATAAGTTTTGTAAATCCGCTTGGAGGTTAATTTATGCATTACAGCAGTACAAGAGATAACTCAATTAAAATCAGCTCATCACAGGCAATCAAAACAGGTCTTTCAAAAGATGGCGGACTTTTCGTACCGGAAAATTTGCCTCTCCTTACTCAAAACGAGATTGAAAGTCTTGTGGATATGTCATATAACGACAGAGCAGTCTTTGTTTTGTCAAAATTTCTGACAGATTTTGATTTGTTTGAAATAAAGGAATGTGTTGACCTTGCATACAACAAGGAGAAATTCGAAACCGAAAGCATTGCTCCTGTATACAAGCTAAACAATAACGTATACTTCCTTGAGCTATGGCACGGTCCTACCTGTGCTTTCAAGGATATGGCGTTGCAGATTCTTCCCCACCTTCTTACAAAATCAATGCAAAAATGCGGCAGCGACAAAGAATGTGTAATTTTGGTTGCAACATCAGGCGATACAGGAAAAGCTGCTCTCGAAGGATTTAAAGATGTTAACAAAACAAGAATTTTTGTTTTCTATCCTGAGCGCGGCGTAAGCGAAATCCAGAAGCTACAAATGATTACACAAGAAGGTAACAATGTCGGCGTCGCAGCCGTTGTCGGCAACTTTGACGATGCACAGACAGGTGTAAAGAAGATTTTTACAAACAAAGATTATTCCGATCACCTTGCGCTTAACGGTTTTGAGCTTTCAAGTGCAAACTCAATTAACTGGGGACGTCTCGTACCGCAGATAGTTTACTATTTCTCTGCATATGCAGACCTTGTAAAAAGCGGCGAAATTACTTTTGGCGATAAGATAAACTTTACCGTTCCTACAGGAAACTTTGGAAATATCTTAGCCGCGTACTATGCAAAGAAAATGGGTCTTCCTGTAAATAAGCTTATATGCGCATCAAATGAAAACAACGTTTTGACCGAGTTTATAAACACAGGTGTGTATGATAAAAACAGAGATTTCCATACAACCATCTCGCCGTCTATGGACATTTTAGTTTCAAGCAATCTCGAGCGTTTGCTCTATGATTTGACAGATTGTGACGACGCAAAAATAAATGAGTATATGAATGCACTTGCATCTGACGGAAAATACATAGTAAGCGGAGATTTACTTGACAAAATCAAATCCACTTTCTATGCAAACTTCTGTGATGACGATGCAGCGATGAAAACTATCAAAGATACAAACGATGAATACTGCTACGTCATGGATACTCATACAGCAGTCGGTAAATGTGTATATGATAAATACGTATCGGAAACCGGCGATAATACAAAAACAGTTATCGCCTCTACTGCAAGTCCGTTTAAGTTTAATCAAAGTGTTTTAATTGCTCTTGAAGGACTACCGAGCGTTGCAGGCAAAAACGAATTCGAGCTTTTGGATATTCTCTCTCAAAAAAGCAACATGCGTATTCCAAAATCTCTTTCCGAGCTTAAGTCAAAGCCTCGACTGTTCGATATAAGCTGCGACAAAAAGCAAATGCAGCAGGTTGTAAGCGAATTTTTAAAAATAGAATAGCACAAACTATCCAAGCCTAAAAATGTTTTTGAGGGCAAGGAACAAATAAAAATTTTTAACAGCTTTCTGATACCGAGGTTTTCCAAGTTAAAAGAAGCGGCTGTAAAAAGCGCAAATTTAGTGCTTATAGTAATTAAAGCCGCGTGTATCAGAAGATATGCGTGGTTTTTTGTTTATTACAGGAGGTCTATCATGGAAAAAAGAGTGGCACTTATTGGGATTATCATTGAAAACCCCGACTCAATTTCTCGTATAAACGATATTTTGCACGAATATTCAAACGAAATCATAGCACGCCTCGGTGTACCGTATCGTGAGCGCGATGTGTGTATAATTAGTATAGTCGCAGATGCACCACAAGATAAAATTAGCACGCTCTCCGGCAAACTTGGAAGGCTTGATGGTGTAAATGTAAAAACTATGTATACAAAGGAAAAATAATATAAAAATCAGAAAGGATATGGTATTATGTATAACAGCAAATCGAAAAATGCAGTTGAGTTTATCGACGACAAGGAAATTCTCGATACTATTGCATATGCAGCCGAGCACAAAAACGATAAGGCTCTAATCGAAGAAATCCTTAACAAAGCAGCAAACTACCACGGCCTTAATCACAGAGAAGCCGCTGTTTTATTAGAATGTGACGAGCCGGAGTTACTCGAAAAAATATATACACTTGCACAGGAAGTAAAAGAAAAAATTTACGGCAAACGAATCGTTATGTTTGCTCCTCTTTACCTTTCAAACTACTGTGTAAACGAGTGCCGCTACTGCCCGTACCACTACTCTAACAATCATATCTGCCGCAAAAAACTTACCCAGGAAGAAATCAAGGCAGAGGTTATTGCTCTGCAGGATATGGGACACAAGCGTCTTGCCCTTGAGACAGGCGAAGACCCTGTAAACTGCCCTATCGACTATGTACTCGAAAGCATAAAGACGATTTACTCCGTCAAACACAAAAACGGCGAGATACGCCGTGTCAACATCAATATTGCTGCAACGACTGTTGAAAACTACAGAAAACTTAAAGACGCAGGAATCGGCACATATATTCTCTTCCAGGAAACATACCATAAGCCGACATATGAATACCTTCATCCGAAGGGTCCAAAACACAATTATGCTTATCATACAGAGGCTATGGACAGAGCTATGGAAGGCGGGATTGATGATGTGGGTATCGGTGTATTGTTCGGTCTTTATCAGTACAGATATGACTTTGTCGGACTTCTTCTCCACGCCCAGCACCTCGAAGATACACACGGCGTAGGCCCGCACACAATCAGTGTACCGCGTATACGTCCGGCAGATGATGTCGATGTAAATGAATTTCCAAATGCAATAACAGACGAACTTTTTAAAAAAATTGTCGCTATACTCCGTTTGACAGTCCCCTACACCGGAATTATAATTTCTACACGTGAAAGCACACAAAGCCGTGCTGAAGTTCTGAAGGTAGGCGTTTCGCAAATTAGCGGAGCTTCGCGCACAACTGTAGGCGGATATATAAGCGATGAACCTGAAGAAGATACAGCGCAATTTGAAGTTAATGATACGCGTCCGCTCGACGAAGTTGTACGCTGGCTTTGCACGCTTGGATACATTCCAAGCTTCTGCACAGCTTGTTATCGTTCGGGACGTACAGGCGACAGATTTATGCGACTTGCAAAATCAGGTCAGATTGCAAATGTGTGTCAGGCAAACGCGCTTATGACGTTTAAAGAATATCTTGAAGACTATGCAAGCGATGAAACGAAGGAAATCGGCGAAAAAACACTTCTAACAGAGCTTGCGCGCATACCACACCCCGAAGTAAAAGCACAGGCACAAAAATATATTGAAGAGTTAGTTCACGGCAAACGAGATTTTAGGTTTTAGTTTTTGAAAGGATATAGCTTATGAGCGATAAAAACACATTAAATCAAACACCACGCTCTGACAGACTCCATATTGCTATCTTTGGCAAGCGAAATGCGGGCAAATCGTCACTTATAAATGCAATTACAAACCAAAATACCGCAATAGTATCTGACACTGCAGGCACGACTGCCGACCCTGTATACAAGGCTATGGAAATACACCCACTCGGCCCGTGTGTACTGATTGATACAGCCGGTTTTGACGATGTAGGCATGCTCGGCGAGCTGCGAATACAAAAAACTGATGCTGTTACTAAAAAGACAGATATAGCAATAATGGTGTTTGCAGATACCAATTTTGAGCATGAAAAAATATGGATAAATAAACTCAAGAAATTAGGCATCCCGATTTTAGCGGTTATAAATAAAATCGACGCAATCGATAATGCCGATGACATTGAGCGTAAAATAAAAAAAGAGTTTTCTCTCGATGCAATTAAAGTAAGCAGTATAAATAAAACCGGCATCGGCAAAATCAAGGATGCTCTTGTGCGCATTATGCCCGAAGGCTTTTGTTCAAGTTCAATCGCCGGCCATCTGATAAATAACAATGACGTAGTATTGCTTGTGATGCCGCAGGATATTCAAGCTCCAAAAGGCCGTCTTATTTTGCCACAGGTACAGACTATCCGCGATTTATTAGACGGGAAGGCAGTTGTTCTTTGCTGCACCACTGACTGTATGCAGCAAGCTCTAGACTCACTTAAAGCTGCGCCAAAACTTATTATTACAGACTCACAGGTGTTTGATGTGGTCTACAAACTAAAACCCGAAGAAAGCCTGCTCACGTCGTTTTCAGTGCTATTTGCAAGGCATAAGGGCGATATCGATGAGTTTGTGCGTGGAGCCGCAGCAATCGATGCACTCACGTCAAATGATCGCGTTTTGATCGCAGAAGCATGTACTCATGCACCGCTCACAGAAGATATCGGACGTGTTAAATTGCCGAGGCTACTTCGCAAGCACGTCGGCGAATCACTCAGCGTTGACGTTGTGTCAGGAAACGATTTTCCAGATGATTTGTCGCCATATTCTCTTGTTATTCATTGCGGCGCGTGCATGTTTAACCGCCGATATGTGATGTCGCGAATTGAAAGTGCAAAAAACGCAAATGTGCCCATTACAAATTACGGCGTTGCACTTGCAAAGCTTAACGGAATTCTGGATAAAATAGAGACATATTAAAAAACAAAAAGATATTTTCTTTACAGAAAATATCTTTTTGTTTTTTATTTTTTTGAAATAAGTCTTTTTATCCTCGCATTATTGCCTTTGATATCCTCAAAATAATAAGAAAATATAAATCCAAAAATCACGAGTATAAAAGCGACAATTCCATCGGCTGTTGTTCTTATCGCACATTCAGGCGTTAAAACTCTCGGTATAATTGAGCAAAACAATCCGAACACTATACTAAATGTCATTGTATAAAATCTTTTTATTAAAAAATTCATGAAAATTGATATTAACAGTGCTCCGACAACCAAGCCGATTGCCGCAGGAATAAGCACCTGTATATTTAACTGCGCAATTGAGCTTACATACAATTCGTATAACCCAAGTGCTGATAATATAACCGCACTGTCGACGCCCGGAATTATCGATGAGCCGGCAACTGCAACGCCGAGCCATGCTGATTGCAAAACCCCCGGATCAGTAACGGTCGGAAACAGATTTTTGTTAAAGGAAAAAAGCATTACTCCGATGATTGCCGAAATAGATATCGCAATATAATACTTGTTTGAAAAACCATTCTTTTTAACCTGTTTGTAAAACAGTGGCACTGTGCCTAAAACGAGTCCCAAAAATAAGTATCTCGTATGAAATTCATATGTGTTTAACATGAAATCAACAAGCTTACTAAATAAAAGTATACCTACCCCAAATCCCAGAATAAGCGGCACGAGAAAGCATATACTCTTTTTAAAATCCTTGAAAATCTCCCCTACCGCTGCGATCGTTTTTTCATATAATCCTAAAACGATAAGCATTACGCTTCCACTAAGTCCCGGCGCAATTCCGCCTATTCCTACGATTATTCCTTTCAAAAAACCAAATAATGATTTCATTATGTTATTCTCTCTTTCACACGGATAAAATGGCGCGCCTGATGCGATTCGAACGCACGACCTTCAGAGTCGGAGTCTGATACTCTATCCAGCTGAGCTACAGGCGCATGTTTGTTATTCTACATTCTATAATATTATCGTTTTTTTTGCTTTTTGTCAATATTATGCTTGCATTTTAACATAAAAAGGATTATAATAAATGCATACACACAGAGTAGAGCTTTTAGCGTTAAGTGCCGACGGAACGGGGAGTTGTCCGACGGACGAAAACATTTTTTGTTGCGGTTAAAAGCTTGCATCCCGCTGCTATAATAGGAGCTGTCCTCCTGACATGTAGCAAGTGGTACGCTATTATTCAGGAGGTGTTTTTATGTCAAAATCAAATACTGTATCAAAACTCGTTGTAAGTGCATTTCTTGTCGCACTTCAAGTCATACTCTCACGCGTTTTGGGCATCCAGACGCAGCTCTTTCAAATTAGTCTTGGCTTTGTGCCTATCGCTATATCAGCAATGCTTTTTGGACCTGTCTGGGCATCAGCTACCGCACTTATCGCTGATATTTTAGGAACTGTGCTTCTTGGCACAGGCGCATACAACCCGCTCTTTTCAATAAATGCAGTTTTGTACGCTCTCACTTTTGCTTTGTTTTTTTACAAAAAAGAAAAAACAACTCTTCAAATAGTCATCTGCGTTGTATTGCAGCTTATTCTTATTGCTATACCCCTCACGCCGTTATGGCTCTACATATATTATAACTTTGTGCTGAACGCTCCAAAGGCATTTAGCATAATATTTTTCCCAAAGCTTATTGCATCTGTCGTTGAGGCACCAATAAAAATCGCTGTGCTGATACCACTTTGCAAATATCTTTATCCGAGACTTTCGAAAATGCTTAATATATAATTTACTTTAAAGGAAATGAATAATATGTCATACTACAGAGCAAGCAAGGAATTTACAGGTTATGCAAACAGCTTTCAAAGCATTGCGCGACTTGGCCTTGAAAGCATTAATGCGCTTTTAAATAATCTTGATAATCCGCAAAACAGCTTAAAATTTATTCACGTTGCAGGCACAAACGGCAAAGGTTCTGTATGTGTTTTTTTGCAGACCATGCTCTCACACGCAGGCTTTAAAACAGGAATTTACACATCGCCTAATATGATTTGTGTAAACGAGAGAATAAGAATTGGTCAAAACGAAATTTCAGACGATGATATGAAACGTATTTTAGATAAGGTTGAAAAAGCGTGCGAAAAAACAGAGGAGCAAATCGGACTCTACCCCACACAATTTGAAATTTGGACGGCAATGGCAATGTGTTACTTTATGGAAAACAATTGCGATTATGTTGTTCTTGAAACAGGACTTGGCGGAAGGCTTGATGCTACAAACGTTATTACGACTACTACACTTTCAATCATTACCCATATCGCGCTTGACCATACACAGTATCTTGGCAATACTCTTTCGCAAATTGCCTTTGAGAAAGCAGGAATCATAAAGCCAAATACGCATGTCATAACTGCGCAGCAAGACGAAGAGGCTTTAGGCGTTATAAAAGACGTATGCAAAAAAAATAAATGTTTACTTACCACCGCACCAAACATATTGCCCGACAAATTCGACGGAATACATGAAATCATAAGTGAAGGCAGCTTTTCAGGAACAACTCTGTCTTTGGGCGGAATTAACCAGATAGACAATGCATCATGTGCTATTGAAGCTGCTCGTGCTATCGGCATAGATGAGGCAAGCATTAAATACGGCCTCACACATGCTTCTCATATGGGACGATTTGAGCTTGTAGCCCACAACACATACTTTGACGGCGCGCACAATCCCGATGGTATAAAATCTTTGAAAAACAATCTTGACAGATATTTTTGCGGCAGACAGAAGGTTTATATAATGGCTGCTATGGCTGATAAAGAAATTGACGAATCACTTAAAATTTTACATGAAGATAACGCTGAATTTAAAATGGTTAGTGTAGAAAATAACGAGCGTGCCATGTCAAGCGAAATGCTTTGCAAAAAAGCGCTCGCACTCGGTCTTGATGCAAAAGCATACCAAAGCATTACCGACGCGTATCATTCCGCCGTAAAAAGCGGCAAGCTGATCGTTATATGCGGCTCACTTTATCTGTATAAGGATTTTGCGTTATCAGGTTTAATTAAAAACAGTTAAAGAAACAATCCCCTTCACTTTGCATATATTATAAATACGGGAGGGGATTTTTTTGCGCCTTGGATTAAACAGACATATTAAAATTCGCATTTTTCCGGCGCATAGCGCGCCGATGTGGCAAAACGTAAACAAAATACTCGTACTGTGTCTTGTTGTGATGACTTTTGCCATGGGATTTACATATTATTATGCGCGTATAAATCCTCTTATTGTAAATTTATCAAAACAGTATTCTTCACAGCTTATAACATCAATTATAAATGACACTATAAATAAGCATATGGAAGAAAACGAAATTTCATACGAGGATCTTACAACGATACAACGCTCAGACAGCGGACAAATTCAGGCACTGTTTATGAATACAAAAGCATTGAACCAAACGAAAGCACAACTTGCGTCGCAGCTTAGTGAAGAAATAAGAAAAGTAAACCAAGCTAAAATACAAATCCCTCTCGGTGCTATTTTAGATATCCCCCTGATGTCAGGCATGGGACCAATGATAGATGTCGAGCTTGTGCCGATTGGATATGCGCTAGTCGATTTTGAAAACAGTTTTTCATCTGCAGGCATTAACCAGACTAAGCATCAAATTGACATCGTTATAAGTGCAAGTTTCGGAATGATTTTGTCAGCAGGAAACGAAAACATTGAAGTAAATTCGAGAGTACCAATTGCACAGACAATAATTGTCGGCGAAGTTCCCGAAGGATTTATGCATATGAATAACTAAAAAGGTTAAAGCAAACATTTGCTTTAACCTTAGTTTTTTATAGCTGACGAAATACACCGACAACTTTACCGAGTATCGTTACCTCAGGCACTATAATCGGCTCCATCGATGAGTTCTCAGGCTGAAGCCTGAAATGGCCATTTTCTTTATAAAATGTCTTTACCGTTGCAGAATCATCAACAAGCGCAACAACTATATCGCCGTTTGTCGCCGTAGGTTGACGCTCGACAATTATGTAATCACCGTCAAGTATCGCCGCTTCAATCATTGATTCACCACGAACGGTCAAAATGAAAAGGTCTTTATTCGCCGCAAAGCTCATTGGAAGCGGAAATACATCTGTTGCTTCCTCAACTGCCAAAATCGGCTCGCCTGCTGCAACGCGTCCAAGCACAGGCACCTGCAGATATTGCAATTCGTTTTGCTTTTGATAAAAATTATCAAATTCTTTTTCTCCAAGCACCCCATCTTCAGAGCTTCTCTTTTGTCCCAGATATTTTTCATAGAACAAGTCGGTGAGCTTCAGCGCTCTTGTCTTAAGGTCATCCTTTGCAATAAAACCATTTTGTTCAAGTTTTTTAAGCTGAGCATGGACTGTGGATGTAGATCGAAGTCCAACCGCATCACAAATTTCGCGCACCGACGGCGGATATCCTTTCTTTTCAGTTTGCTCATGTATAAAACGAAGTATTTCTTCTCCTTTATTCGATGTTCTCGGCAAAAATACCATCTCCTTTTGCTTTTATATTCTTATTGTAACATACATTTTCGCAAAAAGCAAACAAATGTTTTAAAATTTATTGATTTTTTTTATTTTATATGCTATACTGTGTTAAACAACAAATGAAACCGAGGTAATCTTTATGAAAATGTGTATACTGGAAAATAAGACTTGTACGGATTGCGGCGAATGTAACAGATGCGATCTTGACAAAAACAAGATTTGCGACAACTGCGAAAAATGCCTTAATGTGCCGACAGCTGAATACTACGAGATTGTTATTGACGAGATTATGAATACCGAAAAAAACTAAAAGATGTGCTACTTTTGTAGCACATCTTTTAAATTCTCTGCTTATTTTGTTTCATATGCCGCCCAGTCACGATTTTCCGTAATATTTGTCCATTTCTCATGAACTACATTCTTAACATTATAATCGTGGCTGTTTGTTGCTTCCTGAACAGCTAAATAATACCATTCATTTTCATCGCTGTTATCAGGCCATCTAACCATGTCTTCGTGTAAATCATCAGTTGTTTCAGGAAGACGATTAAGAACTCTGTTAATAAGCGTCATGGCTTCTGCACGTGTAATGTTTTGGTCAGGTTTAAAGGTGTTATCCTCATATCCCCTTACCCAGCCATGCGCTGCTGATTCATGAATTTCCTCTTCTGCCCAATGCAATGCAATGTCGCTAAAGTTGTCTTTAACCGTGTACAAAGAATCATCAAATCTTGCGGCAATTGCAGCAAATTCAGCGCGGGTAATATAATCATCCGGAGCAAATCTGCTATCTAACTTACCCTTTACTATGCCAAGCTTTGTTAGTGTTGAAATCGCCTTGTTGTGCCAATCACCTTTATTAACATCAACATAATCATTTTCGACTGAAATGTTTGCCTCTCTTACTTCATCTTTTAACAATCTAAAGAATATTGTCGCAACCTCTGCTCTTGTAATATTATCATTAGGCCTTACATTTCCGTCAGGATAACCAATTATATACGCAAAGTGGTCTTCGCCATTAAGCATGCCCGGAACATCACTTCTTATCTCTCTCCATCCAGCATAAACAGTAATGTTCTTTATCATCTCTACAGATGTCACTTTTTGTGTAAGTTCTTTGTCACTGTACCATCCATCAAACTCAAATCCGTTTTTAACTGGTACTTTATTGATTTCTACTCTTGTACCGCTGTTATATGTTTCAGATGCATATTGTGTACCACCATTAGATACATATGTCAAGGTGTAACTAGTTACACCCCCACCACCTCCGCCATCCGGAGTCCTTGTAATGATTACATCATGTGGTTTTGTTCCGCTGTAACTTACAGTCTGTGTCTTTGATGCAAACTCTACAGTTGTACTTCCCGAAAGAGTTACTGTAACTGTATGTGTGCCGGTCGTCTGATATGAAGTTACATCATTTAAAGCAAACGTTACGTCATTTAGATATGGTGTTTTGTTCGCTTCAAGTTCAGCTACTGTAAGATTGTCTTTATTTTTATAATGTATTGTTACCGAATTTGTATCTATTGTTCTGCCAGTTTCCGCGTATACAACATTGTTTCCATCGCCAACAAGACCGCCAATTACATTTTTATCACCTGCTAGAGTTACAGTCGAAGGATATGTAATTGTTACATCAATATCACTAGTAATTATTCCTGCGTTAAATTCACTTTCAAGCTCAGATAGTGATGGAACAACAAGCTCAACATACCGTTTATCAAAAAGCGTTCTTATCGGCTCCATGTTGAGCGTACTTTTATAATCAATCAACGCTACATCGCTTGTGCCGGAAAAATTAACATTAAGTGGAGATGCATATGCATTAGTACCGCGAATGCATGCCACCGTATCAATTTCAAGATCAAGATGCAGTGGATTTGGCACGTGTGTCGTCGTAGATGCTATATCTGCAAATGTTGTCACAGAAGTTGTCAAAAGCATTATTATTGCAAGCGCAACACTTAATACTCTTTTCATTTTTGGTTCCTCCCTGTTACGTTACTATTCATCATAATAATTTATATATTATTATACATATTTATAGTACCATAACAAAGAATTACTGTCAAGAATACAAAAAAATTTTATTCTAATGATGTAATTAACTCACTGCACATCCCCTCTACCTTGCCAAAATCCATATACGGAATATACGCCTCTTCGAGCTTATCGTGAAGTTTTTTTGCTTTTGAAAGCATATCGCAGGCTTTCTCTGATAATATATTATAGATTTCCATATCGTCATATATATTCGATTCTGCATCAATCACCTTGCTTCTGTTTTTAAGGTTAATCTCATCTGTCGGCTCTATACTTGATAGCGAATGATATTTGTTTTTGGTCGTAAAAAACACCTTCAGCTGTGGTATATATAAATGCTCTATTTTCATATCGGGTGTCATTGGGCAGTAAAAACAATGTGTGTCGTATCCTGCATCTCTGAAATCTGTCGCAATTTTTTTCAAAATAATATAATTATTTATGCCAAAGTCCGTCTTTATTTCGTATATTCGCGAAGCATTTTTTGCATAAATATCAATATAATTTATTCTTCCAAGCGATGTAAATGCGCTTAAAAACGCTCGTCTTACCACTCCTTGCCTTTGAGAATTCATCTCTAAATCAAACTCTTTTTTAATCTCTTGCTCATATTCATTTACTATTCTTTTTGGCACTTCGTATGCAAATTCTCTGCTAATTCGATTTAAAATATTTCTCGCAGCGCCAAGGTAATCATACGCCTTTACAAAACAATCTGAAATTAGCCCATTAAGATTCATTATTTCATTTTTCTTTTTTGTGATTTTTTCTTTATTCCAACACTGCCCGAGATTTATAATCTCATCGACCGCACCCGGCAATTTTGGATCAACAATATGCGGCGACGTTCCGTCCAATATTAAAAAACCACACTCACGCACGCATACTCCATCGAGTGAATCAGGATCCGACGAACAATGAAGCATTTCCGTTTCATATCCTTTTTTATCAAAATATTCTGCAATACGTTTCATAAATGTCGATTTGCCTGTGCCGGGTCCGCCTTTTAAAATTATAACTCTTTTCGCCTCTTCTTTTCCCATTATGTAATCATAGTATGAATAAAACCCTTTTGGCGTATTCGATCCGGGAAAATATTCACAAACCGCATTTTTCATATAATATACCTCCTTATTTTATAAGCTTACAAAACATTATATGAATTATAATGCGCTTTGTTACATACAAAAAGAGCACTCAATACGAGTGCTCTTTTTGTTATAATTCGTTTCCTTACTTGACTCCACTAAACACAACTTCGCTAAGTGAGTTCCACAAGTTCACAGAATTTCCTCGTCCTATAAACTTAACATATCTTGCTTTCACACCACCAAGACCATGCGCTTCTAGATTTGGTGTTGTACCACTTGACTTTTGGCTGGCAAGGACTGTCTTCCAGTTTTCTCTATCATTTGAAACAGCTATATCAAATGTATATACTCTGACGTCACCCTGCATAAACGCTATCCAGATATTATCAAGTGAATATGATTTTCCGAGGTCGTAAATACCCCACGCTTCACCATCTTTACCCTGTACTGCCCATCTGTTTGATGTTAAACCGTCAATACTATTTTCAATTGTATTGCCCGTACCGTCATCGCCGCTTTGCTCAACGTCTACAACTCTTATCATATTTTCTATATCAAACTTTTTCTCGGTAAAGACTGTCTCTAATATGGAGTTCCATTTATTTACCGTATTACCATATCCAATAAACTTTACATACTGTGCCTTTACGCCGTTTAAGTCATACGCCTCAAGCTCACTTGTTGTTCCGCTTGATTCCTGTCCTTCCAAAACAGTCGTGTAATTATCTCCATCCTCAGATACAGCTATATCAAATGTATATGTTCTTACATCGCCCTGCATAAACGCTATTCTTATCTTGTCAAGCGAATATACACTTCCTAAATCATAAATGCCCCACGCATCGCTGTCTTCGGTGCCCTGTACTGCCCATCTTGTTGATACGCTCGCATCAAAACTGTTTTGAATTGTATTTCCTGTGCCGTCATCGCCACTTTGTGTAGCTCTGACTATCGGTATTGCATATGGGAAATCCCAGTTTTGAGCATATGCCTGGGCACTTTGCTTAGTTACAACTTCCGCGCTAATCTTTACGATTTGTCCCTTTTCTTTCCACTCAACATCGGCGCCAAGTGATTCTGATACAAAACGTACAGGTATCATAAATCTGCCGTTTATTATCATCGCAGGAACATCAAGCTCAACAGGCGCATCGTTTACATATACTGTTCTTTGGTTTTCTGTGATAACAAGTTTCGTCGTTTTATTTTCTGCCGTAGCTGTAGCTGTAGCTTCATCCCATGTAACATCTGCACCAAGTGCTTCCAATAAAGCTCTCATCGGAATTAAAGTTCTGTCATTTATAATTGTAGGCGGAACGTCTGAATATAAGAAATTGTCATTTAGCTTAATCGATACACCTTCAACTTCAGGCGGAGCGCTCTGTTCAAATGTCTTTTCCGAAGCAGAACTCTGATATGTAATCTCATATTCTCCTGCAGGTGCTGTAAAGTAAATAATACCACCATCTTCGGAAGCAACCTGTGTTCCGATATCGTTTCCATTTACCTTAATAGCCCATGTGCCTGCATCAAGACCTGCAACATTTACCTTAAGAGCCGTTTCGTTACCGTTAACTGTGAATTTAACATCGTCACTTGTGCGATCTTTTTCACGATTAAACATTGCAACACGATCTAATATCTTTGCGCCAACAAATGTATCTGTTTCAATAAGTTCGGCTGTCTGGACAGTTTTATCCTGTTCATCAGCATTTGAAACATACATTACATTAAGGAAGTAATCCACTTTATTTTCTGATTGAGTTGAAATTTCAATTCTACCCCAACCAAGCTCGGTAGCAGCTCTCTTTTCATCAAGCTGCGGTGCACTGTAGCTAACACCATTAGATGTTTCGTACGGGCCTGCTTTGGAATCCTTCATCGGCAGATGATCTGTTCCGTTAATCCAGTATCTCTTGCCTTCGCCACCAATTCTCTCGATTTGTGCATCTGCCGGAAGGAGAGTCTGGTTTACGAGTTTTCCGTTATAACCATCAGTATCGCTTGTAATTGTCGAAACATTCCCATTAATATCCGGTCTGTTGATCGTATGTAACAAGAACTTCTTGTTAACACCTGCTTTGTCCGTCTCAATTCTATCAAATACTACGAACGCTGCCGGATGATTCTCATCTTCTCTCGGCATAAATATCATCGAACGAACTGCTTCTTCTACATCTTCGCTGTATGCAGGTGCTATATCGCCCGAAATATATGAATACTGCGGATACTGAAGATCAGGTCCAACCTCTGCACCAAGAAGCTGCGCTTTCCCTTCAGTTGTAGGACCATCATACGCTATTGCTCGTTGCTGTCCGTCAGGGTTATCCTTCGTTTCTATAATCAGCGTATTATGCGCATATGTAGCCTTGTTATAGTTTGCATCATGGTCTGTTCCGTAAAGTTCGTACCAACCTGCATCTATTGCAAGCGGTCCCTTGTAATAAAGCTGAAATGATCCCGCATCACGGTGAGCATGGTCAAATGAATAGTTACCGCCTATTTTCATATCTACATGTACGTCAGGTGACTCCATGCCGATATTCCAGCCTGTTCTTGCAATTACACGGTTTGCAGGTGACGGAAATATTTTTGCTTCCGGCAAAACTTCAAAGGACTGCGTTCCAACGGACGGGTCATAAAATGCAAGCGTCTGTACAGGAGTTCTTGACCATGCGTCAGTTGCATATTTGTCAAGCTCACCTTGAATTGCAAACATCTGATTAAATATCGGGTTTTTATAGAGGTTTGCAACCTGGAACCATGTATTTGGCATATCATTCCAGTATTCGCCTTTTTCATAATAGTGGCAGAATGTATCGCCATCACGCATCAGCTGTCCGTCAGGACGACGCATATATATCCACCAATATCCAAGTTTTTCAAAGTCTTCATTGTAGAGCATATCGCCTGACATACGATATATGAGCCATTGTCCCCAAAGCTCCGATGCATAACGCGTAGGTCCGGCATAGCTTATACTTTGCATATGGGTGCCCGACTTATTCCAATAATCTCTTGAACCCGGGAATGTAGACAAAATTCTTCCACCTACAAGGTTATATATATCAGGATATTCATCATATACAGCTATTGCAAGTGCAAGCCAGTCACGCTGAACCTGCTGCTCGCCGGCATGGCCTTCATGATTTACCATCTTTACAGGAGGCAAACCAACTTCCATTGAGCCAGCGTATCCCTGACAAAGTGCAAGCAGAGTTGCTTTTTCTTCATCAGTACACAAATCGTAGCACCAGTCATAAACTTCTGCTGTTGTAAACAGCATCTGACCGATTACTCTTGTATTTTCCGTTGATGTACTTAATTGAACTGTCATGAGGTAGTTAATCATCGCATCGATTGCTGCTCTGCCCTTTTCTTCATTGCCATTTAAAGCATAATCAAAGGCATATGCTTCAATTGTAGCAAGTCCATCAGCATCAAAATTCGTAGCCTCACCCTTATCTGGTAACTCACCTGTAAATTTCTTATCGCGATACTTCTCAAACGATTTTACAACATCAGCAAGCTCGCCAGATTTCATATTCTCTCTTATCTGCTCGAGGTCTGATTCTCTGAAAAGCACTCTTGGATGCTCCGGTGGAGGAGTTATTGTCGGCATCGGATAAACATCGTCCGGAAATTCGATCGGTTCAAATGTTTCCTCACCCTTTGGAAGTTCTCCCTTTCCTTCAGGAATGAAAAGCTTTCTGTTTGTAATTATAAAGCAGTCAAATCTTGTTGTTTCTCTCGTTATAAACGCAAGTGTAACTATTTCTCCATCTTCTTTTACGTCAAACGAGCCAATTGATGCCCACTTAAAGTCATTATTGTCTTCAGAATATGTATCTCCTTTGGCCATCCTTGTAATGTATTTTCCACCATTTAACGAACTAATCGACAGCCATGTCGAGTCCTGGCCGCCACTTTGCGCTATAAGACGCGCATAAATTTTGTACTTGCCTGCTTTTTCTGTTTTGATTTCAAATGCTATGTCTGCATCAGCGTCAATGGCAGGCTGTGACATATTCGTTTTTGTAGGAATAGCAACTTTACCACCCGAAGCAGTTTTCTGCTTTGATGTCGTATAACCGTCTCCTATAACTACGTCTTCTGCTTCAATTTTTACGCAGCCATCTTCCACCTCATATTCTTCAAATACACCTGTTTTCACAGAGCCGTCTTTTTCAAACTTAAGACTCTGCGCAAATCCTGTAATTGATTGTGCTGTAAAAAGGCTTAACACCATTGAAAGCACAATAAGAAGTGTAACTGCTTTTTGCATTTTCTGTTTCATAAAATCCCTCCTACAAGTATTTATATAATTGTACTTTTACGATTTTATTATAAGCCCTTTTACCATATTTGTCAATGATATATTAACGTTTTTTTATGTTTTTGCACAAAAAAGAGCACTGCTAAAAAGCAGTGCTCTTTATAAAATTTATAGCTGTATGACTTATTTGAACTGTCTGTCGTAAGCTGCCTGATATACCTTCTGTACATCTTCTGCACCTAGTTCCTTAAGTCTGCTTAAGTATGCGTTCCATGTCTCGTCATTAAGCTCTGTGTTACCCATTACCCAGTTCTGTATTGTTTCATTAATATGTGTTTCAATATCTTTTGCAACGAGTATCTGGTTTTCTTCATTAGTTAATGCGAGTGTCGGCCACGGCGGAACAAGTTTAACATTCTCTTTATAGAATAAGTAGCCTTCACGAGCAACCGGAGCCATACTTGCCATATTTGCAGCTTCCGGTCTTATTGTACCAGCATTTGTTAAATAACCACCTATAACTGATGCCATGTAATCCGGCACGCCGCTCGGGAAGTTCTTAACTGTATCTGTGTACTCAATTGAACCATCTGCATTAACAATATGGTGCTCGCCTTCTATACCGTAAGCCATAAGGTTGATACCTGCTTCTGTGTAGAAGAAGTCGAAGAACTTAAGTGTTTCTGCAATATGCTTGTTATCCTTTGAAATACCCCAGCCTGTACCTGAAACAGGGTTGTTTGCTGAGAACGACTGAATTACGCCGTTAATATCTTTTGGCGGAAGTATAACTTGAAGGTCAATTCCCGGGTTAGTATCTTTTGCTGTTTCGTTGAATGCGAGCGTAGACGCCGGCCATTCGAATGTAATACCACCGAGGTTATTGCCAAACAATTCCTCACGGCAGTTGCTTCTTGTATAAATTTCAGGGTCGATTAGACCTTCTTTATACCACTTTGCAATCTCTGTGATAGCATATCTGAACTCTTCTGTGAAACGCGGATTATAAATCTTTCCGTTTTCATCAATTTCCCAGTTCTTATATGATACACCGAAGAGCGGAAGCAATTCGTTTATACGCTTTGTCTTCTCAAGGTAAGGTATTTCGTCCTTTATACCGTTACCGTTCGGGTCGCCGTCACGGAATGCCTTCAATACGTTGTAGAATTCATCAACGTTTGTAGGAGCCTGAAGACCTAACTTATCAAGCCAGTCCTGACGTACAATCCACAATTCGCCCGGGCCGTCCGGTACGATGTTCGGAATGTAGTAAAGGTGTCCATCACTTGCTTTTGATTCATTCATATATTCAGGATGCTCTTGGAACACCTTATGAATATTCGGTGCATATTCTTCGATATAATCTTCAAGCGGAATAAGGGCACCATCAATACCAGCCTTATCTAGGTTTGTTTTACTATAAGCAATAATATCCGGCAATGTATCTTCAACAAGCATTAAGTTATATGCCTGTGCTGAGTCTGCCTGCGCTTTTGAAGCTACGTTCTTAACGTTGATGTTTGTCATTTCTGCGGCCTTCTTTGTGATCGGGCCATCATTTTGCCACATCCACAAACCACCATTAGTATGATAGTGAATTGTAAGTTCGAGCGGTTCTGCTGATGCAAGATAACCTTCAAGATTCAAAACCTCTTTGTTAAGCTCAACATTTGCGTTTCCGCCTTTGTTGCCACCGCAACCTGCAAGCATCGAAATAGCTAATACTGCTGCAAGAATTACGGCTAAAATCTTTCTTGTTTTCATTTTCCTTTCCTCCATATCTTTTTATTTTCAAAACGCTCTTTATTGCCAAAGTGGCTATGCACCAACCACTTTGGCAAAGCGCATCATGAACTGTGTATGTTACTTTTTTGTATTCCCTCCCAGGAAATTGTGTCATTATAAAACTAATTATATTATATATGTCTTTATACTCATTGTCAATATAAACCTGAAATTCTTTTGTGTAATTTTAACTGTTTTATGTCGTTTTTTTCGCTATTTATGGAAAATATATTTAATTATTGAATTTTTTGTCGACCATATATTTTAAATAACAAAAATTTTTGTGCAACTTTATAATATACAAAAAGAGCAAAGCAATAAACTGCCCTGCTCTTTCCTAGCTTAAACTTTATGTTACTGTCTTTTTTATTTAGCCTTATTTGCTCCTTCGGACGGCTCTTCTTTTTCGCCGTCTTTTGATAAAACGATTTCCTTCTTTGGCTCTTTTTCGATTGTGACACCCTCGATGTAAATATTAACCTTATCAACGCTAAGGCCTGTCATCGTTTCAACTGCCTTTTTAACCTTCTCCTGTATTTCCCATGCAACCTCAGGAACCTTCGCGCCGTATAAAACAGTGATGTGTAAATCGAGCGATGCAACATTGTTATTTATTGTAACCTTTACACCCTTGCCCATATTCTTTTTGCCAAGTATTTCAGCGATGCCGCCGGCGATAGTTCCCGACATTGAGTAAACACCTTTAACCTCCGATGTTGCAACTCCTGCAATAACGCTTACAACTTCATCAGATATGTTGATATTGCCTACTTCGTTTTCACTTTCATTTACATTTATGTTTACATTTTCCTCCATGTCAATATCTCCTTTCACATCTTGCATATGCAAGTATTTTTCTTTTATGGTATAAATTATATCATTAAAACTATTTGACTTCAACTATTTTTATGTTTTTTATTAAAATTTCTGTTTGAGACGAAACAATTTCCTGTATTTTTGCAAGGTCAGCGCCCGTAAGGCCATCAGATTTTACCGTCACATTTGCCTCTTCACCGCTTATAAACACGACGCACTGCGCAAATCCTTTTGCCTGTATAAGATTCTCGCATACAGCCTCCTTATCGGTCGCTGTAGCCGATGATAAAATTTCCTCTTGCGCCTTTTGCTTGCTTTGCGCGTCCATATTTGGATTGTTTATTATTTCGTTTAGCATTTCAATCGACTTGCTGCGGGCGTTTTCTCTGTTCATACGCGCCTGCACAAAATAATCGGATTCATCATTTGCATTCGAGCTTACATACTGTGCCTCACCCATCTTACGCGCCGTTTCCTGTGCATCAGCATTTTCATCTGTGACAGTTTGCGACACGCTCGTCATTTCGCCATCAATACTTTGCGGCAAAGCAGAATAGTTATAATTTATAAACGCCGCCGTCAGTATGAGCATAATCAGAGAACCGATCAAAACTTCCTTTCTTTTCAAAATCATCATCATAAAAACTCCTCCTTGTTATTTTTATTGTTATTTTTTTGTAAACACACTTATTTTATGTTCTGCTACATCTAAAACGCCCGCAAGCGCAGTTTTAATGTTTGCTTTAACCTGTACGTTATCACCGCCGCTGCAAACGACGATTACACCCATAACTTTTGGAAAGCTTTGCTTTACAATGACAGGCTCATTTGACGGTGTAACAAGCTTCGTGCTTTGCTTTGATTGTGTGCGTGCGCCTGCCACTTCTTCGCCGTTTTGCGAGCTTTCACTCGTAACGTCTATCGCATAATGCTTTTCCGCTGTGCTTTCGTATGTGAGCATTACACTTACATCGCCTGCGCCACGTATTTGTGAAAGTATTTTTTCGATTTGCTTTACTATTTTATCATCCGTAACACAAAAGCTCTCCACATCAGTGTCGACGCTTTTTTCGCGCGGTTTTGACGACGAAAAAAAGTTTGTAAAAAGTATGATTACTATTCCTATAATAAATATTATGTAAAGAGGCTTCATATTCTTGTTTTTCTCAAAAACATCGCCTATTTTTTCTTTAATCATCTTCCCCACCTCCTATGTGCACAATACTATGATCGACTTCAAGCTCACTTGAAACAACACTTTTTATTATTTCATTATCCAAGCCTTTATTTGAATTTATATAGATACCGTCGATGCCGAGAATTTCACCTTCCATATCGATGTTTAGCATAACATCGCACTCGCAGTCCTTGCCCGTTTTATCATATATTGCACGTCTTACACGCAAGCAGATGTTCTCTTTAAAACGTTCAATCACTTTTTCGTTGTAAAGTTGCTTTGCCCGAGCAGTATCAAAAGAACTTTGTTCGGGCAGTTGTATCAGAGATTCCAAATCGAGCGAATTCATATTTAAAAACGCACTCGCAATAGTAATTGATACGATGATGCCAATTATAAAATTTATATATTTTGAAAGTGTACCTTCGGGCATGAGCGAGCGTAGAATAAAGCTGATTACGACCATGCAAACAACAACTACCGTAAATGAGCCAATATACCTAGCCACTTTTATGCCTCCTTATCACGAAGTATTTCCAAGACACATTACCATGCCGATACAGATAATAAACATTACAGCCGCAGTAACAATTATTGCCGCCATAAGCGAAGTAATTGACGCAAGCGAGCTTATGACACTTGAAATACGCCTGTCCGCCATCGGTTCAAGCACCGCCGCTCCAAGATAAAATGTCACGCTTACGGCTAAAATCTTTATTACAGGAACAGTCGCAATTACAAGTACCGCAATCATTCCCGCAGCGCCGGTGGCATTTTTTATAATGTTCGAGCAACCGACAAGTGTTTCTATTGTGTCTGATAAAATTCCTCCCACAACAGGCACTGCCGTCCCTACAAGATAGCGGGCCGTTTTTGCCGCTGCGCCATCGATGGTAGCGGCGCAAAAGCTTTGTATTCCAAGCACCCCCGAAAAAATTGTAAGCATCAGACACATACACCACTTTACTGTCTTTTTTAAAAAGTCTGCAAATTTTGATACCTTAATCGTTTCGTTAATTTCGCTTACTATATATAGCGCAGCCGAACTATACAAAAGCGGCACCAAAAACTTTTCCGAAACTACGCTTACAATCTGTGTCGCAAAAAGTATTACAGGATTTATTACTGACGCACTTCCCACCGAGCCGCCAAACACAAGCATACTCATAAGCACAGGCGACGCCGCATTTATAAATGATGATGCGCTTTTTACGCTGCTCACAACAAGTGCCGACGCCTGACTAAATGCCTTTAGTAAAAGCGTAGCCAAAATAAGATAACAGACAAAAAACGCTGTTTCGCTTACATTTGTCGATGCAAAATCGCCATTCATATTGTTTAAAAATGAAAAAAGAAGCGATATTGCAATCACGCTTAAAAGCAAAACGACACTTCCGCGCGCTTCATTTAAAAACGCACTTAAAACTGACTTGGCAATCTCAGATACGCTAAGCACCTGCTTACCTGTGGCAAAATCTTTTACTGTTTCAAGAAAGCCTTGTGAGTTTGTATAGTAATCACTCTCGCCTCCGATATATCCTTCAAGCTCGCCAAAATCGTATGTATCAAGCTCGTTTTCTATGCTCATAATATCGGCTGCAAATGTATTATTTGGAAAAAGAAAAACAAACGCAGCCAATAAAGAACAAATAGTTAAAACAATTCTTTTCATATGTATGACTCCTTATTGCAAAATCGATACAACGAGCGACAAAAGTGCATCCGCTATCGGCATAGAATAAAGCAAAATCAACACCTTTGCACAAAATTCTATTTTTATTGCTATGGCACCTTGTCCCGAATCACGACACAGCTGTGACGAAAAACTGCCAATGTATGCAATCGCTATAATTTTTATAACCGCTCCGATATAGCTTGTGTTTACTCCGTATCGATTGGCTATATCATATATATGAGCAAACACTTCACTAAGAGATGAAAATGCGCACATAAGTATTACTATACCTGTTGCGAGCGCACTCACAACAGAAAATTCTCTTTTGTAACTGTATAGCATCACGCTAACCAACGCTCCGATTATTCCGATTATTGCGACTTTAAAAATATCCATTACGATCTCCGTTTTATCTATAAGCTAAACACCGTTTTTATCGTATCAAACAGCGTGCTGATCTGGTTTATTATCATCATCAATACAACGATGAGTCCGGCAAGCGTTGTAAGCATCGCCTGCTCCTCCCTGCCTGAACGTATCAAAAGCTGATTAAGCACCGAAACGATTATTCCGATTGCTGCGATTTGAAAAATTAAGTCAACATTCATTATAGCTTCCTCCTAAAACAGTAAAACAACTACCAGTATCCCGGCAAGTATACCTGCGCTCTGATACATTTTTTTGCTCGCATCACACGCGTTTTTAGCATCATCAAGCTGCATATCGATAAGTGACGCCGTGTTATGTATATTTTTAAGCTCATTTTCAATATCAGTTTTTCCCAGACGATTTGAAAAATTTATAAGCACCTGCACATCGGCACGCGAAATACACATTTTTGCACTCAATCTGTCAAGACATTCGCTCCATGATAGCGAAATCGTCTTTTTCTCATCATCGATTGCCATACAAATATTTTTATAAAATTCCGACACAATTTTTGGCGATATCACACGTGATATATTATAAAATGCGCGCGCAAGAGAATTTTGCGCAAAGCTTATTTCCGCTTCAAGCATTGATAGAGAATTTTTAAATCCCTCAAGCGTGCATTTACGTTTTTCAAGTCTTGATGCAAACGAAAAGCCGATTGTTGTCGATGAAAAAATAACAAGAATTATTCCTATCATTTTAAGCATATTTATACCTCATTTTTTGTTCGTCCGTATCATCGTTTGTGATGACTTCTTTTATTCTGTTTTCTGTTTTTGAATCAAGTGTTATGAACACATCAAAATAATGTGCAATATCACGATAGCGTTTTTGAACTTGCTCTAAATTTTTACCATGTATGCTCGAGACAACTGCTACACCGCACCTTGATGCCTCGCAGACAGCTTCAAAATCACTTTCTTTTCCAATTTCGTCACACACAATGAGCTGTGGCGAAAGGCTTCTTATTGCAAGCATTATACCCTCCGCCTTTGGACATGCATCGAGCACATCACTTACAGGACCCATATCGTATGTGCAAATGCCGTCTAACATCGCTGCAATTTCACTTCTTTCATCTACAACTACGGTTTTTATGCCTGCACATGAGGCTTTGTTCGCTATGTCACGAAGAAGCGTTGTTTTTCCGCCTCCGGGCGATGATATTACAAGTGTGTTTTTAACTTTATCGCCCTTTATTACTTTATTTATAATATCTTTTGCTGCATCTTTTACTTGTCTTGCAATTCTGAAATTCAATCCCGATATATCCTTTATGTACGTCACTTTCCCATTCTCCGTTACACATCTTCCTGCAATTCCGACTCTGTGTCCGTATGCAGTAGTGATATATCCTGATTTAATCTGCTCTTTAAATGAATACACGCTTCCCGAGCATAACAGTTCAAGCGTGCGCTCTATGTCATATGCGCTGACAATGTATGAATCGCTTTCTTTTTGTGTCAAGGTCCCATTTTTCGATACATAAAAATACATACGCACAAAATGAATTGTAAGCGGCATATTCTTGCGAAGTCTTATCTCCTGCGCCTCTGTTAAATCAATGTTTTTTAAAAGCTCTCTTACTGTCTCGCTCATATTTCCTATAAGCATCCCATCATGCATCCTGACTCCTCTTTTCTTAAAGTTTTGACCCGTAAATTTATATCGATGTTTCATTTTATGTTTGTCCGCACTTCATTATGACATGCAAAGAAAAATAGCATATTTTTCGATGCATACTGTAAGTTTCTTTGCCCAGATATTCCCTGTAATGTTTTTGCATAATATTAGTAGATTTTTTGCAAAAAATGCATGAAAATCCTTGTAATTATAAATTATATATAGTATAATATAGGGTAATTGTAATGTAAGGGAGTTATGTGTATGAAATATATCGTAATACTTGGCGACGGCATGGCAGATGTGCCAATCGATTCTCTCGGTGGCAAAACTCCACTCATGGCTGCAAACAAGCCGACAATGGACATGCTTGCATCGCGTGGCGAGATGGGTATGGTTAAAACTGTCCCCGACGGAATCGCTCCGGGCAGTGATGTCGCAAATCTTTCAGTAATGGGTTATGATCCGACAAAATACTATACAGGTCGTTCTCCGCTCGAGGCTGTGTCAATCGGCGCCCCCTTAAATGATGGAGATATTACATATCGTGTAAACACTGTCACATTATCAGACGAAGACGACTTTTATAAAAAAACAATGATAGACTATAGCGCAGGCGAAATCAGCTCTAAAGAAGGCGCAGAGCTTATGCGCGCTATAGAAAATGAGTTTGGAAACGAAAATTTGAAGTTTTATGCCGGTACAAGCTACCGAAACCTTCTTGTAATGCATAACGGAAGCATTAACAGCACGCTCACTCCCCCGCATGATATTTCAAAGCGTGTAATCGGTGACTATATGCCCAAAGGCGATTATTCTGAGCTTCTTTTCGATATGATGAAAAAAAGCTACGACATACTTAAAGACCATCCGGTAAACAAAGCTAGAATCGAGAAAGGTCTTAACCCTGCAAACTGTATATGGTTCTGGGGCCAAGGAAGCAAGCCTTCCATTCCGCTTTTTAAGGAAAAATACGCTCTGTCAGGTGCAATGATATCTGCCGTTGACCTATTAAAAGGCATCGGTTATTGTGCAGGAATGGATGTAATTGAAGTAGAAGGCGCGACAGGAAATGTCGACACGAACTTTAACGGCAAAGCAAAAGCAGCGCTCGATGCACTGCTCGGTGGAAAGGATTTTGTATATCTTCATGTTGAAGCCGCGGATGAATGTGGCCACAGAGGAGAAACACAAAATAAGGTTCTCTCTATCGAAAAACTCGATAAGGCGGCAAAAATAATCATCGACGGTCTTAAAGATGCAGGTGAAGATTTCAGCGTTCTTGTAATGCCTGACCATCCTACCCCGATCGAAACAATGACACACAGCTCAGAGCCTGTTCCGTATATAATTTACAGAAGTAATGACGAAAAGAATTATCCGGGCAGAACATACTGCGAAGACAGTGCTAAAGAAACAGGCGTTTTCAGGCAAGCCGGTCACACACTTATGGCAGATTTTTTACAGGTAAAGTAAACGATAAACATTTTATATAAAGAAGGTGGCAATATTGAGTAAGGGAAAATATTATATTACAACTGCGATTGCATATACTTCACGCAAACCGCATATCGGAAATACTTATGAGGTTATTTTAACTGATGCTATTGCACGTTTTAAGCGCAAAAGCGGATACGATGTGTTCTTCCTCACGGGTACAGACGAACACGGTCAAAAGATTCAGGAAGCTGCCGAACAGGCAGGTATTTCTCCAAAAGAATATGTCGACTCTGTTACGGGCGAAATAAAGAACATATGGAATCTTATGAATACTTCGTATGACCGTTTTATTCGTACGACAGATTCAGACCATGAAAACACAGTTAAAAAAATCTTTAAAAAATTATATGACCAGGGCGATATATATAAAAGCGAATACGAAGGCTTATATTGTGTGCCTTGCGAATCGTTTTTTACTCCTTCACAGCTCGTTGACGGATGCTGTCCTGATTGTGGCCGCGAGGTAGTGCCCACCAAAGAAGAAGCATACTTCTTTAAGATGAGCAAATACCAAGATAAGCTTATGAAGCATATTGAGGAAAATCCCGACTTCATCGCTCCGGAATCGCGCAAAAACGAAATGGTAAACAACTTCTTAAAACCCGGTCTTCAGGATTTGTGCGTATCGCGCAGCACTTTTAACTGGGGCATACCTGTTGAGTTTGACCCGGGTCACGTTATATATGTATGGGTTGACGCTTTGTCAAACTACATTACTGCTTTAGGTTATGATCCCGACGATGCGTCGGATACTTATAAAAAATACTGGCCTGCCGATGTGCACATTATCGGTAAAGACATTCTTCGTTTCCATACGATATACTGGCCAATTATTTTAATGGCTCTCGGCGAGCCGCTTCCAAAACAGGTTTTTGGTCATCCGTGGCTTTTGTCCGGCGTCGATAAAATGAGTAAATCGCGCGGAAATGTAATGTATGCTGATGACCTTGCAGAGCTTTTTGGCGTAGATGCGGTTAGATATTACGTTTTAAGCGAGATGCCTTTCGCATCGGACGGAACTATAACATATGAAACGATCATAAGTCGCTTTAATTCCGACCTTGCAAATACGCTCGGCAACCTCGTTAACCGCACAGTAGCAATGTGCGAAAAATACTTTGGCGGTGTAATACCTGCACCTGCGCAAGAATGTGACTTTGACGCTGACTTAAAAGCTGTTTGCGCAAAGACAGTAAGCGCCGTAGCAGAAAAGATGGACGCGCTTCGCGTTGCTGATGCACTCGAGCATGTAATCGCGCTTGCACGCCGCTCAAACAAATACATCGACGAAACAGAGCCGTGGGTGCTTGCAAAAAGCGAAGACTGCAAAGAGCGCCTTGGCACAGTAATATACAACCTTTTAGAGTCAATCCGCATTATCGCTGTGCTTCTCGAGGCATTTATGCCTGACACAGCAAATAAAATCTATGCACAAATCGGTGGCTGTGATACGAGCATAGAAAGCATACAAAACTTCGGTGCGCTTGCAGCGGGACAAAAAGTTGGAAAAGCCGAACCTCTTTTCGTAAGACTCGATGAAACTAAAAAGCTCGAAGAAATCAAGGCTTTTAACGAAAAGAAATACCCAAAAGCTAAAGAAGAGAAAAAAGAAAAGGCTGATTCCAAAAAGGAAGAGGCGCCACCTTCACAAATCACGATTGATGACTTTGCAAAACTCGATTTACGAGTTGCAAAAATTGTAAGTGCAGAAAAAATTGAAGGCGCTGACAAGCTATACAAACTAATTGTTGAGCTTGGCAACGAAAAACGTCAGATTGTATCAGGACTTGCAAAGCATTACAGTGCCGATGAGCTTATCGGTAAAAACGTAATAGTAATTGCAAACCTTAAACCTGTAAAGCTTCGCGGAGTTGATTCGTACGGTATGATTCTTGCTGCCGCAAACGGCGATGAGCTTTCAATATGCACAACTGATGCTGATATTGCTTCCGGCTCACAGGTGCGCTAATATAAACGTCTGATAATTTATACTAAGATATAAGGGGTAATTAACAATGGAAAAACTGGGATTAAATGAAATTCGTGAGAAATTCTTGTCATTTTATCAAAGCAAGGACCACTATCGCATGCCGAGCTTTCCGCTCGTACCACAAAACGATGCGAGCCTTCTTTTGATTAACTCGGGAATGGCACCGCTAAAGCCTTACTTTACAGGTGCGCAGACTCCCCCATCAAAACGCGCTACAACATGCCAGAAATGTATCCGCACACCTGATATTGAGCGCGTTGGTAAAACGGCTCGTCACGGTACGTTTTTTGAAATGCTTGGAAACTTTTCATTCGGCGACTACTTTAAGCACGAAGCTACTGCATGGGCATGGGAATTTATTACGAAGGAAATGAAAATGCCTGTAGATAAGCTTTGGATTACAATTTATCAAGACGATGACGAAGCTTTTGATATCTGGACAAAAGAAGTCGGCATTCCACCGGAGCGTATCGTGCGCATGGGAAAGGAAGATAACTTCTGGGAAATCGGCACAGGTCCGTGCGGCCCGTGCTCAGAGATATATTTTGACCGTGGCGTAGAAAACGGCTGCGGAAAGCCGGATTGCGCTGTAGGTTGTGAGTGCGACCGCTTTGTAGAGTTCTGGAACCTCGTATTTACACAGTTTGAAAAAGACGATGAAGGAAACTATCATAAGCTTGCTCATCCAAACATCGATACAGGCATGGGTCTTGAGCGTCTTGCTGCAATTATGCAGGGCGTACCGTCACTTTTTGACGTTGATACGATACAAAACATCATGAGCCATATCGCAAAACTTGCAAACGTAGAATATGGCAAGGACGATGCAACAGACGTTTCACTTCGCGTAGTAACAGACCATATCAGAAGCACGACATTCCTCGTAGCAGATGGCGTCGTTCCTTCAAACGAAGGTCGCGGATATGTACTTCGCAGACTCCTTCGCAGAGCCGCTCGTCACGGCAGACTTTTAGGCATAAACGAAGCTTTCTTAAGCGATGTTGCTATGACTGTTATCGGCGAATCAAAAGGAGCTTACCCCGAACTTGAAGAGAAAAAGGAATATATCAAAAAGGTTATAAGCATCGAAGAAGACCGTTTTGAACTTACAATCAATCAGGGTCTTGAGATTTTAGGTTCTCTTACTGACAGTCTCATTGCAGAGGGCAAAAAGACTCTTAGCGGCGCAGATGCATTTAAGCTTTATGACACATACGGCTTCCCCATCGACCTTACACTTGAAATTCTTTCAGAAAAAGGTCTCGATGTCGACGAAGACGCATTTAACGATGAAATGAATAAGCAACGTGAACGTGCACGTGCAGGAAGAAACGTTGGCGAAGATGCTGCATGGAGCGAAAATGTATACGCACAACTCGACAAATCTATCGTAACCGAGTTTGTTGGCTATGATAATTCAGAAATAAATGCAACAGTTAAGGCAATCGTATCAAATGGCGAAATCATTGATTCTTTAACTTCTGGCGACGAAGCAAGCATCATTTGCGATAAAACAGTTTTCTATGCTGAAAGCGGCGGTCAGGAAGGCGATATAGGCGTAATTTGCGGCGATAATTTCGTATTCGAAGTTTCAGAAACCAAAAACGTAGGAAATAATAAAATCGCTCATATAGGAACACTTAAGAGTGGCAGCATAAACGTCGGTGACATCGCAAAGCTTGCATACGATATGAAAAATCGTATGGCAACTTCGAGAAACCACTCGACTACTCACCTTCTTCACAAGGCGCTTCGCGATACACTCGGCGTACACGTTGCACAGGCAGGTTCTTCTGTTAATGCTAACCGTTTACGCTTTGACTTCTCGCATTTTAGCGCAATGACTGATGAAGAGCTAAAAGCTGTTGAGGCAAAGGTTAATGATGCAATACTCGATGCAATGCCGGTTATTACGCGCGAAATGCCTATTGAAGAAGCTAAAAAGCTCGGCGCAATGTCACTTTTCGGTGAAAAATACGGCGATGTTGTTCGCGTTGTAAAAATGGGTGACTATTCAACAGAATTCTGCGGCGGAACACACCTTACAAACACAAGCCAGGCAGGTTTGTTCACTCTTATTTCAGAGACAGGTGTTGCTGCTGGTGTAAGACGTATTGAAGGTGTTACGGGATATGGTACAATTAAGTTCATGCAGGAAGGTCAATCACGCTTGATAAATACTGCAAAAGTTTTAAAATCATCTCCTGCAGATACAACTGAAAAAGCTATCGCACTTACAGATGAGCTTAAGAGTGCACAAAAAGAAATCGAATCAATGCGCGAAAAGCTCGCTGCAGGTCAGATAAATTCATTAATGGATAACTGTAAGGAAGTAAGCGGTGTTTGTGTATATACAAATCGCTTAAAAGGCATCGGCGCAAATGATCTTCGCACACTCGGCGATAAGATGCGCGAGCGTATGGATTGCGGTGTTGCTGTGTTTGCAAGCGAAGCTGACGGCAAAATTACGTTTGCATCTGTCGCATCTAAATCAGCCGTTGAAAAAGGTATCCACGCAGGTAAAATCATCGGTGAAGTCGCAAAGGTATGTGGCGGCGGTGGCGGCGGTAAGCCCGATTCAGCGCAAGCCGGCGGTAAAGATGCACAAAAAATTGACGAGGCTCTTGCTATCGTTGAAAGCATTGTAAAAGCACAAATCAAGGCTTAATTATAAAAAGCGGAGGTTTTAATTATGAACGATTGTATTTTTTGTAAGATTATAAACGGCGACATTCCTTCATCGAAGGTATATGAGGACGATAAAATTTTTGCTTTTAATGACATTAACCCGCAAACTCCCGTGCACATCTTAATCGTGCCAAAAGAGCACATTTGCTGTGCAAACAAAATCACAAATGATAATGCCGATGTTGTGGCACACATCTTTTCAAAAGTCGGCGAAATCGCAGAGCTTGCCGGCATAAAAGACGATGGATACAGAATAATAAATAACTGCGGAAAAAACGCAGGTCAGACTGTTTTTCATCTGCACTTTCATCTTATGGGTGGTAAGGACTTGGGCGAAAAGCTCGTATAAAAAGTTATATAAAAGCCATATATCAGCAAATGATATATGGCTTTTTTTATTTTATTTTTTTATCCCGCTAACAACTCTCTCTATTCCCGATAGGTCGCTTATTATTTTTATATCTGTAAAGCCGTTTTCTTTAAGAATGTTTTCCACTGCTTTTGACTGTGTGTGTCCGACTTCAAACGCAAGCATTCCCCCACTCCTTAGCATGTCTATCGCAATTTTTGCTATACGTCTGTAAAACATAAGGCCGTCTTCTCCGCCGTCAAGCGCAAGTCGCGGCTCATAGTCTTTTACGTCTCTTTCAAGCGTGTCAATAACTTTCGTTTCAATATACGGAGGGTTTGATACTACAATGTCAAAGCATCCCGGCATCTGCTCGTTTAATATGTCGACTGTCTCGCACATACATCTTTCAGATACGCCTTGATTTTGCGCGTTTATTTGTGCGACCTCTATTGCTTTATCACTTACATCAGCCATGACAATGCGCGAATCTTTTATATATACAGCAAGCGATATGCCTATGCATCCGCTTCCGCTGCAAATGTCTGCTATTATGGGGGCGTCTTTTACATTCGTCTCAATTACATGCTCACAAAGCGTTTCTGTATCGGGACGCGGTATAAGCACATTTTCATTAACATAAAAATCAAGCGACATAAATTCTTTTTTAGAAGTAATGTATGCGCACGGCATACCGTTTGCTCTTTTGTTTATGAGCGAAATGTACGTTTCTTCATCCTCTTTCGAAACTTCTTGTATATGATTTATTATAAGATAGCTTCTGTTCTTCTTTAATACATGACACAGTAGTATTGACGCATCAAGCTGCGGCGTGCTTATATTGTTCTTAGCAAGAATTTTTGCCCCGTATTGTAAAAGGTCTTTTATTATCACCTGTCGTCCTCCCCATCTTGTGGCATAACAGCTTTAAGCGATGCAATGGCAACTTCGAGCTGCGATTCATCCGGCTCACGTGTTGTTAGTCTTTGCATCCACAAGCCCGGCTTTGTAAGAGCGCAAACTATCTTTAAGCGACTCTTTCCGGCAAACTTTATAAGCTCGTACGAGAATCCTGCAACTACTGGTAACAACAAAAGCCTTAAGCCCATTCTCATCCATACATTTTCCCATGTTAAAAACGAGAAAAATAATATGCTTACAAGCATGACGATAAGCAAAAAGCTCGTGCCGCAACGCGGATGAAAACGCAAATGCTTTTTCGCATTTTCAACTGTAAGCTCCTCGCCTGCCTCATAGCACGCAATTGTCTTATGCTCCGCTCCATGATATTCAAAAACACGCTGCATGTCCTTAAGCTTTGACACTAGTACCATGTACAAAACGAAAATCGCCATTCTCGTAACTGCTTCCAAAAAATTTAAGACTATGTGATTCGTCATAATAGGCTCTATTGACGATACAAATGCTAAAGGAAACTTTATAAATGTTTCATTTAAGAGTATGCTCTTTATGCCGCCTGCAATCGCCGTAGGCAAAAGCATAAACAGCCCTACTCCCAGCACAATGGACAATGCCACAGAAAACCATAGTATAATACTAATCGCCTTGTCGCCGAAATGCTCTTCAATAAATTTATCAAATTTTGATTCGCTCGGCTCACTTTCTTCTTCCAAATCTATAAATTCGGCAGAATGCATCGTCGCACCAACGCCTGTTATAAGACTGTCAAAAAACGCCACAACGCCGCGTATTATCGGTATTTTTGTAAGCTTTAGCTTTGCTACAAGTGAGCTGTTATTTTTTATATCTATATCAATTTCCCCGTCACTTTTTCGTATGGCAATCGCTGACTTTGACGGTCCGCGCATCATAACGCCTTCTATTACCGCCTGGCCTCCAATTGATGTCATATGCTTTTTTTCACTCAATTGCTCCACCCCCAATTGTATATGTATTTAGTATATCACACTCGCATCCGCTAGTCAAACTATTGGCATTATATTTCATAATATGACACAGTAGATTAAGTTACTGTTACAAAAGCTGACATAAAGCGCATTTTATGATATAATCGTAAAATGAGGTGATTTTCATATGTACTTTTCAAGGTTTAATAAATATATTATATCATTTTTGTGCGCCTTTCTTATTTTTTCAGGCATTGAGCCATATGCTAAAACACACACGCCAAGTAAATGGGCAGAGCCTATCGTCTCTCTTGCAGATGAGCTTGGTATAATACCACCCGGAAGCGAGAGCCTTGCGTATACATCTGACATAAAACGAGATGAGTTTTGTAAATTCGCCATATCTTTATATAATGTTTTTACAAAAAATGACATGCCGGCAAAGTTCAATTCTCACTTTGACGATACTAACGATAAATATGTACTCTACTGCGCCGACCTTGGCATTATAAACGGACGTGGCGACGCGGTATTCTCTCCTGATGATGCAATCACAAGACAGGAAATGAGCGTTATTATTACGCGTCTTTTAAGTGCTTGCGGCATTGATGCTTCCATATCGGATACAGATGTTAAAGCTATGTTGTCAACGTATAATGATGCAAATAAAATAAACGACTGGGCAAAATCTTCTATCGCCTTTTGCATTAAAAATTCAATTATACAAGGCATGAGCGAAGATGAAATATGGCCGCTTTATCATACAACTCGTGAACAGGCAATCGTTATTATATATCGCTGCTTTGATAAATTTAAACAAGACGATATAGATACGCCCGACAGTGAAATTACGCCTATGTATGCTACCGGTGACTATGAAAATTTAAAAGCAAATGTTGATAATGCCAGACTTATATCATATAATGACAGATGTATTGAGCTTGAATTTAATACGCCAAAAAAATCAAGCAAATATAAAATTGACGTTTATCTCGATGCATCAAATTTCTGGTATTCTGACGAAGATGTCTACGTAAAAACAATTTATTCCAATACACAAAGCTTTACTTTTGATAACCTACGAATTGCAAAAAAATATAAATTTAATATATACGACGAATCTAATGAGTTTGTCTGCAATGCAGGTGCGTACGTATCGCCGCTATATTCGCTTGATGAAAAGGAAAATATAGTATTTTCACACGGGCAACTCGAATCAAAAAAAGACGCCGACAGCGTTATGCAAGACATTAAAGTTGATGTATGGCGCATAGGTATTAACGGCAATAAATATCGCTCTACGCAAACACTTACCGTTCATAAAAGTATCGCAGACATTACAAAGGCAGTCTTCAAAGAAATTTTCGAAAGCAAATCGCAGTTCCCAATTAAAGATGCCGGCGCATATGCATGGCGCGACGAAATGTCATCAGGCAGATATTCACATCATAATTACGGCACAGCAATCGATATAAACTATAACGAAAATTACTGCTTGTATAATAATGGCACTTTTGTAGGCAACGGATGGCTTCCCGGCGATGATCCACACTCAATATCTGCTGACAGCGAAATCGTAAGCATCTTTTCCAAATACGGCTTTATATGGGGCGGCGATGAGTGGAGTAATCCAAAAGATTATATGCATTTTAGTTTTCTTGAATTATAATAAATTTAAAGGAGAATATCAAATGAGTATACGCGCAATAATAAAAAATGACCATGACAAATTTATTGATTTAATAGATAAATTTTACCATTCCAGCGCCGTTCTTCACACGGTACCACGAGAAAATTACGACATTACCTTTGAACGATGCCTAAATAACGACCCATTTACCGCCTGTTTTGTCTATGAAGAAGATACAACAATCAAAGGCTATATACTTTTATCCTTCGCATACTCAAATGAAGTCGGCTCTATGGTCGTATGGGTGGAAGAAATTTTTGTAGACGATGTCTTTCGTAATAACGGCATCGGACAAAAGCTGCTTGAATTTGTGCATAATAAGTATGATACCTATGCAAAACGTTTTCGTCTCGAAGCAACCCGTGACAATGAGCGCGCAATAAAGCTCTATGAAAGCTACGGATATAAAACTTTAGATTATCTTCAGATGGTACGTGATAAATAACATATATAAAAAACGGCAAACAATTGTTTACCGTTTTTTTCTTCTTATACAACACCCGAAGGTTGTCTTTTCTTTTTTGCGCAGGACTTGCATTTTTGCGCCATTTCAACCTGCGCCTTATCGCTTATTCTTCTCGTAATTTTGTTTACATAAAATTTTCCGTCTAAATGTTTGTTAAGCTTTATGCGCGACACAAAATCTCCGTGCTCATCGCAGCTTGCAACACATAAATACTTTCCGTTATGCATTGTCCACGAACTGTTTTTATTAAGCTTTTTACCGCATTTGGGACAATATATTTGATTTACCTTTTCATCTGCCATCGCCTTATTCTTCGTATAAAATGCACCATAGCTTGTGTCATCAAGCTCCATACATAGAGTCTTAAAATCACTTTCTTTTGTATACTCTTTAAGGCATTTATCAATATCATGCCTACAAAATATCTGCGCAGTATAATATGCATCATCAAGCGCATCGTGAAGTTGACGGTCTTGTTGTTCATTAATATTAAAATACTCCATCGCAAAGCTAAGCGAACGCTGTGTGTCCTCGCATAAGTTTACAGATGAAAAGATTTTTTGCATATCGTACCATTTTGATATAGGCGACGTATCGATGCCATAAAATTCAAGATTTTGTTTCATTACATATATGTCGTCGCTGCCCCAGGTAAAAAAAGTAGCTGTCTCTCCTGCCCATGCTTTAAATCGACGCATCACATCTTCAAGACTTTCACCTTCACATATCATAGTTTTATCAATATGTGTTACTCTTTTTACGAATGTGTTGAGTTTCTTATAATATTTCGGCTTAATATAGGCGCAAAAGCTATCGATTATTTCAAGTTCATCGCTGACTTTATATGCACCGATTTGTATTATCTCGTTTGACATTTTGTCGCCTATCTTTATATACGGATAGCACTTTTTTGAAACAGGCTGGTTCCATTCAAGATCCATAACTATGTACGCCATTACAAATTTTTACCCTCTTATTATTTTTTTAGCGGTTTAGAAAGCGGATTAACAGCTTCATTATCAATGCGCTCCGTTTTTCCAACATTAAGTCTTTCGCGAATCAACGCCTCAATCTTCGCTGTAAACTCCGGATTTTCCTCCATATATTTTCTTACATTATCTCTTCCCTGTCCAAGTCTTTCGCCTTCATAAGCAAACCATGAGCCGCTCTTTTTTATTATGTCAAGCGACGTCGCAACATCTAAGATGTTTCCTTCACTCGAAATGCCTTTGCCATACAAAATATCAAATTCTGCTTCTTTAAACGGTGGCGCAACCTTATTTTTTACAACCTTTACTCTCGCACGGTTACCGATTATTTCGCTGCCATTTTTAATCGCTTCAACCTTTCTTATGTCAAGACGTACTGATGCATAAAACTTTAGTGCTCGTCCACCTGTCGTCGTTTCAGGATTGCCGTAAATCACGCCAACCTTTTCACGAAGCTGATTTATAAATATCGCAATCGTATTTGATTTATTAAGTATTCCGGCAAGCTTACGAAGTGCCTGTGACATAAGGCGCGCATGAAGTCCTACGTGTGAGTCGCCCATCTCGCCATCGATTTCTGCCTTTGGCACAAGCGCTGCAACCGAGTCAACTACTACTACATCTATAGCGCCGCTTCTTACAAGAGCTTCCATTATCTCAAGTGCCTGTTCTCCTGTATCAGGCTGTGCAACAAGCAAATTATCAATATCTACTCCAAGATTCTTTGCATATTCGGGGTCAAGCGCATGCTCTGCATCTATAAATGCAACCTCTCCGCCAAGCTTTTGTGCCTGCGCAACAACATGAAGCGTGAGCGTCGTCTTGCCAGATGATTCAGGTCCGTATATTTCTACGATTCTTCCACGCGGAAGTCCGCCTATTCCAAGCGCTAAATCAAGACTCATTGAGCCAGTAGGAATTGCCTCTATATTATGCTTTGTGTTTTCTCCAAGCTTCATTATCGAGCCTTCGCCAAATTGCTTGCGTATTCCCGTAAGCGCCGCATCAAGCGCCTTTCTCTTTTCCGATGTGTTTTCATTAAAATTTTCAGACATATTTTATCCTCTCTTTCGCAAACAAATGTTCTATAATAATATTATACTTCTTTTATTCGCCTATGTCAACACATTTTTTAATTATTCATCAAATACTTTCGCAAAATGTCAAACGCGCTTGTGCATGCACGAACTCTGATTTTCTCTCTGTTTCCGGTAAAATTAAATTTATATGCTTTTGAAAAATTTTTGTCGGCAATTCCAATATAAACAAGTCCGACCGGATTATTTCTCTCATCACTACCCGGTCCTGCCACGCCTGTAACACTTATCGCTACATCGGCGCCCGAAGCGTTAAGCGCCCCACTCGCCATCTCTTTTGCACACTCCTCGCTTACAGCTCCATATTTTTCAAGCGTGTCTTCGTCTACATTAAGAAGCCTTTTCTTTGCATCGCATGAGTACGTAACGAAGCCTTGTTCAAATACTTTTGATGCGCCCGAAACACTCGTCATACTTTGCGCCAAAAGACCGCCTGTGCAGCTTTCAGCAAACGATACCCTCATATTCTTTTTATCGAGCATGTCGCAGACTACCGAATAGATTGTATCATCATCCGCTCCATATACACACTCTCCCAAAGTTTTTCGTATATATTCTTCGGCAGGCTCAATAAGCCCTTTTGCTTCTTCTTTATCTTTAGCTTTTGCCGTTATGCGCAGCGTAACCTCATTTGCTTTTGCATACGGCGCTACAGTAGGATTAGTCGAGTTTTTCATAAAATCAAAAAGCTTTTCTTCGACGCCTGATTCGCCCATGCCAATTATTTTTAGCGTCTTTGAAAAAAGTACGCTGTCAGATTTTTTATAAAGATACGGTAGAACGCTTTCATTATACATCGGCACAAGCTCGTTTGGCGGTCCCGGTAAAAATATTGCAATTTTGCCATCCTTTTCAATAATTCCGCCGGGCGCAGTGCCATTATTGTTTTTTAGTACAATGCAGCCTTGAGGCATATATGCCTGTTTTATATTTGAATCAGGCATAGTGCGATTCATATAGTTAAAATAACTTTTAATATCGCCAACACACTCATCATCAAGGTAGAGCGGCGCTCCCATAACCTCAGAGAGCATTTCCTTTGTTATATCATCACTTGTTGGACCAAGTCCACCTGATGTGATTATAATATCCGAACGCAACAGTGCCGTTTTTATAACATCGCAAAGGCGCTCTTTATTGTCGCCAACAACAGTTTGATAATAAAGATTTATTCCAAGCTGCGAAAGCTGTTTAGCCAAAAATTGCGAATCTGTATTTAATATTTCTCCAAGTAAGAGCTCTGTGCCAACCGCTATAAGCTCTGCAGTCATTTTCGTCACTTCCCAACATTATGAGTCTATACGCTAAAGCCTTTATTTTGGCTCTACGACAATCGTTTCAATTCCTTCTATTGCACTATCAATCAGTCTATCAATATCAAGCACCGACTCACTTTTTATAATTCTGTCCAATTTAGGCTTTGTAGTCGGATGCTTCGGAGTAAATACCGTGCAGCAATCCTCATATGGAAGAATCGATGTCTCAAACGCACCCATATCACGCGATATGCGAACGATTTGCTCTTTATCCATTCCTATAAGCGGACGAAATACTGGCATATCTACTACTGAATTAGTAACGTGAAGTGCCTGCATCGTCTGACTCGCAACTTGTCCAAGGCTCTCTCCTGTAATAAGTGCTTCTGTATTGTTAAGCCTTGCGACTTTTTCTGAAATTTTCATCATAAAGCGGCGCATAATAAGCGTCAAATGCTCCTCAGGGCAGTTATCCCTAATTGCAAGCTGAATTTCTGTAAAAGGTACTATGTGAAGGCGTATCGGCGTTGCGTACCCTGCGAGTATCGATGCAAGAGATATAACTTTTTCCTTTGCACGCTCACTTGTATACGGATAACTAAAAAAGTTTATCGCCTCAAGCTGCACACCACGTTTTGCCATCATATATCCTGCCACAGGGCTGTCGATTCCACCTGATAATAGAAGCGACGCGCGCCCGCCTGTACCGATAGGAAGTCCGCCCTGACCTGCAATTTTTTTGCAGTATACATACGCTGCAAAATCGCGCACCTCAACCATTACTATATTTTCAGGGTTGTTAACATCAACTTTTGCGTCATCTAATTTACTTAGCATATATCCGCCAACCTCACGGCATATTTCAGGCGATTTCATCGGGAATTTTTTGTCGGCTCTTTTTGCCTCTACTTTAAATGTCTTTCCACTGATTACGTCTTCTCCGCAATACTCTGTTGCCGCGCGTTTTATCGAATCGATGTCCTTTTCACACACGCCTGCGCGAGTTATACTTACTATTCCAAACACCTTTTTAAGTCGGCTTATTACATCGTCTATGTCAACCTCTTTGGGCGGGTCAACATATATTGCTGCCTGTGCGCGCGAAACATCAATATCGCCAAGTGGCTTTAGAGCACTTTTGATATTTTTTAAAAGTATATTTTCAAATACAGGACGGTTTAATCCTTTCAAGATTATTTCTCCGTATTTTACAAGCACGATTTCCTTCACTTTTCTATCCCCTAACGTATTTTCTTATATTTCTTACTTCGTCTTCTACTACCTTTGCTGCATATTCGATCTCATCAATCGTATTTGAAGCACAAAAACTAAAGCGTATTGCTCCTTCAACTTCACGTTTGTCCTTCCCCATACATACAAGTGTACGACTCGGCGACGGAGCATTTGATGCACACGCTGAGCCGGTAGAAACATATATATTTTTGCTTTCAAGCGCATGGAGAAGTATCTCTGATTTTATGCCGAGAAATGACACGTTTAAGATATATGCAAACGAATCCTCGTCGCCATTTATTACTACATCACAAATGTTACTCTTTATCAGCTCACATAACCTTTTCTTAAGCATTAAAACATGATTATAATTTTTCTCTATGTTATCCTTTTGCATTTTTGCTGCGCTCGCAAATCCTACAGCGCCAAAGACATTTTCTGTGCCGGAGCGAAGGTTTGACTGCTGATGGCCGCCAAATACGCTAGGATTTATCCTGATACCTTTTTTAACATACAAAAGCCCTACGCCTTTCGGACCGTGAATTTTGTGTGCGCTTGCACATAGCATATCTATTCCAAGTTTTTCCGGTTTTATATCTATCTTCCCAAACGATTGCACTGCATCAACAAACAGCGCTGCATTTGGCGATTTCTTCGTCATAATGCTTTTTAATTTTTCAATCGGCATTATAGAGCCGACTTCATTATTTACATGCATTACACACACTAACACAGTGTCGGTGCGAAGCATATTCTCAAACTCATCAATGCTTATATTACCGCTTCCATCGACGCCGAGCCAGTCGACTTCATAACCATTATCCTGCGCATGCTTTATAGTCTCATACACTGCCGGATGCTCAATTTTTGTGCATATAATGTGTTTTCCGCGTCTTTTTGATGCATCTAAATATCCGTTAATTGCAATGTTTGCACTCTCTGTTGCACCGCTCGTTATATATATGCATCCGCTATCGCACGAAAGGCATTTTGCGAGCGTCTCCTTTGCTTCTTCAAACTCCTTTTCTGCTTTCATGCCAAGACGATGCAGTGACGACGGGTTTGCATATGAATTACACAGCACGCGCATCATCTCATCATTTACTTCTTTTGATGTTTTTGTAGTAGCGCTGTTATCTAAATATATTTCTTTCATTTCTTCCATCTTATCACCTGTTATTTGTGCATTGTATCTATTATTTTTTCTACAAATTCAGCGTTAGTTTTTGTGCGCGTAAGTTTATTTAATATTTCCTCTGTAACATCAACCGTGTTTCTACTGCTCATCGCTTTGCGCACAGCCCACACAGCAGAAAGCTCATCTTCGCCAAGCAGCGCTTCTTCACGTCTTGTTCCCGACTTTGCAATATCGATTGCCGGAAATACCCTTCTTTCCTGAAGCTGTCTGTCAAGTCGAAGCTCCATATTACCCGTACCCTTAAACTCTTCAAAGATTACGTCATCCATACGACTTCCCGTTTCGACAAGTGCCGTCGCAAGTATCGTAAGGCTTCCGCCTTCTTCAATGTTTCTTGCTGCACCAAAAAACCTTTTCGGCTTATGAAATGCCCCCGGGTCAAGTCCGCCTGAAAGAGTACGTCCCGTAGGCGGCACTATAAGGTTGTATGCGCGCGCAAGACGCGTTATCGAGTCAAGAAGTATTACAACATCTTTTTTGTGCTCAACAAGCCTTTTTGCCCTTTCTAAAACAAGCTCTGCAATCTTTGCATGATGCTCCGGTGTTTCATCAAACGTCGAATAGATAACTTCTCCGTCGATTGAGCGCTTCATGTCGGTAACTTCTTCCGGTCTTTCATCTATCAATAGTACAATAAGCTTTACATCCGGATGATTTTTTGTAATGCTTTGCGCTATGTTTTTAAGAAGTGTCGTTTTTCCTGCTTTTGGCGGGGAAACTATAAGCCCACGCTGGCCATAGCCGAGCGGCGCAATCAAATCTATCAGTCGCATCGAAAATTCGTTGGCATCCGTTTCAAGATGGATTCTCTTTTTTGGATAAATTGGTGTTAGCGTATCGAAAGCACGTCTTCTAAGGCACACATCAACCGAATCTCCATTTACCCTATGCACAAACAAAAGCGGCGCATACTTTTCATCGCCTGCAGCTATGCGCGCATCGCCTATAATCTCATCGCCCGTCTGCAATTTAAAGCGTCGTATCTGTGTGTTTGATACGTATATATCCTTTGCACTCGACTCATAATTGTCAAAGCGTATAAATCCGTATCCGTCTGAAAGCACCTCAAGAAAACCGCGGACTTCAACTACATCGCTCGGTCTTTGACGCACTTTTGTTTTGTCTGTTTTCGTATTTGCTTCTGCCTTATTTTGCTCGTTATTCTTTTCGACAATGCACTCAATGAGCTGTGCTTTTTTAAGTCCTGACACTTTTGTGATTCCCATCGTCTTTGCCATCTCACGCAAAATAGCAAGTGATTTTTTATTTAAATTTTCTGACTCCTGCATTTTACACCCCGAACTATTTTATTTTACAAACATCTTTGCAATCATATTTGACTGATAAAAGTTATTGTATATGTATGACTTGTCAATTGTGTCTTTTATAAACGAAAGCTCGCTAAAGCCTGAAAGTGAAACACATATTGCTATTACAAGATATGAAATCAAAACTCCATTTATAATACCTGCGATAAATCCCGCAAGCTTATTTGCCTCTTTTAGAAGTGGCAGCTTGAAAATAAGCTCGAGTATCTTTTTTACAATCCATAGCGCTATTAAAATCAGCACAAATAAAAGTATTCCCGATATAAGCTTCATAAAGGCAGTGCTAAGCGATGTGCTTACTGCCTGCGCTGCCGTAACGCGCGCTGTACGCATTAAAAAATCACTCTGCTCAAAAACGCTGCTAAACATAAATGACGGAAGCTTCATATTGCTTATTATTCCTTCCGTTGTGCCTTCGCTCGCGCTTTCTTCTGCTTGTGCGTTTTCTTTATCATTTTGCGCATCTCCACTCACAGCCTTATAAACAGATGTTTGAATACTGTTTGACACATTTTGTCCAACGCTCGTACTCGTTACAAATTCTGAAAAAGGCACATAGAACATAAACGATAAAAGTGCAGCGAGTAAGAACGTGAGGATAGAAAACGCCGCCTTGATAAAGCCCTTCCTTACTCCTCGCCATACACATACAGCAAGTATTATAACTATAAGTATATCAAGAATGTATGCCATAAACCTATCCTCCTTATTCTAAAACTATTTTATTTCAATTATATCGACGCTTGCTGCTGTGAGTCCTGCAGCTCTCTTTGCTCCTGCAAGAAGTGAAAATGCGTTGTATTTTTTCGTCGTCTGTATAAGATAGAGCTCTTTTCCCGCATCATCGCAAACGGCAATCTCGCTTCCGCCTCCATACGCTATTCTGCCATGCTGCGCACTCACGAAGTTAGGCGTCTGGCGCACACTTATTGTGCATTTTTCTTTTCCCTTATTATCTATGGCACTGATGCTTTTTGCTCCATTTTCATTTTCAAGTGATAAAACGAGTATATCATCACTTTTAAATACCTTATTTACACTTTTATTTTCATACACAAATTCATTTACTACCTCGCCCGATTCTGACAGGCAAACAGCTCTTTTATCAGTAAGCGCAATAAATCCTTTATCCGCCTTATAAACATTTGTAATAAGATGCGACGGCATCATATGCGTTTTATACGGCTGCTCGTCATACGTATTAAACATCAAAACGCCGCTCGAAAATACTGCTTCTGCATCATTTTCATCCTGCGTTGTCGTGTTTACAACGGCAAGTGCAATCTTATTATCGTCACTTCCTATAGCAGCATCTATTATATATGCACTTCCAGAATGCCATACAAATATTTCCTCGCCTTTTGCATCTTTTACGCTCGCAAGTCCCTTAAAATGCGGCTCTTTCGATATAATTACAAACTTGCCCGTAGAAGACACCTTCGCGTTTATAATCTCATAGCTCGATTGTGTATGTAAAATCACTTTTCCGCCATTTATAAGGTATATGTCATTACCGCCTTTGTCTGCTGCAAGTATATAATTTCCGTCAATCGAGAGTATCGGCTCATTAAGCTTTACATCTATTTCCCACTTCTGCTCGCCATTTTCCGAAAGTGACACTATTTTTTCCTTACCGCATAAAATGACTGAATTTGCCATCGTTTTTAGAACAGTTTTTTCCTGCTCGGTATATGGCTTTTCAAATATAGTATTTTCGTCAAGGTATAGTGACTGACTGTCGTCATTTGACATATGATTCTTAAATTCGGGCGATAGTCCTATTATAAATGCAGATGCAACAACAAGAAGTAAAATTACAATAAGACAAACAAGCCCTACATGCTTTTTTACAAAGCCTAAAAAGCCTCCCGTTCCTTTTTCTTTTCGCTCTAACTCTTTTTCTCTTTTTCTTCTGTAATCGAGTCTGCTCATCTATTTCGCCCCTTTATATTAGAATATGTCAAAACCGTAATCGACATCTTTCATGTATAATCCGCACGCAGGTGCCGTTATGCCTGCAAGCCGTCTGTCACACGAGTTAATTATTTTTTCTATATCACCCTCATCGATGCGACCATCACCGACATATACGAGTGTGCCTGTAATAATTCTGACCATATTATATAAAAATCCGTTACCGCACACATCAATCGTTATTATGTCGCCTTCTTTTTCTACATCAAGACTGTATATTGTGCGCGTAAATGTTTTTGTCTGCGCATCGCTTGCGCAAAACGCACTAAAATCATGTTCCCCAATAAACGCTTTGCATGCCCGTTTCATCTTCTTTATGTCGAGTCTGCGCCTGTAATGCCACGCTAAATCTTTCATGAAAACATCGGCATGCGGTGTATTCAAAATTTTATAGATGTAGCGCTTCTTTTTTACACAAAAACGCGCGTGAAAATCATCAGGCATTGTTTTTGCTGATGTGATTCGTATATCATATGGTAAGATGCAATTTAATGCAAAAGGTATTTTTTCATCGGGAATTTTTGTGTTTGAAATAAAATTGCAGACATAATTAAGCGCGTGAACACCTGCATCTGTGCGACCGCAACCATAAATAACTACTTGCTCACCGCATATTTGTTTTACGGCTTCACAAAGAATTTGCTCGACACTTCTTGCATTATCCTGGCGTTGCCATCCGTGATACGCGCTTCCGTTATATTGAAGACGTAGTGCAATGTTTCTCATATTATTCTCCATTTATCACTATGAAATGAATAAAATTTTTAAAATAGAAATGTAATATATCCTACCGCAACCGCTGCCAAAAGACATAAAACGGTTATCAAGATACAAACAATATCACTTTTCGTTATCTTAAGTTTTTTCATGCGCGTTCTGCCATTTCCGCCATTATAACATCTGCACTCCATCGCAAGTGCAAGCTCGTCCGCTCTGCGAAATGCACTTATAAACAGCGGCACCAAAAGCGGCACAAGTGCCTTTGCACGTTTTAAAATATTTCCCGTTTCAAAATCAGCTCCGCGCGACGTCTGTGCTTTCATAATCTTCTCTGTTTCTTCAAGAAGCGTTGGAATAAAACGTATAGCAATAGTCATCATCATCGCAAGCTCGTGTGCCGGAACACCAATTTTTTTAAACGGTGAAAGTAAATGCTCGATACCGTCAGTAAGTGAAATCGGTGATGTCGTAAGCGTTAAAATCGACGTGCCAACAATAAGAAAAACAAGTCTTATTATCATAAATGCTGCAAGCCATATTCCTTCCCATGTTGCAACTATGTTTGTATACGGAATACGAAATGCTATTCGGCCCTGTGTCATAAATACGTTTAAAACAGCCGTAAATATGATGATAAACAAAAGCGGTTTTAGCCCTTTAAGTACATAGCGCACAGGTATTTTTGCGCAGCATATTACAAAAATCGAAAATAGCGCAAACACTATAAATCCGCTAAAATTCTTCACCATAAAAAGCATAACTATATATAACATTGTAAGCACAAGCTTGGCTCTCGGGTCAAGTCTGTGAATTATCGAATCCCCCGGCCAGTATTGACCGAGTGTTATATCTTTTAGCATATTTATCTCCCATAAATCAGCCGTTTGGCTTAATTATTTTTAATATCTCTTCCTTTGCCTGCTGCACAGTGTAAATATCTTTCGGTATATCAATGCCTCTTTCGCGAAGCTTCTTTGCAACAAGCGTTATCTGCGGAACAGTAAGTCCCATCTTTGTAAGCTCATCAGCATGAGAAAATACATGTGAAACGCTTCCGTCAAACGCCACACTCAATTCATTTATTACTATAATTCTATTTGCCGTATTCGCTACATCTTCCATACTGTGTGACACGATAATAATCGTCATACCGCAGTCATTTAGTTTTTTTATAAGCCCTAATAGCTCATCTCGCCCCGCCGGGTCAAGTCCCGCGGTAGGCTCGTCAAGCACGAGCACCTGTGGCTCCATGGCAAGTACTCCCGCAATTGCCACTCGCCTTTTTTCGCCACCCGACAATTCAAACGGCGACTTGTCAAGAAGTTCCTCTTTAAGACCGATTGCTTTCGCAGCAACAAGCACTCTTTCCTCTATATCACTTTCTGACAAACCAAGATTCTTCGGTCCGAACGCAATGTCACGTCTTACCGTTTCCTCCATGAGCTGATGCTCCGGATACTGAAACACCAAACCAACTTTTTTTCTTATCTGTCTTAAATCAATCTTTGGCGTGCTTATATCAACACCGTCAATTATCACACTTCCCGATGTAGGCTTTAAAAGCGCATTAAAATGCTGTATAAGCGTTGATTTGCCCGAGCCGGTGCGACCAATTATCGCAACGAGTTCACCGGAATCAATCTTCAAATTTATATTTTCAAGTGCCTTCTTCTCATGTGGCGAACCAGCCTGATAAGTGTGGCATAAATTTCTGCATTCTATCATATTAGCTTTAAAATCTCCTCTACACATTCGTCAACACTGATTGCATCACGGCTTACAGCCAATCCTTCGTCTGCAAGCTCATTTACAAGCTGTGTCGTCTGCGGAATGTCAAGCCCTGTAGATTTGAGCTTGTCCGTTTGTACAAAAACTTTCTTCGGCACATCATCAAGAAGCACTCTTCCATCACGCATCACTATAACACGATCTGCCATGGCAGCCTCTTCCATATAATGTGTTATTATAACTATCGTCATGTTTTTTTCTTTATTAAGTCGGCTTATTGTAGAAAGAACTTCGCGTCTTCCAATCGGATCAAGCATCGCCGTGGGTTCATCAAGAATGATATATTCAGGCTGCATTGCAAGTATCCCCGCAATCGCTATACGCTGCTTTTGACCCCCCGACAAAAGATGCGGCGCTTCGAGTCTATGCTCATACATGCCGACAGTCTTTAGTGCATCATCGACACGCTTTCGTATTTCATCAGACTCAACGCCAAGGTTTTCAGGCGCAAAAGCAACGTCTTCTTCAACTATCGTTGCTACAAGCTGATTGTCAGGATTTTGAAATACCATTCCAACATGGCGTCGTATCGCAAACATCAGCTCTTCATCGCTCGTGTCCATATTTTCGACATATACACGTCCGCCCGACGGCAAAAGTACTGCGTTAAAATGCTTTGCAAGCGTCGATTTGCCCGAGCCGTTATGTCCGACTATTGCAACGAATTGCCCCTTATGAATCTCTAAATCTACACCCTTTAACACTTCAACTTGCTTTTCGTCGTCAGTTTCGTAATTATATTTTAAGTTTTCGGTTTTTATCATTTGTCAAACCGCCATTTCAAATTTATAGTTTACTTAGCCTGCCATCTTCCTGATATACCGCACGGAAGACAAAGCCCCTGTTTTGCACTCATAGGAATTCCTATTTCATCAGCGTCAATATGACCGCCATAGCGCTTTTTAACAGTAAGCGTCAATATGTTTTCGAGTACCGATGCACCGAGTCCCGTCGTGTATGAATTTATAAGGAAAAAGAGCGGGTTGTCCGAGAGAATTTTTACGCACTCACACACAAGAGAATACAGCTCATTTTCAATCTTCCATACTTCGCCTGATGGTCCCCTGCCATATGACGGCGGGTCCATAATAATTGCATCATACTCTTTGCCGCGTCTTTGCTCACGCGCAACAAATTTTAGTACATCGTCAACAATATAACGTATATTTGCATCTATATAACCCGATGAGTTTACGTTTTCCTTTGCCCACGATACCATTCCCTTTGCCGCATCAACGTGTGTTACTGAGGCACCTGCTGCAAGTGCAGCAACAGTTGCACCGCCTGTATATGCAAAGAGATTTAGCACGCGTATCGGTCTGTTTGCTTCTCTGATGAGCCCTCCAAACCAGTCCCAGTTCGCCGCCTGCTCGGGAAAAAGGCCCGTATGCTTAAAGTTCATAGGCTTTATATTAAAAGTTAAATCGTCATATTTTATCGTCCATCTCTGCGGCAGATTCGTCACATACTCCCAGTGTCCGCCACCACTTTGTGAGCGATGATATATTGCATCAACCTTTTTCCAGTCACAGTTTGCTTTCTCCCTCCATACTGCCTGTGGGTCAGGTCTGCGCAAAATATATTTCCCCCAGCGCTCAAGCTTCTCTCCGCTTGCGCTGTCTATAAGCTCATAATCTTTCCATCTATCAGCTTTAAACATCGCTTTTTATCCCTTTCAACAAAAAATTATATTCAAAATATTATACAACAAAAACCGCAAAAAGTCAAGTAATACACAGTTTTTTATTGACTTTTTGGGTCTTTAATAAAGCTTTTATTTGAAAAATGAAATCATCGCTTTTATCCCAATCAAAATAAGTATAATTCCGCCCAGAAATTCTGCTTTTGAACCAAGCATGTCACCAAATCTTCTGCCTATAATTACGGATGCAATACTTATTATAAATGTCGTAATACCTATAACCGTTACCGGCGATAATATATCTGTCATGCCGCTTATCGCAAAGCCTACTCCTACGGCAAACGCATCTATGCTCGTCGCAATCGCCTGGACAAATAAAACGCTGTATGTAAGCCTTTTTTCAAGAACATGTTCATCGTCAGTATGGCTAAGCGCGTCCTTTATCATTTTTGAGCCAATTATTCCTAATATTAGGAAAATTACAATTCCTGAATATTTGCATATGAAATCGGAAAAAAGTCCGCCCACAAAATATCCGAGTAGCGGCATAAGCGCCTGAAAAAATCCGAAAAACAGTGCTATCAAGACAAACTCTCTCCTACCCATTTGCCTGTACACCATGCCATCAGTCATTGATACTGCCGCAGCATCCATGCTTAGACCTATACCTATTAAAAGAACCTCAAAAAACGTCAATTAAACACCCTCCATATCTGTTTTTGTATATTTCAAGGTTTACTACAAGCTGATTTTTACAGACTTTGCATATTCTCTCGGCGACATTTTTTCCACCATCTTAAACTGCCTCGAAAAACTGTGTATCGATTCGTAGCCGAGCATATGCGCTATCTGTGTAAAATTGTAATCATTTTCGCGCACAAAAAGCTTTGCACGCTCAATTTTAAGCTTACGAAAATACTGTATGACACCCATGCCCGTTCTTTGCCTAAATACTGTTTTAAGACGCGTCGGACTAAGGTTTACAAGCTTTGCAAAATCAGAAAAACACAGGTTTTTACTTATATTTTCATTCATATATTCAATTATATCTTCAGTAATGTTTTTATCTAGCCTTTCCGAAAGCGCCGACATAGGTTTTTTGCTCTCGTCATTTATAAAATTACTTCTGTAAAGCTGTATAAGAAGCATTTCCAAAGAAAGCTTGATAATTTGCTCTGCACCAAACACATAATTGTCCGCACGCGTTAGAAACTTTAAATTCGGGTCAGATAATGAAGACGAGAAAGCCTTTGATGCTTCTTTTATTATGGCGCTAAGGTAATCCTTATGCTCGCCGCTTATCTTCAAAATCCTGTTTTTAAAAAACCTCATCTGGCGCGAGCGGCACTCAAAAGCAATGATTACAAGATTTGGTGCGATGCTGCCATTGGCCTTAAGTGCATGAAATTCTTCGGGCTTATGAAACGTGATTTCTCCCTGATTAAGCGAATATTTTTTTTCGTTGGAGGTGATGTCGACTACTCCCTTGTCAACATATACAAGTTCCCAGAAGTCGTGACTCTCGCCATCAAAGGAAAAATCTCTTGTGTATTCAAAATAATGCACCGTTACAATTTTATCAATTTTGAATTCTTCACGCAGCCGCGTCATCTGGTATTGCATCTTACTTTTTCACCGCCTGTTTTTATTATATTTAATCTGATTTTATTCTACCACAATTTTATTTAGCAGTCAATTTAATACGACAAAAGGGTAGAAATCATTTCTACCCTTTCATTATTGCTTATTTACTCTCTTTAGCTTCTTTCTCTGCCATCTTTGCTTTTAATGTACCTAATTCCATTGTCATATTTTTTGTTTGTGATTCCGGCACATATGTCTCGAGATTCTCAAGCTTTTCTCCTGCAAGATATTTTTCAATATCTTCAACGAGCTTCGTTACACAATACTGTCTTCTGTCGATTGTCGGGCCACCCATGTGCGGAAGTACTGTTACGTTCTCAAGCTTACGCAGCGGGCTGTCCGGTGCAGGCGGTTCATGCTCCATAACGTCTAAAACAGCGTTTATGTGACCTTCCTCCAAAACCTTTATCAAGCCTTCGTCTTCAACCACAGCGCCTCTTGCAGTGTTGATTAAAAGTGCGCCTTTTTTCATTGAGCGCAAAAGCTTTTCATTAACCATATGGAACGTTCTCTCTGTAAGTCCCTGATGAATAGAAACTACATCTGACTCTTTAAACAACTGCTCAAGCGAGGCCTTCTCTACGCCCCATTTTGCTGCTTCTTCTTCTGTAAGGTGACCCGAATGTACTAATATTCTTGTTCGAAACGGCTTTAAGAATCCAACGAATTTCTGTGCAATCGCACCAAAACCAACAAGACCTATCGTTCTATCCATGATACCTTCATTGTAGAAGATTTCGTCTCTCCAGCCGCCTTCTCTTACACCGCGTGCATATTTTTCGATTCTTCTTAAGCCAAGCATCGTGTAACATACACAGCACTCTGCAACTGACTCTGCAAATACGCAGTTTGCTCCGAGCAGTACGATGCCTCTTTCATATATTGCAGGGCTTGCAACATATGTAAGTGTACCGGCACAATATGCGATAATCTTAAGGCTGTCTGCTGCATCAAGAATTTCTTCATCATAGCGTGTACTGCCCCAGCCGGCAAAAACGATGTCTATTCCCTTTAGTGCCTCTTTAAGCTCGTCGCGTGTATACGGTCTGTCATACGGATTGATTGTAACGTTACCGAGTCTTTTCAATTTTTCAAGTGAAAACTCCGTTAAAAAAGTATCTCTCACATAGTTTTTTTGCATTGTAACAAGAATATTCATAATCGATGCCTCCAAATTTTTATATATTAATATCTTATTGTGAGTTCTTTATTATATAGCGATATCTATTTGTTCGCCTTTCTTGCCGCTTGCTATATATTCTTTTCCGTCATATACCAAAACTGCTTTTTCTTCAAAGCCAATTACGACGCTAAGCTTTGAAAGCTTACCATCTTCCCACCATACATTAACGCTATGACCGCCGGGAATCTTTATTCCGCATAGATTTCCTTTGCTCCATCTTTTCGGCAATGCAGAAAGTATATGAGCCTTGTTATCATAGTATCCTACAATTGCTTCCACAAGAGCTGCAACGGCGCCATAGTTTCCATCAATCTGGAAGATAAATGTATCAAGCTGCGGGTGCAAATCGAGAAGAGTAGCTGCAGCGTAATCTTTTATAAGGCTGTTATAATGCTCAAAGAAGTCTTCTCCCTGTCCGTAGCGAGCGTACAAACACGCACACCATGACCTGCTCCAGCCCGTATATCCTCCGCCAAAAGAAAGTCTGTACTCGAGAGATTTCTTTGTTGCCTCAAATTGCTCTTTTCTCTTTTCAGGTGTGAAAAGTTCAGAAGGATAAGCACCGTACAAATGCGAAAGATGTCTGTGTCCCGGGTCATATTCTTCAAACTCTTCGTTCCACTCCATCAATCTTCCGTCAGAGCCTATCTTAAACGGTGGCAGATTGTCGCGCATTTCTTGCCACTTTACAGTTTCATCTTCATCTACGCCAAGAATCTTTGATGCTTCTATCGCATATCCCAAAGCATCATATGCAAGCTGAACGTCCATAGCACACGATATAGACAAGCCGACAGGTGCGTTACCCTGGCCTACAAGTGGGTTTTCAGGAGAATAACTCGGGCAAATCTGATATACTCCGTTTTTGTCCTTCTCCATATAGTCTTCATAGAAAAGTGCTGTCTGCTTAAAATGGTCGTACACTCTTGCTAAATATTTCTTATCTCCCGTGTATGTGTAGTGCCACCACAAATGCTGACCGAGCCATGCTGCCGCACCAATCCATGCTGTCCATGAATACGAGCCGACATATTCTCCGTTTGCATCGGAAGAAAGTGGCAGTAGTATTCCGCGGCAATTATATAATCTTTTCGCACTGTCCTTGCCGGGCTCTTGCATCTTTAAAATATATGAAATGAAACTTTCCATAGCCTCGGGCATATCAATCTTTTCTGTTGCCCAATAATTCATCTGAAGGTTTATATCGAGATGATAGTCACTCGACCACGGCGGATAGATGAAATTATTCCATTTTCCCTGTAAGTTTGTAGGGAGCTTTCCTAGAAGTGTACCTGAAAGCATAAGATATCTGCCGAAATGGAAATAGAGCATATTTATGCCGTTGTCATAGCCTGTTTCTTTCATTTTTTCGACTCTTTCGTCAGTAGGAAGCGATTTTAAGCTCTCATCTTCTTCAAGCTTAAAATCAATACGATTCATCAGCTCGCCAAATTTCGATGTGTGTGCTTCTCTTTCGCTATCCCAGTCAGAAGGCATAGATGCATCGACTTTTTCATCTCGTACACTGATGTTTAAAACAACGTAAATATATGTAGCATCAATAATCTCTACACCATCCGATGATGTCTTTATGTTACCGTCTGTCTTGTACGAAAGCATATTTGAAAATTTAATATTGTCCTTTAAAATACCATCAAGCACGATAGTTTTTTCGTCAACCTTTAAAGGCGAAAGTATGCAGTTTTCATCGTCAACTCTCACAGGGTTTGTTATGTCTTCTTCCGGCTTACGCTCAAGCCATAGCTTGCCTGAGAATTTTTTATCCGATTTCCACGAGAAGAAGAACTTGTCCGAGCTAACCGATGCAAAATATTCGCTCTTTACAGTTGCGCCATCAATTTTTCTTACTATCGATGCTACGCCGTCTATAAGGTTTAATCTGCGCTGGGCAAACTCATTTTCTTTACATATGTATGAAAAAATCACATCACATGCCATAGCATATTTATTAAGCATTTGAGTTTTAGTATTTTTTTGATTGTTTCTTCCGGAATAAAGCGCATTCGTTACATATGCAGCCTCAAAATATTTTCCATCATAAAACAGTGAACGCACAAACGGCAAATATTTTCCGTTATCCTCCGCGCGTCTGTTATTATCACCATATCCCCATAGTTGCTCATGATTAAGTGATAAAAAGTCCTTTTCTTCGTCCTCCATAAGCATGCCGGCTATTCTGCCGTTACCTATCGGTAAGCCGTAAAGCCATTTTTTTGCAGGGGTTTTGTAAATCATTTCCATAGCAATTTTACACCGACACAAAGGTGTATATTTCGGTGTTCTCCTTTCTTTTTGTTCGCATTTACAAAATCTACTTTCTGGTGTGCTTTTTTTGATAAAATTACATTTAGTTCATTGTAACATACACCTGTTTTTTTTGCAATATATTTGTGGCAAAATATTTAAACTTTTACAAAAAAATCATTTGCCTAAAATGTATTGACACAAAGAGCTTTTTTTAATATAATTCTTAAAGTGAAAATATGCTCTGGAAGGATAAAATTTATGAAATTTAAAGCAAAAGAATTAGCATACGGCGCCGTGATTGCCGGACTGTACGCCGCGTGTTCACTTATACCGCCAATATCTGCAATAAGCTATGGACCCATTCAGTTTCGTATATCAGAGGCTCTCATGCTTTTGTGCCTTATTTCTCCCTCTGCGGTAGTCGGCGTTACCATCGGATGCTTTATCGCAAATATATTTACACCGTTTGGTGCAAACTTTTTTGATCTCGTTTTCGGCACGCTCGCAACGCTTCTTGCAGCTGTCACGACATATCTTTTGCGAAAACCGCTTACAAAACACATACTTCTCGCTCCGCTTCCGACTGTTATTTTTAATGCTCTTATCGTAGGAAGTTATCTTCCGATTTTTATGACAGATTCTTCTGTTGCTGTGCATTACTACATCTTTACGGTCGGCGCAGGTGAAGTCGCGGTATGTTATATTCTCGGTATTGCGCTCGCAAAATTTTGTATGAAAAAAGGGGTTTTTGACCGTTGATTCACTTTTCACCCATCATTTTCACACCATCGCAAAGCACATACACAATAAGTATGATGCCGAGATATCCAAACAGCGAATATACATACTTTACAATACCTGAAAAACCTAAAAACAATATAGGACAGCTTACAGCTATTAAAATTATAATGGCTGTAAGCTTTTTTATTTTCAGGCTCGTCATAAGATAGTTAAACACACCGTATCCACATGATATCGCCGTCGTAAACATCGAAAAATAAAGCGAAAGAGAATATATGATTTCTATTGTTTTACCGTTTCTTGATACAATAGATAATAAGGGTATCTCGCCAAGAACAATCTTTCCGTAATAAAGCTTAATTGCCGCCCATATCGAGGCAGATATTATAAACAGAGCCCCGCCACCTATTATGGATGCGCCGATGCATACTCTTTTGCTTGTGATAACATCTTTTAAGCCTGCAATTATTACAATCGCACTAAGCAGATTGTACGACGCATAAATAAGCCCCGAAACTATATAATTTTTGCACAATGACGTTATTAGTCCACTGCCAAATGTCGCTACATCACGAAACACAAACGAGTATATACCAAGCAAAAACAGCGATACTGCCATTATCGGTGCAAGTATGGCATTAACAGTTAAAATCGCTTTTATATCAAACCAAAATACTACTACGCATAAAAGCATCATAGTGCACATCCCGAAAACGCGGCTTGTTTTAAGGGCGCTGTAAAAAAGCTCTCCGCTCCCCGACACCATAGAGCAAAACGAGACAAGCATAAAAAGCATTACACAAATTTTTATAAAACTGCATGCTTTTTTCGGCGCAATCGAGCAGATGTATTCGCCAAAGCCATTTATATCATTTTTATCAACACGCAGCATAACACAAAGCGCGCAAACAACAAACAAAACACATACTCCCATAAGAGAATAAATGCTTTTTTTGCCATATACAACAAAATACGAAAGGATTTCCTGCCCCGATGCAAAGCCTGCCCCGATTACTGTCGCAACGTATGTAAGTGCTATTAATAGTGTATTTTTTACATCTCTCACTGCATCACATCCACTCATAAATATTTTCCCATACATAATATTTTTATCTAATATAAAATATTCCGTCTGCACATGCACACATAAATATTTCTTCACATAATATGTGAGTGTATACAAATATTTTGCCGCGCTATCTAATATGAAACGGAGAATGAAATTATGAGTGATATAAAAAACGCTAACAGAAGCTTTGCAATAATAGGCGGCGATATGCGCCAGATACGCCTTGCAAATTCACTTGCAAAAAACGGGTATACTGTCAGGGTGTTCGGCTTTAATGCAGATAATAAGCATTTACATATAAAGCCGTCATCGTCGCTTGACGAGGCAATAGAAGGTGCCTCTATTATCGTTTTACCGCTTCCGTCACTTTCGCAATCAAATATCATTAACACGCCGCTTTATGATGAGAATATATATATTTGCTCTCTTCTTGAAAAAATGACAAAAAATCAGATTCTTCTCGGAGGTAAAATCGATGATTCTCTAAAAACACTTCTTAATATTCACAACGTCTATTATATCGACTATTTTCTGCGTGAAGAACTCATCGTCTTAAATGCCGCTTTAACTGCTGAAGGCGGAATTTCAATCGCACTTTCCAATACGCCATTTGCCCTTTTTTCGAGCAAATGCCTCGTTATCGGCTATGGAAGAATAGGAAAAATACTGTGTAACATGCTCGACGGCATGGGCGCAAATGTATGTGCATGCGCACGAAAACACGAAGCTTTTGCATGGATTGATTCGTATGGATACGATAAATGTCATATAGATGAGCTTAAAGAGGTTATCGGCGATTACGATATTATATTTAATACCGCTCCATCTTTAGTAATAACAAAGGATGTCCTCAAAAATGTACGCAGCGATGCTTTAATAGTTGACCTCGCCTCAAAGCCGGGCGGCATCGACTTTGAAAGCGCAAGAGAGCTTGGCATAAATACTATATGGGCGCTTTCGCTGCCCGGGCGCAGTGCCCCAATAAGCGCAGGCGACATAATTAAACAAACAATACTTAATATTTGCGATGAATTGGGGGTGTAATTTATGGATTTATACGGCAAAAACATTGGCTTTGCCATGACGGGCTCGTTTTGCACATTCAAAAGGGTAATCGATGAAATCGAAACCTTGAAAAATACAGGTGCAAACATTATCCCGATAATGAGCAAAACTGCATACGAAACGGATACACGCTTCGGAAAAAGCAGCGATTTCATTGAAAAGATTGAATCGATTACACAAAACAGCATCATACACACTATCTCACAAGCAGAACCAATAGGACCAAAAAAGCTTTTAGATGCGTTAATTATCGCGCCATGTACCGGGAACACTATCGCAAAGCTTGCGGGCGGAATTACGGATACGCCACCCACGATGGCGGCAAAAGCTCATCTTCGAAACGAGCGCCCTTTAATAGTTGCCGTGTCGACAAACGACGGTCTCGGCGCGAGCGGCAAAAACATTATGACACTTTTAAACAGCAAAAACATATATATGGTGCCTTTTGGGCAAGATGATCCTATACAGAAAACCAAGTCGCTCGTCGCGCACATGGAGCTTATTTGCCAAACAACAATGAGCGCTCTTGACAAAGTACAGATTCAGCCGGTTATCTTTTAGTTTTTGCTGATTATACAAAGCAATTACACGCTGTCTTGTGGGCAATCAAGGCAGCCTGTTTTTTACCAAAAACCTCTCCCCCACTTAAACGACAAATTTTCCCAAACTGTTGACTTTTTTTGATATTTGGCACATAATATTATGTGAATTATGTTTTATTTTAAAAGATATATACTTACCTGGAGGGATAACTCATGAACGAAAAGCTAAAGCTTTTTAAAAAGGAGATTAAAAATAAAAAAATTACTGTTCTCGGCATCGGTGTGAGCAATCTACCTCTCATTGAACTTCTCGCAAAAAACGGTGCGATTGTATGTGCATGTGACAAGCGTGACAAAAAAGATTTAAAAGATGAATTAGAGCGTTTGTCCGCCTATAACATAACATACAAGCTCGGCGAGAACTATCTTGACGATATTTGCGCCGATATAATATTTAAAACACCGGGCATGCGTTATGATTTGCCGCAGCTTGAAGATGCAAGAAAGCGTGGTAGTATTGTGACTTCGGAGATGGAAGTGTTTTTCGAGCTTTGCGATGCTAAAAAAATCGCAGTTACAGGCAGCGACGGAAAGACTACAACTACTACGCTTATATCAGAAATGCTAAAAAAGCAAGGCTACAAAGTATGGCTTGGCGGCAATATCGGTAACCCACTTTTAAGCGAGGTCGAAAACATTAAAAATGATGATTTTGTTGTGCTTGAATTAAGCAGTTTTCAGCTTCATACGATGAAACAAAGCCCCGACATCGCCGTTATAACTAACCTTTCACCGAATCATCTCGACATGCATAAGGATATGCAAGAATATATCGATGCAAAAAAGAACATTTATCTATATCAAAAAGCAGGCGACAAGCTCGTTTTAAATTATGATAATGATATTACCCGCTCATGTGCAGATGAGAGCGTAAACGCACCTGTATTTTTCTCAAAAACACAGGAATTCAAGGACGGCGTATATCTAAAAGACGGCGTTATATATCGCGGCGCAAAGAAAGTTATATGTGCAGATGAAATCAAGCTTCCGGGCATGCATAACACAGAAAATTATATGGCGGCAATCGCTGCACTTGACGGCATTGTGTCTGATGATACTATATGTCATGTAGCAAGATGCTTTGGCGGAGTTGAACATCGAATTGAGCTCGTGCGTGAGCTTGATGGCGTTAAGTATTATAACGATTCAATCGCAAGCAGCCCTACCCGCACCACAGCAGGTCTTCGCTCATTTAATCAAAAAGTTATTCTGATTGCCGGCGGATACGATAAGCATATCCCGTTTGACGATTTCGGACCTGTTATAAAAGAGCATGTGAAAAAGCTGATTTTGATAGGTGTTACAGCGCCAAAAATAAAGAAGGCCGCAAATGACGCGGGCATGAATGATGATGTAATGTGTGGTGATTTAAAAGAGGCTGTCAAGCTTGCAAAAGAAAATGCAAATAGCGGCGATATCGTTTTATTATCGCCTGCATGTGCAAGCTTTGATATGTTTAAAAATTTTGCAGTACGTGGCAATACATTTAAAAAGTATGTAAACGAGCTTTAAAAGAACGGAGATATTTATGGATAAACGCGAAATTGAAAACACAATATCATATTTAAGTAACTTACACGGCATTTCAGGCTTTGAAGAAAATATCGCCAAATCTGTGTGTGAGCTTTTTAAGCCATATGTCGACGAAGTCAGTATCGATGCGCTCGGAAGCGTAATTGCGCACAAAAAAAACAAAAATCCAAACGCTAAAAAGGTTATGCTCGATGCGCATGCAGACGAAATTGGGCTTATGGTAACAAAGATAGATGAAAAAGGATTTTTAAAATTTACAAGTGTAGGCGGAATCGATGAGCGCATACTTCCCTCTTTAGAAGTAGTCGTTCACGCGAAAGAAGACATCCCCGGCATTATCGGCATAAAACCTGTACATCTTCAAAGTGAAGACGAAAGCAAGAAAACTCTCAAGATGGACGAGCTTGCAATAGATGTTGGAATGAATATGGAAAAAGTGTGTGAGCTTATTTGTCCCGGCGATGCTGTATCTTTTAAACAAGAAGCACTCCCCCTTTTAAACTCACAGATGAGTGGTAAAAGCTTCGATGACAGAGCAAGCATCTGTGCCATTTTATGTGCGGCGCAAAGCCTTTATGAAAAGGAGCTCGACGTTGACGTTTACTATGTAATCTCTACTTTTGAAGAAACAAATCTTGCCGGCGCAAAGTGCGCAGCGTACACAATAGAGCCTGATTATGCATTGGTAATCGATGTAACTCACGCAAAAACGCCCGATAACACAGAATGTAGATTTTCTGTCGGTGGCGGAGTGGCATATTCTGTCGGTCCAAATGTCTGTGCGCCGCTATCAAGGCTTATAAAGACAATTGCAGATAAGAACAATATAGATGCGCTAAAGGAAGTTGACGGAGGCAGCAGCGGCACAAATGCATGGGCTGTGCAAATCAGCCAAAACGGTGTCGCAACAGCCGTCTTATCTTTGCCACTAAAATATATGCATACACCTACCGAGGTCATTTCATCAGACGATGTAATCGCTGCCGGGAAAATTGCTTGTGATTTTGTATGCTCGCTTGATAGCGCTTTTAACATTTCAGATATATAAGGGAGATATTTATAATGCTTTTAAAAGATTTGTGTCAAGCGCACGGCGTAAGCGGCGATGAAGAGCGCGTGCGCAAAATTATATATGACAATATAAAAATGAATTGCGATGCTGTATCAGTAGATATTATGGGTAATATGGTTGCTTATAAAAAAGGCTTTGACAGCAGTAAAAAAATAATGCTCTGTGCGCATATGGACGAAGTCGGTCTTATCATAAGCGACATTACAGACACAGGCTTTTTAAAATTTAAAGCTGTCGGCGGTCTTGATACACGCGTACTTATCGGAAAGCGCGTAAAAGTAGGCAAAAACAATATTTCAGGTATAATATCTCTAAAAGCAATACACCTTCAGACAAAAGCCGAGCGCGAAAATGCACCCGACATAAAATCGCTCTACATTGATATCGGTGCAAAGGATAAAGAAGATGCCGAAAAACACATATCTCTTGGCGATTATGCATCTTTTGATACAGGTTTTAGCGAATTCGGCGACGGTTATTATAAAGCAAAAGCGCTAGATGACAGATGTGGCTGCGCAATTTTAGCCGATTTAACGAAGCTTGGCTGCGCATATGACACATACTTTTGCTTTACAGTGCAAGAAGAAGTCGGCTGTCGCGGCGCGTCAATCTGTGCAAACCGCATAGGCGCAGATGCCGCACTCATTGTTGAGGCAACTACATGCGGCGATATAAGCGGCGCTCCAAAGCATCTGGAGGTTACAAATCCGCATGGCGGCGCTGCATTTTCTCTTCTTGACCGCGGTTCTTTGTCTGATATAGAGCTTACCAAAAATCTTTATTCTCTCTCATTAGAAGAAAATATAAGCGTTCAGTATAAAAGAACTACGATGGGTGGAAACGATGCGCGCGCTATTCAAACTGCCGCAGGTGGCACGCTTACATGCGCAGTGTCTCTTCCCTGCAGGTATTTACATTCGCCTGTTTGCACAGTATCAAAATCTGATTACGATGCCGTGTATAATGTTGCAAAGTTATTTATTACAAGGACAAAGGAGCTGATATAAATGAATCTATTAAAAAAGCTTACAAGTGTAAATGCTCCATCCGGACACGAGAAAAATTTACACGAAATTATCATAAATGAGCTTAATGATTTTGCCGACGAAATAAACACCGACGCTCTCGGAAACCTTATAATTCACAAAGCGGGAAACGGAAAAAAACTTATGCTTGCCGCTCATGCAGATGAAATCGGAATAATCGTGACATATATCGAAGAAAACGGCCTTTTACGTTTTGGCAATGTCGGCGGCGTGAAAGCTATATATGCACTCTCGCAGCGCGTAGTATTTACTAACGGCACACACGGCGTTGTCTATTATGATAAATCAAAGGATATTGAAAAACTCAGCATCAATGATATGTATATAGATATCGGTGCAAAAGACAAAAACGAAGCGCAAAAGCTTGTAGGCATCGGCGATATGGCATGCTTTGAAGGCAAGTTTATCGAGCAGGGTGAGTGTATAATATCAAAAGCCCTTGATGACAGATGCGGCGTTTATGTTCTTATAGAGGCTCTAAAGCGCGCCAAATGCTCTCCAAACGATGTGTACGCCGTCTTTACGGCGCAAGAGGAACTCGGTCTTCGTGGTGCAAAAGCCAGCGCATACAACATAAATCCTGACATTGCAATTGCAATAGATGTAACAGATACAGGCGATTTGCCGGGCGCTACGGCTATGGCTGTATCGATGGGCGGTGGCGCTGCGATAAAAATAAAAGACAGCAGTATAATTTCATCTAAATATGTTGTTGATTTATTAAAGAAAACAGCTACGGAAAACAACATCCCATACCAGCTTGAAGTGCTTGCTCATGGTGGCACGGATGCAGGCGCAATCCACACTATGCGCGGTGGCGCAAAAACTGCAACCTTATCACTCCCCACACGCTACATTCACACGCCGGCAGAGATGATAAATAAATCCGACATTAAATCGTGTATTTCTATTTTACAAAAAGTTATTGAACAAACCCTGTAGAAAGGCAAAATTTTGTTATGAAAGAAAATCCAAATGAAAAAAGAAAAATCAGAACCCGAAATTTTATATGGTGGTTCGTAATGATTTCTCTTCTTCTCTCCATCATATATGTCGCAGTTGAAATGGCACTTGCACCATCTGTTGCTGATGCGCAGTCTCCACACACGCGCGTAAAGAGCGATTATGTGCTTATGCTTGCACAATGTGTGCTTGGCATCGTTGCGATGCTACTACCAAGTATGCTTGCAAAAAGAATAAATCTTATTATTCCATCAAACATGCTTATATCATATACGCTGTTTTTATACTGTGCCATATTTTTAGGCGAGGTAAGAAACTTCTATTACACCATTCCCTATTGGGACACTATCCTTCATACATTTAGCGGCGTGATGCTCGGCTCGCTTGGTTTTTCATTTATAAGCTTTCTTAACAAAACAGAGCGTATTCCTCTTAATTTAAGCCCGTCATTTGTTGCAGTATTTGCTTTTTGCTTCGGTGTAACGCTTGGCGTTGTGTGGGAATTTTATGAGTTTTTCTGCGATGGACTTCTTAACACAAATATGCAAAAATTTGCACTCGAAGTAGGTACTATGCTCTTGGGACGAGATGCGCTCGTAGATACAATGCAGGACTTACTTGTCGATGCGATAGGTGCTGCATTAGTTTCGATTATCGGTTATATTTCTGTTAAATTTCAAAAAGGCTGGGTAGAAAAGCTGCTCCTAAAATTTCATCATGGCAGCAAAAACACTGACAAAGATATTTAAAAACATGTATATAAAACAAAATACATGACAATACTCCTTTTAGCTTTGTAAAAATACATACTAAAAGGAGTTTTTTATGCGAAAAATTGTTATTTCTCTTCTCTTTGGACTTATGTTCTCAATGCTTATAATGGCGTATGCAGATGAAACTCAAAAGGGCATTGCGGACTCGCTTGTGAGGCTTCATATCGTTGCAAACAGCGACTCTAAGATTGACCAATCAGTAAAGCTAGCAGTTCGTGATGCGGTTATAAGTGAGCTCTCTGCCGTAATATCAGACGCTAAAAACCCATCTCATGCTCAGCAAATTATAAATGATAATCTACCATTTGTCGAAAAAACGGCTCAAATCGTACTTGAAAAAAACAATTTAAGCTACGGTGCTACAGCTCTGTGTACCATTTCACATTTTCCGACAAAACAATATGAAAACATCACCCTTCCTGCCGGAAATTACAACGCATTAAAAATAATCCTTGGAAATGGCGACGGTCAGAATTGGTGGTGTGTAATGTATCCGCCATTATGCTTTCAAGGCTCTGTAGACGGCAATATGAATAATAGTGCAAAGGAGCTGCTCAAATCAAATCTTGATGACGATGAATATGCGCTCATATGCGAAAATAGTACCCTACCGGTCAAGTTTAAATTCAAAATTTTTGAAATTTTTGATAAGTTAAATAACAGATAATATTTGGCACAAAATTTCTTCATCCCCAAAAATTTACTTACATAAAAATTCCTTAATTGCGCACAATAACTTTGTAAAATCAATGCTGAAAAGGAGTTTTTGTATATGAAGGCAACAGGAATTGTAAGACGAATTGACGATTTGGGTCGCGTTGTTATTCCAAAAGAAATCAGACGTACGATGCGCATACGTGAGGGCGACCCACTTGAAATATTTACAAATAAGGACGGAGAAGTAATTTTTAAAAAATATTCTCCCATAGGAGAACTTGGTGAGTTTGCAAGTCAATATGCAGAAGCGCTCGCGAAAGCAAGCGGTCTTCCAATCTGTATTACCGACCGCGACTCAATTATTGCAGTGGCAGGCATTTCAAAACGTGAATTTCTCGAAAAAAAGGTAAGCGAAGAACTTGAAAAAATTATGAGCGACAAAACAATATATAATACAAACACATCACATGCTACAAATTTGCCGCTTGTCGATGGCAACGAAAAGCACCATCTTCTTCTCGCTCAACCCATAATTTCAGAAGGCGACACAATCGGCAGCGTAGCATTTTTTTCAGATGAAAACGCTAAAATCACAAACGCCGAAGAAAAACTCGTTCATGCCGCTGCAGGATTTCTCGGCAGACATATGGAAAGCTAAATTGATAATAAAAACCGGTGCTTAAAACAGTATCGGTTTTTATTTAGCTATTACAAAAAATTTTTAATACATTCCAAAAAATGTATTGACTCTCTTAATATTTTATGGTAAAATATTTAAGTAATTTCGATGTGCTCGAGTGGCGGAACAGGCAGACGCCCGGGACTTAAAATCCCGTGGGAAGTGATTCCCGTACCGGTTCGACCCCGGTCTCGAGCACCAAAAAGCATCTTCATTGAGGATGCTTTTTTATTTTAAATATGTTATTTCCTGTCTAAAATAAAACAGCCTATGCATTTTTTTGCATAGGCTGTTATTTGTTTATTAAAGTAAATCCTTACGCGATAGGTTGATTCTGCCCTGTTTGTCAATTTCAATTACCTTAACAGTAATTTCATCGCCAATATTTACAACGTCTTCAACCTTCTCAACACGGTTTTTATCAAGCTTTGAGATGTGAACAAGACCATCCTTGCCGGGAAGAATTTCAACAAATGCACCAAACTGCATTATACGAACAACTTTACCTGTGTAAATCTCCCCTACTTCAGGCTCCTTTACGATACCAAGGATAGTCTTTTGTGCAGCTTCTCCACTTGCCTGGTTTGGCGAGAATATCAACACACGACCATCATCTTCGATATCAATTTTTGCACCTGTGTCTGCAACAATCTTTTGAATTACCTTACCGCCTGAACCAATGACATCGCGGATTTTTTCAGGATCAATGTGCATTATTACAACCTTCGGTGCATACGCTGAAAGCTCGCTCTTTGGCTCTGCAATCTCCTTAAGCATTACCTCGTCAAGTATATAATAACGCGCATCGCGTGTCTTGTTAAGTGCTTCTTCTATGATTTCGTATGTCAAACCATCTGTCTTAATATCCATCTGTATAGCAGTAATACCCTTCTTACTTCCTGCTACCTTAAAGTCCATGTCTCCGAAGAAGTCTTCAAGCCCCTGTATGTCAACCATTGTAATATAACGCTCGCCTTCAGTAACGAGTCCGCACGAAATACCTGCGATAGGAGCCTTGATCGGAACACCGGCATCCATAAGTGCAAGTGTGCTACCACAGATACTTCCCTGTGAAGTAGAACCGTTTGAGCTTAATACTTCCGACACAAGTCTTATTGCATACGGAAATTCTTCCTCTAACGGAATTACAGGCTCAAGAGCACGCTCTGCAAGCGCACCATGACCGATTTCACGTCTTCCCGGTCCACGTGACGGACGTGTTTCGCCAACGCTGTATGACGGGAAATTATAATGATGCATATAACGCTTTGTTTCCTCCTGATCGATACCATCAAGCTTTTGTATATCACCAAGAGGACCAAGTGTTGCCGCTGTGAGAACCTGTGTCTGACCTCTTGTGAACATACCTGAACCGTGTACGCGTGGAAGCAAGCTTGTTTCTGCTGCGAGCGGTCTTATCTGGTCGAGCGAGCGACCGTCTACACGCTTTCCATCATCAAGTATCCATCTGCGAACAACGTATTTTTGCAATTTGTAAAGAACTTCATCAATTGCGCCTTCGCTGTCAGGATATTTTTCTGCAAATTCATTAACAACTTCTTCAGTAACAATCTTCATACGTGCATCACGTACTGTCTTGTCATCTGTATCAAGTGCTGCTCTAACCTTTTCAATCGCAAATTCCTTCACATCTTCATATAGGTCAGCGTCAACAACTATGTGCTCATACTCAAACTTCGGCTTGCCGATTTCTTTTGCAATACCTTCGATAAAGTCGCAAATCTTAATGATTTCTTCATGCGCAAACTTAATTGCCTTAAGCATTGTAGCTTCGTCAACTTCTTTTGCACCCGCCTCAATCATAACTACCTTTTGCTTTGTTCCTGCAACTGTAAGCTGCATATCGCTCTTTTCACGCTGCTCAACAGTAGGATTGATTACGAGCTCGCCATCAACTAATCCTACCCATACTCCACCGATAGGTCCGGCAAACGGAATATCGGAAATTGATATAGCAATTGATGCACCAATCATAGCTGCGATTTCCGGTGCATTGTCCTGCTCAACGCTCATAACTGTTGCAACAACAGATACGTCGTTTCTCAAATCTGACGGAAAGAGCGGTCGAATCGGGCGGTCGATAACACGAGATGTAAGGATTGCCTTCTCACTCGGTTTGCCTTCACGCTTCATAAAGCTACCCGGTATTTTACCCACCGAATAAAGTCTTTCTTCAAAATCTACGCTTAGTGGGAAAAAGTCTACTCCCTCACGCGGTTTTGCAGAAGCAGTTGCAGTACATAATACGGCTGTGTCACCATAGCGTACAAGGCATGAACCGTTTGCAAGCTGCGCCATTTTGCCAGTTTCAATTACAAGCGGTCTGCCTGCTAATGTTGTTTCAAATGTTCTAAACATAATTTTACCTCTTTTCTTTCGATTTTTTGTCCGAAGCAGTAAAACCGATGTTTAGCACTTAGATTTACACTCCAAAAACGCCAATTTGAAATGCAAATCTAACTGCTAACCGTCAATTTTGCCTGCACAGACAGTTAAATTATATACAATAAATGAGCGGAAGTGTTTTTTCCGCTCATTTATATATAAAACTACTTTCTCAAGTTCAATTTGTTAACGATTGCACGGTATCTCTCGATATCCTTCTTCATAAGATAATCTAAAAGACCACGTCTTTTACCAACCATTTTTAGTAGACCACGTCTTGAATGATGGTCCTTTTTGTGCATCTTCAAATGCTCGTTTAGATGATTGATTCTCTCTGTAAGCATTGCAATCTGAACTTCAGGAGAACCTGTATCAGTTTCATGCACACGATATTGTTCAATAATTGATGTTTTTACTTCTTTAATCATGTTTTTCACCTCCAATATTTTTAAAACAGCACCATTTACCCAGAAAAGGCCGGAGAACCGTAATCCGAGAAAAGGTTTCACTTACAATGTCAAATTTAAATTATGACACAAATTATTTGTCCATACCAAAACGCTTCTTGAACTTCTCAACACGTCCGCCTGTATCAACAAGCTTCTGCTTACCTGTAAAGAACGGATGGCACTTTGAACAAATTTCGACTTTGATGTCCTCTTTTGTAGAAGCAGTTTCAATCACTTCTCCGCAAGCACATGTAATTGTCGTCGGCTTATATTCCGGATGTATTCCTTCTTTCATACAGCAGCGCTCCTTTCTTAAATATTTACTATGAGTTTTGCCCATAACACAACAATTATAACACAAGCTTTTACGCTTTGCAAGACAAATTTTACTTTTTTGTATTTATTTTTTATTATTCGTAATCTTTTGCCTTTTTATCAAAACCTTATTTATCTGAGCTCTGCGCCTAAATTGTTTTTGAGGCTCTTTAAAATCTTATCCATAACCTTTGTTATTTCTTCTTCTGTAAGAGTTCTGTCCTCGGCTCGAAGCTGCGCAGAATATGCCATACTCTTCTTGCCAGCAGGAATCTGGGCACCTTTGTATGAATCGAAAAATTCAACGCTGTCCAATAGTTTTCCGCCTGCACGCTTTATTGTATCAACGATATCTCCCGAAAGTACACTCTCATCAACCAAAATCGCAATATCACGCGATACAGCAGGATATTTCGGAAGCTTTTTGTACGTTTGTTTATCGGATGACGCTGCATAAAGAGCATCAAAATCAAGCTGTGCAAGGTAACATTCGGCGTCCATATCATATTCACGCGCAACACTTGGATGCACCTGACCTACATAACCGGCAAGCTTTCCGCAAAGATAAATCTGTGCGCATCTTCCGGGATGATATGTCGGGTTATCTTTTTGCGGCACGAATTTATAATCTTTAGTCGAAAGCCTGTCAAATAATCCTTCAATCATTCCCTTGATCGTGTAAAAATCAACTTTGTCGCCATACATACCAAGAGTTATGATGTCACTTTCCTTCGGAAGAAGCTCGCCTTCCTGCGGCTCATATATCTTTCCAATTTCAAATAATGGCGCATATGTGTTTCTCTGCTTGTAATTTTTCTCCATAATCTCAAGCATCGATGCAAGTGTCGTTGTGCGCATTATTGAATTTTCTTCGCCTAACGGATTTGTAATCGTAACGACATTTCTCAGCGGCGAATCTTTAGCAATATGAAGCTTATCGAAAATGTTCGGGTTTGTAAATGAATATGTCATTATCTCATACATTCCCTGCGATGTAAGAGTATTCTTTACATCATCTTCAAAAAGCTGTTTCTCATTTTTGCCGCCAATCGTAAAATTACCGGACATAAGCGTCGATTCAATGTTGTTATATCCGTATATTCTTACGATTTCTTCTGCAATATCTGCTTCCGCCTCAACATCTGCTCTGTATGTCGGCGCCTTGATTGTCATCTTTTCAGTATCAACCTCAAAGTCGAGCTTTCTTAATGTATCAACCATAAACTGCGTGCTGATATTCGCGCCAAGAAATGCATTTATCTTTTCAGGACGGAGCTTTAGCTCACGTTTTCCTGGAAGCTCGTCATGTATATCGATTACGCCCCCTACTACCTCGCCGCATCCAAGCATCTGCACGAGTTCACACGCGCGATTTACTGCATCGAGAGTCATATTCGGATCGAGTCCCTTTTCATATTTTGCACTTGCTTCTGTACGCATACCGAGTTTCTTTGCAGTAACACGAACCGATGCCCCGTCAAAGTTTGCACTTTCAAAAAGCACCGTAGTCGTATCGTCTTTAACTTCCGAATTTAATGCACCCATAACGCCGGCGATGGCAACGCTTCTTTTTTCATCGGCAATTACAAGCATTGACGAATCGAGTGTATGCTCTGCTTCATCGAGAGTAGTAATTTTTTCTCCATCATTCGCGCGGCGAACGATGATATGCTCGCCACACAGGTCACGCAAATCGAATGCGTGCATAGGCTGACCATACTCTAAAAGAATATAGTTTGTTATGTCAACTATATTGTTTATCGAGCGGATTCCGCTTGCCTGCAAACGCTTTACCATCCATGCAGGCGATGGGCCGATTTTAACGTTTTTAACCATTCTTGCACAGTATCGCGGACAATACTTTTTGTCCATTACGTCAACCTTTGCTATGTCACAGATATTTTCATTATTTCCCTGCGCCACAGGCTTTTTAAGATTAAATTCTCTGCCGAATGTAACAGCCGTTTCACGAGCAAGTCCTATTACGCTCTGACAGTCAGGGCGATTCGATGTGATTTCAAACTCTATAACACTCTCATTTAAACCAAAAACATCTTTAATGTCAATACCAATCGGCGTATCAGGCTTTAATATTAAAATTCCGTATTCAGGCTCATAACCTAAATCATCGCTAGTAAGTCCGAGCTCTTCATGCGAGCAAAGCATGCCGTTTGATACAACGCCGCGAAGCTTACCTTTTTTTATCGCAACTCCGCCTGCAAGCTTTGAGCCATGAAGTGCCACCGGCACAATCTGCCCAACCTTTACGTTCGTTGCACCCGTTACAATCTGGAGCGGCTCTGCCTCTCCTACATCAAGCATACATACCTGTAGGCTGTCTGCATTTTCATGCTTTTGTATATCTATAATTTTTCCTGTAACTACGTTTATAAGCTCTGCTCCAAGCTGCTCAACGCCTTCAACCATCGTTCCCGACATTGTAAGCGCGTCGGCATACTGCTTGGGCTCTATATCTGAAATATCAGTAAATTCATTAAACCAACTCATTGCTACTTTCATTTCTCTGCTCTCTCCTTTCCAAACATTTTAGATTAAAACTGTTTTAAGAATCTCATGTCGTTATCAAAGAATAGTCGTAAGTCGTCTATATCGTAGCGGCGCATCGCAATACGCTCAAGTCCGAGACCAAACGCAAATCCGCTATATACTTCCGGATCAATTCCGCAATTTGATAATACCTTCGGATGAACCATTCCCGCACCAAGTATCTCAATCCAGCCTTCGCCTTTACAAACGCTGCAGCCTTCGCCGTTACATACAAAGCACGATACATCGACTTCTGCGCTCGGCTCTGTGAACGGGAAATGGTGCGGACGAAAACGTACTTTTGCTTCTTCGCCGTAAAGCGCGCGCACAAATACCTCAAGTGTACCCTTTAAATCGCCCATCGTGATTCCTTTGTCAACCACAAGTCCCTCAATCTGATGGAAAAGCGGTGAATGTGTCGCGTCAACGGCGTCACTTCTATACACTCTTCCCGGTGCAATAATTCTTATCGGAGGCTTTGTGTTCTCCATAACACGCACCTGAACAGGCGACGTCTGCGAACGCAAAACTACATTTTCATTTATATAAAATGTGTCCTGTGAATCGCGCGCAGGATGATTTTTTGGAATGTTTAGCGCTTCAAAATTATAATAGTCAAGCTCTACCTCAGGGCCTTCTGCAATTGAAAATCCCATGCCGACAAATATATTCTTGATTCTGTCAAGCACAATCGATAATGGATGAAGCGATCCTACAGATGGCTTTGTGCCCTGGATAGTTACGTCGATTTCCTCGGCTGCAAGTTTTTCATCCTGCATTTTTGACGAAAGCGCATCAACCTTACTTTGAAGTGCCTGCTCAATCTGCTCACGAACGCTGTTTGCAAGCGCACCGATAATCGGTCTTTCTTCCGGCGAAAGTGCTCCCATACCTCTTAGTACCCCTGTAAGTTCGCCTTTCTTGCCGAGATACTTTACGCGAAGCTCATCAGCAAGCTTCAAATCATTTACATTTTCGAGCGCTGCCATAGCTTGCACTCTGATATTTTCAAGCTTTTCCTTCATATCTTCCTATCCTTCCTAAACTTTTTTTAAATATATTAAAGCGTTTTAAATGCATTTAGCCATTCTCTCTTAATAAGCTCATGTCCGGCACCGCTCGGATGAACGCCATCGGCTGACCAATACTGCGGACCGACAATTTTGCTTGCCTCGTGGAATTTTTCCTGCAAAGGAATAAATGTCAAATCGTACTTTTCGGCTATCATTTTCGCCTTTTGTGCTCTTCTTTCTGTTTCGCCGCCAAAGTATGTCCAGTCCTTCATGCACGGTGGACATCTTAATACAAACGGCTCAAGTATCATTATTTTAATGTCAGGCAATGCCTCTTTAACTTCTTCAATAAGCATTGAATAAATCTTATAATATTTTTCTGCATCGACGCCGTTTTGCTCCGGATTGTCATGCAAAACATCGTTTACACCCACAAGTATGCTCATAATGTCGGGCCTTATATTTATTATATCTCTTTTAATTCTTGCGTATAAATCTACACTGCGATTGCCGCTTATACCTCTGTTAAAAAACTCGTATTCACCCGGATTTTCATACAAAAGCGTACTTGCTACAAGTGTCGCATAACCATAGCCCATATTTGTGTCCGCTACCTTTTGAAGATCCAAGTCACGATCTCTCGAGCGTCCCATGTCTGTTATTGAATCTCCCTGAAACAATATTCTTTTCATAATATAAGCACCTCTTAAATATTTTTTATAAAAAAATGCCCCGTCCCCAAAATAAATCAGGGACGAAGCATAAAACTCCGTGGTACCACCCATATTCTCGCATGCGCGAGCACTCAAATGCGCTATAACGGTCGCCACCGGCAACGCCTACTTATACCATGTTCAGCGCGCAACTCCAAAGCGAAATTTCAATCTTATCCGTTTCCGAAAACGCTTCCAGCCAATGACGTTTTCTCTCTGTGGGCGTATATAAAATCTACTTAACTTTTTCATCGTCTTTAAGCAATTTTTCTACATTATATCACTATAACCTTAGAAAATCAACTGTTTTTTTGATTTTACTTAAATAATGTCCATAATCTTCTGCACCGCTGTCATTATACCTATTTTTGCCGACTCATACGTAAGACCGCCCTGAATATATGCAATATATGGCGGTTTTATCGGTGCATCCGCGCTAAGCTCAATTGACGACCCCTGCACAAATGCTCCTGCTGCCATTATTACCTTGTCGGCATAACCCGGCATATCCCATGGCTGCGGCTCTACAAACGAATCTACGGGCGCGCCTTTTTGTATCCCCTGACAAAATGCGACAACCTTTTGCTCCGATCCAAGCTTTACAGATGTTATAATATCGCCCATGCTCTCGCTCGGTTTCGGGCGCACCTCAAATCCTAATTTGTCAAATACAACACTGCAAAGATATGCGCTTTTGAGCGCCTGTGCAACTATATGCGGCGCCATAAAAAAGCCCTTAAGCATCGCTCTGTTCTGACCGAGCGTTGCACCGCACTCTTTTCCTATACCAACCGATGTAAGTCTGTACGCTGCAAGCTCTACCAAACGCTGCTTTCCGGCAATATAACCACCTGTCTGTGCGATGCCGCCACCTGGATTTTTTATTAGCGAGCCAACAATCAAATCTCCTCTCGGCTCGCTCGTCTCAGCAAATTCGCCGTAGCAATTATCGACAATACATACTATATCTTCTCTGATCGAATGAACAAAATCAATTATCTCATTTAGCTGCGCAACGGAAAATGTATCGCGCCACTCATAGCCTTTTGAGCGCTGCAAAATAACTGCCTTAACATTTTCATCAAGAGCTTCTTTAATTTTTTCAAAATCGGCTCCGCCATCTTCGAGCAAATCAACCTGCTTATATTTTACGCCAAAATCAGACAGCGAACCGTCGCCGCCTCCACGTATACCTATAACCTCTTCAAGTGTGTCATACGGTTTTCCTGTAACAGCCACAAGCGTATCGCCCGGACGAAGAACGGCAAAAAGCGCCGTCGAAATTGCATGTGTTCCCGATATAATATTATGGCGCACAAGTGCATCTTCACAGCCGAACACCTGCGCATATACACGATCGATTGCCTCGCGTCCCATGTCGTTATAACCATAACCGGTAGTAGAAACAAAATGTGCTTCTCCTATCATATTGTCCGAAAACGCCTTCATAACCTTCGCCTGGTTTATAAACGCATTCTTTTCAATTTCACTAAATCGCTCGGCTGCTGCCGCTTGTGCCTGTTCAACTATGTCAATTACCTTTTGTGATATACCAAAATTTTCTTTTATATATGAATTAGCTGTCATTATAATTCAATCCTTTGTAAATTTTAAACGCTATCAGATTATGCCTGCCTCATGCTCTGAAACAACGCTTATGCCGCCTTCTTTTAGCACCTTTACTGCCTTGTCAGCTTCTTCAACACGTAAAACGACAAGCGCTTCTTTTGTAGTTCCACCAACAAAAGCATACATATATTCAATGCTTATATGCTCACTGTCAAGCTTTTCAAGTGCAGCTGCAAGACCGCCCGGCTGATTTGCAACGCTTATAGCGATAACATCGGTAGCCTTTACTGCAAGACCTTTTTGCTTTAAAACAGACTCGGCAAGCTCCGGCTTATTTACAATAAGACGTAAAATTCCAAATTCCGTTGTGTCGGCAATCGAAAGCGCACTGATGTCAATATCATTTTGGGCCAAAGTCTTTGTAATTTCAGCAAGTCTGCCCTTCTTGTTTTCTATAAATACGGATATCTGTTTGATATTCATATTTTTTCCTCTCTTTCTATTTGATATATAATGACTTTTTATAAAATCCAGAATTTATTTGTTTTTTCTTTTGTCAATTACCCTTACGGCTTTTCCTTCGCTGCGCTGCAAACTCTTTGGCTCAACGAGCTTAATCTTTGCAGCAATACCAAGAGTGCTTTCAATGTTTGACTTAATTTTTCTTTCAAGGCCCTCAATTCCGCGAACCGCATCAGAGAACATTTCATCCGAAAGCTCAACCTGCACTTCAAGCGTATCGAGCGTTCCTTCTCTGTCAACTATTATCATATAATACGGCGATGTCTGTCCGATTTTTAGAAGAACATCTTCAATCTGTGATGGGAACACATTTACACCTCTTATGATAAGCATATCGTCGCTTCTGCCCTGCGGCTTATTCATTCTCACAAAGCTTCTGCCGCATCCGCAAGCATCATAATTAAGCGATGTAATATCACGAGTGCGATATCTTATAAGCGGAAGTCCTTCCTTTGTGATAGTTGTAAATACAAGCTCTCCCATACTTCCCGGCGCGAGCACTTCGCCCGTATCCGGATCTATAATTTCAGCGATAAACATATCTTCATTTATGTGCATTCCCGCCTGGCAGCTACATTCATACGATACGCCCGGTCCCATTATCTCGCTAAGACCATATATATCGTATGCCTTTATGTGCATGCGCGATTCGATTTCCTTACGCATCTGTTCTGTCCATGGCTCTGCTCCGAATATTCCTGCCTCAAGCTTAAAGTCGTCTATATTAAGTCCCATTTCCTCAATTGTTTCTGCAATATATAACATATACGATGGTGTACAGCAAATATGTGTTACACCATAATCGAGCATAGTCTGTATCTGACGTTTTGTATTTCCTACGGACGTAGGAACTACTGTTGCTCCTATCTCTTCAACGCCATAATGCGCTCCAAGTCCGCCCGTGAAAAGTCCATAACCATACGAAACCTGTACAATCGATTTGCTTGTAGCACCTGCTGCTGTGAGCGCTCTTGCTACTATCGTACTCCATACATCGATATCTTTTTTTGTATAACCTACCACTGTCTGCTTTCCTGTTGTACCGCTCGATGCATGTATGCGCACAATATCTTCCATATCAGTTGCAAAAAGCCCGAAAGGATATGTGTCGCGCAAATCCTGTTTATATGTAAACGGAAGCTTTGATAAATCGTCTATCGACTTTATGTCAGATGGCGAAATTCCCGCCTCATCCATCTTTGCGCGATAATGTTCTACATTTTCATACACTCTCTTTACAAGTGCGCATAATCTCTCACTTTGAATCGTGCTTATCTCATCGCGGCTCATCGTTTCTTCAATTTTGTTCCAATACCTCTCCAAAATTAACACCTCTTTTTTTATAGCTAAACCATCTGTAATCTTATCCTTATTTTGCACTATATCCAAGCTCAAATGCCTTTAAATTGACTTCTAAAAATTTCGCTGGCACAGTTTCTTTGACTGCCTGCACCCATTTTTCCTTTTCAATATCGCTGTTTTTTGCAAGAAGTCCTAACAAGACGACATTTACTGCCTTACTATTTCCTGCTTCATTCGCAAGCGCAAGCGCATCAACGCTAATTATTCCATCAGCTTTCGCCTTTAGTTTTTCCACAATATTTTCGGGGTACTTTGCCGCTCCTATAATAACAGGCATCGGGTCAATCTTTTGTGTATTTACAACGAGTGTACCACCATCTTTTAGATATGAAAGCCATCTGTATGCTTCAAGTTCCTCAAACGATAAAATAATGTCAGCCTCGCCTTCAGATATAATAGGTGAATAAACCTTGTCGCCGTATTTTACATATGTAACAACGCTGCCTCCGCGCTGTGACATTCCGTGAACTTCACTCATCTTTACGTCAAAGCCTTCTGCCATCGCCACATTTCCTAAAATTCTACTCGCAAGCAGCGTTCCCTGGCCTCCGACGCCAACAATCATTACGCTTTTTACATTACTCATCGCTTCCACCTACCTTCTCGATAGCACCAAATTTACAAACATTTTTGCACAGTCCGCATCCGTTGCAAAGCTCCGGATTGATTATTACCTTATCGCCCTGTAATGATATCGCCGGACATCCGAGCTTTAGACACATTTTGCATTTCTTGCACTTATCGTTTATTTCATAGCATCCGCTGTATTTAACAGTTTTGAGAAGCGCACACGGTCTTTGTGATATGATTACCGATGGCTCGTCTGCTTGTATTTCTTCCTTTACAACCTTTTCAAAATTATCTAAATCAAACGGGTCTGCAATTCTTATTCTTTCAGGACTTACACCGACTGCCTGTGCAAGCGCAACGAGGTTTACTTGCTTTGTTTTCTCACCCTTAATCGTAAATCCTGTCGTTGGATTCGGTTGATGTCCCGTCATTCCTGTAATTGAGTTGTCGAGTATAATCACAGTAGAATTTCCCTTGTTGTATACAACATCAATTAAGCCCGTAATTCCCGAATGTATAAATGTCGAATCACCTAAAACAGCAACCGTCTTTTTTCTGAATTCTTCGCCTCTCGCTTTTTCCATACCGTGCGCCATACCCACACTTGCTCCCATACATACACACGCATCAAGACTTTGTAGCGGTGCAAGCGCTCCAAGAGTATAGCAACCGATGTCACCACTTACAGTAAGTCCAAGCTTTTTAAGCACATAAAACATTCCTCTGTGCGGACATCCCGGACACATTACAGGCGGTCTTACGGGCGTAGGCTCGTCTGCACTTATTATTTTCGGTGCATCAATATCAAGTATTGCCTTTGCTATCATAGGCGCTGTGTATTCGCCTAAAAGTGTAAAAATTTCTTTGCCGACAACTTCAATGCCCAATGCTTTGCAGTGAGTTTCGATTACCGGCTCAAGCTCTTCAACGACATATACTTTTTTGTGCTTCGATGCAAACGATTTAAATATTTCTACCGGAAGCGGATTTACCATGTTTATTTTCAAATATGAAACCTTGTCACCAAGAGCTTCCTTTGCATACTGATACGCCGCTCCGCAGCAGATAACGCCAATCTCATTGTTGTTAATTTCTTCGCATGCAAGTGTCTCGCTGAGCTTTTCAAGCGCCTTCATGCGTTCTTCAACTACTACATGGCGAGCCTTCGCCATAGCAGGCATCATAACATATTTGCCAGGATTTTTCTCGTATGGCTTTAACAAGATATCTTCTCTCTCGCCTACTTCTACAATACTTTGTGAATGTGACACTCTTGTAGAGAGACGAATCATTACAGGCGTGTCATATTTTTCGCTTATATCAAACGCCATTTTCACAAATTCCTTACACTCCGAGCTATCCGAAGGCTCAAGCATAGCAAGCTTTGACGCAATTGCGATTCTTCTTGAGTCCTGCTCGTTTTGCGACGAATGCATTCCCTGGTCATCTGCAGCACATATTACAAGACCACCGTTTACGCCTGTGTAGCTCGCTGTAAAAAGCGGGTCAGCTGCAACGTTAACGCCTACATGTTTCATGCATGTCATTGCACGTGCGCCTGCAATCGCAGCGCCGATTGCTACTTCTGCGGCAACCTTTTCGTTTGGCGCCCATTCGCTGTATATTTCGTCGTATTTTGCAATATTCTCTGTTATTTCTGTACTTGGCGTGCCGGGATATGACGCAACAACTCTTACTCCTGCCTCATATGCTCCTCTTGCAACAGCCTCATTACCGAGCATTAGTTTTTTCATGTGTTTCACTCCTATATATATTGATCAGTTCTCAGTTTCATTTCTTAAATCAAGAACTCTTTTTGCCTTGCCGACAAAACGTTCTATGCTTTTTGGTTCAACGAGTCGTATCTTCGCATCTATTCCCAAAACGCTGTGAAGTTTTTGCTTAACACTTCTTTCAAGCTCTTCAAGTGCACTGAACTTATCAAGAAGTGACTCGTCCGCAAGCTCTACACGAACTTCAAGCGCATCTGTATAACCTTTTTTCGTAACAACTAGCAGATAATGCGGGCTTATATGGTCCATTCCGACAAGCACACTCTCTACCTGTGACGGGAATACATTAACACCCTTAATAATAAGCATGTCGTCGCTTCTTCCCTGAATTTTCGCAAGACGCTTTGTCGTTCTTCCACATTTGCACTTTTCAGCTATTATATACGATATGTCGCGTGTGCGATAACGAAGCATCGGTATCCCCTGCTTTGTAAGCGTCGTAATAACAACCTCGCCACGCTCGCCGTCAGGCAATACCTTTCCTGTTTTCGGATCGATTATCTCTATAAGGAAATGGTCCTCATTTATATGCATACCGTCCTGATATTCACATTCGCCGCATACACCAGGCCCCATAACCTCGCTAAGACCGTAATTTTCCGTTGCTTTTATACCAAGACGCTTTTCAATCTCACGGCGCATCTGCTCTGTATGACCCTCGCCGCCAAACATACCTATGCGAAGTTTAAAATCGTTCGGTGTATATCCGTTTTCCTCCATAACCTCCGCTATGTACATAGCATAGGAAGGTGTGCCGACTAATATCGTTGTGCCAAGGTCTTTCATCATCATAATCTGCTTTTGAGTATTACCTGACGACATCGGTATAACTGTCGCTCCTACCTTTTCAAGCCCTTGATGAAGTCCGAATGCCCCTGTAAACAAACCATATCCGAAGCATATCTGTGCGACATCATCCTTGCCGCCGCCCGCCATATAGATAAGGCGCGCTATACACTCCGACCACATATCGATATCATCTTTTGTGTATCCTACTATAATTGGCTTACCTGTCGTTCCCGACGAACCATGTATGCGCACAATTTCACTCATCGGCACAGCAAACAAATCATACGGATAATTGTCGCGAAGATCTGTTTTTACAGTGAACGGGATTTTCTGAAAATCCTCCATAGTCTTTATATCTTCAGGCTTTAATCCCACGCTGTCAAGTGCTTTTTTATAAAACTTCACATTATCATATGCATGTTTTACTTCTTTTTTTATAAGATTGAGTGTGTGTTCTTCAAAAAAGCTTCTGTCTGCACACTCTATTTTTTCATTCCATATCATTACCGCCACTCCTTATGTATCTATATGTTATATGTATTATTTTTTAATCACTATACCTTAAAGCAAATACTACTACAGAAAAATAGGAAGTCCTGTAAGCGAATACAGAAGTTTGCACCTCTATATTTCCTTCGCCTAACAAAAAGCCTTCCATCGTTTAGGTTTTGCGCATGCATACACTACCGGTCACTGATTTTGATACGGCAAAAGCTGCGGGCACAACCATTGCTATTGTTTGTGTCATTACTCTACCTTCCTTCCATACTACTTTGATTCTTAAAATACACTTCTACCATTCTACACTATACATAATACTATAAAATTTTTTAAAAGTAAATATTTTTTTCAATTTTCATAGCCATTTTTATATAATAAGCGTACAATAACTTTTTGGTTATTATTTTTCTCTAATCTATTGACACGCCTAAAGATTCTATGGTATATTTATAGCTGTGACAAATTTGTATAACCGTTGTTCTATTTAAGTTTGTCAGTATATGGACAGGTATCGAAGTGGTCATAACGGGGCTGACTCGAAATCATTCGAAATATTGTGCCGTTCTGACCATCAGAACTGCTCGTAAACCCCGATAAAATAAGGGTTTTTGAAAATTTGACAATTTAATAATTTTGTTTGTTCTCTCCTGTAGTTCTCTCCTTTTTCCATGAACTACAGAGAGTGAATATATATGAGGACAGGTATCGAAGCGGTCATAACGGGGAGCACTCGAAATGCTTTTGTCGCGTGAGCGGCACGTGGGTTCGAATCCCACCCTGTCCGCCAAAGTCGGTTGTAGTTGCGTTACAACCGACTTTTTTAATTTGCAATCTCCCCAAGATTAACTGCCTCCAGCATTACATTTGCCGACATAATCTTTGATTCATAATCCAAATGAGAATAAATATTTGCCGTAGTTGAGAAATCGCTATGTCCTAACCACTCTTGGATTTGTTTCATTGATACACCATTCTTTAACAGCAACGATGCACAAGTGTGTCTCAAATCGTGAAAACGAATTCTTCTGAGATCATGTTTTCTTAATAATGTAGGAAATGCTGAAGTAATGTAATTCGGCATAATCAAATTGCCAATCTCGTCCACGCAGATGTAGTCAAGATACTCTTTATTATAAGAGCTTTTGAATTTTTTCTGATAAAGCTTCTGCTGTTCCTTCAATGCAAGCAGTTTTTCTTTAACAGGTAAAACAAGTGGCATAGTGCGTAGCGATGATTTGTTTTTTGCTCTGTCTTCAGGAACAATAAATCTCTCGCCATCAATCTCAGCAACCGTAATAGTGTGATTTACTGTTATTGTGTTCTGCTCAAAATCAATGGCTTTCCACCTAAGACCTATTACCTCACTTCGTCTAAAACCATAAAATGCTCCTAATAACACCGGAACTTCCAAATAAGTTCCTTTTGAAACCTCAAATAAGCGCTCCACTTCTTCCACACTGTAGAAATTACCGATATACGAATTTTTCTTCGGCTTTTCAACCTTGTGTATCGGATTTACAGCAATGTAGTCCATCTTCACTGCATACTCTAAAGCCTTACGAATATTTGCATGGTATCGAATAACCGAATTGGGTTTTACAACCTTTAACCGTTCTGAATAAAAATCTTGAATGTGTTTCGGTTGCAAATCTCCAAGGGAAACATTTAATTCTCGGAAATATGGGGCGATTATTCTTTTTATGTTCGTATTGTATCCGGCAATTGTATTCAGTGTTACCGATTGCTTTATTATGCCAAGCCAATATATCATATAATCCGCAAATAACATATCAGCCATACTGGATGCATCAGTCGGTGCTGTTGGAACCTTAAAAGTTCGCCTTATCTCAGCCAAGGCTGCTTCGGCTTTCTTTTTATTTCCTTTAACAGGCAGTCCTGTTGCTATCCATTTGGTCTTTCTTTTATTAGTGACATCTTTAAAACTTAAAACAGCATAAAAATATCCTTTCTTTTCTTGTAGGTGTCCTGCTACTTGTTGCATACTAATCCTCCTTCTTAATCTATTAACACCCTATATTGACCTATTTATATTACACTGTAAAAAATGTCATTTTACAATGCAATAGTCCACATGGGTTAATTTCCTAATAAATATTTTATTAAATCTATCTTTGCAATCCTATATTTGCGTCCGATACGAACACAGGAAAGCTTGTTATTCTCAAACAATTTATACGCGGTTTTTCTATTAATCTTCAAAATTTCACAAACGTGGCATATTTCCAATACATCAGGGTATTCGGTCAACATTGTTTTATAAGCTTGCTTTGGAGTTATACTCTTTTTTTCAGTTGTCATTATATTCACTCCTTCTTTTAATATAGGTTATAACGCCCCTTTTTGACAGCCCTTGGCTTGGCGTACATAGCATCTCAGCTCCGCCGGGTTCTCCGCCGGGTGCGTACACAAGTATCATTATAACTACATGTTTCATCGCATCCCGATTTGCCAAACAACCGGTTTATAGTCTGATATTTCTCGCTCGTGCAAAATAGCAGTCTTGGCGTATCAACTCACGTGCTGACGACTTTTAACCGTCCATGCAGTCTTACAATCAAAAAAGTGCTATTCAGTTTTCAAGGTTCGATAGGGATATCTTCATTAGGTAATAACGAGTGAAAATTATAAAATCTAATCACTTTATAAAAATTTTTTCAAAAAAAGGACCTTGGATTGCTCCAAAGTCCTTCCTTATTAAATAATGAATTTTGAAATATTCAAAGCTATACGAATCAATATGTACTGATGTAAGTCTTCATCATATATACCATCAATATGACTATGCTTATTTATCAAAGGCTCATACAGCTTCAAAATTCCCTCAAGATCAGTATGGTTTCCTGCAATGGCTCCCAATAATAATTCACGAAAGTCTTTTCCCGTCATTTACAGTCACCACCTTTATCAAGCTTCTTGCGCAATTGTTTCAGTGCAAGAAACTTTTGGTTATAAACGTATTGAGGGGAACAATTAAGCCGGGAAGCAATCTCCTCCGGCTTAATACACTCTATAAATAAAAGTTCCAGAATTTTACGTTTCATCAACGGTAGCTTATAAAAGGCCTCTGCAAGCTTTTCTTCCTGAAAGTCAAAAGAGTCCTTATCTTCAGATATAACCACGTCACGAGCGCCTATGAGTTGTTCATCCTCAAAAAGCTCGTCAATAGAAACAAATTCGGGTTCTGCCTTATTCAGTTGTCGAATATAGTCTATCTTTGCGTTTTTTATTAGTTTTTCAATCCAGTTTGTGAACCTTGCCCGAAGGACATCAGGTTCATTTTGTCCCTGTCTTTGGTGGTACATGAAAATGCCTCCTTTTTGGCATACCACCAGGACAGGCGCTCAACATGCCATGATGGCATGCTGCGTTTTTTTATATTATTGTAGAACGAGTTAAGCACAGCTGTTAGAACATTGGATTCACCCCCTTTCTCAAAAGAAGACAAAAAACGGCCATACCTCACCTGCGCGAGATATAACCGTTTATCGCAATAAAAGCAATGAACAAGCACAAACGCCGTCCATTTATGTTCAGTTTTTTTGTTATACGTTGTCTTTCCTTCAGCAAATTCTCCTTGTCATTGGGGAACCTCCTATTTTAAGCAGACTTTTTCAAAATGATCCAAAAGGCTCACTATCATATCGCAAACAACAAGTTTTTGCTCCAGAGAGTATTTTTCAATCCTATCGGAAATATCCTTCATATAAATTCTCTCAAGGAATTTACTGTCTGAAACAATTAACTGGTCAACAGTTACTTCCAAAACATTTGCAATTGCAACAATTGCTTCTAAACTTGGTGTTGTCCTGTTGTTTTCTATTTGACCTATGTAGGAGTCGCTGTAATTTGTCTTTGCAGCAAGATCAATCTGACGAAGTCCTTTAGCCAGACGATATTTTCTTATATTCTTTCCTAATGCTACATAATCCACTGTAATCTTCTCCTCCGTGTAAATTATATTATACTACATTTTTCGACAGTTCGGTGCGCTTGGTTGGTTGGGAACACGCAGTAGTAGTGGTATATGAGCATTGTTTTACCAAAAAATTTAACCGACAAAACAAATAAGCCTGACTAATAGTAGTACAGGCTTATTGTTGGTTATATCAGAATTGGTCAAGATTATCAAGCATAATCGCAACATTTTTATCCAACACATCGGCATCAATACTTCCCGATGCAGATTGCATATTGCCGTTCATTTGCATACTTGATATTGCTTCGGCAACCAATCCCCGTACCATTTGCTCTATTTCTTCCTTACTGTGAGCAGATGGCGATGTCGTGATTTTGATCTCAATTTTACCCTGAGAGTTTTCAAGCTCTGGGTGCTTGTCAATATATTCGCTCAGCACATCAACAATCAAACTGCTCTTACGATTCCCAAGCCGTTCCAGAAATTCTCCGACACGTCTTTCTTTTTCAGTTCCATTGCCAAAGCCAAGCGAAAACCGATATTTACCATCCTTGAACATTACAATCCTCCTGTTCTAAGAGGAAAGTTTTGAAAGCTTCATTCGTCCAAGCATATCATATCCTATCGTATTGGCATTTGTTGAAGAAATGAACTCAGCTTTTGCTACAAGCGGAGAATTTTCTATGAATGGACGCAGTAAAATGCTTCCGCCACCAACAAATATTGCCGGATTAGAACGCAGGTCAACCTGCAATTCTCGGAGCTGATCCAAAATGCTTTTGGCGTGGACCTTCGTTTCTGCAACGATTGCATCTTTTACTTCCTGCGGGAGAATTGTTTCTTTGCCACTGAGAACCGCACTTACATGTTCATCATCAATATTCATATTGTGAAGAATATTAACCTTACGGGCAATCTCATTATTCATTGTGATAATGCCCGATTCAAGACTGCGGCAAAACTGCATGTCCGGTTTGCCGTTACGAAGAAGCAATACGTCAGTAGTGTATCCGCCAATATCTACAATAAACATTCTCATTGTATTAACTATTAAATTGCTCTGTGGGATAACTGCCGCATAAGCCTGCGGGAATACCATAACGTGATTGATAACAATGCAGTACGGTTTATCATTATAAACAAAGCGAACCTCAGTTTCTCTTTTGAAGTAATTTGCAAAACGGTCCTTTAAGACACCGTAATGTTCCGGCGGGAGTCCTACCGCAAGGTCAACAGACTCAACAGGCATATATCGTCCTGTGGACTCAAGTTCTTTGGCAATGGCGAACAATGTAAGAATAAAGTATCTTTCATCTTCGGTTTTATCCATCATATATGTAATTCTTTTACTGCTGAGCGTCCAGTAGCGTCCATCATACTCCAGAACTTCATCATTGATGGGCGGTTTTACAGTATGCTCGGATAACCCCGAAATGAAAGAGTGATTCACGGTTTTAATAGCAGAATTACCGTGGTCGATTGAAATTAACATTTTGAATACCTCCAATTTCATATTATACTATATAAATTACACATTATAAAATGCGTATTTACAACAAAAATGCGTTTTATGCTGTTGAATGAGCATAAAAAATGAGGCATAGCATGATGCCATACCCCATTTCGTGCTTACTGTGATTTTCTACGTTTGAGTAAATGTTCCCAAATAAAATCATCGAGTCCTTTGTACCTTGGATCCCACACATAGGTTCCGTACTTGAAATTCATATTTGAAAGAAGCTCAAGCAATTTCTTGTAAGCATCTCTGACATAATAGTTTGTAGCCATATCCATATCAAAGGCTGTCATAATTTCGCTTAAACCTTCTTTTCTCAGAGCAGTGAGAGCCTTTTCCAGCTGTGTCAGCGTATTTACCCCCGGAACTGCTATAACTGTAAGTCCCGTCAGTGTATGTATTACATCTGCTTTCATAGGACCTTCCGTAAGTAGTGCCATAGGTCTTATTGGACCGACAACGTGAGTCCAGCTTTCAGCACGGCATCCATCTTTCATATCGGTACTTGAAACCCAGCGGAATTTACGCTTTTCAACGTTGTCCCTACGGATTTGAAGACCTTGTATTCTGCCTTGCATATCCCTGACGGGTATGAGAATACCTCTCTCGTTTTGATAAAAAGACCATTCCCCGGCAGAAGTACGATAGAAACCGGGCACACCTGCAAGATAACATCCCTCAGACTGAAGCTGTTTGGCGATAGCTGTCATACCGACAACAGGAGTCGTCTTATATCCAAGCTTCACAATGTTTTCATCACTGAGTCCACGATTTATAAGATTTTGCCTGTGGTCCTGCGCAAGAGATAGTTTTGTCAATAGCGCAGTGTATGTCGCATGACGAGCTTCAATATCCGTGACAGGACAGTCAATAACGGGAGTTGGTATAACTGTCTTTTTCTTGCGTTCGACTTTTTCGGGAGAACCAAGCCTTTTGAGAAGTTCTTTATGGACTTTGTCTCTCGGAGTATTTGTATATAACGCATATAAGTCGAAAATTCCACCGTAAATACCACATCTCGGACATCTGTAAACATCTTTCTTCACATTAATGTTAAGATGCTTATTTCGTGGCGAATCATCGCAACACGGACACTGAATATAGTACGAACTTCGTCCGTTTGACGGCATCGGTAAACCGAGCAATGATATTACATCCGTAATATGAAATTTCTCCATACAGCCTCCTTTCTGGAGATGGCCTGTGACCACCCCCTGATTCACTGGGTTTGTTATTCATTGGCTGCTTCCTGAGTCTTAGCCATTGCATAGTCGCATATAAGCTGTGCGGCTTCTTTTATTTTTTCATCACCGCTGAACTTTGTAGCTATCCATACAATAGCGTTCTGGTCTTCCCGTAAGACTTCACCAAGCGATTTTCCGTTATGCTTTGTAATCGGACAAGGAACCTTCATTGCTTCCTCAACCCTTTCCTCAAGGGACAACTCTTTTGGAGCTGCATCGGTAAAGGTTGGATCAACTGTGTATTCTTCATCCGTATTTACAGAGTTTTCTGCACTTACCGTACCGGGAGCAACTGTCTCAGATGCAGGTACAGTGGTTTCTGTTGTCGTATTTGGAGTAAGGTTTATATCGTCTCCCATTGTTTCAACGACATCTTCTCCTGCAACATCAAACTGAACACCGAAACCTGCATTACGCAGTGCAACGCCGACTGCTGCTGTCTGTGCCCATTCACGGGGAGATACGGACGGTTTATCAGGAAGAGGGCTTCTGAATGCTGATGCTTCGGCAAGAAATTCATCCGGCGCATCTTTGTAGTTCGGGTAAATTCTCGCAGTTGCAACAAAGCCACCGTTTACTGGTTGTGCCTGTACTGCAATTTTACCCTGAAGATATTTCATCCTGAATAACGCTATTCGTATTACAACCGGAAGTCTTTTTCGTGTTTCTCCGGATTTGAGGTCTGCATATTCTACTGCGAAAGGTGTAGGATCAAATCCTTCAACCTTGTTTATATCCTCTATGTACGGCATCATAGCCGCTTTTTTGTCATTCGAGTTGTTCTGACTCATAATTTAAGCCTCCTGTAAATTTATTGTTATATAGGTTTCTCTGAACTGCAGCCACATCGGTAACACCGTGTTGGCACATTCCGAAATATACCTTTTATACTGATCCTGCGTTTCTGCAACGAAACTGGTAAACTTCTTCTGATTGGCAGAAATAACATCCATAACAGCCTTCTCTGCAGTTTCGCGTCTCTTTTTCCCGTTATCATCGGTAGCAATACCGAATTTATGGTCTTTCAAAAGATAACGAAGAGAAACATCAAAAATATTGTAGTGCTGTCCCAGTACCGATATGTCTGTTGAAATTGGCGCCGTCTTCACAAGCGACTGGAACGTTTCCAAGACACCGATACGATAGTTAAGTTCCTGCATAACAAGCAGTTCATCAAGCGGAAGACTGTTTGCTGCAATCTGTTCCTTTATATCTGCCTGTTTTTTCAGAAGTTGAGATAAAATAGAAGCCATTGTAATTCTCCTTTCAAGAGCTAAGATTTTGAATATTCACGAATTCTTTTTGCAAGGCGTGTGCCTCGTTTTTCTGTATCCGTGCGTTTGATAGCAGTACATAATGCCTTTCGGTCACCGACAAATATAACACGTTCTTTACCACGGGTTACTGCCGTATAAACAAGCGGTCTTGTAAGCATAACATAGTGTGCCTTCTGCAGATTGATGATAACCGACTTATATTCCGCACCTTGAGCCTTATGTATGGTAGAAGCATAACCGAGGTCTATAAGGTCAAGCTCGGTGGAATCGTATTCCTTAACTCTGCCATCACCAAAGTCAATATATGCGGTTGTATCACCGGCACAACTTTCAATACGGGTAATGTACCCAATATCTCCGTTATTGACATCATCACGGTTTTTAATCTGCATTACCTTATCACCCTGACGGAATAGTCTTCTTCCGTGGGTAATCTCAGGTTTATCAGGTGAACATGGATTGATAATATCACGGATTTTCTCATTAAGAGCATTGGCACCCGTTTCGGTTCGTTGCCTGAACGGAGTAAGCAGTGCGACATTATCTACACCATATTTCCCGACTTCCTCAACATACATCTGAGCAATGAGGTCTGCCGAAACAGTAATATCGCTCGAATCAATGAATTGGAAGTCATCACCATACTCAAGCCCGACATTGTTCTGCTTGATAAGTTTTGCGTTAGTAGCAATGCGACTGCCTGCTGACTGTCTGAACACCTTTTCCAGTCTTACGGTAGGTATGCGTCCACAGCCTATCATTTCGTTCAGAACGGCTCCTGGACCAACAGAGGGTAACTGGTCTGCATCACCAACAAAAATCACTTGTGTGCCCGGTTTTAATGCTGAGAACAAGTTACCAGACAAATATATATCCAGCATAGAAGTCTCATCAATAAGAACAAGGTCTGCATCAATGTTTTCAGGACTGCCGTATTCACCATCTTCACCGGCCATTAAGCAAAGTGCCTTATGCACAGTGGATGAGTCATATCCGGTAGATTCCTCCATACGCCTTGCTGCACGACCTGTGGGAGCACAGCAACAAATGATGTTTTTTGGATTGTTGTGGCTGTAAATATCAAGGATAGCACGCTGAATCGAAGTTTTTCCTGTACCGGGACCGCCTGTAATAATGGAGATGCCGTTGGTAAGAGCAGTTTTTACTGCCTCACGCTGTTCAGGAGCAAACCTGATTTTAAGTAACTTTTCCTCTTTGTCCAGTTCCGCATCCAGATTGTCATACCGAAACTTCTTTTGCATGGCAAGCTGTCTTTCAAGGTAAATAGCAAGAACCTTTTCAGCAATATAAGTTCTGCCACTGTACAGACAATCATCATATACGCAGATTCTCTGATTGCTTATAAGCTCATTTGCATATTTGCCGACAATTCCTGCCGTAAGCTCAGGTGTTTCAAGTGTCTTTAAGCATTCTTTGATAAAATCGTCTTTTTCAATACACAAATGACCTCTTGTTTCTGCATCGGTCAGTGTGTATAAAATCCCTTCAGATATTCTTTCGGGGCACATTGTATCAAAGCCCATACTCATTGCAATTTTGTCTGCTGTCTTAAATCCAATACCTGCAAGTTCACATAGACGGTACGGATGCTCCTGAACAATCTTGATAGCATCTTTACCGTATTCCTTATAAAGCTTCACAGCTCGGTTTGGTGTGATACCGTAAGGAGTCAAAAACGCAATTACATCTCTGGCACCCCGGTTTGCAAGGTAAGAATCGCAGATCTTTTTGAGTTTGGATTCGCTGATACCTGAAATTTTGATAAGTTTCTCCGGAGCCTGGTCCAGCACATCAAGGGTTTCCAGACCAAATGCTGCGAATATTCTTTCAGCAAGCTTAGGTCCTATACCTTTAATCTGACCTGACGAGAGATAAGCAATAATGCCTTCCTTGGTTGGCTTAATCACTTCCTCATAGGTTTCGACCTCAAACTGAAGTCCGTGCTTTGAATTTTTGCTCCATTGACCTTTCATATCGTACCGAATTTTATCCGAAACAGGAAGCGAGTAACCGACTGCTTTAACCTGTGTTACGGAATTTCCAGCACTGTCAAGAACCTTTTCGCAGGGCGTATAAACTGCCACCATATAACTGCCGGGAGTGATATTTCCGACATTGCTGGGGTAAACTAACCTGCTAAACTGACATAACATATCATTTCTCCTTTCGTTAAGCGATAGGTACGAGTACCTTTTGAGTCTGGGGAATAAATATCTCCTCATCCTCAACGGTATAATTGTTAGCACAGTCAAGAGCATAATCAACGATGGAATCAGCAAGCTTGTCGAGTTCCTGAACCAGTCTGACACGTGCTCTTATATCATCAATGTCCCAGTCTTCAAAGTCTTCACCATCATCGGTTCCGCGTCCTGGATACACAGAGATATTAAGAGAAGGTGTCGTAACGTCAACACGGTTGGGTGTTCTGCATCTTCCACAGATATTACCGGTTTCTTTTACGCTCTTGTAGTTTTTCTGCCCGCAAGCGATGCAGAACGATTTATATTCGGATACAGTTGCCGTTCCTTGATAAAGGACCAGATAACCACCGTTTCTGCCGTTCATGCCCGCTTGCCACAGGTAATTGTGTTCGCTGTTGAACTCATTTATGAGGTCTTTTATCCCATAAAAAAACTCCTGAACCTGAATCATATCGAAGAGCTTGTTAACTATCTCAGAGTCAAGACCGAGCCTTGTTATTTTGAGATTACAAGCATACGATTGTGATCCATTCCAGGAGTTCGCAGTAAAATAGCGAAAATGTTTGGTAAGGAAATCCGTCATTGCTTTTCTTGAGCGCATATCAATAGGATGATAGAACCTTTTCAAGTCACATCACCGCCGATCCCGCGTAAGCGTACATTACATGCCAACATCGGATGGTTTCTGTCGAGGGAAACAATTGATTTATCGCCACCGTTTGTAGTTACGATTTTCTTTGCCTGCGCATATACATCGTCATCGAAGACGAGTATATTCATATTCAGCTTGGCTGCCTTAACAATTTCTGATAACATTCCATCGCTGATACGGTCGCCGCAAACCAAAAGAATTTCGCACTGTTCAAGAAGCTTTAATCCGAACTCAAGAGCCAATGCACGTTCTGCAGGTACTTTATCGCAGAGAAGTGCCGGAAGATACGCATGAGGTGCTCTTGCAATACATCCGAGAATTTCGGATGCGTAATACATATACGCCTTTGCATCCTGCATGTTCTGCAATACCTGTTCTTTGCTTGAAGCTCCAAGAGGAGAACAGATATAAGCCTTCTTTTTACAACGGTTATAGGTTAGCATCTGCTCATTAAGACGGTTTTCCCATCCGTCAGTAAAGATACAATTATTCATAATGTTCATTTCCTCCTATAAAGGTTGGACAGACAGTTTTAATTTTCTGCTTTCAGTTGTTGTAACCAACTCGCTGTGTATGGTTGGGTACTTTTTCTTGAGCAGTGTCGTGTCTGTTCGTGTAGATGTTTTAGTTGCAAAATCAATGAGTATTTTATCGGTGGTTGTTTCCATAACACCGTGTTCATGCTTTTTCATTAATTCCGCGATTCGCACTGAATGTGCCTCAATCTCCTTTTCGTATTTTTTGATGTCGTCCCTACACAGTGCAATTTCATTCTGCAGAGTAAGAATACGACGTGCATGACTCTCATACTTTGGTGATAAATCAATAGTAGGAAGAGTCGGATCGCTTGCCCCGTAAATCCTTGCCAGAGATTCAAGTGCGAGCTTAGGTGCAATGCTGTCCATTTTGGGCGGTTTGTCATGCTCAAGGCTCCATATCCATTCATCAAGCTTTTCAAAGATCATATCTTCTTTGGCTTTATCACGGACAAGTCCGGGCATTGCCATATCGTTATCAGGGTTATTGCCCCATAACGCAGAAAAATCTCCGAAGCCCAAATCCAGAACTGCAAGATAATACCTGAGCTGAAATTCATAATACAGTGGGTATTTATCATTTGCCCATTCGGATGCATTGTGATATGTACAGCTTTTACATTCCAGTACACCCGGTTCGCCATCGTTCGCACGAATAATTCGGCGGTCAATGTCTGCCAGAGCATATTTATGGTCTGCGTGCTGATACATATTGGTATCTTCAATTACGGTATTTCCCGTTTTAACAGCATAAAAGTGAGCACATATCGGTTCAAGGAAGTGTCCCATCTCCAACTGGTTCGCATTTGCTTTAACGGAAGGCTTTGCTCTGCCTTTTTTTATCATCCATAATTCAAGAGGTGTTGTCCATGGTGATACACCAAAAATCGCTGCAACATCGCTGCCACCGACAGTATAAGGTATATCGCCTTTGGGACCGTGCATACGCGCAGCAAGCCAGGTCGGTCTGTCCATACCGGCAGTGTCACACAGGATATTCGGTGCTGCCATCAGTAACTCACCGCCTTAGCAAGGTCATACTGCTCCCAGTCAAATGACAGAGTTCTGGCAAGGTTCTCTTCGATAAACAAAAGCTTACTTTCGGGAGTATTCTCCGTTTTCAGAAGGAACATTATTTCCTGCATAGCCATAAATACATCATGAGCTGTAGCAGGACCGCCACCGTATGACATTTCAAACATCTGGATTGCTCCAACAGCTGCTTTCTTCGGCATACTGAGTTTCTTGCAAATCCTTGTCATTGCATTAACCGGATATGTAAGTGTAATTTCAGTGAGCTTCTGAAGCTTTGCAATCGAGTCACCAAACTGGGCAAAGAGTTGGTCGAGAGCTTTGGTAAAATCCTCAACCTTAGATTGATGTCTGTGGTCAACCGCAATACAGCTTCCAATATGAATTGGATACTGTCCGCCCATAAGTAAAGCCGATACCTTTGCAGATGCAACACCTGTATCCGAGGTCATAAATCTGATGCCCGGAACAAGGTTCTTTGCAAGGTAAGATTTACCTATAGAATCAAGGTGCTTTGCGTAGTTACCAACCAGGTCATCTTTTTGGTTTGGCATAGTCCATGATGCACTGGTAAGTGAATGATCAGAATAACCGCATTCAAACTCGTTTCCGGGGAAGCGTGCATCCAATGTATTTTGAAGTGTCAGTAGAAGCTCATCAATCGGAAGTACGGAATAATCTACCGCATCACCGGAGTGAACAGCAGATACCTTTTCATCTCTTATGAGTATAAGAGCATCCGAGGGATAAAGCTTCAGGCATTCGTTCAAAACATCAGATAACACCTTACGGCTGAGTTTCGGAAGTACGGTTCCTCCGATTTTTGCTCTGTCGAGCAGACTTTTGTAGGCTGTGGTACGGATAGGATAAACTGCACCGTCAATATCCATAGCCAGACCGAGATTTTCCGCCGTATCGTCAACCGCATCTCGCGTGACTCCGGGCGCCATCGGTAACGAACAAGAATACAGCGGAGAGTTAGCATCAAGCGGTTCAATCTGCAATTCATTTACTTTGCAGCGAACCCACTGGCTGTCCTTCGACTGTTTCTCGTGGTAGTCCCTCATCGTAGGATAGGAACTGAACGTGGTGTAAAAACCATCTTGACATTGTAGCATAGAAATGCTCCTTTCTTTGTAGGCTTTCGCCTGTGATAATATAACAAAAGCCAACAAAACCCGAAGGTGATGTTGGCCTGTGTCCAAAATATTTGGCGAGAAAACAAAAAAGTGCCATCCGCGCATAGCGCAAATGACACTGTGTAAACTCTGATAACTGTGATTTCTCTATGGAAACCTTGAAACTTATATAAGTATTATATCAGAAATTTTCACAATAGTCAATCCATTTGGATAAGAAAGGGCATTTTGTTTACATACAAAGTTCTAAAACAAAAGAGGTGCTACCGTAGTAACACCCCTTAATATGACTATGCCGCACTCCTGTTAAGTTTCCACATACCGCGACCGGTATGAAGAAAGTGCGCAGGATTGCATTGCAAGGTTTGGCGGATTTTTTCTTTCCACCATTTATTCGATTTTGTCTTTTCGTGATTTTCGATCTGTTCGTATAGATATGAAAGCGGAACTTCAGATGTACACTCCTCAAGAACCGAGGCAACAACGTCTTTCCATGATGCTTCTTTTATATCTCGCATATCGGTAATAAACTGCTTTGCAGCAATAACCGGAATAATAAGAGAGTTATCCTTGCGAACTATCATCACGTATTCATGCAGAATCGGGATAAAAGAACCACTGTAATTGGTGTTGTCCGAAAAACAATTATGCTGGGCTTTTATAATGATATTCTCAAGAGAGCCCGGCTTAACTATCTCAGACAGCATACTGTACAGTTTTCCTTTTTTCTTTATATCTCCCATAAGGACTGCCATACGACCACCTTTTTCAAGAGATGAAAACTGCTTCATCATAGCGTAATTCATTGCTTCAACGAAGCTTTCCCAATCCTGTATCCTGGACAAATCAAACTGCATCGGGTTATATCCATACCGATTTTCAACATCAGATGCTTTATACATAACATCCGAGTATTTTATAATATCCCAGTATGGAGGATGCCAAAAGATAAACTCAGGGCGTTCCTGAATTTCACAATTCATAATGTCAAACCCACTGTGCAAATCATAAAGACGGCTTTTGATACCGCATTTATCTGCAGCAGCTTTCGTTGTACCGCTACCGCACATATAATCGCAGATTTCAACGGGCTTAAAGAATCCTATCAGGTCCTCAATAAGCTTCGGAGAACAATTTCCGCGATAACGGTTGTTACCACCTTCACCACGTTCCGGGTATGACACGATACTGGTTAATTTACGACTGTTACTCATTTTTCTTTCCCTCCATGGGCGTAATGAGATGTCGTGTACGTCTGTAAATCTTCTGCATATCAAAACCGCAACCACGTTCAAACGGAATAAAAGTCATATCCCATAGCGGTCTCCTAATTAAAAGACCGGGTATCAGCACTCCATCATCATTGTAAAAAACATAATAAACGGTTATTTTGCAAAGATATCTACAATACAGAGTCATTCCTATAAAAAAGAGAATTATCCAAATAAAATCCATAAATGTCACCCCCAGAATTACCACGGAACCCAATTGTCTTCTATGTTTGCCGTGCGTTTTGTGGTGCATTGTTCTTCGGAATAAACTTCATATTCAGTATCATATAGCAGAAGTGCTTCTGATTCCAGTGTCGAATCAACATCGTATGGAGAACGATAAATTTTCGTAATCTCCTTTGTTCTGACATTCACTTCACACGGAGTAATAACCTTTGAGCCGTCTTCCCATTTTGTAACATAATACGCATGATGTGTAACCAAATCGGGGTTACGCTCTTTCATGATACGATTATACTCACGAAGCCTGTATCTGATAATCAAGGTGGAAATTAATGATACGAGAATTAGTGAAAGTGTATTCGTTACCAAAAACATATATCCACAGTCGTTCTTAGATAAATCAACTGCGTATATTTCCATCAATCCTATACCCAATGTGAGATACAAGTAGGTTTTAAGATTAAGATCTCCGCAAGATTTTGTGCGAAGTAATTGTCTGATTTGAGGCAGATAGCCAAAAGCTAATATTAAACCTCCAACCAATTGTAGAAAATCAAAAAAAGTCATAGTGGGACCTCCTTAATTAAAATGGTAATTCATCTTGATACAACCGTTCTTTGCGACGGTTTTTTATGTATTTAACGGGATGCATATTTAACCTCAGACTGCGATATGTATATGTTTTCTGGCAGTCCATACAGGTTAATGTTGTCCCGTATGAAATAAAGAATAGGCTTGTCCTGCAGTAATCTCCGTACTGCTCAACACGATGCTTATGAAGACAGGTTTTCGGGATTTGCATTACTATCAGCTCCTTTTGCCATCGAAACAGCTTTATCAACTAACCGATGTCCTATTTCAGAAATGCTTTCCCAATACGAAGAATGGAAACAGTCGTTTTTGTCCAAAGCGTCGCTGATATACTCAGGCAAATTCGGATCATTAATAAGCATCTGGTACTGTTCATCTGAGAGATGTTTTAGCTCCTCCCAAGGCTCAATTTGCTTGATAAAGTCAGCAATGCGTGCTTCATCAATTTTTATATCCGCAACAATTTCCATAAACGCATCAGAAAGACATAATTCCTTTTCTTCAACTGAAATGATGAAGTGGTATTCGCAATGACTCCCATTGACATAACATTCGTAAGAATCTGTACCACCTTCCTCAACGAACTGGCTGTTACATCCAAGATCGGCAATTATACCATTGTTAGCTTCGATACCAAGCCGTAGCTTAAATTCGCGGATAGCTTCATCACGGCTTGCAAACAAATCTGTTGAATAACCATATTCATCATTGTTAGCCCAATCTTCGGTAAGCGAATAAACTGTAATCAACTTCTGTCCTTTTCGCTTCTCGGAAGTTGAAAAAATCATTTCTGGCGACATTGCAACATAATCAAGTGCAATATCTTCCATATTTTTTTCTTCACCATAAAGCTGAGAAAAGCGTTTCTCAAATTCCATAATGTCTTCAGGAAGCAACGGAGCATCAAATTGACAGTATATATCAGGGGTATCGTTTTCGGTTTCTTTATCATCTCCGTCTCGGATTTCAACTATCACACCGACAAGCCCCTCATACTCACTTTGGTTATTAGCCGCAATCTGCTCACCAATGGTGTAAGTAATGCCATCATACTGAAAGGTTTCACCCTTGTTTAATAAAATCATCTCCAGACACCTCCTTATACGTGACAATCTACACCGACAATGACGGTTTCGTCAGGTATGGAGTCAACAAACGCATCCAATTTCCTGCGCCATTCGATGTAGTATTTCTTTTGGAGCTTGTTGTAGCGTTTTCTGCTTTTTTTATGTCGCCAAGCTTCCTCACGCTCGTGGTATCCGTCTTCGTCCAGAAATCCGTATGAAAGATGTGGATATTTGAACTTAAATTTGAGATTCTTTCTTTTCAGGTAAGCATCAAGAGTTTCACCCTCAATATACACGATGTCACCAAAGTAAAAGATTTTATTATCTTCAATCTTACAATGCCAATCTTCGGGAAGAATGCCTGTTTTGTAGGCATTCTCGACTTTATAGAAGGTTTTTGTCGCACTTTCAATCTCCCATTCGTGCATTGCTTGCCACTGAATATCCTTTTTTCTCGCAGCAGCTACCCAATGATAGCCTTCTGGTGCTTCATACTCTTTATCTGAATTGCACCAACTACGTTCGCCGATGGAATATTCTTCGCAATCATCTTTTACCAAAAACATTTTTGGCCAGCGACCACCGATAACACACCAATCATAGAAAGCATTGGGATTATAGGTATATCCGTATCCACCGAAATGCTCGTTATATGTGAAACCTTTGCCTTTTTCAGCAAACTCTTCAAAGGATTTGTACAACTTTTTATATGGGTATTTCAAGATTGCGGTCATCTTTTTAGCTTTCTTAGAACGCTTATCATGCTTGAGCTGACCGAAATTCTTCTGATATACCTTTCCGTCATCATGAATACAAAACTTATGTCGAAGAATTCTGCAGTCTGCAGGAAGAATTGAACCGTTAGGCAGCTTTATGCAATCAGTACATTCTGTTTCATACTGCCTTCTTAATTCCTCTGTTTCATCCTCAAACTCCAAATATCTCGTATCCTCAGTTTGTTCATTATACGGTTCCATTTTGTTGTACATAAGAACCTCAACACACCTTGCAAATTCAGTTTTGAGACCTCTTAAACGCCTGATTTCTATATCAAGCATTATATCTCTTTCGGTAGATGTAGCTTGTTTTGATTCAAGCTGCTCTATTTGTTTTTCTATAAACAAATCAACAATGGCGTTAGGTTCTAATTTGGGAACTTCTACTGTTACCAATGTAGTAAAATGCATAAATAAATCTCCTCTCGTGATGGACACACCACGGGCAACAGCAGATAAGCAGTTGCCCGTAAGGTCCTTTTATTTACCCACAAATGGGCAACTGTTCTATATTAAAACTGTAAGTGTTTCTTGATTATTGATGTCAGCTTTATGGGGAGCTGTGAAAGATCGGTTATGTCCATAAAAGAGTTACCGTAAATTCTTTCGATGTTTTCCTTGTCATCTCCAATGGCTGCAGCAACAAATAAAATACCTTTGCGTTGGTATTCCTGTTTAATTCCGCGAAGGTCTTCTTCGGCGGCGGTACCACTGTATCCTGAATGTGCAGGTTGACCATCCGAAACCAGTATGAGAATTTTCACATCCTCAGACCGCTTGGACAGTCGCTCAGCTACAAACCTGAGTGCAGCACCGTCTCGGTTACTTCCTCTGGCATGAATATCCATCAAACGGTATTTATCATCATTATCAAAGCCGTCAAATTCAGCATAAGAATGCAGATGAACGTCATTACCACTTGTAGAATGGCCATAAATCATAACCGGAATATCAAGGCTTTCACAGAAATCATGTAGGATGATAGCGGCGGCTCTTGCATAAGTACAACGGTCAGCGCAACCCATCGAACCAGATTCATCAAGCAGGAGTCCTACTGATAATTCAGGAATTTCGTTTGGAAGTGCGTTTTTAGAAAAAACCTTGCCATCATTACGGGGCAATGCTCTGACTTCGAGCCTTCGTCCCATCATAAGCCCGGTTTGTTTTCCACCGCGTCTGTAATCATCAAACTGCCGCATAATACTCCTTTTCAGTTGTTTTGAGATAGCAAGCAATGGAGCTGCTATTTCATTAAACTGATCTACAAGGTCTTCATCAACAGAATTGATACGGTTGACACGAATGCCGACACCGCTGTGAATATCGCCGTATGAAATGTTTTGAGCCACATCACGAAGTTCTTTGATTCTGGCATTTTCAAGCTCTTCACAAGCCGCTTTTTCTGCCATTTTATCAAGAAGTCTTTCAATGTCTGATGCTGCTTTATCATATTTCTGGCGCTGATATTCCATGTCGTATTCAACAGTTCCGCCTTCAGGTGTAGAAACTGTGTCTGTTTGGTGGTATGGAATTCGTCCACCTTCAGAGGCACTAACATCCTGCTTTGAACCGTCATTCATACAACCGCCCAACGGATCAAGACCGTCTTCTACTTTTCCTTCAGGAAGCTCACCTCCAGACTCAGACTGACTTTTTTCATTTTCAGTTTCAGTCTGGGAAGAAGCGTTTTCGCCACCGGCACTATTTTCAGAGCCCGCAGCTTCATTGCTTTCCTCAGATTTTCCTGCATCAGCTTTGGTTTTTGCACGTTTGAGCGACGTTGCGGTATTACCGGTGCCACCTGAAGCCTGGGCAACAGGAGTGCTGTCGCCAGTACCAATCGCAGAGCCACCCGGCATACCACCAAGCATACCTGAAAGAATCTCTGAAAGAGTGCTTGAAGAACCTGAAGCAGTAGCTTCATCACGACGTTTCTGGCATTCTATTAGATAATCTTCGATGTATCTCCAGCAATGTACAATAATGTAGTTGGTAACTCTTAACCTATCTTTTGCAGAATTACTCATAAGAGCGTTGTCTATGTCAAGGATAAGGTCAAAAACGGTTTTAATTCGCTCATCGTTGAGCGGTTCATCACCGTATTTTATTTCACCGAATTTAACATAAGACAATATATTCTGCATAATGCTCTCAAAGATATGTCTTTTGCCATCGTTTTCTTCCTCAATTAGCTGTGTTACAGTAGGCATCTGCTCAAAATGTATCTCTCTGAGGCTTTCCAAACCGTATTTAAGCGTGCCGGGGAAATTTAAGAGCATTCGGTCTTCGATATACCCGTCTTCGATTATATTACTGATTTCTGCCGCAATGTATTGAAGAGTTTCCATAGCTTCCTTACTATAAAGCGCATAGTCCCAAACACCAACTTCGTTCCTTATGTCTGCGCTTGTCTTCAGGATTGGTTTTTCTGGGAACCATTTTTCCTGACCAAGCAAATTAAGATGTGTTTGCTGAGCAAGAAAGTCTGTATAAAGAACATGTCCAAGCTCGTGAGCGAAGAAACCGCATACTACTTGGTAGCGGTTTTCGCGCCCTCTGACTTTAGTAATGAACTTATGACCGCAATTGATAATAATAACTCTGTTGTTTGTCATTGCGGTCAGTGGACTGTCAGGCTCCCATACCAGATTAACGTGAACACGGCGGTTATATTTATACCGCCGCGTCTGTGCCGCCGCCATATCTTCAAAGTGTCCCGCCAGAAGACGGGACGTGAAGAATTGACGATCTGTTATTTTACTACGCTTTTCATTCAAGCGTTGTTTGACTAATTTGTGATTCACCCTTGCCATTATAGGGTTAACCTCCTTTCAAAGAATTTATGCTGTGGCCTTTTTCCTCGGTGGAGCAAATATAGGCTCAAGCACAGATGTTATCATTGCCTCACGTTCAAGTTCATCCGTGGTGGCTTTGCTGATGATAGTGTATAATGCCGATTCATAGACATTATTGGTAATTGCACTGCTTTCAATCCAGTCGATAAGGCTTCGCATACCATACGAACCATCGGTCACTCCATGTGTTCTGCAGTATTCTGCAAGGTCATTTACAACCTGAACCATCTGGCTTACCTGGTATTCATCGGTAGCACCTGTAACACTCATTGCACGTTGGATCATAACATCGGGAGACGGTGCTTCAACATCACACACCAGACTCATTCTGTCAATAACGGACTGGTTCATGCCACGACAACCCTCGTAACTGATGTTTGTTGTTACTATAACAACTGCATCAGGATGTCGTTCAATGACTTCACCCGTTGGAAGAGTTATAGAACCGGTCTGCTCCAAGAGAGAGTTAAGACCAACCAAAACACCGGGTTGCATAATCGTGGTAGGCTCCTGAACCTCAACAACATATCCGTTTTTCAGCGCCATAAGAAAATCAGTTTCAACATAGGTAAAGCTCTGTCCTTGTGAATTGCTTGTTTCATCGCGCTTTGAAAGTTCCTTGATTTTATCAGTAACCTTATTAAGCACAATTCGCATACAATCCTGTGTGGATGCAGTAGGTTTGTCCTGTCCTGTCAGTGCTTTATATACACCTTGAGGATCATAGTCCATATCATCCAAATCAGGTAGGTTCATAAGCTTTGCTACATTAGCGTAGTTGATACCACCCATAGCCTTCAACTGCTGGCGTTCACGGTCAAGCTGTGCATCTCCCGTAGAGCTTGCTTCTGCATCCGGGAATATCTGACCGATAAAATCGTAGATTTCCGTTCCAGCCGAGCAAGTGTATTTCTTATACGGAAGACCGAGTCCCGCAGCAACAGCTTTAGCACCCATAGTTTTACCTGTACCTGCAGGTCCGCGCAAGAGAAAGTTTCTCATCTGCATGGATTTTCCTGTGGTGCATTGAGCGTGTTTGCAAATATCCACAACCTCCGGAGGTATGATATACCATTCAGGAAGCTTTGGAACCATCAATTCTTCTTCGGGTGAAAGTACCCTTGAAGTATTTAATGTGTATTTGCTTACAAAATCAGTATGCTCAATAAAGGTGCTTGCCTTTTTGATAGGTGCAGGTCCCGTTGAACCGAAAATGGTAAATTCACCCGCAAGTACTGCATGAGGTGTAAAACTACCTGAATCAATGTGGCTGCGTGCAACTCGCATGATATTGCCGGACTTGTCAATTTCCAAAGGCACATGCGCGGAACAACCATCGTCTTTGATACGCCTGTACGCATTATCACACATATACGCCATCGCATTAGTAGTTGCTGTCATGTCCGTATAACCCACAAGGAACTGATCGTAATACGCATCGAAATTTTCCTTAAACTCATCATCTACTAAAAGCGCAGGAAGCATAGCCATTATAATAGCTGCACCATCTCTGGCTGAGTTGTGTGCGACATAAGACTCAATTACTTCTGTACTTTTGTCATATACACTCGCGAGAATCGTACCGTTCGTGCTGTCATACACTACGATATGAAACTCTTCAGGTGAATTTGATGATGAATATTCGGCAATTCCTTTTGCATCAAGAGTGCCATAGGCACCTTCGCCACTGCGATTCATACAAGCACATGCTGCATTAACTGCCTTTACGATGGAGGCACATAAGGTTGATTGCGTTCCGTCACCATATCTTGAAGAAACCTTGATTTTCTTGCTTTTCAGGGTGTCAAAAGGTTCAGGTAACGGTCGGCTAAAATTAAAAACATTCGTGATATTGCTCATTGTAATTTCCTTTCTGCATTTTACTGCGTGAGATTAATCTGTATTCCATCTGGAACACATTCAAGATTTTCGATTTCGTTCTTCTGAAGCTGCTTACACACATCAATCCAGCTTTCTTTTACTGGAAGTTCATCCGCTGTTATGAGGACAAAATTCTTGCCTTCGCCAAGTGCTTCATTACAACGGGTATTAAGCTCCATAATATGTGCCTCAACCCATTCAAAAGCAATCAGTTCATAGTTTTCCGGTAACTCTTCGTCTGCGTCGTCCAAATCATCCACATCCGTGTCATCAACAGGAACATTGGTCTCAGGTTCACCGAAAATCACATCAGTAACCTGCAGATTAACAATCACTATCCTTGCACGGTTATAACCGCCTGCACGATTTAGCAGGATGTAAACATCATCTCCGTTTTCTATAAGACTACGGGCATTTGATGACTCAAAGATCCAGCGTGCCTGCGGATACTTCTCGTGTACAAGCTCTGTTACGCGTCTGAGTATGACAGAATAAGCAAGAGCCAATACATCGTTTTGAGTGGGGATGCGTGCCGGTTCTTTTGGTGATACCGGAATCGGCTTGGGTTCAACAGGTTTGGGTTCTGCTGTTGCTTTGAAAAGCAACACAATCATCGCTACAAACAATCCGATAATCATAAGAAGCAGTATCGGCCACAATCTGCACATTAAAACAATAAGTGCAAGTGAACCCATGAGCAATAAAACTTCTCTTACAATAAATCCTTTTCCGCCGGGTACTCTCATATCGCATTTCTCCTTTGGGTTCTGGATAACGGAATATACACATGAATAACATACACGCTTTTTCCGTCTCGGTTCGATTTTGTGATAACTGCAGCAGAATTTGCATCATCAAACATTGCCATTGACATACCAAGTGTTCCTGCAAGCGCACTGCCGAGAAGTGTCTGGCTGTCATGACCATCAGATGAAGCGAGAGTTGTGAGAAAGCTCATTGGCTCATTATATGTCCTGATAACATACTGCTTGTTGAGAGAAATATGAACCATGATGATTTTAAGTTCTTCCTCAGTAAGACAGTTATCCGACTTTTCTAAAAGAGCGTTCTTGAGCTTTAGGTTCTTTTCCTCATCGGTCATGAGGACAAAGTTTTCGTTAGTCATACAAATACCTCCTTATAGACGCAAAAAAGCGCACACAAGTCCGTTGATAGAAACTCATGTGCGCTTAATTCACGCCGGATTTCACTTTAGCTCCTTATTAGTTCTCGTCGAACATTCCGCCACTGCCACCGAAATTCTGGAAACCAGTAAAATTATTGTCGGTAGGTGTAGCATCCTGACCGGGAGTACCGGAAGCTGCGGGGGCATTTGCATTGCCAGTGTTGCCGTTCTGACCATTCTTGTTTGCGGAACCATCCTTCGGTTTTCCTGCACCTGCATACTCAATGTCATCAAGAATGATAACAGTAGCAGTTTTCGGATTTCCGTCATTGTCGGTCCAGCTTTCTTCGTCAAGTCTTCCGAGGATATTGATAAATGCACCTTCTTCAAGGTTCATCTTCTCAATGCGGTCGCACAATCCATTGTACGCCTTGACGGTGTAATTGAGCCAGCGGGCATTGTTTTCGGCACGCGAGTCGTAGATCTTTTTACCAATACGGAATCTTACGCTCCTTGTGTTGGTACTTTCGTCCTTAAAGAACTTGAGTGCCGGGTTGTTGTCGTATCCCTTTGAGATAACGACGTTTGTTGAGAATACTTTCAACATGAGAAAAACTCCTTCCTTGCAGGGATTACCTGCTATAAAATAATTAATATATTTCAACCCGTAAACGGGGAGAAATCCAGAAAATAAAAAAAGTGCCAAAAAGCACGAATGTGCTCATTGACACTTTGTAAACTTGGAAAACTGTGATTTCTCTGTGGAAACCTTGAAACTTATATAATTATTATAGCATACTAATTGGAATTAGTCAATCCACTGCGAAAAATTATACAGAAATTGTTTTTTCAATCTCTGTTTTTGCAAAATCAAGTACGACCATTGCTCGCGTCATATCTATTCCAAGACTACCATCAGGCTTTTCACTTTCGGTGATAAGCTTGCGTATGTCATCAAGCGTCTCAAGTAACTTTTCTTTGCTAATATCCAAATTCTACTCCTCCTTATCAACAGAAACTCCATAAAACTCATTAGCTATGTAAGTACCGTTCTGATTATATAACGGTGACTTTTTGGATATGTACACGGTTATAGCATCTCCAATACTTATATTCTTTATACTGTAATGAGCATTGAGCTTCAGTTTCTTATCTTCTGCCTTTATTGTAATTGACTTAATCCGTCTTCTGAAAGGAGTTTTTTCCACTTCGGAGCATACCCCCTTGATCTCAAGGTAATTACCAGCAATACAATTATAAAACAGAATCGCAGTTTTTACAATTAGTAAAACACTTAAAATTAAACACGGAAGTGCCAAAACTACATCAGAAAAGCAGAAAATCACTATAAAAAACAATAATACTGCAAGAGTTGCAATTAAAATGTTTATTGCAATACGCTTTTTGAGTAGTATCGGCAGCTTCATATAAAGCTCTTTCAGAAATATCACCTCACAGCATAACAATTCTCTTTTTAGAAAGGAGCAGCAAGAGCGAACAGACAACTTCGTTTCTGCATTTTGCATGTCCCATCTGATTTTCGAGAATGTTATCGAAAATAGTATCCTTGGTATATATGGTTTCTACAAGTGCCTGTGCATTTTCCTCATAGAACAGATTATCCGTGGGCTTTACTTTGTTTTCTACAAGATACATCAGTTCTGCAGTAGAAAGGCGGAGGCCTGCATTATCAAGCCATACCATTACAATCCTTTCACATTTAGAAAGTGGCTTTTTAATAAGATTTGTTTTTGCAGGGCAACAGATACACCTGGTAAGAATATGATACTGTGCTGTTTCATCAGTTGTATCCTCATATTCTGCAAGGCCCATTTCATACAGACTGTGGATAGCACTGCATTTTTTCTTATCGTCCGTAGAAATCATATTAAATCTGCCACTGAGCCAGATTTCTGCCTCAAGTCCTGTAAGAGTAATAACTGTATTTCCGCGTGCAACACGAACCTCATCCATGGTTGAATTTTTGCACAAAACACCTTTTGATAAATATAACATAGAAAATCACCTCATAATAATTACACACTTTTCTATGTCGTTTTACAACATCAGTTACATTAAATACATTGCTGCCACACAAATACTAATGGCAACAATAACCCCAACAATGATTATAATGAGGTTTTTAACCGTCTGTTTATCAAGTCCTTGCCGCTCCACATTTTCATCAACGGGAAGGACATCATCATAATATCCATCATAGCCATCATCAACAATTTCTGGAGTTCCTTCCTCAAGGTTTTTTTCTTCGGGAATCTCATTCTTTGAACCCTTTGTTTTAGTTTTCTTTTTTCTCTCGGAAGGTGGCTTCTTTTCGGATTTTGCTTTTGTTTTTCGTCCTTTGATAGACTTACCACATTCTGAGCAAAAAGAAACAGTGCCGCCTAAAAGGTCAGCACCGCAATAGGGACAATATTTCATTATACAGCACTCCTTTGCATAAAAATAAAGTGGATTCAATAACTGAACCCACTTATGGACGATACTATTATAACACATTAATATTCTCTTGTCATCGGCAAAACTGTGCCAATTTTGTGCCAAATTTCTGCCATCATACAAAAAGGAAAACGGCAAGCATAAAATGCCTGCCGAGTCCCAAGTTACTGTAAATCATTCACTGATTTTTAGATTCCAATGCTTTTAGCACCTGATATTTATGACTGCATAGCTTGTGTCTTTGTTCTTCGGCACGTTGTAGCTCTGCTTATTCAATGTCCTCCGTCTTTTTCGGTTTGAACAAGTCAAGTAAAGCATTTTCAATCCCGGTATTATATAGATAATTGATCTTTTGATGATTTGAAAAAGTAATGTTTAGCCAATCGTTGTCAAAATCTCCGTTGATTTCAATTTCTACTATACAAGGAAGCCATGAAATAAATCTTTCAACCCTTTGTGAGTTATAATGTTTGTCAGTCTTTATATCATCAGAAGTCAGTGCATTATAAACAGCTTCGATGTCCCTGATAATGTATTCATCGCAAGGGCTGTTATAGCTTTTAACTATTCGCATAGGTTTTTTCTCCTTTCAGCTCAGTTCCAAAGTTCAGATGTGCAATGATAGCATTTATGTAGTTATCATCCCATACATTACAGCTAATTGTTTTCCTTTCGGTTCCTTCACCGATATGTATGGAAACATCACCATCATATATTTGCATCATTGCTTTGGGATGGTTTGCAACAACTATTGCTAAATTTCCTAATTGTTTCATTTCCCTAATCCTCCCTCTGGTGCTGCATTGGTGATAATCTTTTCGTATTTCGCAGAGAGCCACGCACCGTAATGCATTTTTGTTGCCAACAAGAGTTCACTGAAGGAGTCAAATGTCATACTGACAGCAACATGGTTTTCCGGATTATTACCAAACTTGGGTACTATAAGACCTTTTGCATTGGTTTCACCGGGTCCACTGTCAGCAATGAAAAGTAAATCCTTGTTACCTACAATAAGCTTAGCAGTGCGAGATAAACTCTTTCCATCCACACGAGATTTATTTCTCTTTGCGAGATTTTCTGCAGATGTCCCTCCAAGATGCTCAAACAATGGTGTGTTGTCATTGTTTTTCTTTTTAGACTGCATCATGAATTTCAATTCACCACAACAGAGCTTACGACATAATTCCAAAAATTCATCCACATCAATATATATGTGGATATTATTAGTCTGTCGCTGTCCCACAGGTTTTGAAACATCATAAGTAGCAAATGCAAAATGGATTTTACCTATACTGAATGAGTCATTGAGGCTTTCAACAAAGCAGTTTTTCGCATCCTTACGAGTGATTTGGTTGTTGTTATAATTATCCGACATTTTTAACCCTCCCAGAATAGAATGCAGGTATTGTACGCATCATCTCCAGAAGCTCATCACGGTTTTTCTCAAACTGAGGCATAAACTCCTGATTAATGTCGTATCTCATGTACATAAGCGCATATATTGCTGACCAGAGAGCATTTAATGTATTTTCCATCGTGAATTTCTTTTCAGCAAGCTGAACAATTTCACTTATCTCTGTTAATGCCTTTTGCCATTCTATAAAGAACTCATCCTTAATAGGAATGTTGAAATACTCAAACCATTCACGAACGGTGTGCTCTTCGGCATTTCCGCAGTGAGCACCATTGAAGATGTATTCAATATTATCAGTGGTTATCTGGTCTTCATTACGCTTTTTAGGATCAAGCCTGAACCCACGCCCTATGGGGAACATTGCACATACTCTCGGCTTTGCATCATGCACTGAGCATTTACGGTCCTTGAGCAATGGGCAGCGTCTTATACTACCGCGTGGTTTCAGTCTGACAATTACCATTCTTGAGCTGTCGCCGATATACGTTTCTCCGTATTTTTCAACGAAATCATTCGGCGTCATATCCAGTTTCTTTGAGAGCCTGAATAAATCGAAGGGCGTTAATAAAATATCTTCACGCTCAGTGCAGCACTTTCCACATTGTTTGCAACTGAAACGAAATTTATCATCAAGCCCGATTTTCATTTTTTCAAAGTTTTCTGCTATTTCCAGCAATCTTTTATCCATTGTAAACTACCTCCAAGTTTATAGATTAAGGCACCGAGAGAAAGCCCGGTGCCCATTTGTTGTGTCATACTGACTTGAGTGTTTTGATTTCATCTTCAAGAATTGCCAACAAATCTTCGTTATTCTGCTTATGCTGCTCAAAGAACGGCTTATCCGTCTCGTAGTTAAAATAACGCAGCATAAGAATTTGCCTGAGCAGACGTTCCTTATCATAGGAACTATGACGAAGCTCGTTAAACAAAGGCGCAATTTTTTCCATCGCCTTTGAATCCTCAATAAGAAATCTCTTTTCTTCTTCAAGAAAATGTTCGCGCATCCAATCCTTAACCTTAACGAGTGAACCTTTTGGATGATGTCGGCGCTCAGTGCTGAAATTATATGTAAATTCCTCAGCAGTTTCACCCGGACCAATCCAAAACGGATACATTCTGCAGGTTCTTGGTTTTACATCCTGTACTGTGCAACGATTGCCCTTTAAGAAGATACATGACTTATCCTTACCTGTAGTTTTCAGCATAAAAATTGGATACTGTGTGTCTTCCAAATAATACGGTTCGGTATAGTCCGTAAAAAAGTCTGATATAGTTATACCAAGATGTTTGGCAAGCTTGTATGCATCAAGGCTTTCAACGACTACAACACCCTCAACGTGTCTGCAGCAATCGCCGCAGCGGGTACACCTGAACCGAACTCGGTCTGACAGTTCAACCTGCTTGCTGTTTTTCATCACATACATAAATGCCACCTCCGGACTACATATTCTCAAAAGTAAAGCCTGAGTGCATTATCCATGTACTTACAGCTCCAAGAATATCAAGGCTGTGCATAGAAAAGCGACTTTTCTTTATAATCATCCCGTCCTTATCCTTTATGTTATATAGTACGGATTCGGGCATCTTGAGGTTGCATTTCGTAAGAACAAACAGTGGTTTTGTGAGAAACTGTCTCGTGATATACTTGTTTTCATTGCCACTATACATCTGAAGCTCATATCCAATCTGACACTGACTGTATTTGCAGCGCTGCAACACAATCTTGTCGCAGAAATGATCTTCAAGTCCATTTTCGCCGACAAAAAAGATACGCATATTTTGCTTGATTATCAATGTGTTTTGAAAATCGTGGTTCTGAATTGGCAGCATGGTTTTTTGCTTATCGAATTCGATTTCTTTGTATCCGACACTGTCGCAGTAATAGAAGACGCTTTCTGTTGGCGATTTGATAACCTCAAGAACGTCTGATACCGACATTGATCTTCCACGATATTCGTCCGGGAAATCCTGATTGAAGATATAGAATATGTCATCCAATCTTTCTGTATCAAATTCACCTGAATATACTGCTTCATATAAATGTGCAGGTATTTTATTGCCACAGGCAATACGCATAAACATCAACCTGTCGGTGTCAAATTCTGCAATAATCTGATAAAGTGTTATCTTCATGCACGCGCACCGCCTTTCGACCAAAGCATTTCTGTTGGAAATGTCTGAAGTGTGTATGGATACAAACATCTGTCGTCATCGGGGAACACATTATGTTTGTCCGGAATGACTACACGAAGCAGGGTTCTTCCGGTTTCCGTGAACGCTTCCAGTCTGACATCACAATCCTCGTAAATGCCGCTTACCAACTCACCATGCGAAAAGCGTCTGCCTTGCTGAACCCATAATCCGAAAGTGTTGAGTATCCTGCATATTTCTTCATTAGGTAATGCAAGGACAAGCTGAAAATCAGGATGTTGGTACCGATTCATTCCGTGAGTATGTGCATTACAACTATTATCAACAAAGCCGTTTTCAACATCTCCGCATTCATCGCAAACAACACCATTACGGCAGCAGTGAATTATCCAATCAATTTCAGGCTTCTTCATTCTTGCCACCTCGCTTGCTGATAACTTTTGAAAGTGCAGATATATCTTCAATACCTACAAGCCACAATCCTTCCATACAGATTGATGCATGTTCCCAACTGGTTTCCAAACCAATTGCGAGCAATGTTTCCGATACGGTCATTCCGATAGATTTGCTTGTATCAGAATCGGTAGGAAGTGCGTCATAACAAGTACTCAAATCTGCATTGATAAATTTGAGGAGTATTTTTATCTCTTCAATCGTGAATGTATCACCATCAGCAGCAAATGCAGACCAATAATTATAGTCCTCATATCTTGCTGAACAGTTTACATGACGACCAAGTTGCGAAGTGATTATTTCTCCAATAACGGAAGAAACTTCGTGCCATTTTAATTTCATAGCATATTTTACACGATTATTCATTGTGATTTCCTTTCTGCCTTTTAAGGCTGTGATATTCCTGATTCGTTTTTCTCACGAACATATTGCTCATAAAAAACAGGTTCATCCTTGTCGCTTTGATAAACGCCGATGCAAACCTTGTGACAGGAGCTGCGTTCCGGATTATATTCAACAAAGCAAATAGGTTCGGTTTTCTCAAAATCAATCAGGTCAATGTTAATTGCCGGGAAGTTCTCATCATCAATTGCAGATGCCCTGATTGTTGTTCCATCAGGTAACTGCAAATCAGTGTGAGGATACTCTGGCATTGGCTCCTCAGACTCATCTGAAAGGGAGAACGGCTTTTTGTCACGCTTAGCAATTGAATACTTTGCACGAGCTTTATACAGTTCATCATACAGAGTCGAGAATATTTGGCTGACCTGATCCTCGGTGAATTCATAATTGCATTTCATAGAACAGTTACCGAGAAGACGAATCATTTTAATAAGCTTATTAACCCTTGCTTCGGCAAGTCTTACAAAACGGTCAGATTTAGATTCCTTAGCCATCAGCATCCCCTCATTTCAAACATTTTCTTAATCATTATGCCTGCGATGGGATTGCTTTTAGTTTTACGCAGCGTGTATATACTGTTTTGGGTTTCAAATCTGACTTCTGCATCCGATTTGTTTTCTACACTTACTACAACTGAGGTTCTTCTGGTTGAACCGTCAGACTCAGCTATAAGAGCAACTTCGCCGACTGTAATCGGATTAATAGCGGAACCTGTGATTGTGATTTCTTTTTTATTGGTCATATCAATTACCTCCATAAATGAAAATAGGCGGAGTAACTACAAAGAGTTGCTCCGCCGCAATATTGTTCTGGCTTATTATTCATCAAATACCAGAAGGTTCTCAAATTCTTCTTCCGTCAGTGTTCTGATACCAAGCTGCTGCGCTTTTGTAAGTTTGCTGCCGGCTTTTTCACCAACGATAACATAGTCTGTCTTTTTTGTCACAGATGAAGCAGGAGTTGCACCCAACGAAACAATCTTCGCCTGAATTTCATCACGGGTATAGTTCTCAAGCTTTCCTGTAGCAACGATAGTTTTACCGAAAAATACGGTTTTCTTATTGATATCCATAGTACGATTCTCCTTCACAAATTCGAGTTTATCAAGCAAGGGACGCCAAAGCTTAGCTTCATCTTCGTCCGCATACCAGGTGTAGATGTTAGCGCGCATAGTCTGACCAAAATCAGGAAGTGCCGTAAAATCATAACCATCAATGATAGCCTGTTCAAAAGCATTCCAGTCTCCGTCAAAATAGTCGTAGATAATTTTTCCTGCATGTCTTCCAACCATAGGAATACCGAGTCCGGCAATAAACTTATCAAGCGTACACTTACGG
>JAZQIM010000016.1:0-45709 GCA_045541115.1 Candidatus Aphodoplasma sp.
CGTAATTTTTACACGGGAGAGGTAACCCCGAGGAGGAGCAAAACAGCTTAATCCTCATATATGAAAACGGTTAAACCGAATTCAACTAATTTTCACCGATATGACGCGAGCAGAACCATGCGCGTCTGCCAATTCCGCCACAGGTGCAAATATTAACTTGCGCATTTAAAATAATAACATCATTTAGCATAAAAGTCAATAAAAATGAAAAATATATTGTGTATATAAGGAGTCAATGTGCATTTTCTATCAGTATATAATTGCAAAATTTGAGTGGGGTATTGTTGTTTTATTTTACATATGATATCATATAAATAACAATAAATTAAAAAGAAGGAATAAGGCGTGAAAGTTTATAAGAAAATTACAGATTTAATCGGAAAAACTCCGCTTTTAGAGCTTGAAAACTACCGGAAGGAAAAAGATCTTTCATCAAGGATACTTGCAAAGCTCGAATATTTTAATCCTGCAGGCAGCGTAAAAGACAGAGTAGCGAAAAAAATGATAGATGAAGCCGAAAAAAAGGGGCTGTTATCTTCTGATACAGTAATAATTGAGCCAACGAGCGGAAATACGGGAATTGGTCTTGCATCTGTCGCATCATCAAGAGGATATAAGCTCATTTTGACGATGCCTGAGACGATGAGCATTGAGAGAAGAAGACTGCTCGAAGCATACGGAGCACAAATCGTTTTGACGGATGGCAAAGAGGGAATGAAAGGTGCTATCCAAAAGGCAAATGAGCTCGCTAAAAGTTTTGATTCAAGCTTTATTCCCGGTCAGTTTACAAACCCGGCAAATCCGGCTGTGCATATGGAAACTACAGGTCCTGAAATATGGGATGATACAGACGGAAAAGTTGATATATTTGTCGCCGGTGTTGGCACGGGCGGCACACTTACAGGTGTAGGACGATATCTTAAATCGAAAAATCCGAAAATAAAAATTGTGGCTGTAGAGCCTGCTTCATCGCCAATGCTTTCAAAAGGAGTCTCTGGCCAGCATCAGATACAGGGAATAGGTGCAAATTTTGTGCCGCAAATACTTGACACAAGCATATACGACGAAATAATATGTGTTGAAAATGACGATGCATTTAAAGAAGGGCGTACTATTGCAAGATGTGAGGGCATGCTTGTCGGAATTTCTTCCGGCGCGGCGCTATGCGGCGCGGTGCAGCTTGCAAAGAGAAAGGAAAATGAAGGCAAAACGATAGTCGTGCTTTTGCCCGATACGGGAGAAAGATATTTGTCCACACAGATGTTTAATGATTAAATTTTATAAAAGGCAAAGCGAAAAACGTTTTGCCTTTTATTTTTTTTAATGTTTTGGATACATAATTTGTCATTATGAGTCAAAACTATATATAATCTTGTTTTAAAATTTTTATTTAACAGAAAGGAAGAAATATATTATGCGATTTACACTGCCGAGAGATATTTATTATGGCGCAGGAGCGATTGATGAGCTTAAAAATTTAAAGGGGGCAAAAAAAGCTTATATTGTTACCGGCGGCACTGCTATGAAGAGTGGTGGATTTTTACAAAAAGTAGAAGACGTGCTTAAAAGTGTTGATATCAAGATTAAGACTTTTGACAAAGTAGAGCCGGACCCATCGATAGAAACGGTATTAAAAGGCGCAAAGGATATGTTGGAGTTTGAGCCTGATGTTATTATTGCAATCGGAGGTGGCTCGCCGATTGATGCCGCAAAGGCAATGTGGCTTTTCTATGAGCATCCTCAAAAGACATTCGAGGATGTGAAGGAGCCGTTTTCAATGCCGCGTCTTCGCACAAAGGCAATATTTGTTGCGATCCCTTCTACGAGCGGCACTGCAAGCGAAGTAACGGCATTTTCCGTAATAACTGATTATTCAACGAATATAAAGTATCCACTTGCCGATTATGAAATCACACCGGATATTGCGGTGCTCGATACAAATATTCCTCTTACAATGCCTAAAACGCTTACTGCCCACACGGGTATGGATGCGCTTACTCATGCTATGGAAGCATATGTATCAACAGCGCGAAGCGGCTTTTCCGATCCGCTTGCGCTTGCGGCAATTTCTGATATATTTGACTCGATTATCGATTCATATAACGGCGATAAAGATGCGAGAGCAAAAATGCATATTGCACAGTGCCTTGCCGGAATGGCTTTCTCGAATGCACTTCTTGGAATTTCGCATAGTCTTGCGCATAAGACGGGCGCAATGTTTTCGCTTCCGCACGGGTGCTGCAATGCAATTTTACTTCCGGCAGTTATTAAGTACAATTCAAAAGAATGTATGGGAAGATATGCTGATATTGCAAGAAAAATAGGGCTTAGTGGTGCGACGGATAAGCAGCTCGTTGATTCACTTGTATGTGCAGTAAAAAAGCTCAATAAGAAGCTCGGCATCGCTCAAAGCTACAAGGAAAACGGCGTATCTGAGGAACTGTTTAATGAGCAGGTGGACTCTATCGCCCAAAATGCGCTCAAAGACCCGTGCACACTCTCAAATCCCAGAAGTGTTGATTTTGAGAACATGAAAAAGATTTTGGTTTGTGCATTTTATGGGGAAGATGTAAACTTCTAAAAGACGCAAAAAAAACGGTGTACACTGTACACCGTTTTTTAGATGTTTATAAAATTACGCCTGCTTCTTTTTTGATGCAAAATAAATTGCAAACAATACAGCGAAAAGCACAACAGCTCCGCAAAGAAGACCGAGCCATCCGTTTGTAAGACCCGAAACAACATATCCTACAAAGCAGCAACCGGCAACAAGCAGCGCATATGGCATCTGCGTTGAAACGTGAGATATGTGATTGCACTGTGCACCTGTTGACGAAAGGATTGTCGTATCAGAAATTGGCGAAACGTGGTCACCGCATACTGCACCTGCAAGAATTGCAGATACTGTAACTACCATAAGATGACTTGATGAATCGGCAAATATTGCTACCACAATCGGAATAAGTATCGCAAATGTTCCCCACGATGTTCCTGTTGCAAAAGCAAGACCTAATGCTACGAGGAAGAATATTGCAGGAAGCAGTGTAAGTGACATGTTGCTTGATGCAACGAAGTTGCTTACAAAGCCGCCGAGGTTAAGATAATCTTCGCTGCATATTCCGCTTAGTGTCCATGCAAATGTAAGGATAAGAATAGCAGGAACCATCGCCTTAAATCCTTCAGCAAGGCTATCAGCAAACTGTGTAAATGTAATTACCTTGCGGGGAATGTAGAGAAGGAATGTAAGGATGATTGCGAAGAACGAACCGAGTGCAAGTGAAAGTGACGAGTTGCAATTAGCAAAAGCGTCTACAATGTTTGCACCTTCAAAAATGCCGCCTGTGTAAAGCATTGCCGCAATACATAAAACGATTAAGAAGCATATGGGCAATACAAGGTCAAGTATTTTACCGTTCTCGTTTACAACTACCATATCATCCTTGCTTTGTGCTGCGTCAATTCCGTTTTTCTCTTCTAATGCAAGACTCTTTTTCATGGATCCAAAGTCGAAGTTTGTTATAATCATGAAAACGATCATTGCAAGAGTTAAAAGAGCATATAGGTTAAACGGAATAGTCTGAAGGAATAAAGAAAATCCGTCTATGACACTTCCTTCGGGCAGTGACGAGCCTACTGCTGCTGCCCAGCTCGAAATCGGGGCAATAATACATACAGGTGCAGCAGTTGCATCAATTATGTATGCAAGCTTTGCTCTTGAGATTTTGTGCGCATCTGTTACGGGACGCATAACTGTGCCGACTGTAAGACAGTTAAAATAGTCGTCGACAAATATTAGCGCGCCAAGAGCCGATGTAGCTGCAAGAGCGCCTCTCTTTGATTTGATTGAGCGTGTAGCCCATTTTCCGTATGCACGTGTTGCGCCTGATTTATTCATGAGTGCAACGAGCATACCGAGAAGTACTAAAAATATGATTATGTTCATATTTCCGCCAACCTTATCGCTTACGATGCTAAAGGTTGTTTCAACTGCGCCTATTACGTTAAAGTTCGTGTACATAAGCGCACCTGCAACGATGCCTGCCATTAGCGAAAAATATACTTCTTTTGTTAAAAGAGCAAGTACAATCGCTATAATTGGCGGGGCAATGGTCCAAAATGTTTGTTCCATTATTTTTCCTCCTTAAAATAATATAAAAATATAACTATTTTTAATGACTGAATATAAAGAAAATTTAGTAAAAATATATATTCATTTCTATCAATATAACACATTCCTTGACAAATGTCGAGCTTTTTTTTAAAATAAGTTAGGTATAAAAAATATTGTAATTATAATAAAAGGAGGATTAGGGCATGGCTTTTGATATAAAATTTATGAAAGAAGCAATCAAGCAGGCAAAAAAAGCAGAGCTTAAAGGGGAATGTCCGATAGGCGCTGTTATCGTGCGAGACGGAAAAGTTATAAGTCGCGCACATAATTTGCGTGAAACAAAGGCTTGCACAACATACCATGCTGAAATCCTTGCGATAGACAAAGCAAACAAAAAGCTCGGCTCATGGCGGCTTGAAAATTGCGATTTATACGTTACGCTCGAGCCGTGCGTAATGTGCAGCGGAGCAATTATACAGAGCAGAATAAAAAATGTATATTTTGGAGCTTTTGATAAAAAAGCCGGCGGCGCAGGTTCTGTCGTTGACTTGTTTGTGCCGAATATGTTTAACCACAATGTAGACGTAACGGGCGGGATAATGAAAGAGCAGTGTTCGCAGATGCTTTCTGATTTCTTTTCTCGTCTGCGAAGGGATAAAAAAGCATTGTCGACAAACGATGCTGACGGCAAGAAATTTTAATCGGGAGAAGCTATAATGAAATTAGAAACTAAAAACATGCTTTTGTCGTCGCTTTTTTGCGCGATTACAGTTATTTGCGCCCAGATTACAATACCTGCCGGCACAGGAGCCGTTTGCCACAGTCTGGCAGTAGTTGGAGTTTTCTTGTGCGGTGCATTGCTTGATACAAAATATGCGACGCTTTCAATGATTGTTTATATATTGCTCGGCGTATGCTCTTTGCCTGTGTTTGCAAGATTCACAGGAGGCATAGGCGTTTTGGTGGGTCCGACGGGCGGATACATATGTGCATATCCGTTTATGGCATTTATAATAGCGCTTATTTGCAAAGACAGAAAAAGAAAGTCTTTTATAATACTTTTTTTAAGCATGCTTACATCACTTGTTGTATGCTATTTTTTCGGTAGCATATGGCTTTCTTTTTACAGCAAGATAAGCTATATGGCGGCGGCTGTGAGCGGGGTATTGCCATTTGTTATTTTTGATGTTATAAAAGCGCTTTTAAGTGCATATGTATGCGGTTTTATTTTAAGACGCATGAAAAACAGAGCATAATGCATACAAACACTTTACTACATATATGAAAATGTGATATAATCATAGAATTAACGATTAAAGAAAAATGACAGAGGAGAAAGTTTATGGAACAGATTAAGGAAAATAAGATGGCGAGTGCGCCAATGTTAAAGCTTATAATATCGATGTCACTTCCAAGCATGTTTTCAATGCTTATACAGGCGCTCTACAATGTTGTCGACAGTATATATGTTGCGCGCTTTAGCCAAGAGGCGCTCACAGCGGTATCGCTTGCGTTCCCGCTGCAGATGCTTATAATATCCGTTGCGGTAGGTACAGGCGTAGGTATCAATTCACTTGTATCAAGAAGGCTTGGCGAAAAGCGTTTTGATGAAGCGGACAGTGCGGCGACACATGGTGTGATTTTAGCATTTTTAAGCTGGATTGCATTTGTTGTTTTAGGAATCATTTGTATAGAACCGTATTTTTCAATGATGGATGCAAGTGAAAATGTCAAGCAGCTTAGCTGTACATATACAAATATAGTAGTATTTGCATCTTTGGGATGCTTTGTGCAGTGCATACTCGAAAAAACGCTGCAGGCTACGGGCGATATGATAAATCCGATGATTTTCCAGCTTGTAGGGGCTGTGTCAAATATCATTTTAGACCCGATTTTTATTTTTGGATACTTCGGTGTTCCGAGCCTTGGTATTGCAGGTGCGGCAATAGCTACCGTGTCAGCACAGTTTATTGCGATGATTCTTTCGATTATAGTTGTGTTTAAAAAGTCACATGATGTACATATAAGATTTCAAGGCTTTAAATGGAGTAATAAGACGGTAAAGGATATATACGTTGTAGGTATACCATCGATTGTGATGCAGGCTATAGCATCTGTACTTACAACAGCATTAAACAAAATACTTATTGGCTTCTCGGAAGTTGCTGTGTCTGTCCTTGGAATATACTTTAAGCTGCAATCGTTTGTATTTATGCCGGTATTTGGTATGACGCAGGGTGCCATGCCGATTTTAGGATATTCGTATGGCGCACGAAATAAAAAGAGACTTTTGTCAGCACTGAAATACGGTCTTATGATTGGTATCACGATAATGCTTATAGGTACGCTTATATTCTGGCTTGTGCCACAGCAGTTGCTTATGATTTTTGACGCGACACCGGAAATGCTTGCAATCGGTGTTCCTGCCCTTCAAACGATAAGTCTGTGCTTTGTGGCGGCGGCTGTCGGCATAATGTTTTCGACGCTGTTTCAGGCTGTCGGACTCGGCATAAACAGCCTTGTTGTATCGCTTCTGCGCCAGATAATCATTCTTCTTCCTGCGGCGTATTTCTTAAGCAAAATCGGACTTTCGGCAGTATGGTATGCATATCCGATAGCGGAGATAGGCTCACTTATAGCAAGCATAGTGTTATATCGCAGAGTATACAATGCCCGCATTATGACGCTTGTAAGTGACGATGTGACAAAAAATTAACAACTTTATTGTCATTTTATGCGTTTTGTATTGACTTTTCTTGTATTTTTGATAAACTATAATTTAGTGAAAAATGATTGCATTTTATAGATGCATATGTTTATATCGGCGCGCAGAGCCGAAGATATTTGACCGATAGAATACGGAGGTTGATTTGATTGAAGAACACAGAGAAAACTATGGAGAAAATCGTTGCGCTTTGTAAGGGCAGAGGCTTTGTATATCCGGGTTCGGAGATATATGGCGGCCTTGCAAACTCATGGGATTATGGCCCGTTGGGAGTTGAGTTTAAAAACAATGTAAAGCGCGCATGGTGGAAAAAGTTTATACAGGAGTCACCATATAACGTAGGACTTGATGCTGCGATTATAATGAATCCGCGCGCATGGGTAGCGTCGGGACATGTTGGCGGATTTTCCGATCCGCTTATGGATTGTAAGGAGTGTAAGGCGCGTTTTCGCGCTGACCAGCTTATAGAAGACTTTGTTAAATCAAAGGGTGAACAGGTAAGTGTTGATGGTTGGAGCAACGAAAAAATGCTCGAGTTTATAAAGGAAAATGGCGTAGTATGTCCTGAATGCGGAAAGGCAAACTTTACAGATATCCGTAAGTTCAATCTTATGTTTAAGACATTCCAGGGTGTTACGGAGGATGCTCAGTCAGAGCTTTATCTTCGTCCGGAAACTGCACAGGGTATTTTTGTTAACTTTAAAAATGTACAGCGTACATCACGTAAAAAGATTCCGTTCGGCATAGGTCAGGTCGGAAAATCATTTAGAAATGAAATAACGCCTGGTAACTTTGTGTTCAGAACACGCGAATTTGAGCAGATGGAGCTTGAGTTCTTCTGCAAACCGGGTACAGACCTTGAGTGGTTTGCATACTGGAAAAAATATTGTATGGACTTTCTTCTTTCACTTGGCCTTCGCGAAGAGAATGTGCGTTTTCGTGACCATGCAAAAGAGGAGCTTTCGCATTATTCAAATGCTACAACAGATATCGAGTTCGTTTTCCCGTTTGGCTGGGGCGAGCTTTGGGGTATAGCTGACAGAACAGACTTTGACTTAAAGCAGCATGCGGAGCATTCAGGAGAGTCAATGGAATATCTTGACCCGACAACGAACGAAAAGTATGTTCCGTACTGTGTCGAGCCGTCGCTCGGCGCAGACAGAGTTGCGCTTGCATTTTTAGTAGACGCCTATGATGAAGAAAAGCTTGAAGGCGATGATGTAAGAGTGGTGTTACACTTGCATCCAGCGCTTGCACCTATAAAGGCTGCAATTTTGCCTTTGTCAAAGAAGCTCTCCGATGCAGCAAGCCCGCTATTCGAGAAGCTTTCTAAAAAATACCGCGTTGAATTTGATGAAACAGGTTCAATTGGTAAGCGCTACCGCAGACAAGACGAAATCGGAACGCCGTTTTGTATCACATATGACTTTGAAAGTGAAACTGACGGTTGTGTGACGGTGCGTGAACGCGACAGCATGGAGCAAATCCGTATGCCGATAGATGAGCTTGATAAGTTCCTTGAAGAAAAGCTTGATTTCTAATTTGCGGATATAATATAAAAAATAAGGACAGTTCTCACATTTAGCTGAGCACTGTCCTTTTTATATGTATTTTTTTTAATTATTTACAAAGCGATGCGAGAAGGTCAAAAAAGCCCGGGAATGAAATGTTGACAGCTTCGGGATTTTCAATTTCGCTTTCGCCGTGAGCTGCTAATGCCATCACAGCCATACTCATTGCAATTCTGTGGTCATTATATGTTTTGAAACGTGCGCCAAAAATTTCGTTTCCGCCGTGAATTATCATGCCGTCATCGGTGGCATCTACATCTACGCCGCAACGCTTAAGCTCGCTCACAACCGCATCTAATCTGTTCGACTCCTTTACTTTAAGTTCGGATGCATCTTTTATAGTTGTTGTGCCTGATGCAAACGATGCTGCGACAGCAATTATAGGTATTTCATCTATAAGCCTTGGTATAATCTCGCCACCGATTTCTACGCCTTTAAGCTGCGACGAGGATACGGTTATATCGCATACTTTTTCAAGGCCGAAATATCGCTCGTTTTCAAGCACGATATCTGCGCCCATTGCTCTTAAAATATCTATTATGCCACTTCGTGTTTCATTTACGCCGACATTTAAGAGTGTAATTTGCGAATTTTTTGTAATCAGCGCTGCTACCATGAAAAAAGCGGCAGACGATATATCGGCAGGCACAGTTATGTCGCGTGCATACAGCTTTTGTGCAGGCGCTGCTATCACGTTGTTGTCACATCTTTTTATGTCTGCCCCCATATGTGAGAGCATAAGCTCGGTGTGATTTCTGCTTTGGTGCGGCTCTATGATAGTGCTCGGGCTGTCGGCATACAGTGATGCCAGAATAATTGACGATTTAATTTGTGCCGATGCTACGGGCAGTGTATATGAAATGCCGCGAAGTTTTTTTCCGTGTATATTCAGCGGACAAAAGCTGCTGTCAATATCTGCGCCCATCAATAAAAGCGGTGTGCGCACACGCTCCATTGGACGTTTTCGGATAGATGCGTCGCCATCTATTGTTGAGTTGAAATTTTGCGCAGACATTAGACCGGCAAGAAGGCGTGTGGTTGTGCCTGAATTTCCTGTATATAAAACAGATGCAGGAGCGGCAAGTGAGTGCATACCTTTGCCATATACTATGGCGCTATCCGAGCTGACTTCTATTTTTACGCCCAGTTTTGAAAAACAGTCAATTGTAGAAAGGCAATCGGCGCTGTTTAAAAAACCGCTGATATGCGTTGTGCCGTCGGCGATTGCGCCGAGCATTACCGCTCTGTGCGATATTGATTTGTCGCCCGGAACAACAATTTCTCCGCGAAGGTGTGATGCTGGTTTTATTATCATTTTATCATCAGTCCCAAAAATATATTTTTAGTTATTATACAATAAAAAATAAAAAAAGTAAACATACAACGATTTTCATACAAATATTATGTATACGGGTACGCGAATAGCAATGGTAAAATAAACTAAAATTGTTTTAAACAAGAATATAAAAATGTGAAAAATGCACATAAAAATTGTTCATTCTTGTATAAATTTTAGGTAGGAAAAACAAAAACAAAATAGAATATAAAATTATAAGAAAAAATTGTTTCCATGCAGACGCTTGTATGGAAGTGAAATCAATAAATTTTTGGAGGCTGGTAACATGGGAAAGTTTAAACCGGAAAAAATCAGAAACATATGCCTTGCCGGACACGGCAGATCCGGAAAGACGACGCTGTGCGAGGCTATGTTATTTCATAGTGGAGCGATTGATCGTTTCGGAAGTGTAGCAGACGGCACATCTGTTATGGACTATGACCCGGAGGAAATAAAGCGCAATTTTTCTATCAGCACGACGGTCGCGCCATTAGAATATAAGGACTGTAAAATAAATCTGGTTGATACACCTGGATATTTTGATTTTGTCGGCGGTGTATGCGAAGGTATGAGAGGCGCAGACAACGTTGTTATTACAGTAAGCGGAAAGTCCGGTGTCGGCGTAGGAACGGAGAACGTATTTAGAAGCGCAATAAAGGCCAAAAAGCCTGTTTCTCTTTTTGTGACAAAACTTGAAAATGAACATTCCGATTACGATGGCATTTTAGAGCAGATTAAGAGCCGTTTCGGTTCTGCAGTCGTTCCGTTTACAATTCCGATTATGAAAGACGCAAAGGTATTTGGTTTTGCGGACGTAATAAGTGAAAAGGCTTATAAATATGACGGCTTTAAATGCACGCCGACTGATATGCCGGATGATATTTTGCAAAAGGTTTCGCAGGCACGCGACACCTTGTTTGAGCAGATTGCCGAAACTGATGAAGCTCTTATGGAGAAGTTTTTCGATTCACAGCCGTTTACCGAAAGTGAGATTTTTGAAGGCATCAAAAACGGCCTTAAGGAAAGCATAGTAATTCCTGTATTTGCAGGTGAGCTTTCAACAGGTGCAGGTGTAAGCTTATTTATGGATGCCATTGTTTCGTATATGCCGTCACCTGCCGATTCGGAAGCCGTTTTGGCAACGGATAATAAAACGGGCGATATAGTTGAGCTTAAGCCATCTGAAACAGATGAGCTTGTTGCATTTGTATTTAAAACAGTTGCGGACCCGTATGTTGGCAAGCTTTCAATCTTCCGCGTAATATCAGGCGTTATGAAGAGCGATACGACTGTTTACAATTCGTCGAAGGAAGCAAACGAAAAAATCGGTCGTCTGTATGTTATAAAAGGTAAAAAGCAAACAGAAACCGACTGTGTTGAGGCGGGTGATATAGGTGCAGTTACAAAGCTAGCTGTGACAGCGACGGGAGATACACTTTGTAAGGCCGGTTCAAATGTTGTGTTAGAACCTATCGAATATCCGCGTCCCGTTCTTTCTCTTGCAATATTACCTGTTGCAAAGGGCGATGAAGAAAAAATTCATTCGGGACTTGTAAAGCTTCGTGAGGAAGACCCGACATTTAAGGTTTCAAACAATCATGAAACACATCAGATGATTATAGAGGGACAGGGTGAGCAGCATATTGATATTATCGTAAGTAAGCTCAAGAGTAAATACGGCGTAGATGTAAAGCTTGAGGTGCCGATTGTTCCTTATCGCGAAGCAATTAAAGGTCGCGCCAAGGTTGAAGGAAAACATAAAAAGCAGTCGGGCGGACACGGACAATACGGCCATGTTATAATTGAATTTGAACCGGGCGTATCCGACGGCCTTGAATTTGCTGAAAATGTGTTTGGCGGAAGTGTGCCGAAGAATTATTTCCCGGCAGTCGAAAAAGGGCTTCAGGATTGCATGGAGCACGGCGTGCTGGCAGGATATCCTGTCGTAAGCCTTAAGGCTACGCTGCTTGACGGTTCGTACCACCCCGTGGACTCGTCGGAAATGGCGTTTAAGGTGGCAGCAGGCCTTGCGTTTAAAGCAGGTCTTGTGCAGGCAAACCCGATCTTGCTTGAGCCAATAGGATATTTAAAGGTAAATGTTCCTGAAACGATGATGGGTGATGTTATTGGCGATATCAACAAGCGCCGCGGCAGAATACTTGGCATGGGCACAGGAGAAGTGGAAGCAGAAGTGCCTGTGGCAGAAATGTTTAAGTATGCTACCGACCTTCGCTCTATGACACAGGGCAGAGGAAGCTTTGCGTTTGACTTCGTACGTTACGAGGAAGCACCGAAAAATGTCGTGGACAAGGTGATTTTAGACACAAAAGCCAAACAAGGTGAATAATTTCTGACTTTTTTAGTAAAAATGACGAAAAAAATTGAATAAACAAAAAGCCTTGAGCCGCAGACTTTGTGTCCCAAGGCTTTTGTAACTATTAAACAAAAACAGAGGAGTTTTTTTGTTCAAATAGGTCATACAAAAGGGACGTCTTTTGTGCTATAATTAGTAACGTTGATAGGGCATTTGTTGTCTTATCTAAAAACTGAAAGGGGTATTTCTAATGTCAAATTTAAGTTTGAAAGGTATTTACAAAAGATATTCGGGTGGCGTAGTAGCTGTAAGCGACTTTAACCTCGAAATCGAGGATAAGGAGTTTATAATTCTTGTTGGACCGTCAGGTTGTGGTAAATCTACAACACTACGTATGATTGCAGGTCTTGAGGAAATCAGCGATGGCGAACTCTACATAGATGGCAGACTCGTAAACGAAGTTTCTCCTAAAGACAGAGATATTGCGATGGTTTTCCAGAACTATGCGCTCTATCCGCATATGACAGTATTTGAAAACATGGCATTCGGTCTTAAGCTTCGTAAGACTCCGAAGGATGAAATCACAAGACGTGTACATGAGGCTGCACAGATTCTTGATATCGAGCATTTGCTCGACAGAAAGCCGAAGGCACTTTCCGGCGGTCAGAGACAGCGTGTTGCGCTTGGCCGTGCAATCGTTCGTGAGCCGAAGGTATTCTTGATGGACGAGCCGCTTTCAAACCTCGACGCAAAACTTCGTGTGCAGATGAGAACAGAGATCGGTAAGCTTCATCAAAAGCTTCAGACAACATTTATCTACGTTACACATGACCAGACAGAAGCTATGACAATGGGTAGCCGTATAGTTGTTATGAAGGATGGTATCGTTCAGCAGGTTGACTCTCCGTCAAATCTTTATATGAATCCTTGCAATATGTTCGTTGCAGGATTTATTGGCAGCCCGCAGATGAACTTTGTAAATGCAACTATTGTTAAGAAGGATAACGGCGTATTTATTGAATTCGGAAACAGCAGCGTTAAGCTTCCTGACGGAAAAGCAGCAAGCCTTGACGAGAGCTATATTGGCAAAGAAGTTGTATTGGGTATTCGTCCTGAAGATGTTCACGATGAAGAGTCATACATTTCCGCTATGCCTGAAAATACTGTTGAAGCAGACGTTGAAATTACAGAAATGATGGGTGCTGAAACATATTTGTATCTCAAAATTGAGAATTCACAGTTTATTGCAAGAGTAAATCCGCGTTCAACAGCTAAAATCGGTGATAAGATTAAGGTTGCTTTTGACGGAAACAAACTTCACCTCTTTGATAAGGAAACAGAAGTAGCTATCTTAAACTAATAATTTTTAAAACAAATACTTTAAAGGCACAAAGCTATAAGGCTTTGTGCCTTTTTACATTATAAATGTCAAATCTTTTATGATGTGTGCATAAACATAAAATAAGGGGGCGTAGATTATGATACTTTTTTTGAAAAAAAGCAGTGTGTTTTTGCTTTGCATAATATTTTTATGCACAATGACAATAGTAGGGCTTGCGTTTGGAAGTATATGCGCACCGACATCTCAAAATGATTCTTTTGGCAAGGTTGTTATAATAGATGCCGGCCATGGCGAGCCGGATGGCGGAGCTGTCGCAAGTGACGGGACACTCGAATCAAATCTTAATCTTATGGTCGCAAACAAGCTTAACAATCTTTTGTTGCAATCAGATATAAAAACAGTTATGACTCGCACTACCGAAGAGGGTATATATGATACAGATGCAAAAAACATTGCGCAAAAAAAGAAAAGTGACATGAGAAAACGAAAGGAGATACAAAAGAATGTGGATGCGGACATATTTTGCAGCATACATATGAATTTGTTTTCACAATCAAAGTATTATGGTGCACAGGTAGTATATGATAAAGGAAATGACGAAGCAAAACTTCTCGCCGAGTGCATACAGTCATCGCTTAAAGAAAATGTGGATGAAACAAATAACCGGCAGCCGATGGCGGTAAATGGAAGTATTTATCTTTTGAAAAATGCTCCGATACCTGCGGTGATAGTTGAGTGCGGGTTTTTGTCAAACGAAAATGAGCTTGCGCTTTTAAAAACTGACGAATATCAATCGAAGATAGCATGGGCAATTTATAGGGGGATTGAAAAGTATTACGGAATTAAAAACTCGCAGTGAGTCATATGAAAAAACATTAAAAAATAAAAGCAAAAAAGTGAGAAAAAGTTTGAAAAAAGCTTGACACAAACGAAAAAATATCTTATAATATACGAGAAGTAACGGGATTTAGCGCAGTTTGGTAGCGCACATGGTTTGGGACCATGGGGCCGGGGGTTCGAATCCCTCAATCCCGACCAAAAATATTTGTATATTGGCGAAGGCATTATTTGTTTATTAAAACATAATAGTTCCTTCGCCAATATGCTATGTGGAAAAAATAAAAAGGAAAGTCCGGAGGAAAGAGATTATGAGACAATACGAAAATGTGAAATTTTTCAAAGAAAACAGATTGCCGCAACGCTCATACTATATTCCTTATGAGTCGCTTGAGAAGGCACTTGCATTTGACAGAAAGGACAGTGCTTTTTATAAGCTCTTAAATGATGAGTGGAATTTTAAGTATTTTGAATCTGAAGAAGATGCGCTGCTTGACAATAAAACATGGGATAAAGTTAAAGTTCCGTCATGCTGGCAGGCACTCGGATACGATTTTGTTAACTACGCGAATGCAGAATATCCTTATCCTGTAGATCCGCCGTATGTTCCGGATAAAAACCCTTGCGGCGTATATTCATATGATTTCGAGCTCGATTCTACATGGCTTTCAAGAGAAGTAGACATCGTTTTTGAAGGTGTATGCTCATGCATATATTTGTACATAAACGACCAGTATGTCGGATTTAGCATGGGAAGTCATCTCATGGCAGAATTTGATATTACAAAGTATCTTAAAAAAGGAAAAAATAACCTTAAGGCAAAGGTGCTTAAATGGTGCTCGGGAAGCTATCTTGAGGATCAGGATATGCTTCGCTATAACGGAATTTTCAGAGACGTATATCTATTGAGCAGAGCCGACGGACACTTAAAGGATATAGAGATTAAAGCCGACACAAAGAAAATATCGGTAAGTCACAGCGATTATGAAATTTTTGATGCAAGCGGAAAATCGCTTGGCAAAAAGGTTGAAAAGCCTGTTTTATGGAACGCCGAAAAGCCGTATCTGTATACAGTTGTAGTTAAGCATGTGGGAGAGTTTATTCCGTTTAAGGTTGGTATGAGATCTGTTAAGGCAAACAAAAACGGCATTTTGGTAAATGGTGTTTCGGTTAAGTTAAAGGGCGTTAACCGCCACGATACACATCCAACTGACGGATATTGTATGACTGATGAGTACTCATATGACGAGCTTCTTAAGATGAAGCAGCTAAACATAAACTGCATAAGAACATCGCACTATCCGCCAACATCTGAACTTTTAAATATGACCGATGAGCTTGGTTTTTATGTAGTTTTGGAAAACGATAATGAAGAGCATGGCTTTGCATACAGAACAAGAAATCCGCAAAGACCGGAGTATGACGATTCGCCGCTTTTCCCGTGTAATAACCCTGCTTGGCACGATATGATAATGGACAGAATGGAAAGAACGCTCGAGCGTGACAAGAACCATGCATCTGTTATTATATGGTCTATAGGTAACGAAACATCGTTTGGCGTAAACTCGGTTGACATGATAAAGTGGACAAAGCAACGAGATCCGTCAAGACTTGTTCATGCTGAACGCGCAGTTTTAGTAAGACATTTAGCAGACGTCGATATAAGAAGCAGAATGTATCTTAGTTTAGACGGTATGGATGAAATTGCAGCGATGCCCGATGACAGACCGTTTTATCAATGTGAATATGCTCATGCGATGGGTAATGGCCCCGGTTCTATATATGATTATGTAGAAAAATTCTACTCAAATCCGATTTTCGCAGGCGGTTGTATATGGGAGTGGGCTGACCACACATTCTTAGTTGATGGCGTGCCGAAATATGGCGGTGACTTTGAAGGCGAAGAAGCTCATTTCGGAAACTTCTGCTGTGACGGCATGGTATTCTATGACAGAAGCTACAAGTCGGGCTCTATTGCAGTAAAGTATGCTTATCAGGGATTTACTGCAAAGCTTTGCGATAAAGAAATAGAGATAACAAACCGTTACGATTTTACTAATCTTAAAGAATATGATTTAAAGATTGCGCTTTGTGTCGACGGATATGAAACAGAAAACAAGGTTATAAATGCAGACATTGAGCCGCACAAAACAGCAAAAATTAAGGTACCGTTTAAAATGCCGAAGGAATCTCAAAACGGTGCATACATAAATCTTTATCTCATGAGCGGCAAGGAGATTGTTGGCTTAAAGCAGCTTGAAATTCCTGCAAAGCTAAAGAAAATCAAGGCAGGCGCAAAGATTAAAATTGACGGCTCAGACAACTACATTGTCGTTAAAACGGGAAATAAAGAATATACGATAAGCAAAGCAAGAGGCATAGTAACAAGCATAAAAAATGGCAATAAAGAGCTGCTTGCTTCGCCGATGGAGATTAGTGTTTATCGTGCGCCGATCGATAACGACAGACACGTTCGTGAATCGTGGAAAGCAGATAAAATCGACTTCGTTCACCAAAAGACATATTCTGCAAAGGTAGCCGGCAACAAGGTGACCTTTGACTGCTCGCTCTCTGCGGTATCGCACATACCGTTTATGAAGTATACTCTTAGCTATGAGTTCTTTGAAGATGGCATGATGAAGGTCAGCCTTTCAGGTCAGAACGGCATTAGCGAAGCTGTAAAAGATTTCTTGCCGAGATTCGGTTTTGAATTTAAACTCAACAAGGAAAATGACAGTTTTTCATACCTTGCAAAAGGTCCGCTCGAAAATTACTGCGATATGAACGAGCATACTTTGTTCGGTTATTATGAAAGCTCGGCAAAAGATGAGTATGTAAATTATATTCGTCCGCAGGAGCATGGCAACCATACGAACGCAAAGATGTTAAAGCTTAGCAGTGGACTTACTGTTTTATCGGATGGCGTGTTTGAGTTTAATGTATCTGAATATGACAGACGCGCGCTCGACAAAGCAGAGCATATTGATGAGCTTGTTAAAAACGGCTATACAAATGTAAGAATAGATTACAGAGTTTCGGGACTTGGTACGGGAAGTTGCGGTCCGCTTCCGCTTATACAGTACCAAATAGCCCAGAATGAACAGATAAATTTCGAGTTTTACCTTGCATAAGGAGGCGCGATAATGGTTAATTACAGCCGGTTTAATACGACGGACGATCATTCGTTTAATTTATACAATGCTCTTATGTATTGTAAAAAGAATAAGAGTAAGGGGCTCATTTTTGACAAAGGTGTATATACCTTTTATGAGGAAAAAGCATCAGGAGAGCTTGTAAATGTATCAAATCACGACATAAATATGCTAAAAAAGATTGCCTTTTTGATTAAGGGTATGGAGGATTTTGTCGTCGATGGAAATGGCAGTGAGTTCGTTTTCTATGGAAGCATTATGCCTTTTGAGATTAAGGAGTCAAAGAACATCACGATTAAAAATTTCTCAATAGATGTTATGACTTCTTTGACAATTGGCATGAAGGTTACCGATGTAAAGGACAACTGTGTTTATGCCGATGTGGTAGGAGGAAATTATCACATTAACAATGGCGTTATAAGCTTTTCAGACGGCTATGGAAATGTCAATGTGTGCTCGGCTGTGACTATAAGATCAATGGGTGATGATATAAAATTCTTGCCGAATTCGTGCGGTATTGCTGTAAATTCCAATGAAAAGGTCTATTTTGAGGAAAACGGAGAAAACAAAATCAAGATATTCGATATCGATGAAAAGTACGGAATTAAAAAAGGAATGAATATAGGTGCATGCGGCTCGGTCAGAAGAAGCTGCAATATACATATAGCCGATAGCGAAAATATCAATATTGAAAATGTTGTTATGTATAAAGGCTACGCGATGGGTGTTATTGCACAGATGACAAAAAATGTTAGTGTTGACAGAGTTGTTGTCAAGGCAAAAGAAGGAGAGCTAAACTCACTCGTCGCTGATGCGACACACTTTGTTCATTGTCAGGGACTCGTTAAGGTAACGAACTGCTCTTTTTCCGAGCAGGGCGATGACGCGCTTAACATTCATGGTATCTTCACAAAGATTGCTGACAAAACAGAGGATTATATCTTAATAAAGTATATGCACAAGCAGGCAAAAGGAATAAACATATACAAAAAAGGATCAACGATTGCAACGCTAGATCCGGAAAGCCTTATTCCAAATGGAACATATACGATTAAGGACGTTGAAGTAGTAAGCATAGACTACACAAAAATATATGTTGAGGGTGGCACGAAAAACATCAATGTAGGCGATGTTGTAGAGGATTTGACATGGAGCTGCGATTTAATCTTTGAAAACAACAAGATAGCAAACAACCGAGGAAGAGGAATGCTTATTGGCGCAAAAGGGAAGGTAGTTATAAGAAATAACTATTTTAATTCGACGGGCGCAGCTATTTTGTTTGAAAGTGATGGACGATTCTGGTTTGAATCGGGCGCTACGACGGATGTTGTTATAGAAAACAATGTTTTTGATGATTGCTGTTATGTCAAAGCGTGGGGGAAAGGCGTAATCGTTTTAAACCCCAGAGCAAAGATCGAAGAAGGAAAATATTATCATAAATATATAAAAATTTGTAACAACAAATTTATATCGTGCAAAGGGAAAATCATATCTGCCGATAATGTTGAAAACATTGTTGTAAAAGACAATAAGATAGAAAATCGCAGAGCGGAAAATGTTATTACGTTTGAAAATTGCGGCGAAATTCTAACGGATATCTGATAAGGCAAAATTTTTGCTATAATTTCCAAAAATGTATTGCATTAAAATAGCGGGCGTGGTATAATCTAAAGGAATTTTAATGGGCGAAGGCTCGTATCTACAAAAATCTATTATATAAAGAAAAATAGGAGGAGTAGAAATGGAAGAAATCAGATTAGGAATTGTTGGTGTAGGCGGAAGAGGTTACGGTTTGCTTACACAGGTACTTTTAAAGGACTTTAAGGACGTCAAGTATGTTGCTGTGTGCGATTTGTATGAAGACAGAGGCGAAAGAGCGGCTGATGCAATAGTGGAAGCCGGACAGCCGAGACCTGCTGTATATACTGATTACAAACAGTGCATCGATGATCCGAATGTAAATACTGTTATGGTTTCAACAGCGTGGGAAGACCATGTTGAAGTTTCGATTTATGCTATGAAGGCTGGCAAACCGGTTGGTTGCGAAGTAGGCGGTGCGTACAGCGAAAGACAGTGCTGGAGACTTATCGAAACATATGAAGAGACAAAAACTCCTATTTCCTTCTTGGAAAACTGCTTATATGGCAGACGTGAATTGATGATGCTACATATGAAAGAGCAAGGTCTTTTAGGTGAAGTGATTCACTGTACAGGTGGTTACCAGCATGACCTTAGAAGAGAAATTGCAGACGGTATAGAAAACAGACACTATCGCTTAAGAAACTATGCTGCAAGAAACTGCGACAACTATCCGACTCATGATATCGGTCCAATTGCAAGAATCCTTGATATAAATCATGGCAACAGAATGCTTACTCTTACATCTATGTCATCAAAGGCAGCAGGTATGCAGGAGTATGTTAAGTCACGCAAGCCCGAAGATGAAAACCTTGTTGGCAAGGAATTTGCACAGGGTGACGTTGTAACAACAATGATTAAGTGTGCTCGCGGCGAAACAATTACGCTCGTACTTGAAACAACACTTCCGAGATTCTATTCAAGAAACTTTACTGTACATGGTACAAAGGCAATGTATGAGGAAATGTCTGATTCGTTGTTTATATATGATGAACATGATAAGTTCCATGAAAAATGGAAGGATCACAGAGGTAATGCTGTAGAATACGAAGAAAAGTACGATCATCCGATCTGGAAAAAGATGATGTCAGAAGGCGGCATCAGAGGTTCGCATGGTGGAATGGACGTATTAGTTTTTGAGGATTTCTTTAACTGTGTATTAGAAGGTCGCCCGATGCCTGTGGACGTATATGATATGGCAACATGGATGATTATTTCAAAGTTGACAGAAGATTCAATTGCTCAGGGCGGCGCTCCTGTATCGTTCCCTGACTTCACAAATGGTAAGTGGCTAAAAGACAGAGCTACACAAAGATAAGAAATAAAAATAAGGCTGCGGTGCATATGCACCGCAGCCATTTTTATTATAATCAGATTAACTCAATTTCGCCGAAGAATTCGGGCAAGTGGAAATTTGGTCTTTCAAAATCGATTGGACTCCAGCATGCATAATGCTTATGCTCTGTCATATCCCCACATTTATAAAAATTGGCACGAAACGTCTTTCTAAGCTTGCCGATTTGCTCACTTATAAAGGAAAACGGCACTGTGAACTGAAAAGCCCATGTTTTAGAATTGATTCGGCTTATTGTGTTAAAAGCATCTTTATCAAAATCAATCAGATTAAGCGTTCTGCCCGGCTTACAGTTTCCGACGAGCATCGATCCAAACGGATTTATCTCCATATTTATATAATTGTCGCTGTCACTTTGCCTGAAGAAAAATTCAACACAGCTGTCCGTATACACAGGGCCGTGGTCATCTGTTACCGTAGCACGAAGCGGTCTTTCGTCTGTCTCAAATCGAATTATAAGCCCTGTGTCGCAGTACATTAGCTTTGCTGTTGTTTTTATATCAGTCTTAAATTCAGGCCATGGACAACAATCGATTTTTAACTCCTCGATGTCGTTCCATACCGGATCGTCAATGCCTATGTTTTTTGTATCGATTTTTTTTACTAAGTATTTAGCAGCCATTTTTATATGCATAATCATTTATATAAGTAATGATTATAACTCCTTTCTTATTTGATAAGAGAATTTATTTGACGGCAAAATTATATCATATTTTTAATACAGGTGCAACAAAAAATTTATAAAATTGATTGACTTTTAAAGTTGTCTGTGTTATAATATATAACGATGTAAATGATATGCACCTGTGGCGGAATTGGCAGACGCGCTAGACTTAGGATCTAGTGTCCCCGACGTGAAGGTTCAAGTCCTTTCAGGTGCACCACGAAAGAGCCTCGACGCGCATTGGCGCGTGCGAGGTTCTTTTCTACTATATATTTTTCTTCTCGCGTTAAAGCTTGACACGTTATGAATACTCACGAACATTTTACATAAAAAATATCCACCAGCTATGCGGGTGGATATTTTTTTATATTATTTTAAAGTGCAAATGTATTTTGGTTAAGTATCCATTTTCCGTCAGTAAAGTCAGGGAACGAAACTGCCTGACCTGTTGCAAGCGACATCTCGGACAATGTAGTAATGCTCATCCATGTTGCCATATCGTAAACGTCTATCGGCATCGGCTTGTTTTGCTCGAGAGCTTCAAAAAACTGATCGAAAACAAGCACATCTGCTCCGCCGTGACCTTCAGTGCTTAGATTGCAGCCTTTCCACAGTGGGTGCTCATATTTTTCGTAGTATGTATCTATATTATCTCTCACATCATCAATTTTTGGATATTTAGTATCCTTGTGTTCTTCGTCTAAAAAGACGCATTTATGGTCTTCGCTGATTAGTCCCTTTGTTCCTTCAGCTATAAAGCCCCTTGAATAGAAACGGGGGAGAGTGGTGTCAAGGGTAATCGTAACAGTCTCGCCGTTTGCACACTTTATAATAGTTGTCACAACATCTGACTGGTTAAACTTTACACCTTTTAAGCTCTCTATATTTCTGCTTTTCACATATTCCTCGAGTCCTACAGATTTCGAGCCTGCTGAATATAAGGAAACAAAACGATTTCCGCAGTTTATGTCAAGAAGCTTAGCGATAGGACCGATGTCATGTGTCGGGTACGTATCTGCGTTGCGGTGAATATACTGCTGGAGGCGATAATGTCTTTTTTCTGCGCCTGTACAGATTTCCTCACGCAAATCGTGGCGGTATTGACCTTCGCAGTAAACAATTTCACCAAGTATGCCAAGTCTTTTCATATTAAGAGTTAAAAGTCTGTCTCTAAGGTAGCAGGCATTTTCCAAAAACATTATCGGAGTTTTCGTTTTCTCGTAGCAGCGAACAAGCTCCCAAAGGCTGTAAAGGCTATATGCACCGCCAACTTCACACGCTACAGGAATACCTTTTTCCATAGCATACATAGAAATTTCAACGTGAGACATCCATGATGTTGCGATAACAACAGCATCGGGATTTGTTTCGTCAATGCATTTTTTGTAGTCAGTATACATAGCTGGTTTTTTACCGCCATTCTCAACGACTTTGTCAGCGACATATTCACAGCGGTCCATGTAATCGTCGCAAAGACCTACTATCTGGACATAATCTCTTTGCTTTAATGACACTCTGTAAAGACCTTCGCCTCTGCCACCAAGACCAATTAGTGCAAGCTTAAAAGTTCTCATTTTTAACGCTCCCCTATAATTTATTCCATTTTGCGTCCGTTTTGAAATGTTATAAATGATTTTATATTATTTCTTCTTTCTCTTTGCCGTTATATCATTAGCATTAAAAGCAAAATTCTCGTTTGCAGCCAATGATGCGCTGCTTGTGTTTATAAGCTTTTGAAGCTGCGTTTTATCAAGGCTATCCTTCGGATTAAAAGCGTCGCTTTGAGCGTAATTTATAATCTGTGCTTTCAGCCAGTTAGCTGCAGCGTTGTTTCCACTAAAGTTAAATGAGCAAACGAGAAGTCGTCCGTTTAGTGCTTTAAATTCAAACATAGCAGCTTTTTTGATTATGTACTTATGTGTCGATACGATCTCAACAATCGGATTAAAAGGTATATCGTCACACTCGAAGCAAATTGAATTTCCGTCTTCGAGAAGGCTCTCAAACTGCCATCCGCAAAAACCCTCGTGTACCATGTCATTCATTATCGGGTGGTCGTTTATAATCGTAGCAAGGTCGCCCTTAGGTCTTCCGGCAAGACAAATTCTGTTCGTTGTTTTGTCTGTGGAGCTAAAAGGCTTCGTGCCTAAAATCAAAACGTCTTTTCCGTCTTCAAGTGCTTTTTCAAGCTCTTTGGCACTAAGATTATCAGAAATGATAAGATCAGAAGACACTTTGTAATCATTTTTTGGATATATATAAAGCTCCCATTCATTTTCAGCAAATAACTTCTCGCCATCAAGCGTGATATAAAGTTTAACTTCTTTACAGGAGTTGACTTCAGGAAGTTTTATGTCAAGGTCATATAGCTTTGATACTTTTCCGTTTAAAATACCTGTTACTTCAATATTCTTGCGCTCTATTACGTTATTATCCATAAAAAGCTTAATATTAAGATTTGCTGATTTTAAAATCTCTCTTCCGTAATACGACAAGAAGACGGAGCATGAAAGAGTCTGACCGCTTTCATAGTTAAAGTTCTTGTCAAGGTCAGTAAGAAGTACGGATTCGGAATTGTACATAAGCACGTTTCTTTGAGTTTCGCCGGGTTTCAGCTCGTAAAACTCGTTCATCATTCCTACGTCGTATCCGAATGTATGCCAATGTGTATCGATCGGGCCCAAGAAGTCATAGCCCGCCATATTTTCGCATAGTCTTACAGCCTCAAAGCAGTGTTTTCTCATTCTTCTTTGCCACTGACATGAATTTCTAAAATAAATCGGTGCCTTATGGAGAAGTCCTTTTCTTTTAAGGTCTTCTTCTATAGAACTAAACATTTGAGTTTCGCCGATTCTTGTGCCGGCATATCTGTCTTTTAAGCTTAAATCGCTGTAAGTTCCGTCGATGCAGATTTCATGTGTAACGCGCGGTTTATTATATACCTTACTCCAGCTATTGACTTTTTCTACGTCGGCATTATTAGAAAAATAGCTTAACTGACCTATAGCATAGCTATTATATAAATCTGAAAATTCGCCCACAAGACCAAGTCTGTGCGGATGATGTCTGAATGGCTCGTCAACTGTCGGGTGAGCGGGATCATCTTCGCCCCATTCTCCGACGTTACCGTATTCTATACCTCTCATTGCACTCATAGGCGAGAATAACGAATCGGTATTTTCGTGAACAACAGCGGCACAGTCTCTTAAATGTGATATTAACGGATCGTCAAGAGCAAGCTCGTTTCCGCAGCTATACATTACGACTGATGTGTGTCTTCTTGCAAAGTCTACGATTTGCTTCCACTCTTCGAGCGTTGTATTATTCGGGCTCTCAATTTCTACAAGTATACCAAGCTCGTCTGCCGCCTGCAAATATTCTTCGACCGGCACAGTTGTATGGAAACGAATAAAATTGAATCCAAGACTTTTTATTTTTCTTATAACATTTCTATAAAACACAATATCATGAGGTGCTTGCACAGTTTCGGGGTAGTAGCAGTGCTCGCAAATACCTCTTAAGAAGTACGGATAACCGTTAAGGTCAAGATGAACGCCATTTGGCTTTAGCTTTCTTACGCCAAAGTCATACGATGATTCGCATCCATCGCAAATAACCTTTAATGTGTATAATTTCGGGTTTTCCGGACACCATCTCTCAAGGTTTGATGTATCGAACGAAAAATCTTGTGTAGCAGTACCTTGCTTGATTGCCTTGTCTTCATCAAGTACCTGCCATGTGCATGCGCAAGGCTCGGTGGAAATGATTTTTACATCTACATTTTCGCAGTCGTCGGAAACTGCAATTTTTACATCTCTTAAAGCGCAGTTATATACTCTAAGCTCAATATCACCCGATATACCGCCGCTGCATTCACATGCCGCTCTTGAAGAAATTCCAACGACGGGTGCACCGAGAGCGCCTTCAAGTCGGTGGTTCGACACGGCAAGCGTGATTGTGTTTTCGCCGTCTTTTAGTACATTTTTTGGTATTTTTAAATCAAACGGTGCGCTGTATCCTTCGTGAGAACCTATGTAAACATCGTTTATCCAAAGTGAGAGCGCCATTTGTACGCCTGTAAAATGGATTAGTGCATTATCTGTAATGCCGCTGCATACAAAACTGCGCTTATATATAAATGTTCCGAGTATATTAGGCAGCGCAAGGTCAGGCACCGGTCCTGCCATGGGGTATTTCTGGATGCCATATTGCGGGTTTATTTTTAATTCTCTATAAAAAGGTGCAAGGGCAAACTTATCGGTCATATCTTCCCAATATCCCGGCACGCAATCCTTAATCAGAGCCATCTCCTCGTTAGGAACTTCTTTTGATAAATATTTTTCTTCGTTGTAGCCCATTTCCCAACTGCCATTTAATAAAAGAGAAGAATAAATCATCTAATTCCACCTCATACATAGATTTTTTTGTATTATAGCATTTTTGCGCGATAAAGTCAATATAAGCGACGTTTAATAATTGTGTGTTTAATCAATATTTTTATTCGTATGTTTGTTGATTTTTGCCGCCACATATGATAATATATACATATGAAAATTTAATACATCACACAAAGTGTTAATTATGCCGCAAAAGCCTGCCCGGCAAGGCATAATTGCTGAAAAGGGAATGGGGTGCGAATCCCCTGCGATACCTGTCGGTGTGTGTGTCGAAGTTTTTATGCTCGTCGGCAAAATGCCGGCCATTGGGAAACTGAGAAGGCAGAGCATAAAAATGGGAGGCTTTTTATGCCTTATATGACACGAGTCACAAGACCTGCTTTGATGTTATCTCGTAAGTGCATATTTGCATAGAGATGATGTTTTTGGCTGCGATATGGCTAAATTGTGATTTGTCACAGAAAAACTCGGCTGTGGTAATTTTTCTAAAAGAAAAATTGCCGCAGTTTTTTATTACTTTTTCAATAATGAGCGTTTTTATAGTAATTATAAATACTTAAAAAGGAAGATAATATGAGAGAATTTAAAACGTATCATCCGATTGTAAATTTCACATATTTTGTATTTGTAATCGGATTTTCCTGCTTTTTTATGCACCCTGTCTGTCTTTTGATATCGCTTGTGAGTGGATTTATATATTCTCTGATACTTAAAGGCAAAAAGCAGGCAAAGAAAAATCTGATATATATGCTGCCTGTGCTGATTTTTATGGCGCTTATCAATGCAGCATTTAACCATGAAGGGATGACGGTTATAACTTATTTGCCAAGCGGCAATCCGCTTACGCTTGAATCTGTTTTTTACGGGCTTGCGGCTGCCGCTATGATTGTAAGTGTTATTTGCCATTTTAGTTCATACAGTGAGGTTATGACAAGCGATAAATTTATTTATCTTTTTGGGAGAGTTATTCCTGCGATGTCGCTTGTAATATCAATGACGCTTCGCTTTGTGCCAAAATTTTTATCGCAGCTTAAGGTAGTGGCGAACGCGCAAAAATGCATGGGGCGCGATGTGTCGGGCGGAAGCGTTATAAAAAGAGCAAAACATGGTCTTAATATTTTATCTATTATGACAACATGGGCATTAGAAAACGCCATTGAAACGGCGGACAGCATGAAATCGCGCGGATATGGGCATCCGGGACGAACTGCTTTTTCGATATTTAAACTTGACAAAAGAGATAAAAAAGCACTTATAGCAATTTTAATTTTAGGGCTATACACATTTGTCGGACAACTATGTGGAGCGATGTCTTTTTACTATTTTCCGTCAATGAAAGCTGCAAATGTCACGCTGTATGCAGTGAGTGTATTTGTGTCGTATTTACTGCTTTTGATTTATCCTGTAATCGTTGAGTTTTGGGAGGTGAGAAAATGGAAATCATTAAGGTCGAAAATTTAAGTTTTACATATCCAAACAGAGAGAATAAAGCACTTGAAAATATAAATATGAGTGTAAATAAAGGCGAGTTTATAATAGTTTGCGGAAAATCAGGCTGCGGTAAAACGACGCTTTTAAGACTTATGAAATCCGCTATCTCACCGGTTGGCGATATAAGTGGCAGCATATTTTTTGATGGAAAAATTTTATCTGATATCGATTCAAAAGAGCAAGCCGCAAAAATAGGTTTTGTTATGCAATCGTGTGATAATCAGATTGTGACCGACAAAGTATGGCACGAGCTTGCATTCGGTCTTGAAAGTCTTGGATATTGCACTTCCGAAATCAGAATAAGAGTGGCAGAAATGGCATCATTTTTGGGCATTGAGCAGTGGTTTTATAAGAATGTAAGCGAGCTTTCAGGCGGCCAGAAGCAACTGTTAAATCTCGCTTCCGTTATGGTAATGGGGCCGTCTGTTCTTATTTTGGACGAGCCTACGAGCCAGCTTGATCCGATTGCTGCGGGAGAGTTTTTGAAGGTGTTAGAAAAGATTAATCGCGAGCTTGGTGTGGCGGTTATTCTTTCGGAGCATCGGCTTGAAGAGGCGCTTTCTGTTTGTGACAGAGTAATTGTTATGGACAACGGAAAGATAATAGCTGATGGGAAAGTACAGCAAGTTGGGGAAATATTAAAAGCACAAAACCATGAAATGAGATATGCGCTTCCGACACCGATGAGAGTATATGCTGCGATAGACAATAATCTTTCTTGTCCTGTAACAGTCCGTGACGGCAGAGCGTGGCTTGAAGAATATACTAGAATTGTGCCTGTAAATTCTGCTCTAATACCGAAAACTGAAAATGAAGATGCAACAGGCGAAACGGTAATTGAAATAAAGGATGCATGGTTTCGCTACGAAAAGGATTTGCCCGATGTAATAAAAGGCTTAAATGTCGAAATCAAAAAAGGAGAGCTTTTCTCGATTGTAGGCGGTAATGGCACCGGCAAGACAACGGCACTTTCACTTATTTGCGCCCTTAATACGCCGTATCGCGGAGATGTGTTTATAAATGGCAAAAGCATATCAAAAATACACAATCTGTATGGCGAAATTTTAGGTGTGCTTCCTCAAAATCCGCAGAGTATATTTGTGAAAAAGACGCTACATCTTGACCTTTTGGAAGTACTGTCTGAAACAAAACTATCAGAGAATGAAAAAGAAAGTCACATCAAAAATATGGCGCAGCTTTGCCGCATAGACAATTTACTTGATTATCATCCTTACGATTTATCGGGCGGCGAGCAGCAGCGCTGCGCGCTTGCAAAGGTGCTTTTAATGTCGCCGCAGATTTTACTTTTAGATGAGCCGACAAAGGGATTAGACGCTTATTTTAAGCAGATTTTTGCAGATATAATAAACGACCTAAAACAAAGAGGTATAACTATTGTTATGGTGTCGCACGATATTGAATTTTGTGCAGAGTTTGCTGACCGCTGCGCCATGTTTTTTGATGGCAGCATCGTGTCTTGCGGTGCGCCAAGAGAATTCTTTTGCGAAAAGAATTTTTATACTACTTCTGCAAACAGAATGGCACGTACGACGATTCCAAAAGCAGTGTTGGCAGACGATATTATACTTGCTCTTGGCGGTGAGGTTGAAAAGAAAGAAATACATAAATTCCCTGCGATAATTAAAAGTGAAAATACAAAAGATGAGTCAAATAAAGAAAAAAAGCAAAAGTTATCTTTTGCAAGAATTGCCACAGGCAGTTTGTTTGCTTTGCTTTTTGCACTGACTCTTCTGCCGTTGATAGCTGATATAAATATATTAAATATCAACGCAGCAAAATTGATGAGCCTTGGTATTTATCAGATAATTATGATAATTGAATTGTTTGGTTGCTGCGTTTGTTTCTTTCCGCAAAAGGAAGTTTATATAGAAACGATTCGACAACCTGAAAAAGACAGAAAACTTACAAAGCGCACGATAGTCGCTTCTTTGCTTATTTTGCTTGCGATTCCGCTTACGATATACATAGGAATTAAATTTTTAGACGGCAGAAAGTATTATTTTATAAGCCTGCTTATTATACTTGAAACGATGATACCGTTTTTAATGGTTTTTGAAAAAAGAAGACCGCAGGCAAGAGAGATTGTTATAATAAGTGTTTTATGTGCTATTGCGGTAGCCGGAAGAGCCGCCTTCTTTATGCTCCCACAGTTTAAACCCGTAGTTGCAATTGCCATCATTGCGGGGGTATGCTTTGGCGGAGAAACGGGATTTTTAGTAGGTGCCGGCACCGGATTAGTTTCAAACTTTTTCTTTGGACAAGGTCCGTGGGCACCGTGGCAGATGTTTGCTTTTGGCATTATAGGTTTTATTGCGGGAGTTCTTTTTAAGAAAGGTTTTTTGCGAAAAACGAAAGAATCTTTATGCATTTTCGGGTTTGCTTCGACGTTAGTTGTATATGGTGGTATTATGAATCTGTCGTCGGTAATTATGGCGCAAAATGTAATTACCAAGGACATGATAATTTCTGCATATCTTATGGGTTTGCCGTTTGACATGATACACGCGCTATCATCGGCATTTTTCCTTTGGTTTATTGCAGAGCCAATGGTTGAAAAGCTCGAGAGAATCAAAATAAAATATGGGCTGCTTGAAGGATAGTTAAAATCTTTAAACTGATTGAATTTTAAATAGTTTTATGGTACAATATACAAAAAATATTTAAAAGGATAAAATCGAATGAAAAAAATCAGTGAGCCTATATCAAAAACAAGAGGAATATACTTTTTGCGCCTTGTTGGCAGGGTTTTTGTGTTCCTTGTTGCAATTATGATATACGTATTTGACAAAGAGGAATTTAATATAGCAGATGGATGGAATTTTTTTAAAGAGTTTTCTTTATTGCATCTTTTATGGCTAATCTGGATGTGGAATATGGTACTTCAGCTTATCCCTGTTAAAGCACATATATCCATAGGTTCTCAGAAGGTGTTTGAGTCGTTATTTCGACCGATAAAAGAAAAAATCAATTATATAAATTTAAGAAAGTATATCAAAGACACAACCGCGTCGGCATACAAGGTTATGGTAATATGGATTTTGCTTACCGTTGCAATAAGCATATTGCATTTAACCGGAGTTATAGATACAGGCACAATGATACTGCTATCCACATTTTTTTATGTATGTGATTTGATATGCGTTCTTATCTGGTGTCCGTTTCGGCTTATTATGAAAAACAAGTGCTGTACTACATGCAGAATATTTAACTGGGACCATCTGATGATGTTTTTACCAATAGTGACAGTTAACAGCTTTTTCTCTTGGTCGCTTGTTATATTTTCGTTTATTATATGGCTTATTTGGGAAGTATGTGTGTTTGTATATCCTGCGAGATTTTGGGAAAACAGTAACATGGCACTTCGGTGCTCTGAGTGCAGCGATAAACTCTGCACCCAGTATTGCAGAAGATTGAGATAGTAATTAGGTGAGAAATTTTTAAAAAAGCATATTGACAAAGCGAAGCGAATGTGCTAAAATAAAACTTGATTTTGAAACGCGCAGATGCGGAATAGTAGGCAAAAGCTTTTCACCTTGAGAGAGATGTCGGATGGTGCAAGACATTGGGAGAACGTTGCTGAACTCGCCGCGGAGCGGCTGCTGTGAACTTAATAGTAGGGGCAGACGGGAACTCCCGTGACAGAGTTAAGATGTGTTGGCATCTAAAGGGCATCCTTAGCGGATGAAGAAGAGTGGTACCGCGGGAACGGTGAGTTTAACGTTTTCGTCTCTTTGAACTAACAAGGAGATGGAAGCGTTTTTTTGTTGGTAAAAAGACTATTTGATATATATTTTTGAAAGGAGTTTTCAGTATGAAAACAATCAATGTTACAGACATTACGCTTAAAAAGCTTTCAGAGGACCGCGCAATCTCGCTACTCTTTCGTGAAAAGTCAGCAATTGCAAATTGTGCAGATGCACTTGGCGCAGATGCTGTTGAATTACCTGCTGTAAAAAATCTTCGCGAGGACACAATTATATATAAAACAATTGCGCACAATGTTCAAAATGCGACGCTTGTAATTCCTGTCGGATTTAACAAAGAAGATATTGAATCTGTGTGGGAGTGCATTAAGGATGCAAAAAAGCCACGCCTTCAGGTTGAGCTTCCCGTTTCAACGATTCAGATGGAATATACATATCACGTAAAACAGGCTGCTATGCTTGAAAAGATTGCAGAGCTTGTAAAGCAAGCAAAATCGTATTGCGAGGACGTGGAATTTTCAGCACTTGATGCAACAAGAGCGGACGAAGACTTTCTTATATCGGCAGCAATGGAAGCGGAGAAAAACGGCGCAAATCTTGTAACTGTTTGCGATGATGCAGGAGTATCGACACCGGAGCAGATTGCTCAGATGGTTGCAAAGGTTAAAGATGCTGTAAATACCCCTGTATATGTTCAGGTTTCAGACCGCATCAATATGGGTGTTGCAGCTGCATTTGCGTCCATTTCAAAAGGAGCCGATGGAATTAAATGCGCTATGGCAGGCAAGGATATACTCTTAACCGGAGAAATCTCTGATGCGATGAGTGCTTGCGGTGCACAAATTGATGCGCAGATAAAGCTTGATACTACAAAAATCCATGCAAGTATTGATGATATGGTTTCAAGCATAAATCACGACAGTTATGAAAGTGAGCAGACTGTAAGCGACAAGAAAAAGATTTTGCTTGATGCTGATTCATCTACCGCGCAGGTTGCACAGGCAGCTTTCGTTCTTGGTTATGAGCTTTCTGATTTAGATGTTGGTAATGTATACAAGGCACTTATGCAGGTTTGCGAAAAGAAGGGTGCAGTCGGATTAAAAGAGTTCGAGGCGCTTATTGCAAGCTCGGCTATGCAGGCTCCTTCGACATATCATTTTGAAACATACACAACAACAAGCTCTAATGTGACAAATGCGATGTCACAGGTAACGCTTAAATGTAACGACGAGATTATATGCGGCGTTGCTGACGGAGACGGACCTGTTGACTCGGCATTTCGTGCAATCGAGCAGTGCATTGGTCATCATTATGAACTTGATGATTTTCAGGTTCAGTCCGTAACAGAAGGAAAGGAAGCATTAGGTTCTGCGCTTGTAAGACTTCGCAACAATGGCAAGCTTTACTCCGGCAATGGTACATCAACAGATATCGTTGCGGCGAGCATAAGAGCATATATAAATGCACTTAACAAAATCGTATTTGAGGAGGCATAATATGAAGATAGTATTTTCGACAAAGAACGTAAGTCGCGCATCCTTTCTTGATATATGCCGTTATGCCTTTGATTACGGATTCCATGGCTTTGAAATATATGATGCAATCAAGGAAAGAAGCTCGCATCACGACAGTATTTTAAGACGTGACCGCGTAGCTGATGCGAAAAGAAAACTCGTAAACAGAAATCTTTCGGTTTCAGCGCTTCGTATGCCTGAAAGCATCGAAAGTGAAAACACCACATCGGATTTAGTAGTTAAATATGTGGATATGGCATTAACATCAGGGATTTCGAATGTCATTGTCCATATTGATAAAAAAGTAGCCTTTGATGTTTTGGACGAAAAACTTTCTTCGGCAGTGAAGAAAGCAGAAAATAACGATGTTAATATTTTGTTTGAAACAGTTGGTTATCTTGCAAATACCGAGAATGTAATCGGCATAATCAATCATTTTTCATCGGCAGCTATCGGTGCAGCGTGGAACGTGAGAGGCACATACTTTGATGCAGGAGAAACATCAGAGGCAACAATCAAGACTTTGGGCGCGTACATAAAGTATGTCCGCCTTGGCGATATGAAAGACGGAAAAACAGTTTTGATTGGCGAAGGCGAACTTGATGTAGAAAAGCTTATAAATGCGCTTTCGTCGCTTAACTATGAAGGATATATCTGTGCGGCGTGGAATGATGAAATTAACGATGCAGATATCGTTTTAACTCACTTTGCAAATTATATTTCACAGCTTAACCGCGAGAAGAAGACCTTTGATAAGGCATATTATAACAGAGATAAGACAGGAACTTTCGTATGGAAGAAGTACGATGTTATTGACGCCACATTCTCCGATGTTCTTGACACGATGGCAGATAAGTACCCCGACCAATATGCTTTTAAGTATCCTACGCTTGATTATACAAGAACTTATGAGCAGTTCAGACGCGATGTTGACGAATGTGCAGCTGCACTTATTTCTCTTGGAGTAAAAGCCGGAGACCATGTTGCAGTATGGGCGACAAATGTGCCCGAGTGGTTTATTACATTTTGGGCAACAACGAAAATCGGTGCTGTTTTAGTTACGGTTAATACTGCCTACAGGATTCATGAAATTGAATATTTGTTAAAGCAGTCCGATACACATACTCTTGTTATGATTGAGGATTGTAAGGATATAAACTACAAGCAAATTATTAGCGAACTTTGTCCTGAACTTGCAAACTTAGAGCCCGGTAAGCCTTTGTATTCAAAGAATTTGCCGTTCCTTAGAAATGTTGTAACGGTAGGATTTTCTATGCCGGGATGTCTTACATGGAATGAGATGCTTTCGCGTTCTTCTCTTGTTCCGCGTGAAGAGGTAAGAAGACGTGCATCGCTTGTTCGACCTGACGATGTATGTAATATGCAGTACACATCGGGCACAACAGGTTTTCCAAAGGGTGTTATGCTTACACACAGAAATATTGTAAATAATGGTAAGACTATTGGCGACAGAATGGATTTGTCTACGGCAGACCGTATGATGATTCAGGTGCCGATGTTTCATTGTTTTGGCATGGTGCTTTCGATGACATCGATGATGACACACGGCGGTACGCTCTGTCCTATACCGTATTTTTCGCCAAAATCATCGCTTGCCTGCGTAAATGATGAGAAGATTACGTGCTTTAACGGCGTTCCGACAATGTTTATTGCGATGTTTAATCATCCTGATTTTGCAAAGACAGATTTTTCGTATATGAGAACAGGTATTATGGCAGGCGCAAACTGTCCGGCAGATTTGATGAGACGGGCATCGGTTGAAATGAATATGCGCGAAATTATATCTGTTTACGGTCAGACAGAAGCGTCTCCCGGATGCACAATGGGCGAAGTAAATGAAGACCTTGACCACAGAGTAGAAACAGTCGGCAGTGCTTTTCCCGGCGTTGAATGTAAAATCATCGACCCTGAAACAGGCGACGAACTTCCTGACGGCGAGAGCGGTGAGTTCGTGGCTCGTGGCTTTAATATCATGAAGGGCTATTATAAGATGCCCGAAGCAACTGCACAGGCGATAGACGAAGACGGATGGCTCCATTCGGGCGATATATGTATGAGAACCCCTGACGGATACTATAAGGTAACCGGAAGATTAAAGGATATGATTATCCGTGGCGGTGAGAACTTGTATCCAAGAGAAATTGAGGAATTTTATCTTACAAATCCGAAGGTCCGCGATGTTCAGGTGGTAGGTGTTCCCGATGAAAGATATGGCGAAGAATGCTGTGCATGGATTATTCTTCATAAGGGCGAAACCGCAGACGAAAATGAAATGAAGGAATTTGGTTACGCTTCGATCGCAAGACATAAAGTGCCCAGATACTTTATGTTCGTAAACGAATTTCCAATGAATGCGGCAGGTAAGATTCTTAAATACAAAATGCGCGATGAATCAGCTGAAAAATTAGGTTTGAAGAAATAAGAAAAAGGCTCAAACACTGTGTTTGAGCCTTTTTGTATGGCAGGGGCAGAAGGACTTGAACCCTCGGCACGTGGTTTTGGAGACAATGTCATACAAAAAGGACTGTCCAAATTGTTCCCACCGTTGAGCCGTTTGTAGCACTCAGTCTTTTGAACCTTATGCCTTTTGATGCTTTATTGATGCTATTGAAAATTCTCTGCAAAATTGATGCCCAACTGCCAAAAAATCGACACTCGTAATTATATTTAAGTATAACATACATTCCGTGAAATTGTAACTGCAATCAAACGAAATTACCCGATTTGAGAATAGTAGAATGAAATAAGCAGAATTACTCGACTAACAAAATTAAACGCAATACAAAGCGCTTTTGAGCCAATTACGGCAATATACATTTAACTGCCGTATCAAAATATGTGCCCCCGTAAACAAAGAAAAGAGGAATCGAGAAATCATAAGAAACCTCAGTCCCGTTTTTTGCCATAAGGTTATTGCTGTACCCATAACGGAAAAGTTGCAGTGCATGCCATATTAGCTTTATACATTTTATTGGAATGTCAGATAAAGCATATATAAGTTCATCTGTTCTAATTCGTTTAATTTTTGTTATAAAATTGCTAATTTTCCCTCACAAAAAGTTTATCTATATTAGATGATTTCCTTGTTATCAAGTTTTAGTATGTTCGTAAGATAATAATTCGCACACGACCACCAGACGAAACCGATTTATCTATATAAGCGTATGCTGTATATTCTTCTGCTATTTCAGCCAATTCATCAACTGTTATCATGCTGTATACAGAACCATAGGATGAATTTTTTACGTAAATTTGCACCTTATCAGACATGATATATTTGTTGTTGTTCATAGTGATTGTAGAGCCACTGACATCTGTAATTTTTGTTGCTTTAATCTGAGATAGAGGCGTCATTGATGTTATTTCGCGTCCGTCGCCTTTGATTTTAACTGCCTGATCTGTAGAAACGCCAAATGTTTTGTTGTTTGTACTCAATGAACCTTCCGTTCCGTTCACTATATATTCGTAATTCCCGGACACTTGTCTGTCATCGCTATTGTTTTTAGCATAAGTTATAACACCATAGGTGTGTGTATCGCCGGTTGCATCCTTAAGTATCAACGCATCAATATTGCCAACAGAATTTTTTGAGACATACAAAATATCACTTTCCGATAATTTGATACCATTTAGTCTTTGCGAATAAACAGATGCTACAGTTGCTGTTTCGTATGACTCTGTGGTTGAAGTCTCAATAATTTTAACGTCAGAGGCAAGCGTGTGAGAACCTAATGAGCCAATACCTGAATCCCACACAACTTTTCCTGAGATATTATGATTCTGTGTAATAGAACTGATTGTTGCAAGACCATCAGTAAGCTTTACTGTGACCGCTCTGTTAAGATAAGATTCATAATTTTTTTCTGTAATGTATTCGCATACTTCGCCCGTAGGAAGAACCACTCTGATGTAAGGCTTTGTTACCGTTGTGCCGGAAACTGTTGTATCCTTGGTACCTACAGCAGACAAAAAACCTGTTATTTTTGTATCATTCGTCAGATTGGTAGCAACTCCGGCAACATCTCCCGATTTGCCCAACAATAATGTAACGGTATCACCATAATTAAGATTCCCGTTCGATGAAAGTTTTGAATAGGCTTCATCACCTTCAATGTTATAAGTAACGCCAGATACTGTTACAGAAACCGGTGCATCCTTATTGGGTGTAGCACTTTCATAAATACCGGTTACCTTCTTTGAATACACAAGAGCCTTATTATATTCCACCATATAATATGCTATATCGTTTGTTCTGACTTCCGATATTGAAGAACTCACTCCGTCACGTACAACCTTTACAGATGAATCTGCACCAAGTTCTTCATACCAGTCAGATGATGTAACTGTAATAGGTCCTATAGTTCTTTCAAAAGCAGTTACATATGCTTCCTGAGAGCCTTTTGTTTTTGCATTAAGCGTGTTGTAAACCATTTTAGAAATATCACGTCGGGTAAGCTCCTGACCAACAGATTTTGTAACGCCGTCAATCATTCCCAGTTTTTTTGCCATATCAATCTGGTCGTAAGGCCAGTCAACGCCTATATCTTCGTCAGTATAATCCAGAACACGTAGAAGCATGGTTATAGCTTCTTCATAGGTAACTGTATTATCCGGTCGGAAGGTTGCGTCAAAATAACCCTTAAATAATCCATATTTGATACCTACTGTTACGTAAGGTGCAGCCCAGTGCTCTGCAGTTATATCCTTAAATGCCGAGCGTTTGTTGCTCTCATTAACAGAATTACGGTATTTGGAAGCCGCAACAACTATTTTAGCACATTCTGCACGGGAAACTCTGTCTCCGTATCGCATGTTTCCGTTTGGATCGCCCTGCATGATAGACAAATCAGACAAAAGCTCTGCTTCATAGCTTGAAGATGCAAAAACATTTGTTGCAAGTGTTGAAAATATCATAAGGACTGAAAACAGTAAAGTCAATATTTTTTTCATTAAATAAATTCTCCTCTCGTCAATTATTCAAAGCGCAGTGCGTCAATAGGATTCAGATTAGCTGCATTTTTTGCAGGTAAAAATCCAAATATTATACCTATAGCAACAGATACCGAAAACGCAAGTGTAACCGCAAACAGAGACGGAACAATGGTAATATCTAAAAGTTTACCAGCAGCAAAGGAAACCAGTGCTCCAAATAGTATTCCTAATATTCCTCCTACGCCGCTGATAGTGGCAGCTTCCACCACAAATTGAGAAAGAATATTTTTCTTTTTCGCACCTAAGGATTTTCTTATACCGATTTCTTTGGTGCGCTCTGTTACAGTAACAAGCATAATATTCATAATACCGATGCCGCCAACCAAAAGAGAAATACCTGCAATACAAACAAGCGCCGCTTTCATTGTTCCTATAATCTTGTTGAGTTCTTCCAATATTTCTTGAGTTGCAATAATGTTATAAAAATCATCGCTTCCTAAGATTTTAGTAAGCCTGTTTTCTAAAATTGCTTTAGCTTCATCTAACCTGTTTGCATCAGTTAATGTGACAGTGTACGAAGATATAAATCTATTTTGTGACATTTTAGAAGCAATGGTGTACGGTATATAAACACACTGATCAGAGGAGTTTTCAGAAGAGTCAGCTTGCTCCTCTAAAACACCTATAATAGTAAAAGGTTCACCGTTAATTTTCAAAATCTCACCAAGAGCCTTGCCTCTACCAAATAATTCCTGTTCGTAATATGTACCTATAACACATACTTTAAGTTGTTTTTCAATGTCTATAAATTGCAAAAATCTTCCTTGTTCAGTTTCCAATTGATTTATTCTGTCATATGTCTCATCCACACCAGAAACCGAAGTTGTTTCGCTATCAGATGAATTTTTAGTTTTGATTGTAGCCATTAATGATACATTTGGAGTACAATATGTAAACAATTCGGGATTTTCATCAATAATTTCGTATATATCGTCAGGTTCAATATAACGTGTACTGCCTCTGGAAGTCATTGAAACAGTAACATTATTCATACCAAAACCTTCAAATGCATCGGTTACTTGCCCGGTAATACCATCCATGATGCTGACAAGAATTATAACAGCACCGACACCGATTATGATGCCAAGCATAGTAAGAAGAGAACGAAGCTTGTTTGACATTATACTTCCAAAGGCAAGCTGAACTGTTTTTGTGAATTTCATATAGTTCCCTCCCTCTGCATTAGTACTGTGGAGCGAATAATAGAGTCTTCTGATGGAATTCCGTCATATATTATTTTCCCGTCATGTATTCGTATTACACGTTTTGCTTTTGCTGCAATAGAGTTATCGTGAGTAATAAGAATTATGGTATTCCCGAGCGTATTTAAATTTATTAGAAATTCTATTACCTCTGCACTGGTTTTAGAGTCTAAGGCTCCTGTAGGTTCATCTGCTAAAATTACTGAAGGTGAACCGGCTAAAGCTCGTGCAATGGATGCACGTTGTTGCTGACCTCCCGATAATTGTGATGGTTTATGATGATATTTATCGTCTATACCGACACGTTTTAACGCCTCCATCGCACGTTCTGTTTGTTCGGATTCTTTAAGCCCTTTATACATAAGCGGGAGCTTCACATTTTCTAAAATATTTAATTTAGGGAGGAGATTATATTGCTGGAAAATGAAGCCTAATGTTTTATTTCTGATTTCCGATTGTTCGTCATCAGTTAATTCACTTACATCTTCTCCGTTTAACAGATATGTCCCTTCTGTCGGAATATCAAGACAACCGATTATATTCATACAGGTTGACTTACCACTGCCCGATTGACCGATGATTGCAACAAATTCGCCTTCAAATACTGAAAAAGAAACTCCGTCAAGTGCACGCACTTCAGAATCGCCCATTTTATAAATTTTATATATATTTTGAAATTCTACTAAAGGTTTCTTATCCATGATTTCCTCCTTTAGCGCATGCCACCATGCATTCCGCTACTCGGCATAGCTCTGCCATTTGGCATTCCGCCGCCTGGCATAACTCCGCCCCCCTGCATATCACTTATCATTTTCTGTCTTTGTTCTATTATAGAAAGCTCCGGAGAAGAGGTTGCTGGAGTATAGACTGTATCGCCTTCATTTAATCCTGATTTAATTTCTATGTATTCATTGTTGTAAACGCCCGTTTCAACCTTGACGGATTTATAGCCTTCAGGCGCCTTATCGGCATCTTCTGTCTTTTCACCTTTAATATAAACAATGTTGCCGCGATTTACGGCAGTAAGAGGTATCGCAAGAATATCTTCTGCCTGAGAAGTTATAATTTCTACATCGATGTTCATTCCCGGAAGCAAATCCTCGTCAAAATCAGTAATTACAATTGTAACAGGATATGTGGTTACGCCGTTTAGTGTTGTTCCGTTTATAGATATACTTTGCACTTCGCCGTGATAGACTTTTGAGTCAACTGCATCGGATGTGATGATAACACTTTGACCCACCGCTACATTTTTAATATCCAGTTCATCTACAGAAAGTTCACATTCCAAACCGGACATATCGTAAATTACTGCCATCTCGGTAGACATATTTGTATTATCAAGTTTATCTCCTGCTTTTATATTTTTTGTAACAACCGTTCCTGAAATAGGTGCTGTGATTGTGTAGTCCTCGAGTTTGTCCATTGCATTTTGACGGGATAAAGCTGACGAACGCAAGGATAGGGATGACGATGTGAGATTGTCAGACACGGAATCAGAATCAATATGAACAATGGCGGTACCTGATGAAACTTTCGAGCCTTCTAAAATGTACACTTTATCAATTTCGCCGGAAGTTTCCGCTGTAATTGTTTTAGATGAGGCATACTCAAATGTTCCCCTATCGCTGCTGGAGATATTACCAATCTCTGCTGTTGCAGTCTCTGTATTGGTTAAGGCCCCCGGATTCGAAACCCTTATTTTAACCGTGCGCACTATCATATTCCCTGTAGTAGCGTAACCGGAAGAAGCAACTCCAATTACTGTTCCATTTAAAATTTCGCCATTTGATGAAATTCTCACTGTAGCACTATCGCCCTGAAAAATATTTTGTGCATCTGCATCATTGAAGGGAACTGTGAGAGTAAGTGTCGAATCGTCATATATATCCGCAATTTTCGCTCCAATCGATATGGAATCTCCTACTTTTACATAGAGATTTCTCACTGTTCCGGAAAATGGAGCTTTTATTGTTAAATTATTGTAATTCTTCCGTGCATTGTCATAATCCATTTGTGAACGTTGATAGGAAATATCGGCATTTTCAATTGAGTTTTGCGCGTCGGAGGAGTCTATTTGATAGAGTATATCTCCTTCGGTTACAATATCTCCCTGTTCGAAATTCGCTGAAATAATATTTCCGGAAACAAGAGCTGTGATAGAGTATTGATCCTTGGGATTTACTACTGAAGAACCTGTGATTGTTGATGTTATATCACGTCTCTCAACTTTACTTTCTGTTCCTGCAACAGACAAGTTGTTCTTGTTTTTTCCGCCTGACACTCCAAAAGCAATAACAGCAAGTAGCGCTATTGCACATACAATAATTATGATTTTCTTCCTCTTTGAATACCCCTTGAAATTTTTAGGGAAAGATACCACTTTTTTCAGTAACTCTTTAAGTGTAGATATTGAATTGTTCAATTTTTTTGTTTTCATTGTACACTCCTTTCTTTTATTAAAAGAAATAATAGGTTTATATTTTAACCATTTATATTTTAGAACGAGGGATACCAACATTAATCAGATAGACCTTACTCAAAACCCCTCCTTCTATTTCTATGTCATCATAGCAGATGAAAATAAACTGAAAATAAACAAAATGAGCTTATCTTCAATTTGGAAAAAGATTTTTACCTTTAAAGTATAGCTCAGGAAGCGGTCTTTTAGCAAGTAGTTATTTGAAATATTCTTAAAACATTCATTTTTTGTTTAGTTTCAGTTCACAAACCTAATGTATAATGATGTCAATCTCGTGAAAGGTTTGTTGCTCTTACAAACCAAAGGGTCGCTTGTTCCATATATAAAGGGCAAAGAGTATTTATATTGTAATGCCGTTTTTGGTTTCTCAGGAAATGATAAGATGGCTCGTATAGATAAGTATAATGAAATTTATAATATCTCAGGTAGCGAGAAAATATTAAAAATGCACCCTGAATTAAAAAAACCGAAGTATCCTGTAGACGAATTCAAAAGAATCAATGGTGTTTTACACATGATAGGTGTTTGTCCTAACAATGATAGTCATATCTTTAAAATGATAAATGAGAATAATAATATAAATAGAATATTGTATTATTCGGCAAATGACAAAGACAGTCGAGTTATTCAGAAAGTAATGAACAAGCCTGTGCAAATTATTAATGTATTCAAATATTGGAAAAAGATTCGAAGTTTACATTAAAGGTAGAATGCCATATCAAAATATAACACACCTTAAACAAAGAAAAGGCGGAATCGAGAAATCGGAAGAAATCTCGGTTCCGCTTGTTTCATTTTACGGTAAAAAATCCGGCATAATTTTATATCGGTTAACGCCGTGATTTGTTGAACGAATTAAAATGTCCTCGGGGATTGTTGCAAGAAGTTTCTTTGTGAATGTGCCGTAGCCAAGATAACCGTCAAGATTTATGTGCGAGATAACAACCCAATCTGTGTCAGGCTGCCTGTTTGCAATATAATACTTTATTAAGACCGTAACCCCTTCAATACAATTCTCGGGAAGAATCTCATGGAGCTTATGCAGAATTGTATCGGAAATCTCTATTTTCTCTTCACAAAGCGGGCCAAGCTCAATAGCATCGGATATAATTCCGTCAAACCGTATTATCCAACCATTTATGGTATTAGCATCATAAATTGAAGTGTGAAATTGTTCAACCTTTTTTCGCCATGCCTTTTCAAAATCTTTTAAATACTCGTTTGTTTTCTTGATTGCAGCTTGGCTTACCTTGTCAGGGTTCTTTTTTACATAAGCTACAATGTTCGCTATATGCCTGCAAAGCCACCCTTTGCCGTTTTTATCAACAAGCTCGGGAAATTCATCATGCAACGCACGAAAATCGGTTATATATTGCCAATCCTCTAAAGGTTTGGCATTTTTCTTATCCGGAACACTGCACCATGCACGGATTGCCCTTTCTGCACGTGCAATATCTGCATTTCCTTCTTCGTCAAACATATATCCTCTTGCAAGAATGGTAAGGACTCTGTTAAATCCGGTTAAATCCTCAAACATTTCCAAAGTGAATCTGCCGAGATAACTGTAATCCTGTTTGCTTTTGGAACTGTATTCAGGGAAATTTATATAACTTAAAAATTCTTCTCTTTCGTTAATCATAAATCATCCCTCCTGACCTCCAATGCGTTTTTGGATACACAATCAATAAGCACATCCCACATAAAACCTCGTTTGCCAAGTGCAACGACATATTTAACTGCATCCGCAGGCTTAATAATTTTCTCCAAAATCTCACGGCATTTTTTTGCAACCGCTTCACGGTAACTGTCAGAGGCAAACTTATTCACATAAGCATCTGTCATAACAACCATATTCTCGGTGTCTCCGTCACGATATAACCTCAGAATGCGATTTTACGTGCGAATAACCCTAAGATTTTAAGAAAAACTTGAGGTTAAGTTTCGTGGGTAATATAGTTTGACCTCTGCGTAAAAACAGATGCCGATCGCATAGAAAATTTAAGGGGTTTTGCAACGCTTGTAAAGCACAGAATCGAATCTAATAGCTGATGGCAACGATGCACCGGTAGATTTGAAGGTAAAACTTATCTCAGTAAGGTGGTTTAACCTCCGAGAAAATATATATCCTAAAGAAACAGTAAAACGATGAGCCTCAAGCAAGGTTGATTATATATGCAAAATTACAAATAAACGCAGCATGAAAAAACAGGTTTTGGGGCGCCCCTTTCCGAACGAAAAATGAACGGAATAAATTGAAGCAGGAAAAAGCACTGGTGTCGTAGAACGCCTCCAGTGCGGTCAAACACCGACCGGCAGTGCCGTTCGGGGTGGTGCTGAAAATGAGGGGTTGGTGCTGTTTTGGTGAAAATGGTTGGATTTTTGCGATGGTTGAGCCATTCAGGTGGTGTTTTTGGCGGTGTCGGAAATTATGAATTTTTCAATGTTTTCGTATGCTGATATACCGTAAAACCGAACAGTTAGGGGATTTGTAGCGTGTGCTGAATTTGAAATTTCAAGGAAGGAGGAATTTTGATGGGAAAACACAAAAATGGAAGGCAATTAAGCGTATGGATTAGCGATGAATTATACAGAGAATGTGAACAGAATCGTATAAGAGGTCAGAGAGAAATCAATAAAACAGATTATGTAACCGCAGCTCTTGAGTTCTATAACAAACACTTAAAAGATGAAGCAACTATGGAATATGTGAATGAAAATGTGTTTGCAGAACTATATAATAAGCTGCAAAACATGGAAGATAAAATCTGTAAGAAGATAACCACATCGGTTATTGAACCTGACAAAATAAGAGTTGTTCTTAAAATGTCATACGATATTGAGTGGGAAGATTTTCTTGAAAAATATCTTCTCATATGCAAGTGATAATGACCATAAGAATTCGGATTGTTGTTCATGTGAATTTGCCTCTGCTGAGTATACCGGTAGAGGTAATTTTTTTCTGCTATCACATTTGAATTAAAATAAATTTTAATTGCAATTTCATATTGAATTTGTAGTCATAAATTATATGAAGTCCGGTTGTTTTTTTATATCGGGCATATCAAAGTTTAATATGCTGGAAACAAAGATAAGATCTCGAAAATTACTTCGTAGACTTATCAAAATTTATGTGGTATGCTTTGTCTCACTGGAGGTGAAATTATATGACAAAGCATACAAATGACTTAAGGCGATTGCATTTCGGTTAACGAATGTGCAATCGCCTTTTGAAATTAATATACTGAAACATTGACAACAATTTTTCAAAAGGGTATCCGAAAAAAATATTCGCTATATAATATTTGAAAAGGAGTTGTTGAAAATGAATGAAATTACTAAACGCACTATTGAATCTTACAAAAAATATTTAATCGAGGAAGAAAAAAGCAATTATAAATGTGTTGAATTAACAGAGTATAAATTTATCGCCCTCTTAATTTTGATTTTAAAAAATAAAACTTTTTTCAAAAAAACTATTGACAAATTAAAAATTGCGGAGTATAATACACCTTAAAATTTGAATATCACAAAAAACGACTGTGACGAGGACGGTCGGATTGTGGAGCCTGGAGAGAGTTGCCGGTTGGTGCGAGGCAATGGTGAGACTTTCCAATGACTTATCACCTCTGAGTCGAAGGACCGAAAAGCTTAGCTTAGTAGACTCCTTCCGTAATGCTGCGTAAAGGCAAAGGGCTTGTTAGAGCTCGGTAAGTGACGGGGATTTTTATATTTCCGTAATTTGAGTGGTACCGCGGGTTATTATAACTCGTCTCAAAGTATAATCTTTGAGGCGAGTTTTTTGTTTTATTCAGATTTGTAACCAAATATCAAATTTGTCAGAAATGAAAGGAGACAAAAACAATGGATTACAGTTTGAAAGAAGTAGCAGGCAGAATCAAAGACCTGCGAGAAGCAAAAGGATACACACAGGAAGAGCTTGCAAAGCTTTGCGGTGTATCAGTAGAAGATTACAAGGTATTAGAAAAAGGTGAAACAGACTTCAGCTTCACATTTATCTACAAATGTGCAAAGGCTTGCGATGTCGAGGTTGTAGATTTGCTTGAAGGAACAAGCTCTACCCTTACCTCCTTTTCCATCACAAGAAAAGGCGAAGGTCTTAAAATGGTAAAGAAGCATGGTGTGGAATATAATAACCTTGCGCCAAAGTTCAGAGAAAAACTCGCTGAACCTTTTCTCGTTAAATTTCCGTATCTTGAAGAGGAACAGAACGCTCCGATGCAGTTAAACTCACATAACGGTCAGGAATTTGATGTTATCGTCAAAGGTTCGCTCAAAGTTCAGGTTGGAAATCATGTGGATGTGCTCCACGAAGGCGACTCTATTTTCTATAACAGCCTTATCCCTCACGGAATGGTTGCAGTATCGGAGGGCGGTTGTGAATTCCATGCTGTTGTATTAAATCCGCATGACGGAACAGTTTCCGAGGAATATCCCGAAGCACCTATGATTGCCGCAAAGGTGGCTGCTAAAAAGAAAAAAACAGAAACAGTTGCAGATAAATTTATCGAATCATCTTATGATGAAAACGGAGTTTTCAACGGTATCAAATTCAAGAACGCAGATAAATTCAACTTTGCATTTGACTGTGTGGATGCTATCGCCGAAAAGAATCCTGATAAACTTGCTATGATGTGGGTTGCAAATGATAAGACCGACAGACGCTTTACTTTCAGCGATATGAAAAAGTATTCTGCAAAGACTGCAAACTACTTTGAATCTCTCGGTATCAAAAAAGGCGATACCGTAATGCTCGTACTAAAAAGACATTATCAGTTCTGGTTCTGCATGCTTGCACTTCATAAAATCGGTGCAATCGCAAT
>JAZQIM010000017.1:0-11645 GCA_045541115.1 Candidatus Aphodoplasma sp.
ATATTCCCCACTGCTGCCTCCCGTAGGAGTCTGGGCCGTGTCTCAGTCCCAATGTGGCCGTTCAACCTCTCAGTCCGGCTACTGATCGTCGACTTGGTGAGCCGTTACCTCACCAACTATCTAATCAGACGCGAGTCCATCAAGAAGCGATAAATCTTTCACTGCGTTACCATGCGATATCGCAGCAATATGCGGTATTAGCACACCTTTCGATGTGTTGTTCCCCTCTTCTCGGCAGGTTACTCACGCGTTACTCACCCGTCCGCCACTAGGTAGTCCAATACTTTGACCGAAGTCTCCGTCTCGGGTACCCCGTTCGACTTGCATGTGTTAGGCACGCCGCCAGCGTTCGTCCTGAGCCAGGATCAAACTCTCGAAAAAAATATTTCGTTCGTTTAATTAGCTCATTTTGCTGACATTTGTCAGGTGCAAAGCTTGTTGCTTTGCGTTTTAACTCAAATTTCTTGACAAGTTTCCTTGCTTGGTCATCACTGTTCAATTTTCAATGTCCAATGCCCTTTTTGTCGGGCCTTTTTTCGTCACTTTCGCAAGCGACGTATGTTAGTATACCATCTTTGCTACCCTTTGTCAACACTTTTTTTAATATTTTTTGAAGTTTTTTTGTATAAAATATTTCTGCCCGCACATCACGCGGATGTGCGGGCACAATTAAATTATATGCTTCCAATAACTGCTAATTTTATAATTGATTGGATTGTATATATAATTCCAAGAACTAATCCCCATATACCCATGCCTTTGCCTTTTTCCCCGGTTTCAGCAACCTCTTGCAATCCCGTACCACTAACAATGACCGCCAGCATAGGAAGTAGTATCGGAAAAAACCAGTAAAAAAACACACTTGAAATACCTAATATAAAACCACCAATACACCATCCGTTTGTTTCTTCTTCTGTTGTTGGTGTTGTCGGCGTTGCATCATCATTATCCGTTTTTTCTGGAATGTTTTCTTTATATGTCAATTCTTTTGCTTTATTAAACTGTTCTTTCCGCATGTCCGATATAATACTGTTCGTAATTGCATTTATTGTTTTGTACCTCACTTCATATTCAGCCAGCTTTGTTAGAGCATTTTTCCATCTCGTTGCCGGCGCCAATGCATCTGCCATATAATTAGTAACCGCAACTATCGAATCGTATATTGCATCCGGATCCGCACCTTCCATTTCGTCCGCTGTTAAAATACCCTCAGGCAGTTCTTTGGAATTAATATTACTTTTTTCCAGTTCTACAGACGCTCTTTCGTATTCTTCTATGAGTTGCCTGTATTCACTTGATGTTTCAAACTCTTCTTCGTATTCATCCATAAATAAAACTTGCCTAATTATTTTTAAATCATGGTCAGTAAGAAAAAAATTGCTATATTCACTTTCTTTATAATTTTCTCTGTATTTATATAATTCTTCTTCATAAATTAATACCAATTTTCGAGCATCTTTATATACAACATAGCTCAAATGATTATCTGCAGGGTATCCCTTAATTCTCTCCATCTCTCCGAGCAGTTTGCTTTTCAACATAAAAAGATGGCTGCGGTGCAAAAATTCAGCCGCCGCTTGAGCCGGACTTGCTGATTCGTTTTCTGTATTATTATAACTCTCCTGTATTGATAATTCTTTTTCATCCATATAATAACTCTCCTCATATATTTATACCAAAATGGGATAACATAAATATACCACTTTGGTATAATAAAGTCAAGAGGTAATTCGTATGAGATTAAAAGAGCTGCGAAAGCAAAGAAATATTACACAACTGAAAATGGCTATTGATTTAAACATGAACCAGAACACAATCTCTCGCTATGAAAACGGCGAGCGCGAAGCAGGCTATAGCGAGCTTATTATGATAGCCGATTATTTTAACGTGTCGCTCGACTACCTGCTTGAGAGAACAGACGACCCAACATTTCATAAAAAATAAGGCCGCACCTTCAAAAGAAAGTACGGCTTTTTTTATTTTATTTTTATCGCTGCATAAACCTCATTTTTACGAAGGCCTCTTTCCTTTGCCACAGCTTTAATAGCATCCATCTGGCTCATGCCATCATCTGTAAACATCTTTACATGCTCTTCAAGTGACAATTCCGAAAAATCTTCTTTTTCTTCGTCACGCGCACCTTCTATTACAAGCACAAATTCACCTTTCGGTGCATTTTGCTCATATAATTCGATCGCATCCTTAAGATTTAATCGCAAAATCTCTTCAAACTTCTTTGTCATCTCACGCGCAAGTGATATCCTTCTGTCACCGAGCGTGTCATACAAATCCTGCAGCGTTCTAAGCAGCTTGTGCGGCGCCTCATAAAAAATCATGGTGCGTTTTTCATTTTTAATCTGTTCGAGATGAATTTTTCTCTGGCGTCTGTTTACCGATAAAAACCCTTCAAAGCAAAATCTTCCCGTACAAAGCCCCGATGTTATAACAGCGCTGATAAGCGCCGCCGGTCCGGGAATGCTGACGACCTTTATATCGTTTTTGATGCACTCTTCTACCAATTCCTCGCCCGGATCAGAAATGCCCGGCGTGCCGGCATCGGAAACAACTGCGATATTTTTTCCTTCCTTCAATAAGGAAATAAGATATCCACCTTTGTCATACTTGTTATGCTCATAATAGCTCGTCATTTTTGTCGATATGCCGAAATGATTTAAAAGCTTTACCGTCTGGCGCGTATCTTCCGCCGCTATTAAATCGACCTCACTAAGTGTCTGTATGCATCTGGGCGTCATGTCAGAAAGATTTCCTATTGGCGTCGCACAAAGATATAATGTTCCGCTCACTTCTCGCACCCCCGTTCATAAATTTCATCAATTTGCTTTGTATAGTTTCCGTTTTCGTCGTATACATACAACGGTTCTCGCATTTTCAGCTCACGCCCGCCCATATACGTTCCTTCAACAAGAACAATGTTTGCTTTTTTTGCCGTACACGGATGTACCATTTGTATATATTTCGGCTCAATCTTTCTTTGTCGCATAGCGCAAAAAATATCTACGAGCCGCTCGGGGCGATGAACCAAAAACAGTTTTCCGCCGGGCTTTAATAAATATGCTGCCGACTCTATTACATCATCGAGCGTGCATGCAACCTCATGTCGCGCAATTTTTACCGAATCATTTTCGTTCGTAAGACCACACGTATTTTTCATGTATGGCGGATTGCACGTCACAACATCGAACTCGCCGCGCGAAAAGAGTTTGTCCACATTTTTTATATCGTCACAAACTATATGCATGCGATGTGACATATCATTTATCTCGACACTCTCCCGTGCCAGAGCGCAAGCTTCTTGTTGTATTTCAAGAGCGTATATCTCGGGCGTAGACGTCTTTGCCGCCAGAAGAACTGCTACTATGCCGTTACCGCTGCATAAGTCAATCGTCTTTTTTGAGCGAGCACCCTTTGCCATGTTTGCAAGAAGGACTGCATCAACACCAAAACAAAACCCGTCACTATCCTGCACGAGTTTAAATCCCTTATATTGTAAATCATCAATCCTTTTTGCCATATTTACCTCCGCCCTCAAACGAGCCTTTATTATACAAAATTCCCTGTTATATGAAAATTGCCGGTTGCCCAAAGACAACCGACAATTCAGATTGCGCTAAATTACGCCTGCTGCGGAGCGGCTACCGGACACGCATCTGCACAAGCACCACATTCGATACATGCATCAGCATCGATTACATACTTGTCATCGCCTTCTGAAATGCAACCTACCGGACATTCACCTGCACAAGCACCACAACTGATGCAAGAATCCTCTATAATATATGCCATGAAAAACACCTCCTACTGAAATATAGTATAAACATTATAACAGATATTTTTTTATTCTTCAAGTGTTTTTAAAATTTCTGCGTCAATTTGTTCATTTTCTTCACTGCGAGCATCAGAAATAATCTTTACATCCTTTACATCATACTCTGTAAGCTGCTTTTCTTTGCCGCCGTCAACGGCAACCTTGAGCTTACCTTTTAAAAGATTTACATATACTACCGTACCGTTTCCATCAGGCGTAGATACAATCGCTCCCTGCTTTGGCGTAACCTTTAGTAAATCATCATACGCCTCCTGCTCATATTTTAAGCAGCACATAAGTCTTCCGCATGTGCCGGAAATCTTAGTCGGATTAAGCGAAAGTCCCTGCTCCTTTGCCATCTTTATACTCACAGGCGCAAAATCTCCTAAAAACTGCGAACAGCATAGATTTCTTCCGCAGATGCCATAGCTACCTATCATCTTCGCTTCGTCGCGAACACCAATTTGTCTAAGCTCTATGCGTGTACGAAACACTCCCGCCAAATCTTTTACAAGGTCACGGAAATCCACACGTCCATCGGCTGTAAAATAGAAGAGCACCTTTCCACCATCAAATGTATACTCAACATCTACAAGCTTCATCTCAAGCTTATGCGCTTTAATTTTCTCGTTACATATCGCAAAAGCCTCTGTCTGCTTTTTCTTGTTTTCCTCTGCTGTTTTAAAGTCCTGCTCTGTTGCAACGCGAATAACCTTCTTTAGAGGCTGCACGACATTACTTTCATCAACTAGTCTGTTGTTTATTGCAATCTCGCCCATCTCAATGCCTCTCGACGTTTCAACTATAACATGAGTCCCGCTCTCGAGCGTAAGAGAGCCGGGGTCAAAATAATATATCTTTCCAACGCTTTTAAAGCGTACTCCCACAATCTGTACCATTATTATTCTCCTTAGTAAGTTTAAAAAACTAATCAATATAAAACATATCAAGCGCCATCTTCATTATCGCCGCCTTATGACTCACATAGCGCGAAAGCATTTGCTTCGTTTCAAGCACGCTGTCCATAGCCTTGTGTATGCGCCTGATGCTTGTCTTTGCACAAAGCTCATTAAGCTCACTTTTTTTATCTTTGTTTGAGCATACGTTTTTCGCGCCGCTCACTATATGAAGCATATCGCCTAAAAACGACAACATAAAATCGAGCAATAACTGCGATGTGTCCTGTATGTCACTTTTTTCTTTTTTATACTCCTCAAAGCGCTCACATACCATAAAAACATCTTCTTCATCACGCGACCTAAAAAGCTTTTTTATAAAATCAAAAGCTTCATCTCGCATCTGCATCACAGCTTCATTTGAGCATATAAAATCCGCTCTTCCCAAAATGCCTCCCGAAACAGATGCAACAAAGTCGGCACGGCTCGTCATATGCGGATACTTCCTTTTCACATATTCGGCAATCTGTGCATCAGATGACGGCATAAAACGAACAATTCTGCTTCGAGAACGAACCGTCGGCAAGATAAGCTCTGCATTCGATACGCATATTATAAATACCGCATATTCAGGCGGCTCTTCGAGTACCTTGAGCATCGCATTTTGTGCCTGCACAGTAAGCGCATCGCCTTCTTCTATTATATATATCTTTTTTGACGATTTAAACGGACGCGTATACACATCGGAAATTATTGAGCGTATCTCATCGGCTCCAATACTTTTTTTCGATGTAATATCTGAAAGTGACATACGCTTTATGTCGGGGTTATTTTTGCTAAATGCCTGTATACAGCTTTCGCACTGCCCACACGGCACATCTTCTTTCGATTCGCAAAGCATCGCAGATGCAAAATACGCCGCACTCTGTCTTTTTTGCAAACCTTCTTCTCCCTCAAACAAATACGCATGAGCAACAGCATCATTCTTTATGCTCGTAAGAAGCGTATCCAAAACGCCCTTGTCCGCCATTAAAGCTTCATATGGCATTATACTTTCTCAAACCTTTCAACGTCGACAACAAAAATTGTCGCACCGCCAACCTCAACTTCCACAGGATACGGTGTATATCCGGCGCCAAGTCCCGACATAGGTACGGGCGTACTTATAATCTGCTTTCTCGTCTCGCTTTTTGATTTTATAATATCAACAACCGTCTGTACGTTCTGTTCACTCGTTCCGACTAAAAGCGTCATGTTGCCCGCTTTCAAAAAGCCGCCCGTTGTAGCAAGCTTTGTTACGCTAAAGCCCTGTTTGTTGAGCTCACTCATAACCTTCGAGCCATCTTCATCATGTACTATTGCAAGTATAAGTTTCATAAAAACGCCTCCTTAACAATTTTAATTTTATCATATATTAAACAAAAAATCAACTTTTTTGCCCTAAAACATCTCTACTTAAGCTCAAGGCTTGCAACGGCATTAAGCGCCATATCGGCAAAATCGCCTTCTAAGTACTTATAATATGCGCTGCAACCTATCATCGCGGCATTGTCCGTACAAAGCACCGGCGGCGGAACAAAAAACTCAAATCCGCTTTGTTTGCATCCTTTTCCCATAGCCGCTCGAAGAGCGCTGTTTGATGCAACACCGCCCGCAAGCGCAACTTTATTTACACCGCTCATACGCGCCGCCTGCAGTGTGTGCTCACACAAAACATCAACGACTGCCGCCTGAAAGCTCGCCGCAATATCTGCCTTGTTATATTCCTGTCCGTTTTGCTCGAGCTTATGAATGTAGTTTATTACTGCCGTTTTTACTCCGCTAAAGCTAAAATCAAGCGTATTTGCCATCTTTACTCTTGGGAACGAAACCGCATCAGGATTTCCCTGTTTTGCAAGTGCATCGATTTTCGGCCCACCCGGATATCCGAGTCCAAGCACTCGCGCAATTTTGTCATACGCCTCACCGGCAGCATCGTCGCACGTGCGACCAAGCACCTCAAAATCGTTATATCCACGCACAAGAACTATATGGCTGTGACCGCCCGATGCTACAAGGCATACAAACGGTGGCTCAAGCTCTTTGTGCGCAATAAAGTTTGCCATAATATGTCCTTTTATGTGATGCACCGCGATTAGCGGCTTGTTTTTTGCATAAGCTATTGCCTTTGCCTCCGATACGCCGACAAGAAGTGCTCCCACCAAACCCGGTCCATATGTAACTCCAATAGCGTCAATATCGTCAAGTTCTACATTTGCTTTTGACAAAGCCTCATCTATCACGCCGTCAATCGCCTCTATGTGACAGCGCGACGCTATTTCCGGCACGACTCCGCCATATTTTTTATGAATATCTATTTGCGAATTTATCACATTTGATAAAACATCTCTGCCGTTTTTGACTACTGCCGCCGCAGTTTCATCGCACGAGCTTTCGATTGCAAGTATTAAAACATCCTTTGTATTTTCCAAAAAAATCACCATTCTTTTATCATAATAATAGCATCCTCGCCATTGTCTTTGTAATATCGTTTCCGAACTCCGACGGCTAAAAACCCATGCTTTTTATAAAGAGCAATCGCCGCATCATTTGATTTTCTCACCTCAAGTGCCATATTGCATACGCCAAGCTGTTTTGCTTCGTCTATCATATAGCTCATAACTTTTGAGCCGATTCCTTCACGCCTGCAAGCCGGATCTACCGCCACGTTTGTTATATCCGCTTGGTCGACACTGTGCCAGTATCCGCCGTATGCAACTATCTTTTTGCCCGATCGGATTACGACATAGTGCGCCACGTCATTTTTTAACTCTTCACAAAACATCTGCCTTGTCCACGGCAAAGAAAAACATTTTTCCTCAAGCGCAAGCACTTCGTCTATGTCGCTATTTTTCATTTTTTCAATTATATAACTCATAGCTCGCCGCTCCGTATTCTTTCGTACACCTTTTTAATGACAGACAAAAGCCTCGATGCGCACGCCCTATAAACGTCAACGTCGCCGCCATATGGGTCTGCGATGTCGCCGTTTTCTTGTGCATACTCACATAGTGTGTATGTCTTTTTTTCCGCTACATCTGCATATATATCGATAAGCGTTTGTTTGTGTGCTTTTGTCATTGTAAGAATTAAATCGGCATCGCGCACGACACTTTCATTTATGTTTTTTGCCGTGTGTGCGCTTATATCAATCCCCTTTTCTTTAAGCGCTAAAACAGCGTTTTTGCTTGCACTTTCGCCTTCATATGCAAAAATACCACCCGATATTACCTCTATATCGTCCTGCGGCAATATCTGTGATTTCAATAACGCTTCCGCCATAGGAGAGCGGCATGTATTGCCCGTACACACAATTAAAACTCTCATACTTATTCATCTTTTCCTTTTTCAAATTGTAAAATATTATTTGATGCCGCCTTATAAAGCCTGTTTTTTACGGCTATCGACATATCGTCACATAGCCTCATCGGGCAAAGTATCACATCGGCACCTTCTCTGTCAAATTCCCTTAACGTGCCAAACAGCTTTTCAGCATATTTTCTCGACGTATCGCCGCCAAAAACAAAAGTATCTGCATTATATATATTACCCGTATCTTCGCACGACAAAACGCCGACTTGCATTCCGTGGCTATGATAATCCTTAACCAAATTGCATACTTTTTGTGTGTCAAGCACATTTTCATATTCAAGCACATATACACTTGCCTTCGGGGCGTAGTGGCGATACTTCATGCCGGGGCATTTCGGTGCCTTATCATCAGCGACAGCTTTTTTAGAGCTTTTTACCACGCCGATTACTTTTTCGAGTTGCTTTGCCGTTATTGCGCCCGGCCTTAAAATGACAGCATCATCGCCCGAAAGGTCAAGCACCGTAGATTCAACTCCGACACCGCATTTCCCACCGTCAACAATCATATCAATTTTTCCGTACATATCCTCGTGTACGTCTTGCGCCGACGTAGGAGACGGACGGCCTGATGTGTTCGCAGATGGCGCTGCCACCGGAACTTTTGATGATGCGATAATTGCACGCGCAACACTATGCGACGGCATACGGATTGCAACTGTGTCAAGGCCGGCACTGACTGCATTACCGATTTTATCAGATTTTTTCATTATTATGCTTATCGGTCCGGGCCAGAAAGCCTCCATGACTCGTTTTGCTTTTTCACTTACACACTTAACCAAAGGATATACATCTTCAACCGAAGCGACATGGACTATGAGCGGGTTGTCATTCGGTCTTCCTTTTGCCTTAAAAATTGACTCTACGGCTGCGTCATCAAGCGCATTTGCGCCAAGCCCATACACCGTTTCTGTCGGAAAAGCAACGAGCCCGCCGGAAGAAAGCACTTCTCCTGCCATTTTGACAAGCTCTTCATCTATCTTTTCAGGGTTTATAACTATTTCTTTCGTATCCATTTTTTAAAAATCCTTTTTATGATGTTTTTATTATTTTACCATACTGCAAAGCTTTTTACAATAATAAAATAAATATCATAGGCGTTTAAATACTACATTGCTTTTCTTATCTGCCGTCCGCTATGGTCTATATAAAAATTATCCTTATAAATAAGCTCGCTGACAGGTTTAAAAGTATAGCCCTGATCTTTTAAAATCGGCAAAAGCAATTCAAGCGCCGATGCTGTATTTTTTGTGCCCGTATGAAACAGTATAATCGAACCATTTTTAACGCGGTCGCATATCCTTTTGCAAATCTGCTCTTCGCTGAGCCCCTTGTAATCAAGGCTGTCTACATCCCATTGGATAAATGAATAACCCAATGAATTTATTGCAGAAACGGTATCATTATTATACTCGCCGTACGGAGCGCGGTAAAGCATTGTGCTTTTGCCTGTAAGCGCAGCAATTTTTTCTTCGCATTTTTTTGTGTCATCAATAAGGCTTTCTTTTCCAAGCTTATTTGGGTGCGGATGCATATCGGAATGATTTGCTATTTCGTGTCCGCTGTCAGAAAACAACTTCGCAGAAGATGCACATCTGTCTAAATAATCTCCTGTTACAAAAAAGGTTGCGCGCACGCCATTTTTTGAAAGTGCCTGAATGATTTGCTCGCTGTCCTCATCTCCCCATGCACTGTCAAACGTTATTGAAATGCACTTTTCCTGTGTGTCCACGCTGTATATTGGCAAAAGTCGTGCGTTTGTATTTGCCGTTTGTGTATACCCTGCATTTCTTATTGTAATTAAGCATAATAAAAACACGCTAAGCACCGAATAAAATATCATATTGCTTTTTGAAAAAACGAAAATTTTCATACCTCTTCCACCCTCCAGTTAAACTTTGCACTACTATACTATGAGAAGTGTGTTTTGACTATTCTCTTGCAGTGCACTTGCTTTTGTGATAAAATACATCTGTATAAAACCAGAAAGGATGATACGTATGAAAATATTGTTTGCTTCCGATATACACGGCTCGTTATACGCTGCCGAAAAAATTGCCGAGGCTTATGTGCGTGAAGGCGCTCAAAGACTTGTTCTGCTTGGCGATTTGCTCTATCACGGGCCAAGAAATCCGCTCCCGGAAAAGCATAATCCGCAGGGCGTGGCAAAAATATTAAATGAAATGAAAAACAACATATTATGTATCCGCGGTAACTGCGACAGTGAAGTCGACCAGATGGTGCTTGAATTTCCTATTATGGCGCCGTATGCACTGCTCGAAGTCGATGGCCATACGATGTTTCTTACTCACGGACATATCTATAATGAAGAGAGTATGCCTGCGATAAAATCGGGCGACATTCTTATAAGCGGTCATACACATGTGCCACGTATTAAAAATGACAATGAGCACTTATTTTTAAACCCCGGCTCTGCCGCTCTTCCGAAAAATGACTTTGAGCGCAGCTATATGATATATGAAGATGATCGCTTTGTCATCTCCGATTTTAATGGCCGTACGATTTTCGAATATTCACTTTAAATTTATGAGCCTGACAAAAAACACCCCAAAGATTATGGGGTGTACTCTTAAGGACAGTAAAAGGTCGTAGCGATTTGCTACGACCTTTCTTCATTATAAAAACAATCTAATTCCCATTTTAAAGGGTTGGTGTCTATGTATTCCCATATTTTTTGATAATCTTTTTCGCCACGAATAATGTGATCATGATATGAGCGTTGCCATATTTTTCCGTTATCTGAATTATGCATCTTTTTTGACACATTCATTTTTAGAAATCCCACCATCTTATCAATAACAGAACGATGGTATTGTAGGGGCGATTCACGAATCGCCCGTTTTTCATCATCATTGTAAATTTCGATAATCAAATGAATATGATTTGGCATAATAACGTATTTAGGAATTGACACATTAAACCTGTCGGGTAATGTTTCAATAATCCGTTTCACAATTTCACCGTATTGTGTTAATTTATTTTCGGGCAATTCGTGAATTGCCCCTACGATATTTGAAAACAAATTTTTTCTGTTGTGTGTGCATATTGTAATAAAATACGCACCATTTTGGGAATAATCATATCCTTTTAACCTTGTTGGTTTTCGTTTTGGCAGTTCCATCATCTTATTTTATTTCCTGTTCTAAATCATCGAAATCTTTTGTTGAAAAAAATTCTCCTAATGTAATTTCCAATCCATCACAAAATTTCTTGATTGTTCTTATAGAAATATCTCTGCGTGATTTATCCATCATACTATATGCAGTTGAGGGTGTTACGCCTGATATATTTGCAAGTTCATTTATTCGTATATTTCTTTCTGCACATAACTCGTTAAATCTTTTTACTATTACATCTTTAACATCCATTTTAAAACACCTCGTAAAGATATTTTAAAATATTTTACATTTTTGCGTATACGCACTTGCGTAATTTATAAATATATGTTATACTTATCTTGTGAATAATATTCATAAAATAAAATTTGGAGGTAA
>JAZQIM010000018.1:0-59107 GCA_045541115.1 Candidatus Aphodoplasma sp.
CATGGGCTTTCCCATGCAGGCTCGCCCGGCTTTTGCGCCTTCCATAAAGCGAAATCCATCGCATCTTTTTTGCGCTCGTCAACGCTTATGCGAGCACCTGCTTCGAGCTCATCGAGCGGCTGGTGTGAAAGCTTTCCGTAACCGGAGAATTTCTTTGTGCTGTAATATACATCGCCGTCAACCTCATAAGCATAGCCACCATCGATAAGCTTTTTAACAAGCTCAATAATTTCGGCGATATGCTCGGTTGCACGTGGATGTACGCTTGCGCTTTTAATTCCAAGACCTTCAGCATCAATTTTATATTCGCCGATAAATCTGTCGGCAAGCTCGCTGACAGTAATGCCTTCATCGTTTGCGCGGTTAATCATTTTGTCGTCAATATCAGTAAAGTTCTGAACAAAAGTAACTTTATAGCCTGTATATTCAAAATACCTTCTTAATGTATCAAAAACGATAAAAGGTCTTGCATTTCCGATATGGAAGAAATCGTACACAGTCGGACCGCAGGCATAAATTTTAACCTCGCCCGGTGTAATAGGCACAAATTCTTCTTTTTGACGTGTAAGAGAGTTATAAAGCCTCATATTTTTTCTCCAATCAATATGATTTATTTTAAACTACTTGTTATTATCTTGTGTTTCTTTTTGAGTTTCAATTTGCTTTTCAAGTGCTTCAAGCCTTACAAGCATCTTGCATAATTCCATACTTACCGGATCAGGCATATGAATCTGGTCAAGGTCTGCCGTAACGGAAGTAATGCGCACACTACCGCGTTTTACAGTTCTTGCAGGAACGCCCACGCAAGTTGAGTCGGCCTCTACTTCTGACAAAACAACGGCGTTTGCAGCAATTTTTGAATTATCGCCCACATTAAACGGTCCGAGCACCTTTGCGCCTGCGCCTATCATGACGTTGTTGCCAAGGGTAGGGTGGCGTTTACCGTTATCTTTTCCCGTACCGCCAAGCGTAACGCCCTGATATATCGTGCAGTTGTCGCCAATTTGCGCAGTTTCGCCGATTACGACGCCTGCGCCGTGGTCGATAAAGAGCCCTTTTCCGATTGTCGCGCCCGGATGAATTTCAATTCCTGTCCAGAATTTCGCGCATTGAGATATCCATCGTGCAGTAAATTTCATGTTATGACGATAAAACCAATTGGCGATGCGATAATATATAAGCGCATGCAATCCCGGATAGAGCAAAAAAACCTCAAGGCCGTTTCTTGCGGCAGGGTCACGCTCTAAAATTGCTTTTATGTCATAGCGAAGCCTTGAAAACATACTGACACTCCTGTTCTATCTTAAAAAAGACATAAATCAAAACATAATTTACTATATATTTATAATTTAAAATCGTATATATTATTCCTCGGTCGGATTTTCCCAGTTGTGATATACATTTTGAACGTCGTCGTTATCTTCAAGCATCTCAAGAAGTTTATTCATATTTTTTATGTCGTCTTCGCTTGTAAGCTCAACTGTGGTTTGAGGAATCATTTCGATGTCGGCAGAGCTTAGTGTATAAGTTTTTTCAAGCTCTTCACGAACAGCACTAAAGCTTTCCGGCTCACAAGTTATTTCAAAAAAACCGTCTTCTGCTTCAAAATCCTGTGCACCTGCATCTAGCGCTGCCATCATAAGCTCGTCTTCGTCTATACCGTCATTTTCGATTATAATTATTCCTTTTTTATCGAACATAAAGCTTACGCAGCCGGACTGACCGAGATTGCCGTGATATTTATCGAAATAATGGCGCATATCTCCGGCAGTTCTGTTTCTGTTATCGGTAAGAGTTTCAACGATTACAGCAACGCCGTTCGGGCCGTAGCCTTCATATGTGATATCTTCGTAATTGTCGCCACCTGTTTCGCCTGCAGCTTTTTTAATTGTGCGCATAATGTTGTCATTTGGCATGTTGTTTGCGCGCGCTTTTGATATGATGTCTTTTAGTTTTGAATTGTTGTCCGGATCGGGACCGCCCGCCTTTACTACAACTGTGATTTCACGCGCAATTTTTGTGAAAATCTTTGCTCTTTGAGCATCATTTGCACCTTTTTTTCTTTTGATTGTACTCCATTTGGAATGTCCTGACATATATTTCACTCCTGTTTAATAATCTCATTAACATATTCTATCATAAAAGTATGTTGATTGCAAGCATATAACGGCGTTATTATGCTAAAAAAATGGAAAAAAAGCTAATTTTGTTTTCTTACTATTGTGTAGTCATCACCCATGCGGTAATATGGGCAGCTCTTAAATGTGCCGCTTATAAAATGCATCATTTCATCTTCGTCAAGATTCATAAGGCAGCTATAGCATTCGTAGTCCTCATCATATGTGTAGTTTATACAGTCTTCACAATTAGTTTTTTGCATAATACAGCCTCCGGTTTGTATATATAAAATCCGTATTTAGTATATCATCAATACGTGTTTTGTCAAGAGTATGGCAGCTGTTGCGAATTTCGTTTTAACGTGGTATAATTAAATTGCATTTTCGATGAACAGCTGTATTATATAAGGGAACTTTTTCCTTGAGAAATCGTCTAAAATAATACAAAAGTTTTGGAGGTGCAATATGAAAAAGTATTTGGGGTTATGTTTGGTTTTATGTATAGCGCTTCTTTCGGGGTGCGGCAGTGCAAAACATACTGTGAGTGGACCGGCGGACAATCAAGCGCCATATCTTGCGGAGGAATATGAAACGAAAAGATTAAAAATTGTCGATGGTGCGCAGAGTGGTAATCTTATCCTTGCAGGAAATGAAAGCGGTTACATATACGCTCTTGATGCAAACAGCGTTGACATTTTGGTAGATGGTAAAAAGTCGGGATATGGGGATTTAGAAGACGGTATGGCTGTAGATGTGTGTTGCGAAAATACGTTAATTGATTTTCCACAGGAAACAGGAGTGCCGGTTGATATCACACCTTTTTGTAAAGTAATTAACGGTTATTCTATCGGAACAAAAGAAAATCCCGGCGGGACATATTATGATTTGTGCGGCTTATACTTAAAGGTTCTAGAAGATTTATGGAAAACAGATGACGGACTTAATCACGACATAAAATACATCAGCGTTGATTTGAGTAATGCTCCGGGCGGTCTTACGGAAACGGAGAAATCGGCAATTGGTTATATTTTTGCGAAAGCTCATGACAAACAGTATTTAAATCTTTCCTATGAGGAGCTTGTTCAAAAAGGATATTTGAAGGGGGATAAGCCCTATTATTTTGAAGATGGGATACTGTTTTCAATTACCGACAGCATGAAAGATTATGAGCAGTATAACGGACTTCGTGTAATTAAATTTGATGCACAAAAATGGCGTAGCGGACTTGGCGCATATTTCTTTGCCGATTGCAGTGCAGTGTGGCCGCAAAAAGGAACGTGGACAGATTATAATGTCGGTGCACATGCTATTTCATAAAAAACAAAACTGACATAAGGGGAATACATATGAGAAAACTTGCATGGTTTATATGCGTGATTTTTATATTAAATTCGTTTTGCATCGGCGCACATGCCGAGGATGAAACAATGACAAGACTTGATGCTGTACACAGCTTATCACAGCTTTTAGACAATATCAAAGAAGGCACAGCTTTTGATGATACGAACGATAAAATTGCATTGTATTTTCGCTTTGCCGGCATTGTGCAGGGCGTAGGCGGCAACAAGTTTATGCCCAATGCGCCCGTTAAGACACAGGATTTTCTTATAATGCTCAAAAAGACTCTCGACAGAGCGTGTCCCGATTTGTTTTATAACAATCAAAAAGTTAAGTGGTATTATGACCAAAACGAGATTGATGAGTATGCACAAAGCTATGTGCGCTATTTATCAGCCGTTGGCATATATGACAGTGACGGTTATCTTGAGCCAAAGTCTGCTTTGTCAAGAGAAAAAGCTATGTATTTTATAAATCAGGCGCAAAATACGAAGGCTCATGCGCAAAAGAGCGTAAACGGCGAGATGTATGAAGAAAAGATGCCGATTTTGATGTATCATGTTGTTGATTATCCGACAAACGATAACAGATATTTATTTGTCACACCCACGGATTTTGAGCAGCAGATAAAGTATATGTATGATAATGGATACACTTTTTTATTCCCCGAGGAGTTATCACTTGCACATACCGTTTCAAAGCCCGTTGTAATTACGTTTGATGATGGGTATGAGCAGACATATACAAATGCATATAAGATACTTAAAAAATATAATGCAAAAGCCACGCTATATATATTTTCCGATGCAATAGATACAGACGGGTATTGCAGCAGCGCACAGCTTCGTGAGATGAGTGATTCATCTGTTTTTCGAATTTACTCTCATGCAAAAACACATGATGCCTTATCGGAAAAAAGTGGGGAAGAGATTAAAAAAGAGTTTTCCGAATCGAATGATAAAATATATAATATAACAAAACGTGAGGTAACATCGATAGCATATCCGTTTGGATTTATAAATGAAGATGTGCTTTTCTGGGCAAAACGCTATTACAAAAATGGATTTAGCGTCACGCGCGGTGATACGGGAATACATGATATTACACGAAAAACTGTCGATGGGCAAATGAGTTTTGATAGTTTTTTAAAGCTTATAAAGTAAAAAAGTGGGGTTATGCAGCATCAGCATAACCCCTTATTTTTTTTATTTCATTTTACTTTGTGCCTTTAAGCGCAAACTGTTATTTAGTATGCGCTTGCGAAGGCGAAAGCCTTTGGGAGTAACTTCTAAAAGCTCATCTTCTGCAAGAATTTCAATTGCTTCTTCAAGGCTTAATTTTTTAGGTGGAATAAGACGAAGAGCGTCGTCACTTCCTGCTGCGCGGGTATTTGTCATTTGTTTCTTCTTACACACATTTACGCTTATATCTCCGGCTTTCGGCGACATTCCTACTACCATTCCTTCATACACGTCACAGCCCGGCTCTATAAACATGGTGCCGCGTGCCTGCGCATTGAAAAGACCGTATCCAACTGCCGTGCCTGTTTCGAAAGCAACGAGAGAGCCTGTGAATCGGCGTGTGATTTCGCCTTTATACGGCTGATAGCCGTTAAAAATCGTATTGAGTATGCCTTCGCCTTTTGTGTCTGTCAAGAACTCACTTCTGTATCCGAAAAGCCCGCGGGCGGGAATGTTATATTCGAGTCTCATTCGTGAGCCTTGCGGCGACATTTGAATAAGCTCGGCTTTGCGCTGACCCATTTTTTCCATTACAGAGCCGACGCTTTCTTCGGGAACATCAATAAGCAGTTTTTCCATTGGCTCATGCAGCGCGCCGTCTATTTCCTTAAAGAGTACACGCGGCGTGCTCACGGCGAATTCATATCCTTCGCGGCGCATCGTTTCGATAAGAATCGATAGATGCATCTCGCCTCTGCCCGATACGATAAAGCTGTCAGTTGTATCGGCATCGCGCACACGAAGCGAAACGTCCTTTAAAAGCTCGCGGTAGAGTCTGTCGCGGAGCTGACGTGATGTAACGAATTTTCCTTCTTTGCCGGCAAAAGGACTGTCATTTACGGAAAAAGTCATCTCGACAGTAGGTTCGCCGATTTTTACGAATTCGATACTCTCCGGATTTGACAGGGCAGTAAGCGTATTTCCTATCGTAATGTCTTCAAGACCTGATACACAAACTATATCGCCGACGCTTGCGCTTTCAACCTGAACGCGTCCTGTTCCGTCGATTTGATATATTGTGCCGATTTTGCCCTTGCCGTTTACGTTTTTATCATGGAAATCACAAATGGCTACTTCCTGATTTACTTTAAGCGTACCGCGCTCAATGCGACCGATTGCCATTCTTCCGACATATTCACTATAGTCGATTGACGAAATAAGCATCTGAAAATCTCCGTCAGCATCGCCCTGCGGCGCGGGGATATAGTCAACTATCATATCGAATAATACGCCAAGGTCTTTTCCCGGGGTATATGGCGCTGCAGAGGCAGTGCCTTCACGGCCCGAGCAAAATAGCACAGGGCTGTCGAGCTGCTCATCGTTTGCGTCGAGGTCTAAAAGAAGTTCAAGAACCTCTTCGCCAACTTCGTCGAGTCTTGCGTCCGGGCGGTCAATTTTATTTATAACAACGATAATTTTGTGACCGAGAGCAAGCGCTTTTGAAAGAACGAACCTTGTTTGCGGCATCGGTCCTTCGGCAGCATCAACAAGGAGTATAACGCCGTTTACCATTTTAAGCACACGCTCAACTTCGCCACCAAAATCGGCGTGGCCAGGTGTATCTACGATGTTTATTTTAACGCCCTTATAATAAGCTGCAGCATTTTTTGATAAAATCGTGATGCCTCTTTCGCGCTCAAGAGCATTGTTATCCATAACGCGTTCTTCCACGACCTGGTTTTCACGATAGACGCCGCCCTGTTTTAAAAGCTCGTCGACAAGAGTTGTTTTTCCGTGGTCAACATGGGCAATAATAGCGATGTTTCTTAAATCTTCTCTAATCAAAGTTTTCTACTCCCAACATAGTTATTTAGCCTTTATAAAAAGGCTATATCTTTTGTGTTTAACATATTTTAATCGAAAAAAATGTATTTTCCTGCAAGATTATTCCTGAGAAAAACACATTTTTAATTATATTTATCTTTTATATCCGCCGCTGAGCTTTGAGTCAGAATTACGCTTTAAGGCCTGCATTCTTTCGTCGCTGTCGGATTTAAACTTGCTCATTTTGTCTTCAAAAGACATATCGGCGCTTTGATTTCTAAGACTCTGCCAATCGATGTCTGCCGGACGAATAGGGCCTTTTGGCTGCTCGCTTGCAGAAGTTTTCTTTGCTTTCTTTTCTTCGGGCATCGCCTTTTTTATCGAAAGACTAACCTTACCTTTTTCGTCTATGCTTATGACTTTTACCTTTACTATCTCATTTTCTTTAAGGTGGTCAGAAACATTTTGCACATATGACGATGCAACCTCTGAAATATGTACTAATCCTGTTTCGCCTTCCGGCAAAGCAATAAACGCGCCAAACGGTACAATGCTTGTTACTTTGCCTTCGTAAATCTTGCCGACTTCAACTGCCATAGAAAAAATTTTCCTCCCTTAATATACTTAGCTGTATAAGTGAAAATATTCGGTTTATGTATTAGTTTTGCCCGGAAATATCTATAAAAACTTTCTCGTTTTCTTCTACCAGTCCAAGTCTCTCACGTGCAAGTTGTTTTTGATATTCATCGGTTTCATAAAGCTTTTTAAGTTCTTCGTAATGTGCTTTATTTTTTTCTTCTTGTGCTATTTGCTCATTAAGCTCGCCGATTTTCTTGTCATATTTATTTAGAAGAGGCTGCTGAGCAATAAATCTAAATGCTGCAAAAAGAAAAAAGGCAACCAAAATAAGTCGCAAAAAGACTTTAATCTTTTTTTTGCGCTTTTTTTCGTGTGCCTTTCTGAATTCTTCTTTGTTCATTTGGCTTTCTGCCTCCTGCATTTATGACTTTTTCATGACAAGTTTAAGCTTTTTAAAGCTATTTTTGATTAGGGCAAAAAAACTAAAGGTTTTATGCTTGCCATATCTGAAAACAGGCTTTAAACTCACAAAAATCCAATATAATGGTCTTTTTATCATTTTATACAAAAAAACAAGAGGTGTCAAGATGATTTTTAAAATAGTTAAAAATATTTTTGTGAAAATGCGCAGAATCCATCCAACCACTGTCATAAAAAGCTTTGAAAAAAGCAGAAAGTATATGACGGCGCCAAGTATGACTCCAATTGCCTCGTGCCAGCGTATTTCGCCGTCACTTACATAGAAAAGCGTAAGGAACATACCCATGCTTATAATCAGCCAGAACAGTATGTCAGAAAGCGATGTCGTAAGCGTATTTGCCTTAAACTGCCTTCGTATTATACGAAACAAATCGAATACGACGCCCGAGCATGCTCCGCATATTGTCATAGCTAAAAATACATATAGCTGATGCGATATTGAAACCTCCATATGCTTTTATCCCTAACCGAATATTTTAGAAAAAAGCGAAGTCTTTTTATCATAGTATCCGTCGTTATGGTATATGAGCTCGTCGATATCGCCGTCAATTATCAGCTCGCCCGTTTCCACGTTAAATTTATTTATGTGAAGGTTTTCGCCTTTTATTGAAAGCGTTCCGAGTATTGTTTGTAAAATCATGTCACGTTCATCAAAACTGTCGACTTCTTCTACTCCCGACACGCTTATTCTTCGTCTGTTTTCTACAATAATATTTTGCGCAGATTCGTTTTGAACTTTAGCATTGCGTTCTTCCATAATAGCCATAATATATGCCTCCCTGCAAAAGTGGTCTATGACTATCATTATGAAAAAATAATTTGCAATATTCCTTAATCGATGATTTTATAAAGTGTGCCGGCATCGTTTTTCAAAACATGTTCTGCAATCTCTGCAACCTGCGCGCGTACTATCTTTTCTCCAAAACGTATTTCGATTATATCATCGACTTTTACATCGTATGATGCTTTTGCCACTTTGCCGTTCACGCTTATTCTTCCTGTGTCACACGCTTCGTTTGCGACACTTCTTCTTTTTATAAGACGTGATACTTTTAAATATTTATCGAGGCGCATAAAAACAATCTCCTTTGATGTATATATTATTATGTTATAATAAAAAGAAAAAGAGTCCCGACTGCATTTCGCTGTCGGGACTAATTTTTTTCAATTAGTTTATAGCGTCTTTTAAAGCTTTACCAACTTTAAATGCCGGAACCTTTGAAGCAGGGATTGTAATCTCTTTGTTTGTCTGAGGATTTCTACCCTTTCTTGCGGCTCTCTGTCTAACTTCGAATGTACCGAAGCCAACCAATTGTACTTTTTCGCCCTTCTTAAGTGCGCTTTCAATATTTGCAATAAATGCGTTTATTGCCTTTTCTGCGTCTTTTTTTGAAATGTCAGCGCTGCCTGCAACGTTTGCGATTAATTCAGCCTTGTTCATTTGTTTTACCTCCTAAAAAAATAGTATCGTTTTATATTTTCTTCATTTGCTTTTTAAATCCTTTAAAAAATTTAAAAAATTTTTATTTTTTTTCGATTTTTGCTTGCTGCCATAGGGTTTCGAGCTCATCTAAGGTCAAATTCGACAAATTTTGAGCGTTTTGTTGTGCAAGTTGCTCTAAAACATCAAAACGGCCTATAAACTTATCTGTGGCAAGACGTAGCGCTTCCTCGCTGTTTATTTTTAAAAACCGGGCTACATTTACGACAGAAAAGAGCAAATCGCCGAGTTCTTCGGCAGCGTTTTGTAAGTCGTTTTTATCAATTGCGCGGCAAAGCTCATCTGTCTCTTCGCGCACTTTATCGATAGCGCCAAAAATATCTTCCCAGTCAAAGCCGACATCCGCCGCTTTTTTTTGTACTTTTTGTGCGCGCATAAGAGCCGGAAGCGCAACTATGTCACGCATCGTTTCTGTTTGTGATTTTAACCCTTTTTCCTTCTTTTTATTCTTCTCCCATGTTCCGAGCGCCTCGTCTTCATTTTTAGCGCTGTCTGTGCCAAAGACATGAGTATGTCTGTCAATCATTTTCTGGCTTATTTCATATACAACATCGTCAAAGTCAAATGCGCCGCGCTCACTTGCCATTTCAGAGTGAAAAACAACCTGAAAGAGCAAATCGCCAAGCTCGTTTGCAAACATGGCGTCATTTCCTCGCTCTAGCGCATCGATTGCCTCATACGATTCTTCAATCATACAGTTTTTAATCGAATCGTGCGTCTGGACCTTATCCCACGGACAACCATTTTCGCCGCGAAGCTTTTTTACGATTTCTCGAAGTTCGTCAATTGTGTATTTCTTCTTTTGCATTTTTTTCTCCTTTATTTCATTATGTGTGCTTTTGCCAAAAGAGTGTATATCTTATCGCCTTTGGGAAGCAGAAGTATATCTTCTTTTTTAATACAGCGCACAGAAAATATCATAACCGCGTACACGATGCATGCAAAGGCTATAGATAATAGCAAAGCCACAACATAATTCATTGTGATTCTAAATAAAAAGTCGTAACATATAACAGTAGCTGCGCCCATTACAAGCACGCTCAAAAGCGGCTTTATAACGAAGTCAGAAAATTCGTATGTAATATTGGTTATTTTCTTTATAGAAATTACATTAAGAACCATAACCGTAAGATAGCATAAAAACGTTCCTATCGGCGCACCGTTTATATTTATTTCCGGCCTGCTTACTAAAAGTAAGTTCACAATAATTTTTACTATGCCACCGATTGCCATATTCATAACGGGCTTCCACACTTTTCCGTATGATTGTAAAATGGCATTGGTTGTTTGTACAAGCGTTACACATGCAACCGCAAGTCCCATTACATTAAGCAAAAATGAGTGCAATGAGTCGTGATAGAGAAGCTGCAAAATAGGTGAGGCAAGTACGCTTAAACCGATTGCACACGGAAACGAAAACAAAATTGTAATGCGCATTGCTGACTTTGCAGTTTCAACGGCTCTTTCGCGAAGGTTCGCGCTTATTGCCGACGAAATTGTAGGAACAACGCTTATTGAAATGGCGGCAATAACCGTCGGTGGAACATTAAACATTGTAACAGCACGCGTAAGGTATCCATACAGGCTAAGACGCGCTTTTTCGCTGTAGCCGAGTGCGGCGAGCTGATTCATTATCATAGTCGTATCAATCAGCGAAGTAAGAGTAAAAACAGATACACCAAGTGTAATTGGAATAGCTATTGTAATAAGCTGTTTTAAAAGCTTTCTTCTGCTTCTTACAGGCAGGCCGTCTTTATGCAAATTTATATCGGTTTTTCTCTTTTTATATGACAAAGCATTATTTGTCCACAAAAGTATAAAGCCAAATGCTGTACCGAGCGTAACACCGCCTATTGCGCCTGCTGCGCCGTATTCTACACCCATGCCGATAAAATTAAGAGCGAGCCATAATCCCATGCACAGTTTTCCAAGCGCCTCTACTATTTCGCTAAGTGCTGTGGGAATCATATTTTTCATGCCTTGCGAATAACCGCGATACGCTGACATCATCGATGTAAAGAACAAGCTCGGAGCGAGCGCTCTCATAGCATATTTTGCAGACGGCGCACCGAGAAGTGACGAGAAGGTACTCGCCCCAAAGAAAAGAACTGAAAATCCGCATATACCCAGAACAAACATCAATACTTTCGCAATAGAGAAAATGCGTTGTGTCTCTTTTACATTTCCGATGGCGTATGACTCTGAAACCATTTTTGAAATCGCTACGGGAAGTCCGGCAGTCGAGAGCATAAACAGCCAGTTATATATAATGTAGGCAGAGTTGTATATGCCCATGCCTTCTGTTTTTAAAATATAAGCATCGAGCGGGATTTTAAAAACGGCACCGATTGCTTTTATTACAATATGTGATGCTGCAATTATTGCCGCGCCCCATAAAAAAGACTGGCTTTTTGCGGCGTATTTTTTTGATTTTTCTTTCAAAAATAACACATCCTCATACTTAATTTACATATATTATAACAATATGCGCTCTTAAATAAAAGACCTTTTTAAAATTTTTATATTTCAATAATTTTTTGATATAAAAAATCACATAATAAATAAGCCGAAACATAAAGAAAAAAGTCTTTGGCAAAATTGATTTTTTATAATTTTATGAAAAAGGAGATAAAAAAATGAGTGCAATTGGTTTTGTAAAGGGAATGATTGCGGGCGTGGCAGTCGGAGGCGCTTGTGTAATGCTTTTTGATCCGATTACTCCGCGCCAAAGAAAACGCGTAAAAAGGCAGGCTGCCGCAGCATGGCGAAGCCTTGCCGTAATGGCGGATGATCTTATGCATATGAGAAAATAACAAAAAATCCGCCCCGATGGGCGGATTTTTAACGCTGCAAAAATAAAAAGCATTAATCTGCCTTTTCGAGAAACTACTTCCCATAGATTATATATTTGTCTGTATACATAAACGCAGATATGGTTAAGTTAAATGTGAAGGTGATGAGCCTTCAAAAATCAGCTTGGGAAGTGAAGCTTTTGCCACACAAAAAGAGTTTGATTTTTGCCCTGGCACTTTTCTTTTGTATATTGCCTTTTGCAAGCTGCTGCATAAGGCTTAATAACACACTTCCGGACAAGCTTGCTGTTGTAAAGGGTGCAAATTGCAATATAAAAGTAGGCTCGCTCGTTTCTACACATTGTAATAACGCAGACGTTCTTGCTTCGGGCAATTCGCAAGACTCCTTTGCAAAAAAAGAAAACGGCAATCTGACGCTCTACACGCAGGATGCAGGCAGTTATGATGTCGAACTTAAACTTTTAGGCGTTCTTCCGATAAAGAAGATGTCGGTTGATGTAATTGAAGACGGTTATGTAATTCCCGGTGGCGAGGCAATCGGCATTAAAATTCACACTGAGGGTGTAATTGTTGTAAAGTTGTCGGAAGTTGAGGACGAAAGCGCGCTAAAGCATAGTCCCGCAAAGGACGCCGGAGTTAAGGTGGGCGATATCATAACGGCGATTGATGGCACGAAATTAAAAAACGCTGACCATTTTAAAGTATTAGTCGACAAAAAAGGCGAAGGAGGCGTTGATCTTGAGATAGTCAGGGAAGGAGAGACTATCACAAGACACGTAAACAGTGTAAAAAGCCAGAGCGGCTACAAAGTAGGTGCGTGGATACGCGACAGCACTGCCGGAATAGGTACTCTTACCTTTATAAAGCCTGATACGAATGTGTTTGCATCTTTAGGGCATGGTATTTCCGATATCGATACAGGCCGGCTTCTTACGGTTTCGCAGGGAAGCATAACAGAATTTGACGTCACCTTCGTTGCGCGCGGACAGAAAGGTGAGCCAGGTGAGATTCGTGGAGTTTTTGAAAATAATGATGTAGGCGTTATAAAACAAAATTCATCTCTGGGAATATATGGGGTATGTAACACAAATGAATTTTCGCCGCGTGATGCGGTAAAAATTGCGACTCGTTTTGAAGTACAACCGGGAAAAGCGAGTATTATATGCACCGTTGATGAGAATGGGCCGGTTAGTTATGATATCGAAATAGAAAAAGTTATGACAAACAGCAGCGACGTACGAGGCATGGTTATAAGAGTAAGTGATGAAAGGCTATTAGAAAAGACAGGCGGTATTGTACAGGGGATGAGCGGCTCGCCAATTCTGCAGGATGGCAGGCTCGTGGGTGCGGTAACGCACGTATTTGTAAATGACCCCACACGTGGGTACGGCATATTTATTGAAAACATGATGGACGAAGCGCAGAAAATTAAATAGAAAAAATGCTCACCTGTATTTACAGGTGAGCATTTGCTTTGTATTTAATTGGTATTTATTTAGTGCATATAAATGTGGTTTTATATTTTTGTTTCATTTCTTTTGGAAGATGTTTATCGCTTATAAAGTAATCTACGTCATCTAAAGTAAGGCTGACAAATTTTGCTTCTGTATTAAACTTGTCGCTTCCACAAAGATATACAAGTTGTTTTGTATGCTTTCTAAAAGAGCTGTGATTGCGCACACCATTTTCTCCGAAAGAAAGAATCTGTCCATTGAGGTTAAAAGCAGTAGATGAAAAGAAAGCGATGTCAAAATTAAATTTTGTTAATGATTCTAACATAAAATCGCCACCCAAAATGCCGGGGTATTCGATAACTCTTCCGCCTGTGCAATAAGTATTTATAGCGTGCTCGTTTAAAAAATCTGCAAGGAGCATATTGCAGGTAACTACCGTTATACCTTTTTTACAGATAAGATAACGTCCCATATACTGAGTCGTTGATGAACCATCAAGAAAAACACTGTCGCCGTTTTCAACTAAAGACGCGGCCTTTTTTGCGATAGCATTTTTTGCCGATTTCATGTTGTGTTGTCTGAATCGAAAAGGCGTAATATTAGCATCTTTGTATGTAGCACCGCCGTAACTTCTTGTAATAAAACCCTGCTTTTGCAAAAGTGTTAAATCTCTTCTTATGCTTGCGGGACTATATTTTATCTCTTTTACGAGATAATCCACCGTTACGTAATGATTTTCTTTAAGTATTTTCATTATTTTATCCATGCGTTCTTGCTGATACATAACATCACCTTTTTTGATTATTGTTGATTATTTTGAAAACTTTTCGACAATATTGATTTTTTCTGTTTTTTAAATTATACTTGATTTGATAATAAAAGTCAAGGAGATAAAGGTATGAGAAGTCCTGCAAAACTGTATGAAGGAAATATGAGAAAAAATTATCTGTTATTTGCAGTTCCGCTGATTTTATCGCAGCTTCTTTTACAGTCATATAATTTTGTTAATTCAATGATGATTGGCAAATATCTTGGAAGTGAAGCTTTTGCTGCAACAGCGGTTACTGCCGAATTGATTGACTTTTTAAACTCGATTTTTTTCGGTTATCTCACAGGTATAGGCATATATGTTTCAGTACTTTTTGGCAAAAGTGAATATGAAAAAATGCTAAACGTCATTAAAGTTAATTTTATGTTTTCGTCCGTTTTTGCTGTTATAATAGTACTTATATGCAATTTATTTTGCGACCGGATTTTTGATATATTAAATGTAAATGACGAGATTTATAAAAACGCAGAAATTTATTTTAGGATATATGTCTTAGGATATTTGGTTTTTCATTTTAATTGGGGGTTTATATACATTTCTAATGGAATGGGAATGACAAAAATTCCTCTTGCCGCTTCCGTCGTAACAGGAGTTATGAATGTGTTTTTAAATTATCTGTTTTTATCTGTTTTTAATAAAGGAATCGGCTATAGCGCTTTGGCAACCGTAATTTCTGCAATTATTACCACCGCTTTCTATATTTTTGTTTTTTCAAAAATGTTTAAAAATATGGGCGTGGAATCAAAGGGGATTAAAATAAATAAAGATATTCTTAAAAATTCTGTAGACTATGGAGCGCCTTCAATGTTTCAACAGATGGTAATGTATGCTTGCACAGCGTTGGTTGCGCCTCTTACAAACACTTGCGCAACAGCCGATATTTCTGGTTATGCGATAGCAAACAAGGCTAGAAGCTTAATTTTAGCGGTTACTAACAGTTCAAGCAAGGCTAATACTAACTTTGTAGCTCAGGCTATGGGCGCAGGAAAGATAAATAAAATAAAAGAAGGAATAAAAGTCGGAACAACTCAGGGCTTACTGTTTTTTGGTGCAACGTTAATGTTTTTTATGATTTTTGCCAAAGAATTTACAGCGTTGTTTTTAGATCCGATAAAAGATGATGAGAGTTTTACAGTGAGTGTAAAAATAATAAGATTTTTACTCCCGTTTTTATTCTTTTACGTTTTCAACAACCTCTTTCACGGAATTTTCAGGGCGGTCGGCTCGGGAAAGCTTATGTTCATATCGACATTAATTTACGCAATTTCATATGTGATATATGCTTATATTCTTTTTGCTGTATTACCTTACGAAATACGAATTTACGGAGTACATATCACACTTGGCGGAGCATATATTACAGAATTGATATTTGCGACTTTTATTTTCGTTACGGGAAAGTGGAAGTCTGCAGAATATAAAAAGCTTGAGCGGGAATGTAAAGACAATTAGAAGCAGGTTTTTAGGCGCAGAATTTTTTAGAGAGTTAATTGTAAATATATTGATTTTTTTGAAGAAAATAATTAAAATAGAAGGTAGTATGTTAAACAGGAGGTATATAATATGTTTAAAAATATCAGCGAGAAAAACTGTTTATGTGGAAAACAGCACACTTTTACATCAAAAGTAATAACCAAAAAAGGTGCTATAAACAAACTACCATTGATACTTAAACAAATGAAGGTAAAAAACACATTTATAATCGCTGACAAAAACACATATTTGGCAGCAGGTAAAAAGGTAGCCTCAATACTGGATAACTCAGGCATTAAGAGCGAAAAATATGTATTTATGAAGGATAATCTTGAGCCTGATGAAGCGAATGTAGGGCTTGCAGTTATGAATGCCGCACCGGATGCTGATGTTATAATCGGTGTAGGTTCAGGGGTTATAAATGATATAAGCAAGATAGTTGCCAAGGTATCGGGCAAAAAATATGTAATTGTCGCCACGGCACCATCAATGGATGGGTATGCATCAGCGACATCATCGATGACAATGGAAGGGCTTAAGATTTCGCTAAACAGCAAATGTGCCGATGTTATAATTGGTGATTTAGACATTCTTTGCAAAGCACCGATAAAAATGATGGTCTCAGGTCTTGGAGATATGATAGCAAAATATGTTTCAATTTGCGAGTGGAGAATATCTAATATTGTAACAGGCGAATATTTTTGTGAAGATATAGCGAATCTTGTAAGGAGCTGTCTTGAAAAGTGCGTAGATAATGCGCAGGGGCTTTTGTGCCGCGACGAAAATGCCGTAAAAGCAGTTTTTGAAGGATTGGTTGTGTGCGGTGCAGCGATGAAATTTGCAGGCTTGTCGCGCCCTGCATCTGGAGTAGAACATTATATGTCGCATGTGTGGGATATGAGGGCAGCAGCGTTTGGCACGCCGGCAGAGTTACACGGTATTCAGTGTGCAGTGGGAACAATAATTGCACTCAGATTATATGAAAAAATTAAAAAGGTAGTTCCCGACAGGAAAAAGGCTATTGAATATGCAGAAAATTTTGACTATACAAAGTGGAGCAGGGAACTGAAGGAATTTGTCGGAAAGGGCGCCGATACAATGATTGCCCTTGAGCAAAAAGAGCATAAGTATGATCTGAAAAATCATGCAAAGCGACTTGATATTATAATCGAAAAGTGGGACGATATTCTTAAGGTTATAGATGAGCAATTGCCTGCGGTTAAGGATATGGTGACATTAGCAGAGAAGATAGGACTTGCCAAGAACCTGCAGGAAATCTCGCTTGATGAAAAGATTCTTCCCATTACATTTAAGGCAACAAAAGATATAAGAGATAAATATGTTTTATCGCGTCTGTGCTGGGATTTAGGAATACTTGACGATATTATATAGCTACTGCAAAATGACTATTATAATTTAACTTGTATCCATTTACAAAACTTGCCTTTCATGATACAATTGTTTATAGCATATACTTAAGAAAACAGATGAAGACATAATGGCGGTGATTTTAATGTTTGATGCACAAAAAGTAAAAAACGAATGCGTCGAATGGATCAGAAACTTTTTTGATGAAAACGGAAAAGGGTGCAATGCGGTTGTTGGCATTTCCGGCGGCAAGGACAGCTCGATTGCGGCGGCGCTCTGTGTTGAAGCTCTTGGCAAAGACAGAGTCATAGGCGTTTTGATGCCGCAGGGAGAGCAGCATGACATCGATATGGCGTACATGCTCGTTAATCATTTGCAAATAAAGCATTATGAGATTAATATAAAAGATGCGGTTGATAGTGTTATTAAAAATATGCCGGGCGAGCTTGCGCTCAGTGAGCAGGCAAAACAGAATTTGCCGCCGAGAATAAGGATGACGACGCTTTATGCCGTGTCACAAAGCGTTAACGGCAGAGTTTGTAACACATGCAATCTGTCTGAGGATTGGGTCGGTTATTCTACGAGATATGGCGATTCGGTGGGTGATTTTTCGCCGCTGTCACATTTAACGGTTACGGAAGTTAAAGAGATTGGATACCTTTTGAATCTTCCAAAAGAGTTGGTTGATAAAACTCCAATTGATGGTTTGTGTGGTAAAACAGATGAAGAAAATCTTGGTTTTACGTATGCCGAGCTTGATAAATATATAAGAGAAGGCGTTATTTGCGACAAAGAAAAGAAGCTTCTTATTGATAAAAAGCACAAAAATAATCTGTTTAAGCTCGAACTTATGCCGAGCTTTAAGCCGAGTTTATAAATAAAAAAATATTTTAAAAAATTTTGAAAAAGACTTTACAACGTATAATTTTCGTGTTATAATAATTTACGTTGTAGAGAGATGCGGGAGTGGCTCAGTGGTAGAGCGTCACCTTGCCAAGGTGAACGTCGCGAGTTCGAATCTCGTCTTCCGCTCCAAAAAAAGGCCGCATTTGTGCGGCTTTTTTTATACCTTGTAATAAATTTTTATATATTATGCATTATTTGCCAAAATGGTCTTGACACAGGGCTTGTGTATAGGATATAATATTTATTACATTTGTTATACCTTGTTCCCGTTTAACAAGGAAACACTATTATGTATGTAGTAGTGGAGGGAGGGAAAAAAATGTCTGAAATCAGAGTAAAGGACAACGAGTCTTTAGATAATGCACTTCGCAGATTTAAGCGTCAGTGTGCCAAGTCGGGTGTTTTAACTGAGATGAGAAAGAGAGAGCACTACGAAAAGCCCAGCGTTAAGCGTAAGAAAAAGTCTGAAGCAGCAAGAAAAAGAAAATTTAAGTAATTAAGGTGGAAATTATGAGTTTAAAAGAAACGCTTATGGCGGATTTGAAACTCGCAATGAAGGACAAAGACACCATTCGAAAAAACACCGTACAAATGGTTAGAAGCGCAGTTTTGCAGTATGAAAAAGACAACAAGACGACGCTTGACGATGACGGTGTAATCGATGTAATTGCTAAGGAACTGAAGCAAAGACGCGATTCGCTTCCGGAATTTGAAAAAAGCGGAAGAGAAGATTTGATTGAAAATCTTAAGAAGGAAATGGAAGTTTTAATGAGTTATTTGCCTGAACAGCTCAGCGAAGATGAGCTTGCGGCAATTATTAAAGAAGCCATTGAACAGACAGGCGCTTGCTCAGTCAAGGACATGGGAAAAATCATGGGCATCGTTGGTGCGAAGACAAAAGGTCGTGCCGACGCAAAGATGATTGGAACTATGGCAAAGAAAATGTTATCTTAAATGCTAATAGGAGTTACTTTTTTAAGTAACTCCTATTTGTTTTATTTATTCAGGTTTTTTCATTGTAAGAGAAATACGTTTTTTCTCGACATCAACGCTTATTACATATACATCCACAACATCGCCCACTTTTAAAACCTGTGACGGATGCTTGATATATCTGTTTGTGATTTGCGATATGTGGACAAGGCCGTCCTGATGTACGCCTATATCGACAAATACACCAAAGTCAATTACGTTTCTTACAGTGCCTTTCATATGCATGCCAGCCGTTAAATCCTTCATATCCATAACATCGGTGCGAAGCATCGGTGCAGGCAAATCATCACGCAGGTCACGACCGGGTTTTGTAAGCTCTGATGCAATATCATTTAGCGTCGGAACGCCGATGCCGCATTTTTGCGCGACTTCACTTGCCCCCATTTCTTTTATTTTTTCAGTAAGGCAGGTTACTTTCCCGTTTTGTGCATCCGATTTTTTAAAATCAAATAGATCGAGAAGTTTTTGTGCAGCTTTATATGATTCCGGGTGCACACCTGTATTGTCTAAAACGTTTTTTGCGCCGGGAATACGAAGGAATCCCGCACATTGTTCGTATGCTTTCGGACCGAGCTTTGATACTTTTTTTAGCTGTTCGCGCGACTGAAATGCGCCGTTTTGTTCACGGTATAAAACGACGTTTTGCGCTACTGCAGCCGACAGACCGGATACGTACGATAAAAGCGGTGCCGATGCTGTATTTAAATCGACTCCGACTTTGTTAACGCAGTCTTCAACTACGCCGCAAAGAGTTTCGTCGAGCTGCTTTGGGGGCATATCGTGCTGATACTGTCCCACGCCTACAGATTTCGGGTCAATTTTTACAAGCTCTGCGAGAGGGTCTTGGAGCCTTCTTGCGATGGAAATAGCACTTCGAAGCGATACGTCGTAATCAGGGAATTCCTTTGCGCCGAGCTTTGATGCTGAGTATACCGACGCGCCGGCTTCGTTTACTACCATGTATGAAACGTTTTCATCTATCTCGCCTATAAGCTCTGCGACAAAGATTTCGGATTCCTTTGATGCAGTGCCGTTTCCTATTGATATTACGTCGACATTATGCTTTTTGATAAGAGCTTTAAGTATCTGTTTTGCCTCTTCGATTTTTTTCTGTGGCGGTGTAGGGTATATAACCGTCGTATCAAGTACTTTGCCTGTAGCGTCGACTACGGCGATTTTGCAGCCTGTTCTGTATGCCGGGTCTAGTCCAAGCGTTACTTTGCCTTTTATCGGTGGCTGCATTAAAAGCGCTTTAAGATTAAGACCGAAGATTTTTATAGCTTGCTCATTGGCATTTTGTGTAAGGTCGGAGCGGATTTCGCGCTCAAGCGACGGGAAAATGAGTCGCTTATAGCTATCGGTGATTGCTTCGGTAAAGATGTCATCTGTAACGCTTTTTTTAGTAATAAACATTTTTTCAAGAAGCTCACATGCAGCCGTCTCATCAACAACGATATTTACCTTTAAAAAGCCTTCCTTCTCGCCACGGTTTATTGCAAGTATGCGGTGTGGAGCGACTTTTCCTATTGGCTCTGTGTAGTCATAATACATTTCATATACAGATTGCTCATCTTTTGCGCTAACCGTTGTTAAAAGAGCAGTTTTATTAAATAAATTGCGCAATATGCCTCTTGCATCGGCACTGTCTGATACTGTTTCGGCGATAATGTCTTTTGCACCGTCTATTGCCTCCTGCTCGTTTGCTACGCCTTTTTCTTCGTCGACATATTCTTTTGCGACATCATATATATCGCCGCTTGTCATTGACTGGGCAAAAATAATATTTGCGAGCGGTTCAAGTCCACGCTCTTTGGCAACAGTTGCGCGGGTGCGGCGCTTTTGCTTATATGGTCTGTAAATATCTTCGAGCGCAGCAAGCGTCTGCGCCTCATTTATCTGTACCAACAGCTCATCTGTCATCTTTTCCTGCTCAGTGATTGAGCCAATTATTTCTTCTTTTCTCTTTTCGAGATTGCGAAGATAATTAAGGCGTTCGCTGAATTCACGAAGCACCTGGTCATCGCACGAGCCGGTCATCTCCTTACGGTAACGCGCTATAAAAGGCACGGTATTTCCGTCATCAATGAGAGTTATTATATTGTTTGCATACACTTTTGACATACTAAACTCTTTTGATAAAATTTCGCAAATATCCATTCACTATGTTCTCCTTGTCGTTATGTTTTCATGTTTTAAAATTATTGTACCATATAAAAAATTACAAATCAAACCTTTTTACTTCGTTGACGCTAAACAAAAAAGCTGATATACTTAATGAAAAAGTACGAAAAAGGTTTTGGTGATAGGTATGCAGGGACGCTATTTGCAAGGTATAAGCGCTAATGGATTAAAGATAATTGCGATGATAGCGATGACGATTGACCATATGGGGCTTATTCTTTTTGAAAACAATGAGATAATGAGAATAATCGGACGACTCGCATTTCCTATATATGCTTTTTTTATTGCGGAAGGCTGTAGATACACAAAGGATAAAAGCAAGTACTTTTTGCGAGTGCTGCTTATTGGGCTTGTATGTCAGGTGGTAGCATGGATATATCAAAAAAATGCACCGCTAAACATTTTGCTTACATTTTCCGTATCGATAGCTCTTACTTATCTTTTAAATGAGGCGAAAAAAAGCGCGCGATGCAAGTTTTATTTTGCCGCTGCAGTTATTGTTTTTTATATTGTGAGCGAATTTCTTTTGTCAATAAATATAAATTTTGATTATGGTTTTTGGGGAGTTATGCTTCCGGTGATTATATCTTTTTCTGACAAAAAAGAAGAAAGGCTCGTTTTAGCACTTCTTGGACTCTGTTTTGTCGCGTTGTCCATAAAAGGCATACAGTGGTATTCGCTTATCTCGATGTGTCTGCTTATGATGTATAATGGACAAAAGGGTGTTTTGAATATAAAATATTTCTTTTACGCATTTTATCCGGCACATCTTTTAATCATTTATCTTATAGGGGTGTTTATATAAAACAAGCAATTATTTTTTTAAATTGCTTGACAGAAGCATAAAAAATATGGTATTATTTCTTGGTAATAAGTTTTCGGCAAAGACTTTTTGCCGTTTGCTTTACATTTAATTGCCGGTGTGATGGAATTGGCAGACGTAGTGGACTCAAAATCCACCGCCAGCGATGGCGTGCCGGTTCGAGTCCGGCCACCGGCACCAAGTCGAAGCAAAGTTCGCTTTGCTTCGACTTTTTTTATGCAAAAAAGTCATCCGCCCGCTTACCTGATGAACACTCGTACCAAAAAACCTCTATTGCCTGATAAGGCATTGGAGGTTTTTTCATATTTAAATAAAAATAAGCTATAATATTGCGAAAAATAATTATTCGTGATAAAATAAACTATATTATGCTTTAAGGAGTAGATGAGAAGTGCTTAGATTTTTAGATGCGGGTGAAACACACGGAAAATGTCTTGTTGCGATTATAGAAGGACTTTTATCAAATCTTGAGATTGATACTTTAAAGATAAACGAGATGCTGTCAAAAAGACAGGGCGGATATGGCCGTGGCGGACGCATGGCGATAGAGACTGACAGAGTCGAGATATTAAGCGGTGTGCGCTCAAACAAAACGCTTGGCTCGCCTGTTGCGCTTATGATAAAAAATAAAGATTACGAAAACTGGGAAAGCATCATGAGCCCGGAAAACTCAAATGGCGAGCGCGCAGTATATGTGGCAAGGCCGGGTCATGCTGATTTGGTGGGAGCGCTTAAATATAATCACGATGATATGAGAAATGTGCTTGAGCGTGCAAGCGCGCGTGAAACTGCAATAAGAACGGCTGTGGGCGCAGTTGCAAAGCAGCTCCTTGAAGCGGTGGGAATACGCGTTATAAGCAGAGTCGTAAGCATAGGCGATGTAGAGGACAAATCTATAGTAGATTACGATGAGTATGAAAAAAATGTTTCAAAAAACGACATGCGCATGTATGATTCATCGTGCGTTTCTGATGCGGTTGCGCTTGTCGATAAGGCAAAAAAAGACGGCGAATCACTCGGTGGAGTAGTTGAAGTGGTTGTGCTTGGAGCACCTGCGGGACTGGGAAGCTATGTTCACTATGACAGAAAAATTGATTCTAAAATCGCCGGTGCACTTATGAGTGTTCAGGCAATAAAGGGCGTTGAGTTTGGACTCGGCTTTGAAGCATCGAAGCTTTTTGGCTCAAGTGTTCACGATGAGATTATCTATAACGGTAGCTATATGCGCAAAACAAATAATGCCGGCGGAATTGAAGGCGGCATGACAAACGGAGAGCCGATAGTTGTGCGCGCGGCGATGAAACCGATACCGACGCTGTATAAGCCGCTAAAGAGCGTAGACATAAGGACGAAGGCACAGACCGATGCAGTCGTTGAGAGAAGCGATGTGTGCGCGGTGCCTGCATGCTCTGTTGTGTGTGAGGCGGTTGTTGCATTTGAAGTTGCACGCGCAGTATGCGAAAAGTTTGGTGGCGACAGTATGGACGAGCTTATAAAAAGCATAGATGAATATAAAAAAAGGATAGAGAAAAAGTAAAAGAGCATATATGCATATATAAGGAGGTGATTGTCCGTGAATGAGTCAGAGCTTATAAAAAGGAGCGGCGAAGGCGATAATGAAGCATTCGAAAGATTGATTATGCCATACAGACAAGGCGTTGTAAATCATGCATATGTGATGCTTCGAAACAGAGAAGATGCGATTGATATGGCGCAGGAAGCTCTTATAAAGGCATTCGTTTCGATTGCAGGATTTAACGGACAGTCATCATTTAAAACATGGTTATACAGAATTACAACCAATGTATGCCTCGATTTTCTTCGAAAGAAAAAGCGCGAGGCAAACATAGTAAGCCTTACGACAGGCGACGATGAGCAGCAAATTGCACAGCTCGATGTGGCGGATGCGAGCACTGACCCGCAGCGAAAAGCAGAGCAAAAAGAATTGCGTGAAGCAATAATAAAGGCAATCGGAGAGCTTGATGATGAGTACAGAGCAGCGATTGCGCTTCGTGAGCTTGAGGGAATGGATTACAAGCAGATAGCTACAACGCTTCGTGTATCGCTTGGCACGGTGAAATCGAGAATAAGCAGGGCGCGTATGCAGCTTCGTGAAAAACTTTCAAAATACAGGGAACTTTTATAGACGCTTTTACGTCTTAATAAGTACAATGTTGAAAGGAAGATGTATATGCTATCGTGCGATGAAGCATTAAATTTATTATCGGCATATTATGACGGCGAGCTTGGCGTTGCCGCGTCAAACCAGGTAAAAGAGCATCTTTGTTCATGTGAGCAGTGTAGTAAGGTGCTTGAGGACGTGGCTTTTTTGAGTAGCGCCGTTTCAAAGATTGATTTCCCGAAGGTTGATGATGCTTTTGCAAAATCGCTTCATGAAAAGCTTGAGAAAAAGGCAGATCGTCCGAAAAAATATTATAAAATAATGCGCGCCATACGCCCGTATGCAGCTGTTGCCGCATCGCTTGCGATAGTTATAGGTATATATGCTGTTGTTGACAAAAGAGATATAGGCACGCAAAACGAAATTCCTATTGCGATAAGCACTTTAGATATAGCAAATAGCAATGAAGACAATGTTTCTTTAGAAGATAATGAAGATACAAATAAGGTGGAAGAAAATATAGTAACGCCAACGCCGGCTAAACAAAGGGCTGTGACAAATAATAAAAATATGACTGTCTATGATGACAGTAAAACAATAACGAAGGCAGAAGAAAACAGCCCAGAAGATATTGTAAAAGAAGAGGCGCGCTCTGTGCAGGCATATGAGTCGTACGACGAAGAGCATGGCGTCGCAGAGGCAAGCTACAGCGAAGATGCAGAAAAAGAAAATGTCGATATAGCCGAGAAGGAAATTGAGCTTGTGTATGCACGCTTTAAGCTTTTGGATATATTGCAAAAGGAAAAAATTATAAGTATACTTGAAATGTATGGCACACCGCAGGTAAGCGATACAAACATAAACCTACAGATTCTGGCGGCAAATTACAATGCATGCATAGAAGTTCTTAAAAGCGTGGAAGGCCTTGACAAATATGAAGAGACGCCGATAGACGATGGAGAAGAATACTGCTATATTGATATTGAATTACAGTAAAAACTGACGAACACCTTTTAAGGTGTTCTTTTTTTACCATAAAATAAGATGATGGCGCATAAGATATTGTATAAAATCAGTGGATGGGGGAATAAAAATGAAAAAAGTATTTACGATAGTTATATGCGTCATTTTTGTGTTATCTTCTTTGAGCGGATGCCAAAAATCAGACCCTCAAAATGCCTCGTCGGTAAATTCGCGTACGCAAAGCGATGCACCGGCGCTTAAAGATGAGAGCGTATATAGCGCACTTGATAATAAAATGATTGCATGGGGGCTTAAGAAAAATGAGGGAAAAGCGCCTGATGTACCGAGCCTGGTTACAAAAGTGCTTGACAAATATAATGCAAAATATATTTCTGACAATGAAAAGTGCCTTTACCTTACCTTTGATGAGGGATATGAAAATGGCTATAGCGCGCAGATTTTAGACGTCTTAAAAGACACAAATACACCGGCGGCGTTTTTTATAACGGGCGATTATATAAAAAAAGAAAGCGAGCTTGTAAAAAGGATGGTAAATGAAGGACATATCGTGGGCAATCACACACAGAATCATCCGTCGATGCCGGGCGTTCGCAGCGCAGTGGCGCTTGCAAAGGAGCTAAATGAGCTTGATGATTCTTTTTATCAGCTTACAGGCGAGCATATGCGCTATATCCGCCCGCCAAAAGGAGAGTTTAGCGAAAGAACGCTCGCGATAAGCGCTGATTTAGGCTACAAAACGGTGCTTTGGAGTTTTGCATATGCCGACTGGCACACAGATAAGATATACGGCGCACAATATGCATATGATCATGTGATGCCGTATCTGCATGACGGGGCGGTCTTATTGCTTCATGCCGTTTCAAAGGACAATGCAGACGCACTTTATCAGATTATTGCCGATGCCAAAGCGAAGGGATATACATTTAAAAGTCTTGACGAGTTATAATTGATTAAAAATTTTTAACGAATATTTAAAAAAAGCTTGTGTTTTTTTTAGTTTTCATATACAATATATAAAGAAAGACCATGAATATATTACCATATGGTAATTTGAGATTAAGATTTTGGAGGTATAAACCAATGATATCAGCAGGTGAATTTAGAAACGGAGTTACATTTGAGCTTGATGGAAACGTGTTTCAGGTTGTAGAGTTCCAGCACGTTAAGCCAGGAAAGGGCGCAGCTTTCGTTAGAACAAAGCTAAAGAACGTAATTACAGGCGGCGTTGTTGAAAGAACATTCCGTCCTACAGAAAAAATGCCGAAGGCACATATCGAGCGTAAGGATATGGAGTATTCATATTCAGACGGTGATTTATATTATTTTATGGACCAGGAAAGCTACGAGCTTATGCCGCTTAATTCGGATCAGCTCGGCGATGCTTTGAAGTTCGTAAAAGAGAATATGATGGTAAAGGTGCTTTCATACAAAGGAAGCGTATTTGGTATCGAACCGCCTACATTTGTAGAGCTTGAAGTTACAGAAACAGAGCCCGGCGTAAAGGGCGATACAGCTACTAACGTTACAAAGCCGGCAACTGTTGAAACAGGAGCAACAATCTTCGTGCCGTTATTTGTAAATCAGGGCGATATGATTAGAGTAGATACACGTACAGGAGAGTATATGGAGCGTGTATAATGGTTACAATAGCCATAAGTGAGTAAATTGCAAGATAAAAATAAAAAAGACATATAAGAATATGTCGGAATGGAGAAGATCAATGGAAGAACTACTAAAGAAGGTATCGTACTTAAAGGGTTTTGCTGATGGTCTTGATATCAGCGAGAAGACAGATGAAGGCAAGCTCTTAAAGAAAATTGTAGAAACAATAGAAGAAATCGCTGATTCGGTATGCGATTTGGCAGTAGAGCATGACGATTTGTGTGACCAGGTTGAAGCAATTGATGAAGATCTCGGTGAGCTCGAAGAAATTATTTATGAAGACGAAGAGTGTGATTGTGATTGTGACGATTGTGACTGCTTCGAGATTGAGTGTCCAAACTGCAACGATATTATCTGCATAGATGAGGATTTCTTTGACGATGACGAAGATAAGCCGCTTATTTGCCCGAATTGCGGTAAAGAAATCGAGCTTGATTTCTCATGTGAATGTGATGACTGCGACTGCGGTTGTGACGAAGAGTAATAATTAAGATGCATATTAAAAATCCGCACCGATATGGTGCGGATTTTTTTGTTTCTATAAAAACATTAAATTTTAAAATTAAAGTCCTTTAAAAAGTCTATATTATTTAGCGCAAAGGTCTTTTTGTCAAGGTAGGATAAGCTTTTTGCATCGGTAGTAAAATCAAAAGATAATTTGTATGAGCAAAGCGCCTGATATTGCCTTGTTACGCTGCTATTTTGCCTGCCGCCATATTTTTTGTCGCCCACGAGCGGATGCGACATATATGCAAGATGGGCGCGGATTTGGTGCGTACGCCCCGTGACAAGCTCAACTTCTACAAGGCTTATGCCGTCTTTGTAATCGAGCACACGGTAACGTGTAATAATTTTCTTTGAGCCCGGTTTTTGATTTTCAAATATTGTTACCTGATTTTTGCTCTCGTCTTTGGCAAGGTATGCGCTTACTTCGCCGGCTTTTTTATCAAACCTACCTATAGCAAGACACAGATAGTATTTATGTATCTCGCGGTCTTTAATTTTTTTGTTTAAAATGCGAAGAGCCTCGGCGTTTTTTGCTGCAATAATAATACCTTGTGTATTGCGGTCGAGCCTGTTACATAAGGCGGGTGTAAAAGTATTTTCATTTTGCGGCAAATACTCGCCTTTTTTGTACAGATATGCCTGTATTTGTGATATGAGAGTGTCGTTTGCGGCACTGCTTTCGCTTTCGTGACAGACAACGCCTTCGGGTTTATTTATAAGCAAAATATTTTTGTCTTCATATACAATATCAAGATTTACTTTTACATCGTCGAAGGAAAATGTTTTCGTGGGCAAATCAAAAAATTCATCTTTAATATAGAAATTAAGCACATCGCCACACGAAAGCATATGCTCGCCACCGACATGCTTACCGTTAACGCGCACACATTTTTTTCTGATATATTTATATAGCAGGCTTTGCGGCATAGTCGCAAAAAATTTCGTCATAAACTTATCTAGACGTTGATTAGCATCGTTTTCGCCTATAGTAACAGATCTCATTTTATACCTCTTTAAAGCAAATTTTACTGCTTTCATTATACTATATCCTATAAAAAAGTCAATGAGTTATAACTAAATTAAATACGGACATACAACTGACAAGCAGAGATGAGAATATACATTAAATATTAGGCTTTTTAGCTGTAGGAGGGATGTATATGTTTTCACTTTTGATTAGTTATTTTACTGATTTAATTTTCAGGGTTTTCTTGCACGGATATGTTTCAAACAATTATGCATTTCCAAAACCGCTTAGCGCAGACGAAGAAAAAGAGTACCTTTATCGTATGCAAAATGGCGATGAGAAAGCGCGCGACATTTTAATAGAGCATAATTTAAGGCTCGTTGCACATATCGCAAAGAAGTATTCCTCGGCATCATCATCTGACATGGACGATTTAATTTCAATCGGTACAATCGGACTTATTAAGGCGATTGACAGCTTTGATAAAAGCAAGAATATTCGTCTTGCCACGTATGCCTCAAGATGCATTGCAAATGAAATATTGATGGTAATCCGCGCCTCAAAAAACAGACAAAGAGAAATATCGCTTCAGGATCCTATCGGTACGGACAGCGAGGGTAATACAATTTCTCTTTTAAATGTTGTGTATAATGAAGATGAGGATATTGATGACGAGATTTTATTAAAGATTCAGACGAAAAAGCTTTATGATGCAATAGAAAAAAGTCTTGCGGGTCGGGAAAAAGAGGTTATAAAAATGAGGTATGGCCTTTGTGAAGGGGATTGTATGACGCAAAGGGAAATCGCAAAAAAACTACATATTTCCCGCTCATATGTGTCGAGAATAGAAACGAAAGCAATAGAAAAGCTCAGAGGTGAGTTTGAGGATGAATAATAAAATAAATTTAAAAGTTATTAAATAATATCTTGCAAAAATTATATATATATGGTAAAATATATCCGTTTAATAACGAAAAATGAAAGATGCAGATGAAATAAATTCAAAAATCTGCTTTGGAGGGGTTTTAGATGAGTTATGTAGCAAAAAAAGCGAGTGCGGTAAGTCCGTCATCTACACTCGCTATTGATGCAAAATTTAAAAGTATGAAAGCGCAAGGACTCGATGTTGTTGGTTTTGGTGCGGGCGAGCCTGATTTTGATACGCCGCAGCATATTAAAGATGCTGCTATTGAAGCGATCATGGCGGGTAAGACAAAGTATACTCCGGCATCAGGAACACCGGAGCTTAAGCAGGCAATCTGCCGCAAGTTTAAGCGTGATAATAATCTCGATTATACACCGGCAAATATTGTTGTGTCGAATGGCGCAAAGCATTCACTTGTAAATGTTTTCGGTGCTATATGTGACCCGGGAGATGAGGTAATAATCCCATCGCCTTATTGGGTAAGCTATCCCGAAATGGTAAAGCTTGCAGACGGCGTTCCTGTTATACTTGCGACAACACAGGAAAACGGATTTAAATTTTCTATTGAGGATTTAAAAGCGGTTATTACGCCAAAAACAAGAGCAATTGTTATAAATTCGCCGAGCAATCCTACGGGCATGGTATATAGTGAAGATGAGCTTCGTGCTATTGCCAAGGTTGCAGTTGAGAACAACATATATGTCGTTTCAGATGAAATATATGAGCACTTATCATATGACCAGAAGCCTGTAAGTATCGCATCGTTTAATGATGAAATACGTGATCTAACAATCATAGTAAACGGCGTTTCAAAAACGTATGCTATGACGGGTTGGAGAATAGGTTACACCGCATCAAATGAGAAGCTTGCGAAGGTTATGTCAAACGTTCAGAGCCATGCGACATCAAACCCGAATACTATCGCTCAGGCAGCCACAATATGTGCGCTTGATGGCCCGATGGATACGATTGATGAAATGAAAAAGGCTTTTGAGCAGCGCCGCAATTATATGGTAGAAAGAATCAATTCCATAGAAGGCGTTTCGTGCTTAAAGCCTGGTGGTGCATTTTATGTAATGATGAATATTTCAAAGCTTTTTGGTCGTGAAATTGCAGGCGAGATAATAAATAGCAGCGATGAATTTGCCGATGCATTTCTTGAAAAGGCGAAGGTTGCAGTTGTGCCCGGCAGCGGATTTGGTGCAGAAGGATACGTGCGCTGGTCGTATGCAACGAGCATGGAAAACATTAAAGAAGGCCTTGACCGACTTGAGAAATTCTTGAATATGTAATTTAGAATTTTACAAAAGGGGATTTGCGTAAAGTGAAATACAGCTATAAGCCAAGAGGCGTATGTTCGATGCAAATTGACATTGAAATTGAAGATTCGATTATAAAAAATGTTGAGTTTATTGGTGGTTGCAGCGGCAACACACAGGGGATTGCAAGGCTTGCAAAATCGAGAAGTGTATCTGAAGTAATAGCGGCGCTTGAAAATATAAAATGCGGGTTTAAAAATACATCATGTCCTGACCAGCTCGCGTGCGCGCTAAAGCAGATACAAGAAAAAAACTAATTTGCAAAAGAATATGAGCGATCAACAATTTCCACACTGCTTTTATCTAAAGTGGTGTGGATTTTTTTGTTTTTATCTATAATAACCGCATCATAACCGCAGCTTTCTGCAAGCGACAATGCATCGCTAATATCCATCATAAATGCAGAAGTAGAAAGCGCGTCAGCATCCATCGAGCTGTTGCCGATTATTGTAACGCTATCTGCGACAGAAGAAAAAGGATAGCCGGTTTTTGGGTCGATAATATGATGATACAGTATGCCGTCTTGCTCAAAACATCTCTCGTATGCACCTGACGTAACGATGCTTTTTGAGGTATTTTCCGAGCAGGATACATTTATAACTGCGCATAATGAGCCGGACTGAGAAAATGGCTTTTGAATACCTACGCGCCACGGCTTTGATATGCTTTGACAAAAGAATTTATTTAGCATATTATCAAAAGCGCTGTTATTATTTCCTATAACGCTTATATTTCCGCCCAGGTCAATTATTGCCTTTTTGCATCCTGAATCTAAAATTTCGCGTGTTATTATGTCTGCCGCGTAACCTTTTGCAATTGCTCCCAGGTCAAGTTGCATATTGTCTTTTAAAAAGCAAATGGTTTTATCTTCTTCGTTTATAACAACGTTTTTAAAGCCCGTACTAAGAAGAGCGTCATCAACTTCATTTTTTGTCGGGACGCGCGGACTGCTTGAAATTGACCATAAATCAGAAACGGGCTTTAGTGTTATGTCAAACAAGCCACCGCTTTGCTCATGGTATTTATATGCTGTTCTAATTATATTTAAAAGTTCATTACTTACAGCAATTTTGGTATCTTTTTTTTGTATACTGTTTATTTTTGACACTTCGCTCGTAGTTATATATGCACTAAATTGATTTTCTACATCGGTGATTGCAGCAGAGGCTTTTTGCACAGCGTCTTTGCTGTTTTTACCATATACGCTAATCGTTGTATATGTATTTAAGGAAAAGCTTGTATCGGTATTTTTTACACCCTCAAAATAGTTTGATAATATAGTAAAAATAAGCGCAAACGCGATTATTGTGCTGATAATATATAATGTAAGATTTTTAAGTTTCATATTATGCACCTCGATTTTTCTTTACAAGCCAATTATATACAAAAAAGCTCTAAAAGTAAAGAAAAAAGAGAGATTGAGGTTCAATCTCTCTTAAAAATATTCTCATATGGCGAGTTATTAAACTGTGCCGAAGAGTCTGTCGCCTGCATCGCCGAGACCGGGAACGATATATCCGTTCTCGTTAAGTTTTTCGTCGACTGTACCGCAGAAAATTTCTACGTCAGGATGCGCATTTCTTACCGCCTCAACGCCTTCGGGTGAAGCAATAATACATACGAGCTTTATGCGCTGTGCGCCGCGTTTTTTGATAAAGTCGATTGCAGCCGCGCTGCTTCCGCCTGTAGCAAGCATTGGGTCAAGCACGAGTACCTGACGCTGCGCAATATCGGGTGGTAGCTTGCAGTAGTATTCTACAGGTTCAAGTGTTTCGTGGTCGCGATAAAGACCGATATGACCTATTTTTGCGGCGGGGATAACACTCATAAGCGCTTCAACCATTCCAAGACCTGCACGAAGAATCGGTACGAGAGCGACCTGCTTGTCGATGTATTTGCCGGTTGTTGTTGCAAGCGGTGTTTCGACGCTTTTTTCTGTGAGTTCTAAGTCACGTGTTGCTTCATAGCCCATCAAAAGAGCTATTTCGTATGCAAGTTCGCGAAAATCTTTTACAGAAGTATTTTTGTCGCGAAGCATAGAAATTTTGTGTATTATGAGTGGATGATTCATAATATGCACTTGATTGCTCATAATATCCTTCCTTTCATAATTATTTTGTTATCTGTCTTTTTTTGTAAAGTGTTATAAATTGATCTAAAAAAATTATATAATAAATAAAATGCTTTGTCCACATTTTTATGAAAAAAGCTTCATTTTAATTACAAAGTTTCATAGCGATAAAAAACTTACAATATTGTTACACATTGCCAATGTGTGATTTTTAGTATTGTTTTTTATTTTAAAATATAGTATAATGTTAAAAAATGCAGATGGGATATAATAAAAAGCAGAGGTGACATGCTTGAATATACCAAATATTTTAACAATTGGAAGATTGTGTCTTATGCCCGTTTTTTTAATTGTGTACTTTTTGCCGACGCAAGATGCGCAAATGTGGGCGATGGGTGTGCTGGCACTTTCGTTTATAACAGATATGCTCGATGGATTTATTGCCAGAAGGTTTAATCTGATAACTAATCTCGGTAAGATTTTAGACCCGATTGCCGACAAGGTTATGCAAATTACGGTACTTTTGTGCCTCGCAATTTTTAATACTAATCTTATTTGGGTTGTAGTGTTTGTCTTTATAAAGGATGCCATTTTGGGAATTGGCTCGATTTATATGTATAAACGCGGCATTATCGGTCAGGCAAACTGGTTTGGAAAAATATCGTGTTTTGTGAGCTTCGTATGTACGCTTTTACTCATCTTCCCGTTTAACGAATCGCTCAGTTATTCAACTATTCTTACACTAAGCATTGTGATTGTGACTGTAAATGCCTGTGCACTTGCATCGTACAGCGTACGTTTTTTCAAAACAGCGTTTCGCAAGCCTGCTGTGACGGCAGTTTATTTGAGAAAAAAATGATTTTTTGCGAAATTTATTGTAAAAATAAAAAAAACACTTGCCATAGTGATTATTTTGTGGTAAAATAATTATTGCTTTGTAATAACAGTATAATTTCGTCTGTGACGATATGTTATAGGATTAAGCTATAACTGGTAGGAGGTGTATGCAAAATGGCTAAATGTGATTTGTGTGGTAAGGGTGTTACTTTTGGTATTAAAGTCAGCCACTCACATAGAAGAAGTAACCGTACATGGAAACCTAATGTAAGAAAGGTTAGAGCAATTGTAAACGGTGGTACAAAGACAATGCACGTATGCAGCAGATGTCTTCGTTCGGGCAAGGTTGAAAGAGCTATCTAATTTTCTTTGCTCAAAAATAGTTTATACAAATAATCCGTACGCTCTATGTACGGATTATTTTATAACAAACGATATTTTTAATAAAAATTTTTAAAACGGGTATAATTTTATTAAAAAGTGCTTGACGTATTTGAAAGATTATGTTATACTTGTTTGGTACTCAGTTATTGAGCATTATAGTCGTGGAGAGGTGTCCGAGTGGTTTAAGGAGCTGGTCTTGAAAACCAGTGACACGCAAGTGCCAAGAGTTCGAATCTCTTCCTCTCCGCCATTTTTTTATTTATAGCACTTTTTTTATTCGACACGGAGAAGTACTCAAGTAGGCCGAAGAGGTGCCCCTGCTAAGGGTATAGGTCGTTAACGCGGCGCGAGGGTTCGAATCCCTCCTTCTCCGCCACATCTGGGCGTAACATCTGTTACGCCCAGATTATTTTTTTGCCCGTTTTCTAATAACTCTTCTTTGGTCGGTGGGTCAAAATTATAGTCTTTTGTCTTGGCAAAGGTAAATTTGATCTGTATGTAATCCTCGTATATGATAACTCTGTCTACCAGTGACTCAATCAGTTGCTTGGTGTTGGACAAGGTTTTATTTTTCAGCATCTTTTGTGCATGCCATAAGGTGTATTCAATATCACTTTGGGATACAGGCGAGGTTTTTTGTGTCTGTTCCAACTTTCTAAGTTCGCTTTGCAGATTTGCCTTTTCTTCTTCCATTTTTTCTAACTTCTCAAACAAGGCTTCTGTACGCTTTTTAATCATCATGGTTATCAGGTACTCCATATCTCCCTCGAGATTTTTAATCTTCTTCTCCAAGGCTGTCTTTTTCCCATTTAACTCATCATTACACATTTCTTTGAAGCCGTTGTAATATTCTGTAAGCTTTTCCAACAGTGTATCATCGAAAACATTTTCCGCTATCTTATCAAGTACAATTTTTTCAAGAACATCCCGATGCACATCTCTTGCATCACAACCATTTTTGCCTTTTCTCTTTTTTAGATTACAAACATACTTTACCAATACATTTGACCGTCTTTTATCCGCTCGTCTGTCACCTATATAGGGACTACCACATTTCCCACAGAAGATTTTCCCTGAGAGCAGATATTCTTCAATATGCTTATGCCCATGGAATTTCTTTTTATTCGTGGCGAGTTTTTGTTGGATATATAGGAAATCGTCTTTACTCACAATCGGCGGGACTCCATTCTCAATCTTAATCCATTCCTCCTCTGGCTTATAGGCATGTCCATTTCTTGTTCCGTCAGTACTTTTCTCTGCCGACTTATTATAAACATAAGTCCCCATATACTTTTCATTGGAAAGTATTGACACAAATGAATTGGTCGAGAAGGTATTTCCTTTTTTAGTACGATAACCTTTTGCGTTCAGTTCATTGGCAATTTGTAAATATCCGTAACCTTCAATATACCTTTGAAATATAATCCTTACCGCCTCTGCTTCATGTTCATTAATCACAAGCAATTTTGTTTCCGGATCTACATCATATCCAAGGGGAGGTTGTCCGCCCGTGTGCTTACACTTGTAGGCGTTTTCTTTTTTCCCTTTTTCAACTTCTCTTGCAAGATTGAGTGAATAATATTCAGCCATTGCATCTAGCACCGATTCGGTGATAATGCTTTCTGGTGAATCAAAATCCAACTGTTCTGTCACACTGAACAGCGATACTCCATACTTTTTTAGTTCCATCTTATATCCCAAACTATCAATACGATTTCTTGCAAACCTGTCCAGCTTGTGCACAAGCACAAGCTGGAATTCTCTTTTGTGGGCATCCGCTATCATTCGTTGAAATTCCGGCCTTTTATCTGTCGTTGCAGATTTTGCCCTATCTGCATATTCTCTGAGGATAACAATGCCGTTACGGTCCGCAAACTCTTTTGTTGCTCTCATTTGAGCATCAATACTTTCCTCCCTTTGCAGGTCGGAACTAAATCTCGCATAAATTACCGCCTTTACAACACCGTATTTCGCCCTTAATTTTTCAATAAGATTCATTTGCATTCATCCTTTCTCTATAGTAAATTGATTTATGTGAAATTTGCGGTAAACATTTTGTTGCCTCAAAACGTTTATACAGTTCTTCTATGCTCTGTATTACTAATTTAATCGGCACACCGCTGAAAAGGTTATGTTTACCATATTCCACTACTATTTTCATAGTACCACTCCAATCATACCTTAATTATTTTATAAGTCTATTCATCAATACTAACAAAAATTTCTTGATATTTTTTACAACCATCCTTTCCTTATTCAAATAATGCTGCTATGAGCGATATTATCCACCAAATCATAACAATGACTGCCGGTGCACATAGGATAATCGCGCCTGATATCTGAAACACTCTCAGCAAAATCTGTTTCATATGTTTGTCTGCCGATGTATAAATGTTATCCTCAATTTTATAAACTGATGATTTTACATCTCTTATGGTTTCATCGATTTTGCTTCTCTTTTCGGAGGCAAGGTTGTCAACCTTGCCTTCGATAACATCTAATCTGCCTAGTATTTCATCAAGCAGATCAGATTTCTTTTTCTGATTAAGCTGCTTGGCTTCTCTGATATCTATACTCATTAGTCGTATCTCCTTTCTTCATTCCATAATTTTACTGATGGAATTTTCTTGGCTTCTTCGACAGCGTGTGCATACACACCATCTATGTATTCCTGAGGCCACTCATATTCATTTGCTAATAGCATAAATAATTGTGTTACTGATACAATATCCTTGAACTGCAATTTTGCAATTCTGTCGCCAAGTCTGTTAATCATTCCTTCAAGTGTTTTTGAAAGTATTTCGCCGAAATAACTTTCATTATGTTTAAGGTGTAAGTGCAGTACATAGAACTGAACTGCCTTCTCGTAGAATTCACTCATGGAACTGCATTCTACAGTTTTCATTAAGCATTCTGCCTCAGCCTGAAGTTTAGGCTCTATACTAAAACTAACTTTTGTTTTTGCCATTATCAAAAACCTCCCATCTTGATACCTAAAGCTTGCTTTTTCTGTGCCAGCTTTACATATTCTTTTTTGTCCATACTATATGGTCGCCTGCGAGATTCCTGTCTGTTCTCTTCCTGACATCGACCTTCAAATACCTTGCAGATATTGAAGACTAATTCGCCGATGACATTATCTATATTATTACTTTCTACGCTTTTCTCGCTTGCCGCAGAAATGATTTGATTTCGTATCTTATTAAATTCTCTGTTATCGTATAGCTCTGGGAAATCAATTTCATCTTCCTGATAGTAACCCATAATTCTGCCTTGTATGTTACACCATTCTTTATAGAATGCTGAAACATTCTTATCTTCTGACAGCATTTTGTATATGCTGTTTACAATCTCTTTCTGTTCCTTTGACAGATATGAATATACTTTTTTACCTTTATAGGTTCGCATTTCGTCTGCCAATTGATTAAAGAGAGTGTTGATTTCAGTGTTTGGTTTCACACTGAAATCTTTTTTCAATTCCCGTATTCTTTCCTTGGATTTCTCAACTAACTTCTCACGCATTTGAGTTTTTTCGTCGTACAGATGATATAACTCGTCTCTGAATATTTCTCTTACCATACAGGATTTCATTTGCTCAATCCCATGTGTAGTTAAAAAACCACCACCCGAAGCAGAATACACTAGCATGTGTATGTGTGGGTGGTGGTCTTTATTATGGAATGCTGCATACCATCTTAAGTCATCAAGTGGTATCTTATATATTCTAGCTATGTCTGCCTGTTTGGACTGAATAAGAGTTTGCCACGCTCTTGCATTATCATATCCAAACCTTGTTGCATCTTCTCTTGTGAGAGATAACATTGGCATCCAAACATTACATTTAAGCTCTCTTAATTCTTCTAAAACTTCGTTCAGATTCAGGTCAGTTTTATTTGAAAACAAACCGTGAGTTCCGAACTTTTCTACCTTTGGCCTTGTTGCAATATAGTTGGCATTGATGACTACTTTGTTATTAATAGACTTGTCCACACCTATACGTCTTGCTATGTATCCGGCTTTACCTGCCGCTTTACCGCCTTTAACATACGGGCTTTTGAAAACTACTGCGACTGACATAAAATTTCCTCCTTTCTTTAAAGCACCACTTTTGCATCCCTTACTTTCTTGCTATACCTGCATTTGCAAGATATTGGATGCTCATTTAGCACCAATTTTTGAAATCTTCCCCTGATAGGGAATCCCCCGAACGGCACTGCCGGTCGGTGTTTGAGGGCACGGAGATGCTGCTTCGGCACCGTGCCTTTATCCTGCTTACTTTTATTAAGCGGATATTTCTCAAATTAAAGAGTTTCTTTTCATACTTTTCACATCCTTTCAAAAGAAAAAACCTTCGAACCATTGACTTTCGGAGAGAGAGATGATATAATCAAGAAATAAAGGAATGGCAGTTTTATTTCTTGGTAGGTATAGTTTAACATAACCAAAAACTTTTGTCAAGACATAAAATGTTACAATTATATTTCTTGGATTTTTGAGGTGATAAGATATGAATTTACGAGTTGAATTTACAGGAGAAAAAATAATAATTCACACAGAAAGAAAGACGGTAGAGTACCAGCTTGGAAGTATAACTTGTATGATTTCTGCAGGTGAATGGGATGAGCTTTTACAGTTTTTAGATGCTGAAAAAGATTATAAAAAAACAGAAAAGTATGCTACTGATTTTTTAGATAAGTGTTTTTATAGCAGAGAGAAAATTTCAAAAATAAATGGATATATGCTTTGCGATGGTGATTTAAATTTAAGCAATAAAAACTATACTTCTAATAAAAAAGTAAGTGGAAGAATGCTTCAGGGAAAAGCAGATTTAGTTGTTTCAGATGTTTATTTAATTGATTCACTAATTGATTTAATAAATCTTGAAATGATGTATGCAGTTATCAATGATATGCCGATTAATAAATGCAAGAATTGCAATAAATATTTTGTTGCCGGCAATGCCGCAGCTCTCTTTTGCGATAGACTTTATACAGAAGATAAGACATGCAAACAGTTCGGAGGAAAGAAATCTTTTGTTGATAAGTTAAAAAAAGACGAGGCTCTTTTAAGATACGAAAAAGTGTATCAGGCAACATATTATCGTTTACGAAAAGCAGAAAAACAATCTGAAATAGATGTATTAAATAAGCGATTAGAAGATTTAAAAAACTGGCGAGTAAAATACAAAAACGGAGAATTGACAGAGTTAAATTTTATGGATAAAATTAATAGTAGGAACTAACATATAGTTTTAAGGCTTATGTTTAAGTTATTAATATATTTCTACTATAGATAAATTAAGGAGCTAACTATGAATTCAATGATAGATTTTACAATAAACCCATTAGAAATTGCATACTATATTTTTAAGAAAACATGCAGTATCATGAAGAATAAGCACTTATCTAACAAATACATTAAAGAAATAAATAATCATTTTATAAGATATCAAAATGAAATATATTATAATGAGTTAACTAAATTTATTACAACAGATAAAATTAAATGGGTTAACCTATCTATAGGGAATTTAAACAAAGGCAGAATAAACTATATAGAATTGTATAAAAAAATATCAATGGAATTTTATGATGTATGTAATAAAAAGAGCATTAACATTTTGCCTTCAGAATCTGAATTGTTTTTCTATCGGTTGTTTCGGATAATTATATCATATAAGTTGGAATGCTTACCCACTGAAGAAATAGAACAATTGGAATTTATTAAAATTCTTTTAAATGAGATGGAGTACAAAATTAACGATGCTATAAAACAGATATATTCCCAGTTGGAAAAGCAAATAATATTGCAGAACGAAATTCTTGGTGAAGTTAAGTTGAACCTTGATGTTGTCATTGACTTCAGGCGTGCATTTGCTGAAGAATATCAAGAAACATTATTTTTAAAAGATAGAGATTTAGGTTGCAAATTGAAATTGTCCGATCTATACATTCCTCCTAAATATACATTAAATGGAAGTGTAAAAGAAGATATATTAGGTTTCTTGAATGATTTTGTCGATAATAGAATTGATGCACAATCATTGCTTATTTCCGGTGAGCCAGCTGTGGGAAAAAGCAGTTTGATTAGACGTTTTATTAATGATAGAATATACCTAGCTAAAGAACAAAACATCATAGTTGTCCCTATGAAAGATTTAACCGATGGAGAAGATTTAGCAATTACTTTATGCAATAAATTTTCTATTGGTATACAAAATAAAAGCCGTTTTTTATCAAATAAAATAATAATTTTAGATGGTTATGATGAGTATTGCTTTGTAAACTCTATTGAAGATCCAAATAAAAAATATGATGAAATAATTAAAAATATTTGTGCTAAATATTCTGGTATTAAAGGAACAAAGATAATTATTACTACTCGTTCAAATTATGTGAAAACCAATGTCAAGAGCAATAGTATTTTTATTACTCTTGAACCCTTTGATAAAGAGCAAATTTCTGATTATATTAAAAATTATAATGCTATACAAGATAAAAACATATTTAAAATTGATAAAGAAACACTAAAAAACACTGAAGAGATTTTAGCAATTCCTATGATACTTTATATGGTTGTTGCCTTAAATATATCTTTGGATATCGAGTCTAGCAAAGCACAGATATATGATGAAATTTTTGGAGATAGAGGGGCTTTAATAAACAATAAGCACAATAGTAATACATATGAAATTGATTATAAAGAAAAATTTTTGGAAATACCATCTAAAATTGCTTTTGAGATGTTCAAAAATCATAATTATAAATATACTTTATCGCCAAATATTGCAGAAGATAGTATATTTGAAGGCTTAAAAGAAGATGAGATTAAGCGTATATCCTCCTATTTTGGTATAATGTGTTACTATAAAGATAATATTTTTCAAACAAATGGCATCGAATTTATTCATAAATCTTTATATGAGTATTTTTTAGCAAAGTATTTTTGGAATATATTGCATAAGCGGTACATTAATTTTGATGAACACTTAAAGTCTATTTGTAGTACATTTGCTTGGGATAATTTTTCATATATCGAAATGAGAACGATAAGTAAGTATGATAAGTCTACCAACAACAACGACATTTTAGGATTTTACAAATATTTTGTTAATGAATATTCTCAAAATGAAACAATCTTCAGTTTAGATAATCGAATAAAACAAATAAAATATGTATTAGAACACGATTTGTTTGAAACTTCATCTTATACTGAATATATAGAAAAGATAATTAATAAGAAAGAAGATACAAGTTTTGAAGAACCATATAAAGCTATTAATAATTATTTGAAAAATATTTTTTCTATGTATTGGAATCTCAATTATTACATTTTTAGTCAAAACAATGAAATATTTGAACAGTACAAAAACCAACTAAACCAAATTGTTAATTCGAAAAAATTTGTCTATTTTATGAAAGAGTGTGGATGTGAACATTTCATATTAGCTAATCTTGAAATCAGAGATGCTCGATTAATTAATATGAATTTAATGCTAGCAGATTTAAGTGGTTGCATTTTATGCGATACTACCTTTGAAGAGTGTGACTTGAGGGGAGCGATTTTATCGAATGCAGATTTAAGCAATACAAATTTCATATATGCAGATTTAATAAATGCAGATTTGTCAAAATCGAATTTAGAAAATTCCTGCTTTTCCAACGCTTGCTTACTTGGTACCAAATTTTATGACTCGAGATTATATAATACGATATTTGATGACAGAGGAATATTTATTATAAAACATCAATTTGAGAAAGAGGATATTGAAGAATATACCGAAAAAAATACTGAACTGGAAAATGTGCTTGTACACGATAGAACGACAGGTCAAATAAGTACATATTCACAATTTTTTCATGGTAGAATTTGATGCAAACAACTCTAGCATTTATTTTAAGCTACATTTAAGCTCCAAGTAATAGAATTAATAAATTAAAGCGATATATTCGAGATGTAATTATTCGAATATATCGCTTTCGTCTAAGTTTTTGATTTTTTGTAAATCAAACTGTTTTATACTAACACATCTTTTAAAAAACTTATATAATCACAAGCTTTTTTAAATAACTCTAATATTTCATCTACAGTTTTATTTAGTTGATAACCCAAGAAATTTTCGTGAACTAATAGATTTCTTTCAGAACCTATTTCTAAAAAAGCTTTCTCAGATTCTTTCAACTTGTCATCACTTTTTATTTTTAATTTCATATTATCGGCGAACTCGCCTCCAAAAAGTTTATAAAATGAATTAGCACTTCTGTTTTTCCAATCAAAATATGTATGATATTGACGTTCAATAACCTTGCTTTTTACAAGAGATTTTACCATTTCGGAACTTGTATTTTTTGATACAAATTCCGAAATTATTTCCTGTATTAGATTTTCAAATAAGCTGGCACACGAAATTAAAAGATATTTTCTAAAAGTTTCTCCAACAAAATTTTCGTACGTTACCTGCCCATTTTCTAATAGATATTTTTTTAACTCATCATATTCTGAAATTTTGTCATTGATTATTTTTTCTTCAGGGGATATCATTTTATATCCTCCTTAAATATCAAGAACAATAATTCTTTTAGCTAATAAAATTCTTGTATCCACACTCTTCTTACTAGCTGTACTTGACTGTACTGATTCTAAGAAAGAGGTATCTTTGCTTAATTGCTCAAATGATTCTGGTGAGATTTTTCCCGCAACAAACGTATTCTCTCTATAAAATGGTTCACATACAGCTGCGAATACAGCATCAAACTTGGATACATTAAATCTGTTATTAGTGCAAAACGCTCCATCCGGCAGGGAATCACATGAATCTAAGAAAGATACAAATAGTTTTTCAAAGTAATCTATCGCTTCAATCGAGAAAGATTTTACTTCTTTTGAAAATTTATTTAAGGAATTAGTCATTGATGGTTTGTAGTTGTCTCCATATGCCATTAACATAAATCCTCTTATTATAAATTCGATATCTTTCGCATGTGCATCCTGTTCGGGCTTTAATAATAATGCTCTCCATTTTTCGTTCTCGTTAATTCGATATAACATTGAGTAGAATGGCGAATAATACAAACTTGCTCTAATTTCTTGTGCTGTTAGATTTAATCCACCTGTATTTAATCTGTTGAATATTTCAAACATTGAAGAATCACTATCATCAGGTGAATTCTGTTTTATGATAATACTTCTCATTGTTCTCATATGATTAAATTGATTTTTTATTTTTTCATCCAAAGTTGAATATTTAAATCCATTGTATGCACTAATGTTTCCGTTGTAGTTTAACTTAAGATTAAAATTAACGAAATATTCATCATTTTGGATGACTTCATCACGGATCTTTCCATAAGTTTCAAATTCTGTTCTGATTAAATTTCTCGCAGTAGTTTTGGGAAACCTTTGTTTCATAAAGAAATATATTGACATTAGTCGTTGTTGCCCATCAATGACTAAATAATTGTTTTTTTCGCTTTCATAAAAGAACACCTGTGGAACGGGTAATCCTAAGATAATTGATTCAATAAGTTTAGATGCCCTCTTTTGATCCCAAACATAATTTCTTTGAAAATCTGGTATTTTTACAATTCCTGATTCAATAAAGTTAAACAAAGTTAACATATTAAAATCATTTGGAATAGATGTTATATCATATTCATTCACTAAAACATCTTCATCTCCATCCTCAACAAAATCTATGTACCACGCATTTTCCATATTAGTTTTCCTCCTTAGTATTTTATTATTCCTCTTTAAAGTTTATACAGTTATTTTCTAAACACAAACAGATACTCATGCGCTATAAGTAAAAAATTATATTTTACACTGTTTGTTTTCCAATAACCTGTTGCTTTGCAGTTATGCTGTTCCTTTATAATCAATTCTTTAAGTTTAAATCCGGCATCTTCAAAAATTCGCATTACATCGAATGACATAGGAACCATATGACCTTTTTGCCTAGTGTCACCCATAAGTATTGCACAGAACTTGTCCTTTTTCAAAACACGATAACTTTCTGAGGCTACCTTTTTCATTTCTTCAAGAAAATCTTTAACTTTTAATTGCGATAGATCACCATTAATTCCATCGCTATATTTGATAATGTCTGCATATGGTGGATGAGTGCATATTAAATCAATGCTTTCATCAGGAATGAAATCAAGCTTTCTTGCATCACCTTTTTTGATATACACTTTACCTTTAGCTGGCTCGTAATCAAACGCTGATTTCTCTCTGCATCTGTCCAGGGCAATATCATTTATATCGACACCAATTATATCTCTGTTCAAAAGTTTTGATTCTACCAGAGTTGTACCGCCACCTGCAAATTGGTCTAATATCAAATCTCCCTCTTGAGAATATCTCAAAATAATATTTCTTGGTATATATGGCGACCAGTTTCCTCGCCATTTTGCATCGTGGGTTGCCCAATCTCCTCGTTTATGAAATGACCAATGGGTAGTCATTTCCAATTCGAAATTTTCAGGTTCCCATTTGATTATTTTTTTAGCCATATCAAATTAATCCTTCTTCATCAAGTGCATTCATTAACATATTTCTACCTGACCAATTCCAATATGTTATGTCTTGTTCTATAAAGAGCCATTTGATCGCAAAGAGAATAATAGCAATAGGTCTTAGCTCTCCTTCGTAATCACTAAATTCCATATTCTTTATAGAATACACATCAAAATCGTTATCATAAAAAATGTTTTTAATTTGTTCACTTATCAATTGATATTCTGAATTGCTGTAGTGATTTTTAACATCATGTAATGCGAGTATAATATCCCTATGACTTGGAGTTGTATAACGCATGCTTTTTTTGAAATACATTCCTGTAATATGTACGGTAAAATCAAATCCTTTGTTCAATCCTGCCGGTCTATGTAGTTCAATATTATAATCATCAAATTCTTCAACTAACTATATAATGATATCGCGAACTATCTGTGCCCCGGCCGTTACCATGCTCTTCATCAAGGAAAACATTAATTATTTCTCGTCTAACCGATTTTCTATCTCTTGATTTTAAGTTATATCTTAATCTTTCGAGTGGCATAACTACATCTCCCTCATTTTAAGTATGTCATATACAAATTGCTTTTGAAAATAAAAAGCATGATTTTTGTTGGACACATATCTTCCGTATGTATTTGAGTATATTGGATGATAAGGTTTTGAATCCTTACTCCTTACCTGAATGTGTGTTCCGTTTGATGTATGAATAAATCCGTCTTTTTGTGTTTCAATATGATTTTTGAGTTGCTCGCAAATACTATAATAATCTTCTCTCCAAATATCCAAAAGAGAAGAAAATCTTTTGTCAGTAAGGTCGATATGTACAGCATCTAAAAACATCCAGGTACGAGGGTTTCCAACTTTGCAAACCGGAACATAAAGCATATTATTAATTTTCTCATAGAGGTGTGTTTCTTCAAATTTCTTCTTTTGAAGCAGCTCATCAATAACACTCGCTATCTGTGTTATAAATACGGTCTCCAAGGGTTTACCGGTAGAATCACATTTATTGCTCTTAAGTTCGCCATCCTCAAAATCAATATTAAAACTATCTAGTTTTTTACCTAGCGCCAATTCAAGAAGTTGTCCGGTTTTACCTTTGTTTTTGATTATGGTTTCAAAATCATCTTCAGTAAACATCTCTGAAAATGGTATATTGCATAATTTAATGATTTTCTCTTGTGCTTCTTTTAATTTCATTTTGTTTCCTCCAAAGAGTACACACTGTAGAATCAATTCCACAGTGCTTGGTGTTTTATTCGGTTGATTAGTATATTTTAGAAGTTGGATATCAGAAGTTCTCTAATTTTACCTCTGCCTTGACTATTACTGTTTATCATTCGTGTAGCTTCAACTCGTTTGATTCTATGATTGCTGTAGATGTTATCGAAGAATTCATCATCCTCATTGGCATTCTTTGGATCAGAATTACTGACTACTATTTTAGCACCTTTTTTATTCATTTTATCTACGAATTCGGCCAATTCAATTTGTTCATCGTCAGTGAATAAGGATTCCGTATATGCAGTGAAACTTGATGTTTCTGTAAGTGGTCTATATGGAGGATCAAAGTACACGAAGGTGTGTTCATCGATAAAGTCTGCTGATTCTTTGTAGTCACCACATACTACTTCAACTTTTTGGAGTTTTTCTGCAACTGCTCGTAGATTTTTTTCGTCACATATGAGCGGATTTTTATATGAACCCATCGGAACATTGAATAGTCCTTTCTTGTTTACTCGGTAGAGTCCGTTGAAGCATGTCTTATTTAAGAATATCATCAAGGCAGCTTTAGTAACATTCTTTGTTTCATTACCATTTACCTTGATATCGTTGAACTTTTCGCGCATGCTCATATAATATGTTTTTCTGTCTTCAGTATCAAGACTTGTATATTCTTCTTGATATGTCTCTAATAAGGAGATTAAATCATCTATTCTATGTTTGATGATATGATAGGTGTTGATCAATTCTGCATTTATATCACTTATATAAATTTCGTTGATGTTATACTTACTGAGTACATCGAATAGAACCGCACCGCCACCTACGAAAGGTTCTGCATACTTGGTTATTGTGCTATCGAATGGGTAGTAGTGTTCAATTTCTTTTAGAAGCTGACCTTTTCCGCCTGCCCATTTCAAGAACGGTTTAACACCTTTTTCGTCAGTTTCGTTATATCTAGTGCTTCTTGCATCGATAGGTTTCTCTGCATCATCAGGAATAATCCACATATTGCCTACCATTGTTGCATTGGCAATTCTATTTTCAGAGCAGAGGACAGCAACTCTTCTTTGGGAGATGCCCCATCTATCAGCGGCTTCTCGTGCACATATAAATCCCATAATCATACACTCCTTGTGTTTTGTAAATAATATTATATTCTAAAACTCGAATAAAAGCAATACCATTTAAAAGTTTTCTCTGTTTTGCACAATTCTTTTGTGTGCATTGTTTTTTCTAAATCCCCTTTTAACAGCCGTCTATTTTGCGATTAAACTATCGTAGTGGTGTAACTACCTTACCCAACATAGTTTGTTGCACAAACCCCTGTCTCAACCGCTGTAACTGGCGCTTAAAATCGATTTTAGAGGCAGGGGTATTGACAGACATAAATTAACGATATATCCGATGTATTATTCATCGGATATATCGTTTTCATTTTCAAAGCAAGCTATAGTAAATCTTGAACCTAATTTGAATCCTTTTATGAAAGTTTGGCATTCTGTAATTTGTATCATTTCATCGTAGCAAGCTTTGAATTTATCAAATAATTCTTTTTCTTGCTCGTTTAAGGATTCAAGAAGCCTTTCTTCATTCTTAGTAAGCATTCTGAATGCCTTATCAAATCCCATTTGCCTTTGGAATGGCCTTTCCATCGGGTTGATGTTTCCATACCAAAATTCTTCAAGTATATGCATTATTTTTCCTCCTTACGCAAAGAGAGCGCCTCAAGTTCCGGTATATCCGAAATCGAGTCGCCCTCTTCAATCATTCTTTTTGCTGTTAGCAGTGCATGCTTGACATAAATCATATTCAGTTGTTCTCGTATTGTCTTGGCATCAATTTTCTCTTCAACCATTTTGAATACTTCTACAAACACGGCACTTTCAATCCCATATTTGTCGCCATACATAATTTCTTCTAATGTGTACTTTGCCATTTGCATCACCTCCTGTGACACAAACACTACCATAGAAATCTATGAAAGTCCATACAAACTTGAGTTATTATCTACGATTTTTATAATATTTACCGATGATAACACAAAATTATGACACTTAGTCTTATGTCTATCCATCTCTGTATCTTCAGCATATAATGATGATAGTTTTGAAATTGTTTCTATGTTTATTTTATTAATAGCGCTTATCCTACAGCATTTTCATCCTGCCGAAATTCATCGTTATCATCATTTAAAAATTCGTGAAATTCTCTCAATGTGCTTTCTGATTTACTTTTCTCAAATTCTCCGTCTTCTGTTAATGAAATAAAGTAGTATTCAACATCTAATGTGTTATAGACCATTTCTGCAATGCTTTGTCTTGTAGAAAGCTCTTTCCCTATAAAATTATCAGCTGACACTATGCCTAAATCTACAGCAATTTTTATATAGCCATTAGGATAACCCCCTGCAGAAACAGCTTCATCTCCATATCCCAATGAACAAACAATCATTTTTACAGCTTGTTCATTAGTAATGTTAGCTTCAGGGTCAAATGTAGTTTCTGTTGTTCCATTAACGACACCAAGGGCTTTTGCAGCATAAATATATTCTTCAGCCCAAAAACTTTCAGATACATCAATAAAGCATTTGTCGTATTCATCAACATAATCATTCATAGTTGCACACATTATCAATTTACAAAATTCTGCTCTAGTAATATTATTATGAGGACGATATGTTCCATCTTCGTATCCGTTTATTATATTAAAATTTGATAAGGTTTCGATTTTGCTCGCAAGTTGTGCATTGGAAATATCACTATATGCAAATGCACTTAATTGAGATAACATTAAAAAAACGATAATTGTTGATATTATTTTTTTCATAGAACCACCCTCTCATTTCTAAATTTTTTTAATATCCTTTGGCAGTATAAACAGATATTGCTGATTTGCCCGAAACGATTTGTTGCCACGAGTAATAATTTTTAGTTATTGTGTTTTTCCAATCCAAATTACATTCATAAAATGTAACTCCGCTTGCTGAAACCTCATAAACGATAGCGGAATGTGGTCCAGAATACGAACCTTTTTGGTTCATCTGTACAAAATCGCCCGGACGTGCTTTACTAAATAAGTTTTTAACATTTGTTGTAGTCAGTGATGTAAGCGATCCTAAATGTGTCGTTTTTGAACTCGAATAATTAATTTGGTATCCATAGCCTCCATTTGTTGTCGACCCTATATTATATCCAAAAAGCTGCATAAATACAGATTTTGCGAACCCTTTACATTGTTCATTAGAGTACGGACCGGTATATTTCTTATCTATTTTGTAGGTTCCACTATGAGATGAACCATTCATCATAGAAGTAAGTTGTGACTTCTTCTGGTCTGTTTTTGAGTTGCTAATTATTGTAGTAGAATTTAAAGCGGCTGCTGTTGTCGACGGTTTCGTAAATGTAATATACGCAGTTGATGCGTATCCACTATGATTTCCATATTTAACTGGATAGAAACCATTTGTTGCATCCCCTGTTACTGTCAAAGTACTGCCTTCTGGCATTTTTGTGACAATAGATGCATTTTTATTGGCACCAGAACGCATATTGAGATTTGCGCCATCGGTATTGTAAACATATGCAGTTTTGTTTACAGAAGGTTTTGTAAATGTGATATAGGCAGCAGATGCATAACCTGTTTTTCCATTATATTTTACAGGATAGAATCCATTAATAATATCACCTGTGACTGTAAGAGATGCTCCTGCAGGAATTTTAACAACAATTGATGAACTTGAATTCGCTTGTGAACGCATATTTAAATTATCACCGTCAGTGTTATAAACATAGGCTGTTTTTTCAACGAATTTTTCCAAATTACATACGGAACATATATTATTTACGAACTTGTGGTCTTCGTGGACAAGGTCAAGTTCGTTTTCTTTTATGTAAGTAAAGCAATCAGTGCACCATACATGATAGTAACTTGCAATAGTATGCTGATTATCATCTTTTATACTGATTGTTGTCTTCATATCTTCAGATGAATGTTTTGCGGTGTTTGTATGTTTGCACTTTGATGCTTCAGATCCGGGAACGACATAGCTACATTTTTCACAGTCATCGTTCTTTAAAATATGTTTTTCATCATAAACTTTGTTTTGTAATTTTTTTATAGTTTCGCCACAATCGACACAAAGTACATCGTAGATTTCTTCAACAGTATGATATGTATCGTCTTTTTGTGAAACTGTAGAAGACTGCCAGTTTTCTTTTGTATTTGAATGGTTGCACTTTTCTTCAATTACCGGAGCTTCATATCCGCATTTTGTACACTTATCATTAGAAATAGCGTGTTTTTCACTATTTGTTTTCTTTTGGTTTGATTTAACTGTTTTTCCGCAATCATTACATACCTCATCATAAGCTGTTGTTACTGTATGTGTATTGTCATCTTTTTTAACTACAGTTATTTTTTCGTTTTTGTTAGAAGTGTTGCTATGTGTGCAGATTTTATTTTTCTCAATAAAACCTGTATCATTTGATGTTCTTACGCAATAAAAACCATCTTTTTCAAATAATACAGTTAATTCCTGACCTTTTGAAACTGTTGTTCTTACAGTTTGATTTGAACCCGATGCTCCTGTTAGTGTGTCTGTAGATGGATTATGATATAAATTCGCATTAGATTTCGTTCTTACGATTTCACTTTTATAGAAGTTAGAAGAACTGGGTACGCCTGATGTGCTTACTGCTGATGTAGGAACATACGCAATCACATGTTTTCCTGTGTTATTAAAGGGATATAACACCAAATAATAATCACCATCTTGGCAAAAAACTTGCAATTTGTCATTTTTATCTACCCACCATACATCGCCGCTGTTTACGCTTGGCAAACGATAAGCAGTAGCCTTTTTGGTTGCTGTACCATTGTTGTTGAAGCTATATGCTCCAACTGAAATAACACAGCTAAAAGTTAAAATTATACATAATAATAGAGAGATAATTTTTTTCATCAATATCACCTTTCTTTAATTTAATGTTTTTCAATCGTTATATTAGGTAAGTAAAAACCAAATTTCATTGCTATTCCAAGGACTAAATAAATAGGTCCCCCAAACATAATTAATCCAAGCATAAGCCATCTTACAGTATCTATATGCCAGTGAGTACCGCATGAAATCATATCGCATACTCCAAAAATTTTCTTTCGAGTAAAGTAGGTGTCCAATTCAAAAGAACCAATATCACTTTTTTTATAAAGTTTTGTATTAAATGGTTTTGACAACCAATACAAATAGTTAAATTTATATGCTATAGATAAAAATGATTCTCTGCTTATATCATCTTTAGCAAGACGTTTGGATAGCTTGTAAAAATCAAGTTCAGATGAACCTTTTCGACCTCTTTTTACACCTAAATCAACAATTTCATTTCTTAGTTCTTTTGGAGAGTTAAATGCAACATATTTATTAATTTTTCCTACAGTTTCCTGATATTCTGCTAGATATTCGTCATAGTATGCGTCTAAGCCAATCATATTCAAACGAGGTTTCATAACAGCCCAATTTGCATAGTTGTCGGTTGAGGAAACACTTGTACTGGAATACCAACCGTAATCGTATGTATATGCATGGTATGTAGTTCCTGTATATGCAGAATCTTGTGCTGCTGAATATGATAAAAGAATGTTTAAGCAAAAAGCCTTAATTTTAAGTAAATTGATTTTGAGTTTTTTCATATCAGCATTAGGAATGTTATACTTGATTTCATAACAATCATTATCTACAATATCATTCATATTCTTATGTAGATATGTAAATAACTCATGAATATGTTTTACAATCAACGAGTTGCCGTAGCAAACGGCAAGTTCTGAGAAGTAGTATATTGAAAGCTCTCTTAAAAATAATTTTTTAATATTTAATAAGGAATTTAATGCTTTAATATATTCATCTTTATAATTATTGTTCTTAGATAAATCTTTTAATTTAAACAGTAAGTTAAAATACTCACTGGCATCAATAAAATCAAGAGGGAATAAGAGGTATTCTCTAGTTATTTTTCTCATAACAACTACATCGTTTGGGACACCTTCGTTTATGGCTCTTTCATAGAATGCCTGAGCAAGTTTTTCCTCTCCATTAATATATTTTTGTTTTGCTGTTTCTAAAAGTGATAAACTCATTTGTTTTCCTCCTATGTTTGCACGTTCTTTGTGTTTTTTAGTTTTTAAGGAGCATTGATATAATGCTCCTTAAAAACTGGTTATTTGAGTTTAATTAAAACAACGATTCAAATATGTCTCCGGCAGAACCTGCTGCATCCATTCCAGCTTTAATGGCAGAAGGTAAACACATAGGCATAACAATTTTAAAAACAAGTAAAAATGCAATAGACATAACTATTCCTGTCAAGAACATTATGTAAGGTAAAATTTCCTTGTTTACATCGCTACCGGCATATATGATATTTAACATTATGTAATTGCCTAACGCAATTCCAATAGAAGCAATACCTACAGGCAGAATAAACGGGTTAATCAAACTACCCAAATTGCTTAAACTACTTAAATCAACATTTAATGGCATTAAGATACTGATAATTAACCCACATAGTATAAATGGAATAAGTGCAAAACTGTTTATAGAAGAAACACAAAGCATATATTTATATGTTGTATTTCCTTTAAACAACTTAATAAATAACATTAAAATCAGCGCCAAGAGGCTTGCGATTGCAAAAGTCGCAATTGCTGTGATTATAAAAACGGTTGGAAGCGAAAACATAACGCCTGATACTTGCGATTCAATAGCCTCTGCATACGAACCTGCTAAAGCAATTGTATTTTTAATTGCCGAATTAAACTTTCCAACCAAACTAATTACAAGCAATGCCACTAATATTGATTGTAATCCTATTAGACCAAGAGCATACTTAAAGTCGCAGGCATTAACAAAGCGTGCACCAACAGATACAGGATTTTTAATGAATGCTTTAAATAAAGCCCAAAATCCTTTTGCGTGGGATTTAATGTCGTTGTTTTTAATTGTTTTTTCTTCTTGCGCTGCATTTTCAACACATGAGCAAATCATACCTTCTTCTAATTCTTTTCCACAATATTTGCAAAATTTAGCCATAATATATTCCTCCTAATTTTAGTAATACATGTAAATATTAATATAGAAATCTGAAACCATCCATTTACCATCTTCATATATGAAGTAAACGGTAGCACTTCCATTCTGTGAACGTTCGGGTGTATATTCTTCAATCGTTTCATCAAACCAATTCTCTTTGAGTGCGGTGTAATTGTATTCATAATTAACTGATACACCATAACTTGATTCGCTCTGGTATTCTTTATTTGCAGTTGATTTAAATTGATTCAATGTTATGCTTTTAACACCAATGCCCTCATCATTTATTCCTTTTTCTTTTAAGTTATCATAGTTTTCTTGGATGCGTTCCATATTAGCATTAACAGAAAAATATGTTTTGAGGTCGTCTAAAGGTTTCTTGTCAATAGCAGAGGTAACAACCTTATCTAAAAATTCTTCTGCAACTTTAGATACTTCTTCTTTCGCAGTATCCGTAAGGTCAACACTATATACATCTATAAATCCGCCATTTTCAATATTTTTATCAAATATCTTGTCCTTTGAGAATGGGGATGAGACTTTAATTTTATGAGTCCCCACGAAGATTGATGGAATAATATAAGTTTTTTCTGTTATTGTATTTAAATTCATACTGATAGAATTTTCCGCATAATTTTCATTAACTTTAATATCATCAATATAAATTTCAGCACCATTTGGAATGGTAATTGAATAATCTTTTGCTATTAGTCCATTTTCTGCTATTTTATAGTCATCGTAAAACAACCATTTTTTTGATGATTGTTTCATCAAGGTGACATTCATAGTAGAAGTATTGCTACTGCCTTTTTGAGTATATGTAATAGTATACTTCTTCATAAGAGGATTTTGCTCTAGGTTTTCTTTTATTGTATAATTCAATATATCTGCTTCTTTTTTACCGTTTCGATTTTCCATCACTTTCACAAATATATCTTTTGTTGTGAATTCATTGCTTTCAATATCCATATATTCGTATGCTTCTGTGTATTTCTGAGAGGATATATTCTCGAAATACTTTTCAACTATTTTTTCTGGGGATGTTGCTATTTTCCCCAAAGAATATAGTGATCCACATAGAATTATCAGCACCCCAACAACCGCTAAAATTATTTTATTTTTCAAACTCATCGGTTTTCTTTCGCTCTTTATGGGTTGTGTGTTTTTAAGGGTTATACCTGGTATGTCGTCATTTAAACTTGGTGCAGTAAATGTAGGCTTTTGTGGAGAATTGGAAAAATTATTTGCACCAATATAACTCATCTCCTTAACCTCAAGAACGGCGCCACATTCTTCACAAAATTTTGCGTTATCCTCATTTTTTGTTCCGCATTGTTCACAAAACATATTTATACCTCCTGAATTAAAATTTAGTACCACATAATCGTGATTATGTGGTATTCATAGGACAAACCATTTTTAATATAAAGATGTTTTAACTTTTGTTATCAAGGATTTATAGACCGATGATTATTTTCAACTTCATCGGTCTTGAAAATATGCTATTTTTTATTTATTATGTAGAAATTAAGAATAAGTTTATACAAATCATTGACATAATTCGAGTTTTTTAGTATAATATATTTGTAATTTTGCGATTGCACGACCACATAATCACGATTATGTGGTATTTTTATTTTTAGCAGATTAATAGTCCAAGTCTTTGTATCTGCTTTCTGTGGATTTCGCCTGTTTCCATTGTGTATATTCGTGTGGTGTTTACATTTGAGTGACCAAGAATGTCAGCAAGTCTTACGACATCTTTTTGAATGGAGTAGTAGGTTCGTGCAAATAAATGGCGAAGGTTGTGAGGGAATACTTTATCTTTTGATACCCCTGCACTTTCACATAGTTTTTTCATATCAGACCATATATTGCTTCTATCAAGTGGTTTTCCGTTTTTGCTTACAAATACGGTGCCACTTTTTATATTATTTTCTTTTATATAGTCTTTAAGCATTTTGCAAAGTTGATTTGGTAAGATAACTATTCTCATTTTGCCTTTACAGTTGATTGTAGCTTGACCGCATTTTACTGCAGAAACTGTAATAGCTTTAAGTTCTGATACACGGATACCTGTTGCACATATGGTTTGCATAAGGTAATATAATCTTTGATTTTTCTTTTGCTTTGCAGCACATAACAATCTTTCATATTCAGCCTTTGTCAGTTCTTTATCATTGCTTGCAAATATTTGTCTTTGGATTTTAAGTGCCTTTACCTTCAGGTCATACCATTCGTTATATGCAAAGAAGCTGTTAAGTGATGAAAGTATAGAATTTACACTTGCCGGAGCATATTTTCCTACGATATATTGCTTGTATTCAAGTACAACACTTTTGTTTAATTCTGTTTCTTTGCACCATTCCATAAATACAGTTATGTCACGGATATACTTATCCAAGGTAGAAGTGGACTTCTCCTCGTCAATTAAATATGCCTTAAACTTTTGTATTAGTTCGTTTGTGATTTTTCTCATTTTGAATCAACTCCTTTGGTTTTATTTTACCACTAACGATAAAATATATAAGAGTTGTCAATAATTTGCATTTGCCTCCTTATTCAACCACAAACAATACCACAGAAGTTTTCAAAAGTCTACGAAGAAACTGCCAAGAATTTGAGATTACGAACTAATAACTAATTTGCATAATTTGAATTTGTAGATAAGTTGTGTTATAATAAAAGAAAACAGGTGGTGATTTTATGTTTGATAATTTAACAAATATATTGGATTTAGGAATCTTTTCTGACCTTGAAAAACAAATTATGAATGAAAATAAAGTTAATTTTAATAAACAAATAAATGATTTTATGAAAACAAGTAGAGCAGCATCGAAATTATCTTACTGCTATTATTGTGGTAGGGAAATAAGTAGTTTTTGTAACTCTCATACAGTTCCAGCTTTTTGTCTTAGAAATATTGCCGTAAACGGAAAGGTTTCAACTCTAAACTCAATTATTGATTTCCCTTTATTGAACAATGATAAAGGAGTTGCACAAGCCGGGACCTTTCAATTGATTTGCAGAGATTGTGATAGTAAAATATTTTCGGATTATGAAAATCCATATAATTATGACGAACTTCCAACACAAAAGATGTTTGCTCAGATTTCGTTGAAAAATAATTTAAAATTTATTAGCAAACGAAGAATCGAAAAAGAATTCTTTACCTGTATGCTTGAGAAAAATAATATGATACAGAATTTTACAGATGCAAAGCATTTCGTTCAAGAATTGGATTTAAATGAGTATATAAATGCTTTTAATAAGGCCAAAAAAGCATTGGAAAAAGGTTGGGATGAGTATTATTTATGTTATTATGAAAAATTAAATTATACAGTTCCAATTGCTTTTCAAGGATGTATTTCTATAGCTATAGATTTTGATGGTAGGATCATTAACGATATATATAATCAATCATCAAAATATATATTAAAACCTATTCACATTTGCATTTTTCCATTCGAGTCTTCAAGCATAATTATGATGTTCATTGATAATGGGGATAAAAGATATCGTAATTTTTATAAAACATTTTTAAAGCTTGAACTAAGTGATAAATTGCTTACTTTACTATATATTATACTTGCATATTCTGAGGATTTTTATATTTCACCTAGAATATATGATGCCGCTACCAAAAACAAGGAGGTAGTACGGATAAGTCAAAAAGGACAAGATATATTTTCGTTTACACCTTATTTTGACCCATATGCACTCTTGAAAAAGCAGTTCGATTTAGAAGAAAGAAAAAAACTTCCAAATTTTTTATTAGAAGAGTATAGAATGGACAAGGAGTGAATATAATGAAATTTTCCAGTTTTATAAATAACACTATAAACAATGACAATTCTATTAATTGGAACTATTACGGTCAGAGTTTTAATACGTCTCAATTACTTACAAATGATAACTCCAAAAAATTTATTCAAGAATATTTTAAAAATGGAAATAAAGGTTTGGCATTATTTCTTGAATCTACAGCTGCCAGAAACTTTATAACTGATTATTTTGGTAATGGTAGAAAAGATTATATATTAAATAATGAGTTTGAGCAAACAGATTTATTGCCAGATAATAGGGCGATACATACAATATCCGGTTTCTTTTTAGGACTATTAATTGAAAATTGCCTAAATGGTAGAAATATGCTACATATTGGCGAAATGGGGGAACTGCCATTTTCATATTTGTGGTTTTTAACATTCCTTTATCATGATTATGGTTATTGTATAGCAGAGAATGATAATTCTTTTTTGAGTGTACCACGAAATGCTCCAATACCAAGAGCGTATAATACCGCACATGCATCAGAGTATTCGGCACTAAGAAATATTAAGGATAAACTTAATATAACAACATCGCCATTTCCTACATATCTTCATAGAAATAATAATTTTCGAAGCATAAGTACATACAATGCATTAATTAGAGAGATAACTATATATGCAAACAAATGTAGGACGATTTTTTGTTCGACAGGAAAAAGAATAAATATACATAGATATAAAAGTGCAACAATAACACGATATTTAAATTACCGCATCAATGTACATAAGAAAGTAGACCATGGAATAATTGCGGGATACATGTTTTATGATAGAATTATAAAAAATTATGTTCTGTCATATCTTGCAAACAGCGATATGTATAAAAGTGATAACCTTTCTCACTTTATCTATAAAGATAGAGTATTTAGACAAGAACAATTACCTGTATTTGCATATATTGCAGATTGTATAATGGCTCATAATATATGGATGGAAACTGAAAAGTATTCAAATGAGTATAGAGAATATATGCTTGATGAATTAATGAAAGATACTTTTAGAAAAATAACATATGAAGAAAATCCAATTTTGTATATCTTATGTATTGCTGATACATTAGAACCATTAAAAGCTTATACAGAGATTCCTAAAGAAAAAATTTTAAATTCATTAGACATCGATTATACTCCTAAATTGAAACAAATCAAATTTTCGACCTTATCAACAGATATTGATATAAATGTTTTGTATAAAAAAGCAAAGGATTTAGAAGAATGGACTTCTGTGAAATGCAATCGAGTTAGTGATACTAGTTTTTCAATAGAAATATAAAGTAATATTATTCAAAAAAAAGAGCGTTGATTACCTCAACGCTCTTTTTTCGGTGGTGCACCTGACAGGACTTGAACTCCTATGCTCTTGCGAGCACATGGACCTGATGATAGCGTCAACTCTGTGAAAACTTAAAAACCGCATAAAATCAGGGGTTTTAGGTTGAATCAAACCATAAAAACTCTTGATTTTTTATGCAAATTTCATTCTATAGAATTGGTAGAATGAAATCAATAATGAATTTAATAAAACACATTAGTCGTATCGAAATGATGCGACTTTTTTAATTACAGAAACGGAGGAATTATAATGCCAAAATTAAAAGATAATTTTACGAACATACTAAACAAACTTATCACAGATAAAAATATCTCTAAAGCAGAATTTCGCATACTGTGTTATCTGCTTATGAGAGCCGGAAACCAAGATGTTTGTTACCCATCTCTTAACACGATAGCTGCAGATACAGACATCGGTCTAAGCACAGTTAAAAGAGCAATACCATCACTTGCGAAGAAAGGCTATCTAAAAAAGATAAACCGCAAAAAGGATAACGGCTCTGCAACATCAAATCTCTATCAGTTCACGGATAAGGTCTACGGAACAGACTAAAAATATGGTGGCTCAAATTTGACTGAGGTGGTGTCAGGATGGACTGCAAATAATACTTAGATAATAATACATAAAAGTTATTGGATATAAATAATATAGGCAAAAAGAATTAAGAAATTCTATTTTAATTGATTGGTTCATCTCAATGAGAAATGCAAATCAATTATTTTTTATTCCAATAACCTTAACGCATACTTTCCTGCATCATCCCATATTAAAATTTGTTATGCAGTAACCAAAGATAAGAGATTTTTATTTTTGGTGGAATCAGTCAGCAAATTAGCAGAGTGGAATGGATTTATTTTTGCTAAGTGGAATTGCACTGCCTGAATAAGTTATATCTCTCACATACGGCATATCTGCCGATGGTAATTGGAAGAAAAACAATTATGAGCCAAATGACACGCTGTTTCCGATGGTTTTTGAGAAACAAAATCTGCGGTAAGATATTTACCCTACCCAAGAAAGTTAGTCACAAAAATCACGCAGTGTTCGGATGAGTAAAGACCTTAAAATCGATTTGAGATATTGGATATAAATATAAGCAGAAGTCAAGAAGAACAAAATTAGCACAAAAATGAAGAGAAAGGCAACGGAATAAAATGAAGCAGGAAAAGGCATTGGTGTCGGACTCCGCCACCAATGCGGTTAAACCCCGACCGGCAGTGCCGTTCGGGAGTGGTGCTGTTTCAGGGGGTCTGGTGCTGATTTGGTGTCGAGTTGCCCTCAAGTGCCGATAAAATGGGAATAAAAGTGGTGTATTTTGCGGTATCAAAGATTTTTCTAAAAATAATCATCAAATTTCTATATATCATTGACAAACTATCACTTTAGTGATATAATGTTAAATGTAAAGTTAGGAGTGATAGAATGAAAAAAATAATATGGCATGGCTCTCCGGAAATAATCGAAAAGCCGACATT
>JAZQIM010000019.1:0-14207 GCA_045541115.1 Candidatus Aphodoplasma sp.
GTAGAAGAAGGCGAAAGCACAACGATTACAGCGACAGCTGCTGATGGTTATGAATTTGAAGGTTGGTATGTAGACGGCACAAAGGTAAGTGGTGACGCTACATACGAAGTAACAAACGTAACAGCAGACGCAACATATACAGCGAAGTTTACAGCACAGGCACCGTCGACACCGGCAAATAAAATCTATGACATGTCGACGATGAATAGTATGGGCGTATATAACGGAACTGACGGTACTAAGAGTGTTCCGACAATAGGTGATTATAATCATACATCGATTACACCGAGTGAACCGGTAGCCAATCCGTATACTACAGAGCAAAACCAATTAGCACAGGCTGTTGTAGTAGATAAGTTTACAAACGGAGTTTCGTATGCAAACTCGTATGTTGCGGGACAGGTAATAACAACCTCTACATTTAGTGTAGACCCAGAAAACACATGGATTATTAGAAAACCTCAGTATTCAAATGAGGGATCTATTGGAGTAAATGACTGGACAACAGTGTCGGTTGCTGCAGGAGATAAATATCTTGTAATCAATCAAGGATCTTCGGCGTATAACTCAAGATACTATGATTACGATAAAACTAATACAGAAACGTACACGGCACAATCTTCAACATATGCTGAGTGGGATACATTCTATATCTCAAGTTCGGCTACAGTATACTACATAGATTTGGCAAATGTATATTCAGACACTAATGGTACAGCTAGCAGCGTAAGATTTGCAGGCGGATGGACAAAAGGTGTTGCAGCTGGATGGCAAGAGGCAGGATATGTATCGACTGCCGATAACAAATACCACAAGGTATATTCAAAGCATTTTGAAGCAGGCAAGGTAACAATACCAAACTACGGTAGACCGGCAGAGTTTGCGTCTATAAAGCTTACTGATTTCGTTGTGGATCCGAATACAACAACCAGAGAAAATGTAAGCGGTAGTGGAACAACAGCGAAGGTTGATCTTCCTTCGGCTTACCTTGTAGAGTTTGATGGTTCATCGACACAATAAACATCAATATTGCAATTGATAAAAAAACAATATTTGCTTACAGGAGAAGAATAGAACCTTCTCCTGTGCAAATGCGTTGAGGAGGAAGAAAAACAATGAAACGAACTAATCTTTTTAAGGTAGTGTCCATTGTGATGGCAATTGCGATGATGTTTAGCACTACCGGTGTGTTTGCGGCAACAATAGATAAGGTTGAACAAAAAGCTGAGAACACAGTTATTGATATATCAGGTGTGATTGAGGGCACAGGTGTTGAAGCATACACACAGGACGTAAAAATTATTATTTTAAAGCCTGCATCTGACAGCGCAATAGATGCTCTTTCATCAAGCCAGGTAACAGCAAAGCTTGCTTTGGGCGCTTCGCTCTTTATGGATAGCAGATTTAAAACTGCAGTGCAGGTAATGCTTGAAGCTTGTACAGAAGAAGAATGTGCGGATACATCATGCGCAAATACAACACCCGGACATAAGCACAACTATTACAAGGGTGCAAAGTGCGAAATCGCAGGAGCGCATGCTCACTATGATTACGACATTACTTTTGCAGACAGCGTAACCACATCGCCTACGGGTTATTATACAGCAGTCGTAGTACCTACTGTAGGCACATACAGTACACAGACATTTTACTTTGCAGCAAGTGATGCAAAATATATAGTTTTACAGGATTTACTTACAGCAAATACCGATGCTCTTAAGAGTTCAATCGAAGTTAATAAGGGTATTTTAGGACTTGCAGGAACAAATACATCATGGGATTCACTTAGCGATGCATCGAAGACAAATGCTTCAACAGCAATTGTAGCAGCGCTCAGTGCATGGACAGAAAAACCTGCTGTAGTAGATGCATCAAACTTTGATGAGACACTCTCAAAGCTTACATCAATAACAAAACAAGAAACATATGCACAGGCGGTTGCTACGGCAGCGGATGATGCAGCAGGCGCTACACTTTTGTCAAAGATTGGCGACTACACTGATTTATCAGCATTTGTTTCTGCAGTTAATAGCGTTCCGGCAACGGTTTCACCTGAAGGCAGAGCAGATATTAACACAGCGATTTTAGGACAGTCTGTGAGCGACTTTGCAACATTAGTTGATAATTATAAAGAACAAGTTATTATTGCGGGAGTAACAAAACCGGCAGATAATAGCGTAACAAATTCAAGAACAGCTATAGAAGCATTCATAAACGACATTACATCGGATACTGATATACGCGCAAAATATAATCTTTTGTCAGATATACAAAAGCAAAGCGTAGCTCTTGAATGCAGAGACAGCGGTGTAACAACACTTTCAGGAACCACCGGTCTTACAGCAAAATTTGAAGAGCTTGTAGGAGCACTTACACCGGCAGGTGGCTCGACACCGACTCCTACACCTGCACCGGGCCCCGGCGGTGGCGGCGGTGGTGGCGGCGAAATAACAACAGTTGTGACGCCTTCGCCTGAACCGACAGAAAAACCGATTTATGAGCGTTATATCGATATTGCTGACGTATCGTGGGCATGGGAAGCAATAGAAGTTCTTTCGGATAATAACGTATTTGCCGGTTACTCAGATTCCACATTTAGACCGAATAATTCAATTCTCAGAGAAGAATTTATTAAGATAGTTGTTGTGGGCGTTGTTGGTGCAGACAAGATAAATATGTCGGCCACACCGTCATTTATAGATGCTAAAACAGGATGGTTCGCACCGTACGTAGCAGCTGCTGAAGAAAACGGAATTACAACAGGTATGGGTAATGGATTGTTCGGCACAGGAGCAAAAATCTCTCGTCAGGATATGGCAGTAATGCTTTATCGCATTCTTAATGATGCAGGTATAGAAATGCATACAAAAGAATATGCATTTACAGATGCAAATGATATTGCAGACTATGCATCAGATGCGGTATATGCGTTAAAGAACATGGCTATAATAAGCGGCGATCCCGATGGAAGCTTCAGACCAAATGGAGAAACAACCCGTGCAGAAGCAGCAATACTTCTGTACAGAACACTTGATAAACTTGGTAAGATTATGCATCAATAATCTGCAAGTGAAGGAAAATAAGAATTAATTAAAGGTATGGACAAAAAAGTGTCCATACCTTTTTTATGTATGGAAGCGGTTAATAAGTAACCAACTTTAATGTTATGACATATACTAAAGTATCGTATGATAAGGGAGGGGGAAGCGCTATAAGATGTGTTTTTTTAAGTATCTGCTATGGGCATTAGTCGCACTGTGCGCAGGCATAATGTGTGCGTTGCTATTTCCGATACGGCTTATAGCAGGAATTGAGGCGCTTATAATTATAGCGCTTGGAATTTGTTTTTGTTTTAAAAAATAAAAAAGAGGTGGTAAATCAATGAAAATTGTAGTGTTAAAAATGCCAAAGCTTTTATGCCCGCTTTGCAGAGCGATTTTTAGAATGTAGCATATACATAAGAAGTAAAATACATAATCATATAAAAAAGGAAACAGGCAAACCCTGTTTCCTTTTAATTTGTAATAAGTTTTTCTGATAGGATATCAGCCTTTTACAGCACCGATCATAATACCTTTTACGAAGAACTTCTGTACGAACGGATAGATACAAATCATAGGCAATGCTGCGAGCATAATCGTAGCGTAAATAATTGTTTGCTGATTCGTAGTAGCCGTCGATACGTCCATCGTCTCTGATGTAATCTCGGATTGAACGACAATTTTTTTAAGCAATACCTGTAACGGCACTTTCCATTCATCTTTTAAGTAAATCATTGCATCGAAGTATGCATTCCATCTTGCAACGAAGTAGTACATAGTAATTGTCATAAGACACGGCACTGAAAGAGGAATGTAAATCTTTAAAAGAACAAACCAATCGCTTGCACCGTCCATCTTTGCAGACTCTTCGAGAGAATCAGAGATTGATTCGAAGTATGTACGCATAAGTATTACATAGAAGCTCGATATTGCGCCATTAAGCATTAGTGCAAGACGATTATTCAAAAGACCTAAGTTCTTTATGTTGATGTATGTTGGAATAAGACCTGCACTAAACCACATTGGAATAAGCATTAACATTATAAAGAACTTTCTTCCTACCAAACGCTGTTTTGAAGTAGCGTATGCTGTTAATATGGTACCAACCATGCTGATTGTTGTACCGCCTACAGAAATTAAAATAGTATTTCCGTATGATGTCCAGATATAAGGCATGTTAAACACCTTTAAATACGAAGCAAATTCAAATCCAATAGGCCAGAATGTTACGTTACCCATCGTAACCTGTGTCGGTTCGCTTAACGAAGCAACGAGAACATACCAAAATGGATAAAGTGTTATAAAAGCGATAAAGACGAGCAATACTGCATTAACAACATCAAAAACTTGCTCACCAACAGAACGTTTAATCATTTTCTATGCTCCCCCTTTCTTACCACAAGCCGACCTCGCCGACTTTACGCGAAATAGTATTTGAAGACCATACCATAACAATAGCAATTAACGCGTTAAATAAGCCGACAGCAGTTGACAATGAATATTGAGCGCTTATAAGACCGATACGATACACATAAGTACTGATAACGTCAGCAGTTTCATATGTAATAGGCTGATACAAAAGAATAATTGTTTCGGAGCCTACGCTCAAGATGCTTCCCATACGAGTTATGAGCATAATAGCAATCGTAGGCATAATGCCGGGAAGTGTAATATTAAACATCTGGCGCCATCTGCCTGCACCGTCAATTCTTGCAGCCTCATAGAGCTCTTGGTCTATGCCGGCAAGTGCCGATGTATAAAGGATTGAACCAAAACCTGTACCTTGCCATGCGCCCATGGCAATATATATAGTTCTGAAGTATTCCGGTTTTGATAAGAAGTATATGCCTTGCTCCGAACCTGTTACCCATTTATAGAATAGGTTGATAATACCCGTCGAAGGTGATAGGAAGTTTACAACGATACCTGCGATGACAACTGATGATACGAAGTGCGGCAAATAAGATATTGTTTGAATAGTAGTTGCAAACATTTTATTGCGGCATTCGTTAAGCATCAACGCAAAAATAATCGGTAACGGGAATGACCATATAATAGAGTATATATTTATCAAAAGCGTGTTGCGCAAAAGTCTAAAGAAATATGGTCCCGTAAAGAACAAGTAGAAGTTTTCGAAACCATACATATCTGCCCAGGGGCTTCCCAATACACCCTTAAACGGTGAGTAGTCCTTGAAAGCTATCAGTACACCATACATAGGTGCGTATGTAAATACCATAACCAAAACAAACCACGGGACAAGCATTAAATAAAGGTTTTTGTCGCGCCATATGGCTGCGCGTGTTTTTGCTTTTTTATGAATTCTGTAAATTTCATCTGATGAGAGAGCTGCTTTATAATAAGCTTCTCTTGCAACACGAACTTCCTCTTTTAAATCAAGGATTGCATTGTGTTGTTTGTTTTTTGCAAGCTGAATTGCAAGTTTCTGAGCAGAAAGGTCATTTGTTTGTTTTGCTTCTGCAATTGATTTTTTGCACTCAGCATCAATTTCTTTCTTGCGCGTGTTGTAATCCAACTTCTTTTGCTCCCAATTAGCCTTAAGAGCATCAATTTCTTCTTGCGGCGTGTCCGGCTTTGATTTCCACAAAACGATGTCGGAATTATATTTCTCTTTTGCCTGGTCATATTGCTCTTTAAGCGCAGCTTTTTGTTCTGCTTTGCTAAGACCTGACTTTTTCATGGCTTCCTTCATAGCTTTTGTAATTTTTGGTTTTGCCGGCGGCTCAAATATACCACAGTTTGTTTGAGCGACTGCTTTTGCCATGTGTACTCCTCCTTTTTCCCTGATTAAATAATAATAAGAACAAATAATAAAATGCAATTTCAGTACAAATAGCTTTGTACTTTAAATTTCATAACTATACTATAACATATATTTCGAAAATAGTAAACTCTTATTTGTTTTTATTAGCATTATTTTTTATAAAAAGTATTTACATTTTTTTAGAAATGCGCCGAAAAAAGTGCAACTATTGTCGAAAAAGCCTGAAATGGCGCGGTTTTGGGGGTATTCAATAACATAATGCGCATTAAAACGACAAATTGTGCATATGTAAATGATGTTATACAAAGTGATATAAAATCAGGCTCACAAGCACGAGCGAAAAACAAACATCGATGCATAGTTACGTATATTATATTATGCCAAAAACATACTTATTCTAATTTGCGTATGAGGCAACATTTTTGTGTATACAAATAATGAAAAAATAGTAAAATATTATAAAAAAAATTACTATAAACCTTGAAAAATTCTTTTATTTGGTATATAATAAATAAGGTTAAAGAATTAATAATTAAAAAACAAAAATAGAGAGGTGTGTTACTTAAAATGCTAAACAAGAAATCAGTTGAGGACATCGCGGTAAAAGGTAAAAAAGTTTTGGTACGTTGCGATTTCAATGTGCCGCTTGATGAAAACAGAAACATTACAGACGAAACAAGAATAATAGGTGCTCTTTCTACTATCAAATATTTGATGGACCAGGGCGCTAAAGTTATACTTTGCTCGCATATGGGCAAGCCAAAGGGCGAGCCGAAGCCGGAGTTTTCACTTGCTCCTGTTGCAAAAAGCCTTACAGAAAAGCTTGGCAAAGAAGTTGTATTTGCAGCTGATCCGGAGGTCGTTGGCGAAAATGCAAAAAATGCCGTTGCACAGATGAACGATGGCGATGTAGTTCTTTTGGAAAACACACGTTACAGAGCAGAAGAAACAAAGAATGTTGAAAACTTCAGCAAAGAGCTTGCATCTCTTGCAGAAGTATTCGTAAACGATGCTTTTGGTACAGCTCACAGAGCACACTGCTCAACAGTAGGTGTAAGCGATTATCTTGATACTGCTGTTGCAGGTTATCTTATCCAGAAGGAAATCGAATTTTTGGGTAATGCCGTAAACAACCCGGAAAGACCGTGCGTTGCAATCCTTGGCGGCTCAAAGGTATCATCAAAGATTTCTGTAATCAACAATCTTTTAGAGAAGGTTGACAAGCTTATCATCGGCGGTGGTATGGCATATACATTCATGAAGGCAAAAGGCTACGAAGTAGGCGATTCACTTCTTGAAGCAGACTATATCGAGTATGCAAATGAAATGATGCAGAAGGCAAAGGATAAGGGCGTTGAGTTGTTAATACCTGTTGATACAGTTGTTTCACAGGAGTTTTCAAATGATGCAGCGTTTAAGACAGTTCCTTCAAACACAATCGAAGCAGGATGGCAGGGACTTGACATCGGCGAAAAGACAATCGCATTATTCAAGGATGCTTTAAAAGATGCAAAGACAGTTGTATGGAACGGACCGATGGGCGTATTTGAAATGAGCAACTTTGCAAAAGGTACAAATGCAATCGCACAGATCCTTGCAGAGCTTGATGCTGTAACGGTTATTGGCGGCGGTGACAGTGTAGCTGCCGTAAATCAGGCAGGCCTTGGCGATAAGATGAGCCACATTTCAACAGGCGGCGGTGCTTCACTTGAATTCTTGGAAGGCAAAGAGCTTCCGGGTATCGCGTGCTTACAGGACAAATAATCTAAAACACAATTAGGAATGGAGATAATGAAAATGAGAAGAACAGTTGTTGCTGGTAACTGGAAAATGAACAAAACACCTGCACAGACAGGCGAATTCATAAAGGAGCTTGCTCCTATGGTAAAAGATGCTGCATCAGAGGTAATTGCATGCGTTCCGTTCGTATGCCTTGGCGCTGCTATTGATGCTGCAAAAGGAACAAATATTAAAATCGGTGCACAAAACCTTCACTTCGAAGACAGCGGTGCATACACAGGCGAAATCAGCGCAGATATGCTTGTAAGTATGGGCGTTGAATATGTAATCATCGGCCACAGCGAAAGAAGACAATACTTTGCTGAAACAGATGTTACAGTAAATAAAAAGCTTATAAAGGCTCTTGAAAAGGGATTAAAGCCGATTGTATGTGTAGGCGAGTCGCTTGAAGAGCGTGAGCAGGGCATTACGATTGACCTTATCAGAAGCCAGGTTAAAATTGCATTTATGAACGTAAGTGCAGATGATGCTGCAAAGACAACCATCGCATATGAGCCGATTTGGGCAATCGGAACAGGTAAGACTGCTACAAATGAACAGGCAAACGAAGTTTGTGCAGCAATAAGAGAAGTTGTAGGCGAGCTTTATGGCGCGTCTGTTGCTGACAAGCTTATCGTTCAGTATGGCGGAAGCGTAAAGCCGGATAATGCGGCAGAGCTTTTCGGCATGAGCGATATAGACGGTGGTCTTGTTGGCGGTGCAAGCTTAAAATCAGCTGATTTTAAAGGAATTGTAGACGCTAAATAATTATGGCTTAAAAATGCATAAATAGGGCAGACGGGTGTCTGCCCTGTTTTAAAACAAGAGTATGGAGTAAAAAGCGACGCTTTAAACGAAAAAGGAGAATATTATTCATGAAAAAACCTACAGCACTAATAATACTTGATGGATATGGAATTGCAAGGGATAAAAAGCAGTCGGCAATTGACGCTGCAAGCACACCTGTAATGGATAAGCTCATGGAAAAGTATCCACACAATATTGTTCATGCGAGCGGACTTGATGTTGGACTTCCCGATGGACAGATGGGAAATTCGGAGGTTGGACATACAAATATAGGCGCAGGCAGAATTGTGTATCAGGAGCTTACAAGAATTACAAAGTCAATTGGCGATGGGGATTTCTTTGAAAACGATGCATTTTTAGCAGCGATTGACAATGTGAAAAAGAGCGGAGGAGCGCTTCATTTAATGGGACTTTTGTCAGATGGCGGTGTTCATTCGCATAATACACATTTGTATGCACTTTTAGAGCTTGCAAAGAAGAACGGTGTAAATGACGTGTACGTTCACTGTTTCCTTGATGGACGTGATGTAGGTCCGACAACAGGTGCCGATTTTGTAGCAGAGCTTTGCGATGAAATGAAGAAAATTGGCGTCGGCAAAGTTGCAAGCGTTATGGGACGTTACTACGCGATGGACAGAGATAATCGCTGGGAGCGTGTATCGAAAGCGTATGCAGCAATGGTTTACGGCGAAGGCGAGCATGCGACTGATGCAGAGGCAGCAGTTCGTGAATCGTATAAAAAAGATGTTACGGACGAGTTTGTTTTGCCTACAGTTATCGATGGCGCAAGAAAAATTAGCGAAGGCGACAGCATAATTTTCTATAATTTCCGTCCTGATCGCGCGAGAGAGATTACACGTACTTTTGTAGATGAGTCGTTTGACGGCTTTGAAAGAAAATATTTTAATGTATATTATGTTTGTATGACACAATACGATAAATCGATGCCAAACGTAGATGTTGCATTTAAGCCTACATCACTTGTAAACACATTTGGCGAGTATATAAGCTCAAAAGGTCTTACGCAGCTACGTATTGCAGAAACAGAGAAATATGCTCACGTAACATTCTTCTTTAACGGTGGCGTTGAGAAGGAATACGAAGGTGAAGACAGAGCGCTTATTGCATCTCCGAAAGTTGCGACATATGATTTAAAGCCGGAAATGAGCGCATATGAAGTTACTGACGAGGCAGTAAAGAGAATTTTATCAGGAAAATACGATGTAATTGTTTTAAATTTCGCAAACTGCGACATGGTAGGCCACACGGGCGTATTTGATTGTGCAAAGGCAGCTGTTGAGGCTGTTGATGAATGTCTCGGACGTGTGCTTGATGCAATTGAGAAAATGGGTGGATGTGCACTCGTTACGGCAGACCACGGAAATGCTGATGAGATGTTTGACGATGAAGGAAATGTCGTTACCGCACATTCAACAAACCCTGTACCGCTTGTAATGGTAGGATATGATGCAGAGCTTGTTTCCGAAGGAAGACTTGCAGATATTGCGCCGACACTTCTCGATATGATGGGGCTTGAGAAGCCGGAGCAGATGAGCGGTAACAGTATGATTGCGAGATAAACGATGCATTTTAGTACTATGATAAAGATGGATAAAAACGGAGGTCACAAAAATGGCTGACAATGAATTTCAATCAATTGTTGATGTAGAGCTTTCAAAAGAAATGAAAAAATCGTATATAGACTATGCGATGAGCGTAATCATCGGACGTGCTTTGCCCGATGTACGTGACGGCTTAAAGCCTGTACACAGACGTATTTTATATACGATGCATGAGGCGGGACTTACTCCTGACAAGGCATACAAAAAGTGTGCTACGACTGTCGGTGACGTGCTTGGTAAATACCATCCGCATGGCGATGCTTCGGTATATGATGCACTCGTAAGACTTGCCCAGGATTTCTCGATGCGTTATCCGCTCGTTGACGGACAGGGTAACTTCGGTTCTGTAGACGGTGACCCGCCTGCAGCGTATCGTTACACCGAGTCAAAAATGAGCAAGATTTCGCTTGAAATGCTTGCTGATATTGAAAAGGAAACGGTTGATTTCGGACCGAACTATGATGACAGCAGGCTTGAGCCGGTAGTAATAACATCAAAGTTCCCGAACCTGCTCGTAAATGGTTCATCGGGTATTGCGGTCGGAATGGCAACGAATATTCCGCCACATAATCTCGGCGAGGTAATCGATGGTATTATTGCTATTATGGATGACCCGAATATCACGATTGATGAGCTTATGGGTTATATAAAGGGACCGGACTTCCCGACGGCAGGTATAATAATGGGCAAGAGCGGAATTCGCGCGGCATACCATACGGGACGCGGAAGAATACTTATGCGTGCGCGTGCTGTGATAGAGGAACTTAAAACACACCAGCAAATCATTGTGACAGAAATTCCGTATCAGGTTAATAAAGCAAAGCTTGTTGAAAAAATAGGCGAGCTTATGCGCGATAAGAAAATTGATGGCATATCGAAAATACGCGATGAGTCCGACCGTGAGGGTATGCGTATTGTCATTGAGATTAAACGCGATGCAAATGCAAATGTTGTGTTAAATCAGCTCTACAAAAACACACAGATGCAGGAAAGCTTCTGCGCAAATATGATTGCCATTGTAAACAATACAGAGCCACGCCTTTTGAATTTGCGTGAGATACTTGATTATTATATTGAGTTCCAGAAGGATGTGCTCGCGCGCAAAACGCGTTTTGAGTTAAGGAAGGCTATTGACAGAGAGCATATATTAAACGGCTTATGTATTGCAATCGATAATATAGACGAAGTGATTAACGTAATCCGCGCCTCAAAGGGCGGCGTTGCCGATGCAAAGGCGGAGCTTATGGAGCGCTTTGGTCTTGACGATGTTCAGGCACAGGCGATTGTAGATATGCGTCTTGGTCGTTTGAGCGGACTTGAGCGTCAGAAGATACACGATGAGTTAAACGAAGTTTCGGCGCAGATAAAATATCTAAACGATATTCTTGCAAGCGAAGAACTTGCAAATAGCATCATTAAGGAAGATTTGATAAGAATAAAGGAAAAATACGGCGACGAAAGACGAAGCGAAATTGTTCCTGTTGTTGATGAAATTGACATAGAGGATTTGATTGAAGAAGAAGACGTTGTCGTTACACTGACTCATTTTGGCTATGTGAAGCGTATGCCGATTGACACGTATCGTTCACAGCGCCGTGGCGGACGCGGAATTTCTGCACAGTCGGTGCGTGATGAGGACTTTATCGAAGAAATAATGACTACGTCGACACATGACAACATATTATTTTTCACAAATCAGGGCAGAATGTTTAAATTAAAGGGATATCAGATTCCTGAAGCGACGCGTCAGGCGAAAGGTACAGCTATAGTAAACCTTCTTGAGCTTGCGCCGGAAGAGAAGATAAGTACAACTATTGCACTTCGTGAGTTTTCGGAAGATAAGTATCTTACATTTGTTACGAAGGGCGGAATTATAAAGAGAAGCCCGCTTTCAGATTATGATACAAACCGTAAAAACGGACTTCGCGCAATAGGACTTGATGAAGGTGACGAGGTAATAAAGGTTGCGCTTACTGACGGCAACTGCGATATGATTATAGGAACTGCAAACGGTATGGCGATACGCTTTGATGAAAATGACGTTCGTGTTATGGGCCGTATGGCTCGTGGCGTTCGAGCAATCCGCCTTGTGGGAAGTGATAGCGTTGTCGGTGCAGTTGTTGCACTTGAAGGCACAAAGCTGCTTGTTGTTTCTGAGTGTGGCTACGGCAAAAAGACAGAGCTTGATGAATATCATACACAAAACCGTGGCGGTAAAGGCGTTTTGACATACAGAATCACAGAACAGACAGGCAAGATTGCCGGAATAAGCGCCGTTATGGATGACGACGATATTATGCTTATTACCGATGCCGGCGTAATTATAAGACTTCATACAGGTGATATAAGCACATATTCTCGTGTGACAAAGGGCGTGCGATTGATGAAACTAAAAGATGATGTAAAAATTGTTTCGCTTGCACGTACAGAACACGAAGAAGATGAGCAGGCAGATGAAGAAAATCCTGAAATGGAGCAAAATTCAAGCGAAGAATAATAAAAAGAAAAGCAGATGGCTAATGCCATCTGCTTTTTTTATTTTATAAAGAAAATCAGTCTGTTTTTTCCTGTTCTTTTGCACGAAGTCTGTTATACACATCTTCCCTTATCAGTGAATATGCAAGCGATGCAAACGGTACGGAAAGAATCATTCCGATTGCACCGGCAAGGCTTCCACCTACAAGTATTGCAAATAATACCCATATACCCGGCAAACCGACAGAGTCGCCAACAATCTTCGGATAAATGAAGTTTCCTTCAATCTGCTGGAACACAATAGCCATTATCACAAAGATTATTGCAAGTTTCGGGTCTACCATAAGAAGAATAAACACGGACGGAACCGCACCGATTATCGGGCCGAACATAGGTATAAGGCTTGATATTGCCATAAGCGTTGAAATGAGTGGAGCGTATGGCATGCGAAAAATGCTTGTGCCGACAAAATACATAGCACCGAGGATTATAGCTTCGGTTAGCTGTCCCACAAAGAAGCTTGTGAAAATAAAATGTGCTTTGTCTGCAATCTTTCTTGCTGTTTGGGCCTTCTTTTCAGGAAGGTATGCATCACAAACCCGTTCAAGGTCAGATATAAGCTTTTCCTTGCCTAAAAGGAGATATATCGCAAATATTATTCCCATAAAGAAGTTAAAAATCGCTGATGCAGCAATTGTAGCAAAGTTAAGCACACGGGGAGAAATACTTGCAAGCATTGATGATACTTTCTCAAAAATATTGTTCCAGTTTATCGCGAAATTACCAAGGTCATCCACAGTCAGATTAAACCAGCCGAGAACTGTGTTTGTAAGGCGCTGTAAATAAGAGATGTAAATCGGCATATTATCGGATAAAAGGCGTACACTTTGTGCAAGCTGTGGGCCTACCAAAAATATAATAGCAGTAATTAAGAGCGCAATTATAAGAAAGGACAAAAGCATACACACAGGACGCTTTATTTTTTTCCATAGTTTATATTTTGGCTTGTTGAGAAATCCGAAAGCTCTTGTTTCAAGTCGTGTCATTAAAATGTTTATAATATAGGCAATAATCAGGCCCGTTATAAAAGGGCTGATTATTGATAAGATCCAACCAAGTAAGGACATTGTTGAATTCATGTTAAAAAGAGCGACTATAAGTACGACGCTGTAAGTTATGATAAAAATCATATTTTTAAGCTCTCTGCTATTCTTTTGTGATGAAGAACCATTTTTGTCCATTATATCACCGCCTATAACAAATAATTATTTTACTTATAGTATACCACAATTTTAAAAAAAGTCCATAAAATTATTATCTTAAAATAAATTTATAAGTAAATTTAACAAATACGGACATCTTGACATCATAAGATGAAGTATGGTAAAATTTAACCGAGTAAACTGGATGGTCGCGGGCAGATGACCGTGAGGCGCTGTCTGAGGAAAGTCCGGGCTTCACAGGGCAAGGGTGCCGGATAACGTCCGGCGGAGGTGACTCCAGGGATAGTGCAACAGAAATAAACCGCCTGTTTTTCAGGTAAGGATGGAAGGGCGAGGTAAGAGCCCACCGACGCTTCGGTAACGCGGCGTGCCATGTAAACCCCACCCGCTGCAAGATTGGGCGGCCGTCATATAGGGTTGTCCGCCCGACGGATCGCCGTGAATATCGCTTGAGCTTGTCGGCGACGGCAAGCCT
>JAZQIM010000020.1:0-142134 GCA_045541115.1 Candidatus Aphodoplasma sp.
CAGATTTACCTTATATGAAAATATTCCTCAATAGCTCAGTTGGCAGAGCATGCGGCTGTTAACCGCAGGGTCGTTGGTTCGAGCCCAACTTGAGGAGCCAGAAAATCCGTACACGATAGTGTGCGGATTTTTACTTATTACCTATTCACTCTTCACTATTCCCTAAAGAACCTTGTCGATTTTGAAGTAATAGGGAATAGTGAATAAGGAAGAAGTGAGGTAGCTTTGCTTATGCAAAGCTTATTTTTATATTGCAATAATTTTCTTATTGTGTTATAATGTATTTGCGACATAAGTCTTAATAATATATACAAAGCCACGAAATAAAGGAGAAACGAATATGATATTTTTATTTAATTTAACGTATTTTTTTGGATACTTTTTAATAATGATAGTATTTTCAACTATAGCAATAATTTTGAGCAAAAGCAAAAAGGCATGGATATGGTATTCAATAGGCGCGTTATTTCAATTGCTGGCCTTATATGGTAATCAACTAACTGCTGATGTGTATAATAAAGATACTACTATTCAGTGGACTATTTATTTCTTATTACTTATAATAACGGCAATTATTATTTTTATGAGATATGCAAAAGTAAATAACAGAATATGGTTTGAAAATATGTTTGGTCAACATATGAAAAAATGCAATAAACCTATAGAAAATAACACAAATAATCTAACCTCTCCGTGTATTAACGAAAACATACAAGAAAATATTATTAGTAAGAAACATACATATTTAGTATGCATTTTTGATGCAACCACACATACTTTACGCAAAGAAAAGAAAGATATTGATATTGTAAAGTTTCCGCCATCTAAATTTGCAAATAATGATACATATTATGCCATTGAAACTTTTAGAGATGAAAAAAAGGTAAGAATTTATTGTACTAAGGATAATTGGAATAAACAAATTGAAATTGGTATAAGTGAAGAAGACAAATAGAGTCGGCATCTACTCCATTTATTTCTATCCAAAATCAAAAACGGACACCAAAAGGTGTCCGTTTTATGTTATATTTGCTTTAAATATTATCTGTTCTACCTAAAATATAATCAACAGAGGTTTTATATAAATCAGCCAGCTTTATTAGCATAGAAACAGGTATTTCGCGCAAACCCCTTTCGTATCGAGCATAAACCTGCCGATTACACATCAGATAATCGGCAACTTGCTGTTGTGTCAAATCATTATCATTTCGCAGATCGTATAATCTTTTAAAGTACATTAAAATCACCTCTTGATTTTAATGTTACCATGTGGTACTATTAATATTATAATATGGTACTGTTTGGCAACATAAAAATGTATTAAGGGGGACTTGTATGAACATAAAGCTTGAATTGTTGAAGGGATACATAGCTGATTTTATAAAAAATCATTTAAAGGATTTTGAAATTGATGTGTGTGAAATTGCAGATACAACTGCTATACAGATGTTACGAGAAATACAAAAAGTAATACAGGACGAGCAATATTCTGATTTTGACGCAATAGAAGAAATTGTATGTATATTTGAAAAATATAAAATTGATGCTGGTTTTCGGCATGACTTTTAGAAAACTATCTAAATCATTCGGCTCTTCAAATCAAAAACGGACACCAAAAGGTGTCCGTTTTAAATCTACATATTATTCACTAAATGATGGCGGAGTAGTTTGAACATTTGCAAATGCATTAGGTCCCGGATCTGACATTGAGAAATACATTTTAGCGGCTTTAGTTGTACCGAAATCTTTATTTGAACCGCTATTTTGTACTTTATTAAATGCCTCACGAAACATTTGATTGTGTGCTTCTTCTCGATTAAGAAGGAAGTCAATTGTTTCCTTTACCTTCTTATCATCTATCTGTCGATACAAATATTCATAAACCACTTTTGCACGCTGTTCAGAGGCGATATTACTCAATATATCAGCACACAAATCACCGGTTACTGTTACATAATCTGCAGTCCATGAGTAGCCGGACGCATTTATAAGCCCGGGATTCAAGCCTAAAATAACATGTGACTGAATTTCGCCTGCTTGCACCGTTGTAGCATCGACATCGTGGCCATTGAGCAAGTTAATAGTTTGTGCAACCATTTCCATATGGCCAAGTTCTTCGGCAGCGATATCGAGGAATAAATCTTTAATTTCAGGATCTTTAATACGAAAACTCTGCGACATATACTGCATAGCAGCTTTGAGCTCGCCATTTCCGCCGCCTAATTGTTCTTGAAGCAATACAGCGTATTGGGGATTAGGTTTTTCTACTTCTACAGGATGAAAAAGCATTTTTTCATGTTTAAACATATTATTTACCTCCAGTTATAGTTTTATTTATTTTTAACAGTTTGGAGGTTATTATTCGTTTTATTAAAAAATAATATTTTACGCACTTGTTCTAAACGTGAAACACATAGAATAAAGAGGCTGTCTCGTTTTAATGAGACAGCCCCTCTTCACATACAAAAAATAAAATTATTTCTCGTCAGGATAGAAAGTATCTTTTGCCTTTTTAAATTCGGTTAAAGCATTTTCAAGCACTTCTCTGTTTTTCTCCTGCACCATGCACCATGTTGAAACAATCTGACCAAAGTACTTATCTTTTGGAGCCTTAGTGAAGAGCTCCATAATATCGTATGTATTTCCCTTATTTCTTGCCCATGAGCAAGGAATGTAGCTATAGCCTTCATGCATATGGTTTATTATATTTTCTCTGAAGTCAGCATATTTCGGAATATCCTCGACATATTCTAAATTTAGTAATTCATAAGGAGAGAAGTCGTATTCATAATCTTCTACACGTCTGAATTTCGCTCTGTCAAAGCTGTCATAATACCATGGAGAGAGCATAGCCTCGTCGAGAGCAACATGAGCTCTGTATTCTGTATCGTCTACGGTGTGCGGGTTGTGACCGAGAGTCGGGTCATACCACATCCACGGCTTTGCACCTGTATCTTTAACACAGTCAAGCAAGAAACGAAGGTCGTGCCAGTATAGCTCGCCACGTCTGAACATGCAATATCCGTCCGGATTATATCTTGCGTGTTCTTCGTCTTCCTCGTCCATACCGATATGTATATATTCCGGATGATTGAAAAGCTCGTATGCTTCTTTGATAATATCGTTGCAAACCTGATAATAAATATCTGTTGAAATCATTCTTGAGTATTTGCCGAGCCACAGGCAGTGACCTGCAGAGAAGTTAAACTTCGGAATTACAGTTAGTCCGAGGTCATTACATTTTTTTATTTCTTCGCGAAGGCGAGTGCGTGACCATGCGCCCGGAAGAGCAATTTCAGGATGGCTTGCTAATTCAACACCGTCATTAACCTCTAAAAGAAGCGTGTTAAAGCCTGATTTTGCTGCGTTTTCAATCATGTAATTCCACATGCTGTCATCAAGCGGAAGTGAGTCGCTTTTTGCATAAGCAAAGTGTGTAGACATTTGAAGCATTAAAGCCCAGATTTTCTTGTTGCTCATGAGATTTCCCTCTTTTCTTAATTATTTGCATATCAAAAGAATTATAGCACACCATATAACCTTTTACAATGGGTAATGTTGAACAAAAAAGGGTGGTAAATTTATTGTAATTTAGCCAAAAGTAACCGCTACTACATACACAAAATAGTAGGCGACATGAAAAGAGAATTATCAAACAAAAAAAAGGTACTGTTTCCTAGGAAACAGTACCTTTTTATTGTGAATACAACAAGGTTCTCCGAAAATTTTATTATCTGTTTTCCTTTTCGATTTCGCTAAGCATAGCGACGCGGCGTGAATGTCTTTCGCCGCCTTCCCACTCGGTATTTAAAAATTCGTCGACGATTTTTTCTGCCATGTCGTTGTCAATAATTCGTGCACCGAAAGCAATAATATTTGCATCGTTATGAAGTCTTGTAAGCTGTGCCGTTTTAGGTTCGGAGCATACCGCAGCTCTGATATTATTTACTTTGTTAGCCGCCATGGATATGCCGATACCCGTTCCGCAAATCAAAATTCCGCGCTCGCACTCGCCGCTTGCAACCGAAACGGCTACTTTTTTGCCGTAAACCGGATAGTCACAGCTATCGGTTGTATCCGTTCCGAAGTTTACAAGAGTATGGCCTTTTTTTTCAAGATACTCAATAATATGGTTTTTCATCTCAACGCCTGCGTGGTCATTTCCTATTGCAATTTTCATATTCATTCTCCTAATAATAAATTTATAAGCATAGCAAAAATACTTTTTCAAGCATAGTATAATTACTTATCAGTATTATATTCTTATTGGAAGAAAAAGTCAACATACAGTTATGAAAAATCAAAATAAAGCTATTTTGATACATAGAATTTATTATTGCGATGCATAGGGGGAATGTGATATAATTGTTGCATACAGAATTTTATTTCATAAAATTCTTAAGAGCTACTGTTCTTTTGTGCTCTTTCGAGCACTGCAACAATTGACGGCGTCGCAAAAATGCCCTTGCAAGCAAGCATTTTTACTCCTGGTAAAATGATTTTGTGGCATCTGAGATTATACACTGATTATATATAGCAAATGTCGGATTATGAAAGGAGATGCGGGAATCATGAAAAGGTTATCTTGCTTAAGATGTGATAAGCAAATGAAATATAGCGGTACACGAAAAATACAATTGGGCGAAAGTGGATGGATTTTAGGCGATTTACCGAATTTGATTGCAGGTGCGATGGAGGTGGACATATTTTCGTGTCCGCAATGTGGAAAGATTGAATTTTATCACACAGAAAGCGTAGCAGAAGAAATAGCACAAACGCATTGTCCAAAATGCGGAAAAAAACATGATTGTGATTATCCAAAGTGTCCTTTTTGCGGACATAAATATTATTAAAAATAAGAATCTGACTTTTTTCTTGACGATGCACAAGTTTGTGCTTGATGTGCGACGCACATAAGAATAAAACAAGAACTAACTCTAAGCAGTAGGGAGATGAAAAGCAAACGTGGTAACGAAGGAGAAAGCAGCGGCAAACGAAGCAGCGGCGAAACAAGAGAGTGTAATAAAAGTTGATATAGCCAAAGACAAAAAACCAAAAGGGAGACGTGTTTTTTTTGCGATATTATCTTCTGCCTTTATGCTGTTTTCATTGTTGCTTTGTTTTTCAGCTTCGTGGTATATCAGGCGTTACGGAGAAACGGGCTTTGATTCGGTTATCTTTACGCTTTTGTCGAAGATGACCGGTACCAGCAACGAGCTTTTGAAAAGCTTTGCTGTTGAAAGCGCATTGCCTGCAGTTTTATGTGGTGGAGTTCTGATTTTTTTACTGTTTATTTTAAGAATCAGAAAACCGTGGTTTTTAAAGATTAAATTCTGGCATAAATCAGCAATATCGCTGATACTTTCGCTAATATTTTTAGTAAATGCCGCAGCAAATGTGAATATATTTGGTTATATAAAAAAGCTGATGCTTCAGACAACGATTTATGAAGATTATTATGTTGAGCCGAGTGATGAGCTTATTTCTTTTCCTGATAACAAAAGGAATCTGATATATATTTTTTTAGAATCTATGGAAACTACATATATGTCACAATCAGAGGGTGGTGCGCTGCGCGAAAATGCTATGCCTGAGTTGACAAATCTTGCTAAGGAAAACATCAATTTTTCTCATAATGATGCAGTAGGCGGTTTTTTATCGCCCAGCGGTACGGGCTGGACAGTTGCTGCTATGGTAGCCCAATCTTCGGGCATTTCATTAAAAGGATCTGCAGGAGCGCTTGAAAATAATGAATATGGGAAAGAAGAATTTTTGCCCGGTGTTGTTTCGCTCTACGACATATTAAACAAAAACGGATATAAGCAGGCGCTTATGGTAGGCTCGGACGCATCTTACGGCAATCGCAACGCATATTATAATCAACACAAAACAGATTACATATATGATCTTGTAACAGCGAAAGAGCAGGGCGTTGTAGACGAAGATTATTTCGTGTGGTGGGGAATGGAAGATGAGTATCTTTTTGAGTATGCCAAGGACAAGCTTATGCAAATCGCAAAAGAAAATGAGCCTTTTGCTTTTACATTACTGACGGCAGATACACATACGCCGAATGGGTATGTTTGCCGAAAGTGTAACGATGACTTCGCCGAGCAATTCGATAACGTAATCTCATGTTCGAGCCATCAGGTAGAGAACTTTATTGATTGGTTAAAAGAGCAGGATTTCTATGATAATACAACTATTGTGCTTTGCGGCGACCATTTGAGCATGGACAATGCATATGCAAAGAGAAACATATCAGAAGATTATGACAGAAGAGTGTATAATTGCTTTATAAATTCTGCAGCAGAAGGCGAAAACTGCAAAAACAGGACGTTTACAAGTCTTGATCTTTTTCCGACTACATTGGCTGCTATGGGCTGTGAGATCAGTGGCGAGCGTCTGGGACTCGGCACAAACCTTTTTTCAGACAAGCAAACCATCGCGGAGGAAATAGGATATGAAAGGTTCGATCATGAGCTTTTGTATAGCTCGAGTTTCTACATTAAAAAGTTTATGATAAAATAGAAATGGATAATATGCATGTAATTGACGAAGATATAAACAACTGTGTTTGATAAGATAGAAGGATTTTGAGGAGAGAAACATGGAAAACAAGTCTTTACGCATACTTGAATTTGATAAAATACTAAATATAATGGCTGAATTTACGGGAAATGAAGCTGTAAAGAAGAGGATTTTGAGCCTTCTTCCGACAAGCTCGCTTGACGAGGCAATTTATTTGCAGAAGCAAACGAGTGAAGCTGTAAAAATGCTTTTAAAGTACGGCGAAATTTCAAACTTAAATATTGCAAATGTAATTGCGGCTTTAAGAAGGTGTGAGCGCGGGGCAATCCTTACACAAAGGGAGCTTCTAGATGTGGCGCGCGTTTTGGGCGTTTCGCGAAGTGCGAAGCGCTATCTCGGCGCATGTGACGAGGAATTTGAAATACTTTTGGAAATTGAAAATGCACTAACGGCGGTCAAGCCTTTAGAAGAGCAGATAAACATGTGTATAATTTCCGAGGAGGAAATTGCTGACGGCGCAAGCGCGCAGCTTTCGTCAATCCGCCGAAAAATGCGCTCAATTCAGGAGAAAATTAAGGAAATACTCGATTCTATAATACGCTCCGAAAAAGGACGAAAATGTTTGCAGGACCAGATTGTAACGATGCGCGGTGACAGGTACGTAATACCAGTGCGTTCGGAGTATCGAAGCGAAATAAACGGTGTGGTACACGATACATCTTCATCGGGCGCAACGTTGTTTATCGAGCCCATGAGTGTAGTAAATGCAAACAACGAGATAAGAGATCTGCGGGCAAAAGAGCAGGCGGAGATTGAAAAAATACTGTCAGAGCTTTCGGCACAGGTTTCCGAGCACATAGGAGAGATAGAGGCAGATTATGAAACGATATGTGAGCTTGATTTTATATTCTGTAAAGGAAGACTTTCATTAAAATATGGTGCGAGCGAACCATGCCTTAATGCAGACGGCATTATAAATCTTAAAAAGGCGCGCCATCCGCTGATTTCGCAAAAAAATGTTGTTGCAAATGACATATATCTTGGCGCAGATTTTGACACGCTCGTGATAACCGGTCCAAATACCGGCGGAAAAACTGTTACGCTAAAAACAATTGGTTTGTTCTGTCTTATGGCAGCATCAGGCATGCATATTTTGGCAAATGACAATTCGAGTGTAGCAGTATTTGATAATATATGGGCAGACATAGGCGACGAGCAAAGCATTGAGCAGAGCCTGTCAACGTTTTCATCTCATATGACGAACATAGTAAATATCGTAAACAATGCGCAGAAAAATTCTCTTGTCTTGTTTGATGAGCTTGGTGCAGGAACAGACCCGATTGAAGGCGCGGCGCTCGCCGTGTCTATATTGGAGTATTTACGCATTGTCGGAGCGACAAGCGCTGCCACAACACATTACAGCGAGCTTAAGCTGTTTGCGCTTTCTACGCCCGGTGTATGTAATGCATCGTGTGAGTTCGATGTAAAGACTCTCAAACCGACGTATAAATTGCTTATAGGAGTTCCGGGTAAATCTAATGCATTTGCGATTTCATCAAGGCTTGGACTTAATGATGCGATAATACAAAGGGCAAAGTCTCTTATGAATGAGGATAATGTGCGATTTGAAGATTTGATTTCCGAACTTCATGAGAGCAAGAAAATTGCAGATGACGAGGCACAAAAGGCGATGCTTTTGCGCCGCGAGGCAAATGAGCTGCGTGATAAAATCAATGCACAAAAGCAGGTTTTGGAAGATAAAAGGCAGAAAATGCTTGAAGAAGCACGCCGCGAAGCAAAGAAAATAATTCTCGATGCAAAAGAAGAGAGCGGCGCGGTTATAAAAAGGTTAAATGAGCTTAAGAAAAATGCCGAGCTTGCAAATATAAATAAGGAGCTTGAAGAAGCACGTACAAAGCTTCGCAAAAAGGAGAGCGAGCTTGACAAGAGTTCTTTGGATGTATCAAAAGTAAAGACGCGCTCTGATGTGCCAAAAACACTTAAGGTGGGTGAGATTGTTCAGATTTTATCGCTAGAACAGACAGGCGAGGTCATAAAGGCGCCCGATGCTGATAAAAATGTACTTGTGCAGGCAGGACTTTTAAAAATAAATGTAAAGCTTTCTGATTTGCGAGTCGTAGAAGATATGGGTAAGCCGAAGAAGGAAAAGAAGGCGACAAAAAGCTATACGGGACATATCTCTAAAAAAGAAAATATTAAAACAGAGATTGATCTTCGCGGCATGACGCTTGAAGAAGCGCTTTTAGAAACTGACAGATTTATTGACGACGCATACATTGCGGGGCTTAATCAAATAAGCATCATTCACGGAAAAGGCACTGGCGTACTTCGCTCGGGAATAGCTGATATGTTAAAGCGACACTCACTTATAAAATCATATCGCCTCGGCAGATACGGCGAAGGTGAGCACGGTGTTACGATTGCGGAGTTAAAATAAAAAGCCAAAGTATTAAAAACAGTTGATTAAAAATATATTATTTGATATAATTAACTAAATAAGACATATTTATTAGAAAATGATGGTTTTTTAATATTGTATTTTGTAAAAGGAGAAGGTGTAGATGAAAAAATATTTGTTTGCGCTTGTGATGTCTTTAATCATACTTATAAATACATTTGCCCCATTGGCTGCGCAGGCCGCGCCACAGATTGTCAGTGAAGGTGCAATACTTATTGATATGGGGACGGGAAGGGTACTTTTTGAAAAAAATGCAGACAAGCGCCTCTATCCTGCAAGCACAACAAAGATAATGACAGCGATTTTAGCTCTTGAGAATCTGCAGCTTGACAGTGTTGTTGCTGCGAGCTATGATGCGGTCATGTCTATACCGTTAGGTGCGAGTAATATTGGCATACTCGAAGGAGAACAGCTTACGGTTGAGCAGCTTTTATACAGCGCACTTGTAGCATCTGCAAATGAAGCATGTAATGTGCTGGCAGAGTATATGTGCGGTGATGTTGACAGCTTTGTTATAAAGATGAATGAAAAGGCAAGCGAGCTTGGTATGGTTAACACGAAGTTTTTAAATCCGCATGGCCTTCATTCACCGGAGCACTATACAACAGCAAGGGATTTGGCGATTTTAGCGCGCTATGCGATGCAGAATGAAACGTTTCGCGTAATGGTTTCAACGCCGCAGTATTTTATCAATCCTACAAACAAGTATTTTGAAAAAAGAATACTTAACAATACGAATTACCTCATAAGCTCTGCGCAAAACCCGTCATATTATTATTCTAAAGCTACCGGCATAAAGACGGGTTATACGAGTCAGGCGGGAAACTGCCTTGTGTCATCTGCGTCAAAAACGGGAACAAACTTTATAGCGGTAACGCTAAATGCTGCTCCGCAGACCGGCGCAATCTATTCGTATATCGATTCAAAAGCACTTTTTGAGTATGGCTTTTCAAATTACGAAACGCGCACACTTGCAAAGCCGGGCGAAATAATTGCTGAAGCAAAGGTAAAGGAAGGTCTCGGCAAAGACTTTGCGACGCTTGAAGTAGCAAATGAGGTTCATGGACTATTGCCGTCTGATGCAGACACAAAAAAAGTAGAAAAAACGGTTACTCTCAAAGAAAACATCCTTGCGCCGATAAAAGTGGGCGATGTTTTAGGCGAGATAATTTACACATATGAAGGAAGCGAGCTTGGAAGAGCAGCACTCGTATCGAATGTAGAAGTAAAAAGAAACTTTTTCGTATTTCTTATAAACAGGATTTTTGCATTTTTTAACATATGGTGGATTAAGATTCCGCTCATACTTATAATAGCATGGATGGCGTTTTCTATTATTTCGCGAAAGATAAAGCGCAGAAAAAGAAGAAAATACCTTCGCTCGAGAAGATATTAAAAAAAGAGGCTGTTGCTGATGCAACAGCCTTTATTGTTTATTTTGTTGTAGAACCGAAGCCTCCATTTCGAATCTTAGATACTTCATCATCATACGTTATGCCGTATTCAACAAATACGCCTTGCATAAAGGCTTCGCCACGCTTTATGGAAAGCGTTTTGTTTTCCCTTGAGTCGTTTGTAATTTTTGCCATGATATGACCTTCGTTATCGGAATTATAATAATCGCTGTCAATAATTCCCACGGTGTTATTAAGCTGCAATCTGAACTTAAAGCCGAGTCCGCTTCTCGGATAGAGCTTTAACACCCAGCCTTCATCGATTTTTACGCGTATGCCTGTCGGGATTTTAATTGACTCGCCGCTTTTGAGAGAAAAATCAATTGGCGAGAAGAAATCGTATCCTGCAGAGCCGGTTGTGGCGCGTTTTGGAAGCAAAATAGAATCGTATGATTCTTTGGCATCACCAAATTCAAAATCCTTTGAATATTGCTCCATACTTACTTTATAAAAATTTGCAATCTTTTTCATTATAATCTCCTCATTTGCATTTTGGCTTATAAATAGGTTATATCGATGCATCAAAGCCCGCAGCGATTACGGCATCTATAAGTATATTTACATCGATATCGCGCGACAGAGTTACAGTCGCATTTTTTGCTTCAAGGTCAGCGTGTGCCGCCTCTACAGCGTCAATTGCAAGAAGTGCCTTTTCTACTGCGCCGCTGCAATGTGAACAGTTCATACCGTTTACGTTAATAGTTTTTTGCATTTTTTTGTCCTCCTTTATAATTAGAGCATTTTCATTTTCGCTATGTTTATCATCAAAAAGCTTAATTTTAAATCGTTTGAGACGAAGTGCATTTAATACAACACACACAGAGCTAAGACTCATCGCTGCAGCGCCAATCATAGGATTAAGCGTTATAGCTAGAGGGTAGTAAAGCGCACCTGCTGCAACCGGAATACCTATCGAGTTATAAAAGAACGCCCAAAACAGATTCATTTTAATGTTTCGTATTACAGCATGGCTGAGTTTTATTGCAGCGACAACGTCTGCTAGATCATTTTTAACAAGTACAACGTCGGCGGATTCTATAGCTATGTCGGTGCCTGCGCCTATTGCGATGCCGACATCGGCACGAGTCAGGGCAGGAGCATCGTTAATGCCGTCGCCGACCATTATTACGCATTTGCCTTCTTGTTGCAGAGCGCGTATCTTTTTTTCCTTTTCATCGGGCAAAACCTGCGCGATTACTTCATCGAGTTCAAGGTTGTCTTTTATGGCGTTTGCCGCACGCTCGTTGTCACCTGTAAGCATTATTGTATGGATTCCCATTTTCTTTAGAGCAGATATTGATGCCGCACTGCTCTTTTTTATTGTATCGGATGCGGCAAGAATTCCGATTAGTTTTCCGTCCCTGGCAAAAAACAGTGGGGTTTTTCCCTGTAAAGACAGTCTTTCGTAATCGTCTTTTGCAATCGTTGTATCAATGCCTTTTTCCTTCATGAAAAGCTCGTTTCCGCCTATGCAGTCTGTATTATCAATTTTTCCCTCAATGCCGCGACCAAATACGGATTTAAAGTTTTCGCACTCGTTTGTTTGTAAATTGCATTCTTCACAAAAAGCTGTAACGGCGCGCGCAAGCGGATGCTCGCTCATCTTCTCAAGAGATGCTGCGATTGTTATAAGTAAGTCTTTGTCTGTGTCATACGTTATTACATCGCATATGCGCATATTACCTTCCGTAATAGTGCCCGTCTTATCTAATACGACGCAGTCTGCCTTGTGCGCAGTTTCAAGTGCAGCGGCAGATTTTATAAGAATTCCGTTTTCAGCGCCTTTGCCTGTGCCTACCATTATTGCAACGGGCGTGGCAAGACCGAGCGCACATGGACATGAAATAACGAGTACAGCGATAGCGTTTGAAAGAGCAAAAGAAAATCCTTCGCCCAAAAGCAGCCATATAATAAAGCTTATAATTGAAATAGTAATTACAATAGGTACAAATACGCCGCTGATTTTATCTGCGAGCTTTGAGATTGGTGCTTTTGAGCTTGACGCTTCTTCTACAAGGGCAATTATTTTTGCAATAGTAGTATCGCTTCCGACATGTGTCGCCCGAAACGTAAGCGCACCGCTCATATTTATAGTTGCTGCAGTAATTTTGTCGCCGGCGCTTTTTTCTATGGCTCTGCTCTCGCCTGTTATTGCCGACTCATCAAAAACTGCTTGACCGGATAACACGATGCCGTCAACGGGTGCGCTCTCGCCGGGGCGCAGGATTATTGTGTCGCCGACGATGATATCCTTTACATCTACGCTCATTTCTTTTCCGTCACGGATAATGCTGGCCGTTTTAGCAGTAAGGTCCATAAGCTTTTTTATTGCTTCACCCGTTTTCCCTTTAGAGCGTGCCTCGAGATATTTTCCGAGCGTAATAAGCGTAAGGATAGTAGCTGCCGATTCAAAATATATGTCCATAGCATATTTTTCGGCAAGCGCTATATTGTTGTGTCCAAGACTATAACCTAATACGAATAATACCACGATGCCATAAAGAGTAGCCGCCGATGCGCCGAGAGAAATCAAGGAATCCATATTCGGCGAGCGCCTGTACAAATTTTTATAGCCGTTTATAAAGTATTTTCGGTTGATGTATATGATTGGCAGAAGCAATACAAACTGCGAAAAAGCAAAAGTGATAGCATTTTCGCTACCGTAAAAGTATTTCGCCATAAATGGTAGTGTCGGCAATGAAAACCACTGGCAAAACATATGCGACATAGAAATAAACATGAGCGGCACAAGGAAAACGAGTGAAATTATAAATCTTTTTAGTAAAGATTTTTCTTCGTCTGTACCTGTAGGGCGGGGAGAAGCTGTTTTTTCTCCCGCTATAGATGCGCCGTATCCGAGCGATTCAACCACGCGTATTATACCGTCAGCAGTTATAAGCGATTCATCATATAAAACGCTTAGCGAATTTGCCAAAAGATTTACTTCTGCTTTTTGCACGGCGTCAAGCTTATTTAAGTTTTTTTCGATATTTGCTGCACAAGCGCTGCAGCTCATACCTGTCACATCAAATTTTTTCTTCAAGAAAACACCTTCTTTATAATTGCAGTTCTTATAATATTATACTCTAATCATATAAAATAATCAAGAATCATTATCTCGCAGCAATTATTTTAAGCGTAAAATATGTAAGAAAAATACTCCCATAGAGTATCTACAGGAGTATTTTTTCTATATTTATTTTTTTAGGAGAGATATAGCGCGGCTTAAAGCTTTACTACTACGATTTCTGAAACGGCATCTTTGTATATCTTTACAAATACATGATACGGATCAGCATCGTCGAATTTTTGGATATCACCTGTTGTACCTTCTGTTATAATGTTGTTGTTTTTTGTATTGTCAACAACGTAGATTTTTGCGTTTCCGAAAGTGATGTTGCGCTCATTTTCTCCGTTTACTGTAATGTTCATTGATGAAGCAAACTTCGCGCTCACACGTCCGTAGATTATTTCTAAATCATCAGCAGGTGTCGAGTTAAACTGTGTAGCTTTTTTGGATATATCGAGTAAAACTCTTATTGTGCTGATTTCACCTTTTGCATTTGTCTTGTACTGAATGATATCGCCTTTTTCAAGTGAAGTATTGCCTTCGCCCTTCACAAGCACGCCCTGCTGTGAGCTCATAAGCTCAATTTTGTTTCCGCCCTGCATGCCGTAGAGCTTTTCAACGATTACATTCTGATCGTTTTTCATCGTTGTAATCTCTGTTACAACTGCAATGTCTGATTCAGCATTTGCCTTGTAATCTGTGCTTGTAACGATCATAGCCTTTGCGCTGTAGTCTTCGCCCATATCAAATACAATAGCGTTATAAGGTGTGTCGTTTTCAAACATTGTATAATCTCTTATAGCGTAATCTTCAGGATTTGTTGAGAGTGCCGGGATATCGAATATAATCGTATCTTTTGTAACGTTTACATGGCCAACTTTACCTGTCTGTGATTTGTACACTGCATTTTCAAGGATGAGGTTTTTTGTGAAGTTGTTTTTGTCTACTGCGCCTGTAGCTGTGTTATCTTTTGCTGTGCGGATTGATACGATTTTGCCTTCTGAGTTCTGCTCAAAAGTGATAAGCTGTTTTACAACGCTGCCGTCAGCTGAAAGCGCAGCTAAAACATCGGCGCCTGTCTTACCGTTTGTACCGTTAAGGTTTATTTTTTCAGCGGCTGTTAAAACTACAGTTTTGCCTTCTTTTGTGAAGAGGCGCATCTCAAGGTTATCGCTTATATTGTTTGCCATAGCTGCATTTATAAGATAAGCGTAGTTAGAGCTGATTGTGCTTGTTGTGTCTACTGCAGCAATTTTTCCCTCGATGTCAAGGTAGAACTTGCCTTCATCTTCGAGCTCAATTGCCTGCTTGTAATTTGCAGCGATTTCGTATAGCTTGTCACCGATTTTTACTTTGTCGCCTTTTATTTCTGTAACCTTGCCTTCAATGCTGTTAGTTACAACGGCGATTCTGTAAATGCTTTTGTCTTTGCTTTCTGCAACGCTTAGAACGTCCCATTCACTGAGTTTGTCTACACCGATAACCTCGCCTGCTTTTTCGATTCTGAAATCAAGCGCGTCGTCGTTTTTGTCAAGAGTGATTGTAGGTGCTCCGTATTTGTCAATGATTTTACCTGATGAAGCCATAACTTCTTCTACGACAATGTTTTTGTACTCTGTAACGAAAACGAAGTCATATTTACTGTCGCGGTCTGTGTCAAGAAGTGTTACTTTACCTGCTTTGTCTTTAAGGTTGATAAGTGAGTTGTCGATTGTTTCGTATTTGCCATTGTATATAAGTGTAGCTGTTTTGTTTATGATGGCTTCGCTTGCTTTTTTATCTGCTTCTTTATCTTTCCAGTATGAAAGAACCTTGGTGGTCTCTTCGTCTGTGAGAGATTCAATGTTGTCTGCAACAACTGTTAAAGTAGAGTTCTTTGATTCCTCGCCGCGTATTAAGATTATACGCTCATCGCCTGCATCGTCTTCCTGGAGATAAAATACTACATTGTATCCGAGAAGATTTGTCGCATCAACATCGCCGAGGTTGTAAACTGTTTCGTCAATCTGTACCTGACCTTTTTTTAGGGCAGTTGCAGAGTTTAGAGCAGTCTGGCTTGTAGCAGTTACCTGACCTGTAAGCTTTTTAGTATTAAGCTTGCTTTCAAGAAGAGTCTTGTCTACAACGCTAAATACCGGTTTGTCGCCAAAGCCTGTCTGTTCCATCATTTTAACTGTAAGAGCATTAAACATCATCTGTGCAACGAGTGAACGTGTAGCAGGCTCGTTTGCCTGTGCAACAGCCTTGCGGTTAAGACCGTTTTCTGTACCCACTACAAGATAACCTGCCGGATAGCTGCCTTTTGCAAGGGCGCTCGGCTCGTGACCAATTACACGGACTAGAATTGTCATCGCTTCTGCGTAGGTAATTGTGTCGTCGGGTCTGAAGTTTCCTGTGTCGTCACCGATTACAATTTTTTGGTTTGTTGCAACGTTAATATAACCATTTGCCCAGTGGTTAGATACAACGTCCGGGTATTTTGTCGGATAATTTGAGCTTTCTGCCACATCGGAAAGACCGAGTGCATTTACGGCAATTTTTGCAACCTCGCTACGCTTGATTGCATCGTCGGGTCTAAAAAGACCTGTTTCGGCATCGCCGACCATTATGTTTAGTGCACCGAGAGTCTCGACTGCTTCTGCGCGGGTATTGTCCTGCATATCGGGTGCGAGTGCAGCCGATGCACCAATTCCTCCTACACTGCCAAGAAGTATTGCAAGTGCTAAAACGCTGCCGAGCAATTTTCTAAATTTGTTCATTGAAGTGTTTCCTCCTTTTAGATTTAGATATATAGTTTTAGTTTACATAATACAGCCACGAGCCTATAAAAAATACGCACATTTCGTATGTTGCCGAACGATACATACTCAATAGATGCGCTCATTTATACTTTCGAGCGGATTATGTCAACCACAATTCACATTATAGATTATGTAAACCGCAATATCAACCCACAATATATGGTAATACAGGAAAGAAGGAAACAAAGGGCAAAAAAATATGGCGCAAGTTTTCTTGCGCCATAGAATTTATGATATATTATACATTCTCAAGAGCCTGCTTGATATCTTCAATAATATCGTCGACATTTTCAAGTCCGACAGAAAGTCTTATAAGACCGGGTGCTACACCTGCTGCATCGAGCTGTTCATCAGAAAGCTGACGGTGAGTCGAGCTTGCGGGATGAAGCACACATGTGCGAATATCTGCAACGTGTACAACGAGCGAAATAAGCTTTAGGCTGTCTATAAAGCGGACACCTGCCTCACGGCCGCCCTTTAAAGTAAAGGCGATTACGCCGCTGCATCCGTCGGGAAGATACTTCTTTGCCAAATCCTTATACGGATCATTTTCGAGGGTAGGGTAGCTTACACATTCAATTTTATCGTGCTTTGCAAGGAAATGCGCGACAATATCAGCGTTTTTGCTGTGACGCTCCATTCTTATCGGAAGAGTCTCCATACCCTGATTTATTAAAAAAGCACCCATAGCGCTCTGGCAAACACCCATATCGCGCATAAGTTGTACTCTTGCCTTTGTTATGTAAGCAGCTTTTCCGAAATCTTTTGCATATACAACGCCGTGATACGAATCGTCAGGTTCGGTAAATTCGTTGTATTTTCCGCATGTCCAGTCAAAATTACCCGAGTCAACTATCGCGCCGCCAACCTGAAGGGCGTGACCGTCAAGGTATTTTGTAGTAGAATGTGTCACGATGTCAGCGCCAAACTCGAATGGGCGGCAAAGTATCGGAGTTGCAAATGTGTTATCGATAATGAGCGGTACGTTGTTTTCGTGCGCAATTTTTGCAAAACGCTCAATATCAAAAACGGCAATTGTTGGATTTGTGATTGTCTCGCCGAAAAGCGCCTTTGTGTTAGGCTTAAAAGCGGCGCGGATTTCATCATCCGTCGCATCGTTGTCGATAAAAGTCACTTCTATGCCGAGCTTTTTTAAGGTAACGGCAAAAAGATTGAATGTTCCGCCATATATGGAGGCAGAGCTTATAAAATGGTCGCCGCTTCCAAGAATATTTAAAAGGGCGAGCATGTTTGCTGCCTGACCTGATGATGTGAAGAGTGCGCCGATGCCGCCTTCTAATGCAGCAAGCTTTTTTTCAACTGCATCAACAGTCGGATTGGCGAGTCTTGAGTAGAAAAATCCGCTTTCGGTTAAGTCGAAAAGCTTTGCGACCTGCTCGGTCGAATTGTATTTAAAGGTTGTGCTTTGATATATTGGCAAAGCGCGTCCTTCGCCGTTTTTCGGCTCATATCCTTCGTGCAGACATTTTGTTTCTATTTTCATATAATGCATCTCCTATTTATTATCTAATACAGAAAACATCATATCATAAAAAGAAAAATGAGTCAAGAAAAAACGAAGTGGCGACTGCTGCACATAAGAAAAGACGGTGATTTTCCACCGCCTTTTTATTAGTTAGCGAAAATCCCACCTAAGCGGCGGCTTTTTTTGTGTGGTTGCATTTGAATTCTGCTGACCGTTTCGCTCGTTTTGCACTGTGTTGTTTGGCGTGTTTTGTGAGGTATTATTTGGCGTGAAGTTCTGTGTGTTGCGTGGTGCATTATCAGTTGTGTCATTTTGTGTATTACGCGATGCATTATTAGGCGTAAAATTCTGTGTATTTCGGGACGTATTATCAGTTGTGATATTCTGACTGTTACGAAAAGTATTAACCGGGAAGTTATTTGTGGAAGAGGTGTTATCCTGAACATATCTGTTTTCCATATCAGTATCATTATTCATTTGGTCCTGAGTGCTGCGTTGCATCTGATTTTGATTTGAAATTTGAGCGTTGTTTTGCGGCGCAAGTGAACTTTCATCATTTATCTCGCGCCTTATGTTGTAGGCATCGAGCCTGGGCGTAATGATGCCTATGCGCTCATTTTCGGGCATCTGCATAAGCTCGCGCTCACGGCGAATGTCGCTTGTGATTTCGTTTCTGTCCACATAGTTTTCAAAAGGCTGCATTTTATTAGGGGCAGAATTATTTTTTTGTCTGCGCATATTCTCAGTTGCTTTGCTCAGGCCGAAAGTATCTTTCGATACGAGGTTTTCATATATTCTTGAAAGCTCCCGCCAGCATTTTACGTCGATTTCTCCGCCACAGTTACGCTCGAGTGCATTTTGCAGCTGTTTTGTAGTTTCGACGACATCGCCTTCATGCTTATTTGATATTTCAAAAGAGTCTATATTGTCAAAAAGCTGCGCGATAGCGTATATAATTGATTGTATCGGATAGTGAAAGTCTGCCGAATCGCCTATCTTTATTACGTGAGACGAAGACGGGAAAAGAGAAGTTCTCGGCGGTTCGCCTACATAGATAACCGCCTTTGAATATTCCTCTATAATTTTATCCCACGTATCATTATCGACTTCGCCTGTCTGATTAAGTCCGTGTTCTTTTTGAAAAGCTAGTACAATACGCTCGGTTTGCTCTCCGTATATGCCATCGGGGATAAGAGTGGGGAATGTGCCGTTTGCCTGCGCTATTACACGCAAAAATTCCTGAAGATTATATATCGGCTTTCCTACGCCTGATGCAAATTGTTCCATAAGTATTACCTCCTTTTAAGAAACTGCATTTTGTGAGTCGCTTTGACCTTTTTTGAGGGTGTTTCCGGGGAATTGTGTAGGGCGTGTGAGCGTGGAGGAAACAACATTTTTATATGTATTTGCAATTGAGTTCCACGTCTGCTCATCGACGCTGCCTGTTACGGGCAAATCGAATGCCTGCTGATATTTTGTAACGGCGAGCCTTGTAGCGTTATCAAAATCACCTGTGACATCTACTGCGTCAAGCCCTGGGTTTGTTACAGATATTGCATTAAGATATTGCTGAAGAACGCGAACATCATCTCCTGTAGAGCCGCTTGACAAGACGGTTCCGGGGTACGGAGTTGTTTTTATATCGAGCAGAGTATCGCCCCTGAACACCTGGTCTACTATGCCTTTAAAATCGTCATACATTGCGTTCCACGTTATTGCGCCGACGATGCCGTCTGTCTTAAGACCGTTGTTTTTCTGAAAAGCAATTACGGCGTTTTTCGTTTCCGGTCCAAAGCTTCCTGTTATGGCAACGGGCGGAATGTATGGGTTTACGCTTGCAATCACATTTATAAAAAATTGCAGTATGGTTACTTTTTCGCCCTCATTACCCTCCGAAATTGCATCGGGATATTCAAGGCTTCTTCCAAAGATTGTCTGACCTTCCGAATTGAGCTCGGACAGGCGTGTTATTCCGGTATATAGATTTATCATCTTATACCAGGTTGCTTTTCCGACGATTCCGTCGACAGTAAGGTTAAATACACGCTGGAACTGCCTTACTGCCTTTTCTGTCGCCTCGCCAAAAATTCCGTCGACAGGATACATCTTAGGTATCGAAGGATAATTTGTTGAAATTCTGTTTATAGCAGTCTGGATTGTTGCGACATTTTCTCCGCGGTCGCCACGGCTGATTGGATAGCCGGGATATGAGCGCGTGATGTTTCTTATAGGAGCATCGACGACGAGCTCTATGTTGTAGCCGTAGTAGTTATATAAAATATCGAGCGAAGAATAGCCCTGTCTTGCGAGGTATTCGCTGCCCCATTGTGACAGGCCTTCGCACGTTACGGTCGTACCGTTACAGTATTTTGCTGCGAGCGGCTCTGCAAAGCCACGGCGCCTTATGTAGTCGTTAAAAATTTCGCTTACAATGCGGTCTATATTTGAAAAGATGTTTCTGCCGTATATAAATTTCTGGTCGATTGCCGTAGAGCTTGTGATATCAAAATCATATCCTCTGCTCGGATAAAACTCGGTATACACACGGTTTAGCGCATACGATATCTGCGCGTAAACATTTGCATAGATTGCAGCTTCATTCCAGGTTGGATAAATTTCGCTTGACGCGACGTTTTTAATATAATCTTCAAAGTCAACAACGACATTCTGGGCATTTTCGCCCGGCGCGCCGAGGTGGACGGTTATCGTTTGCGGGACATATGGTATAATGGGCGTTGCCATATACTTTGTGCCTCCATTTCTTTATAAATAATTGTGCCGCTTTACAGGTTTTGCGGCGTTACATATACTCTTTCAATGTTTTCGCTTGAATTTCGGATGTTGTCGGCGATAGGAATAAGCTCGACGCGCTGTTCTGTTGTAATTCCACCAAAAACCTGTGCATCGACTATCGTTACGGGGTAGTAGCCGGGGTGCTCAACGTGTATATCGAAAACGGCAAAAACGTTTCCGTTTCCCGGCTCTTGCGAAAGAGCACCATCGGGTGTATCTACTTCTATTGGCGATGTGCGTCCGTCTTCGTTAGTGGTACGAAAACCTATGAGATTTGTATTTTGCTCATCTCGCTGTATAACAGTTACCGACGCATCGGCTACGGGAATAACCTGTCTTGCCGTAAAAATCTGCGTCGTAATATAACCTTTTGATGCCATATTTATGCCTCCTTTATAGAGTTAATATAATTATTGTGTTGCATAGTATTATATTTTAAGTTACACTCTGTTATTCCCAAAGAGAAATTGATTTTTGTTTTTTTCTAATATGTATTGCAGATTTGGTTTTATTTGTGATAAAATATAATAAATATATTTGTGCGCTTAAATAAAAGGAGGATATGCTCTGTGAAAATACTGATTGTCGATGACGAGAAACTTCTTGTCAAGGGAATAAAATTTAATTTTGAACAAGACGGCTACACATGTGAAGCGGCATATGATGGAGAAGAAGCCGTCAAAATGGCGAAGGACAAGTCGATTGACCTTATAATTCTCGACCTTATGCTTCCGAAAATTGACGGACTTTCCGCGTGCCAGAAAATCCGTGAGTTCTCGACAGTGCCGATTGTTATGCTTACGGCAAAAAATGAGGACATGGACAAAATCATGGGCCTTGAATACGGTGCCGACGATTATCTTACAAAGCCGTTTAATATTCTTGAGCTTAAGGCGAGAGTGAAGGCGATACTTCGCCGCGCATCGCATACAGACAAAAAAGATGCATCGAAAAATGTGACGGTCGGAACGGTGTCGCTCGATTATAATTTCCGCCGCGCCACAATAGATGGAAAGACGATAGAGCTTACCGCAAAGGAATTTGACCTTATCGATTTGTTTATATCAAATCCCGGAAAAGTGTATAGCAGAGAAAATCTGCTCGATATTGTGTGGGGATATGATTATCCGGGCGATATACGCACAGTAGATGTGCATGTACGCCGTCTGCGCGAAAAGATTGAGCCAAATCCCGCACAGCCGACATTTATACACACAAAGTGGGGAGTTGGTTACTATTATAAAGAAGCCTGAGTTGAAAATTTCTAAAACATCACTTCGATGGAAGATGGTCAGCGCCTATCTTTCCGTCAGTCTTCTGGCGCTTATCTTTATGAGTGTATATATTTTATCTTCGCTGCAGGATTATTTTTACAGCAAAGAAAAGGTTGCGATGTTTACGAAGGCAAATGTCGTTGCAAACATTGTGCTTGAATCACAGACAACGGACCCGTATGCACTTTCCGAAGCGACAACTGAGCTTTTTTCCGATAAGCCGATGCGACTGATGCTTCTTGATACGCAGGCGATTGTAACTTACGATAACGATTCTGCAAACAGCCTGCGCGGAAAAATGTTTATGAAAGATACTATAAAGAGTGCGCTTTTAGGAGAAGATTCAAACAGCGTATATAAAAATGAAGGCGCTGCAAACAGTATGGACGTTGCAGTTCCCATAAGAGTAGCATCAAAGGTTACGGGCGTCGTATACTTAAGCCAGTCACTGAGCGAGTCTGACAACTTTTTGGGAGACATTACGTCGTCACTTATTGTGATTTCTTTTGTTGTCAGTGCACTTATAGCACTTATGAGTGCAATTCTTGCAAAAATATTTACATCGCCGCTTATTAAGCTTACAAATGCGGCAAATGAAATTTCGCAAGGTAACTTTAATCAGATGGTTTCGGTGCATGGACACGATGAAATTGCATCACTGGCAGATACATTTAATAAAATGATAACACAGCTTGCGCTTGTAGAAGAAAAAAGACGCATGTTTGTCTCTGATGCGTCGCATGAATTAAAAACACCGCTTGCGACGTTAAAATTATTATCCGAATCGATACTTCAGAGCGAAAATCCCGATCCTGCGATGGTACGTGAATTTTTAGAGGATATGTCAAACGAGGTGGACAGGCTCACACGTATTGTGGAAAGACTGTTAGACCTTACGAAGAACGATTCGCAAAAAACCTGTCTGCAGCTCGAAACAGTAGATTTAAATAAGCTTGTCACAAGAATCGTACGAAAGCTTCTGCCGCTTGCGCGTTCAAAGGGAATAAAACTTAATTTTTCATATAATCCTGATGTGCCGCACACACAAATGCTTCTTGACTATGACAAAATATATGAGGCGATCTACAATATTGTTGACAACAGTATAAAATATACCGATAAAGGCGGAAATGTGAAGATTGCGCTTTCGGCGGATATAAGTAAAACAGTTATTGAGATAGAAGATGACGGAATAGGAATTCCGAAAGAAGACGCCGCATCAATTTTTGACAGATTTTACCGCGTGGACAAGGCGCGTGCCAGAGAAACGGGCGGAACGGGACTTGGGCTTGCGATTGCGCAGGATGCCGTTGTGATGCATGGCGGACATATTGAAGTAATAAGTGAAGAAGGCGTCGGAAGCAAGTTTGTAATCATACTTCCGTATGCAGGAAAATGATTTTTTATAAATTTGCCCTAATTTAATAGTTTTGTAATGATTATATTGTATAATTATTGTAGCAGTAAAAATTTTTTGTATTTATATACAAAAAACTGGTGGTGATATTATTTGAAAAAAAGCAGAGCAATAGCAGTAATTATAGCATGCACTGTTGGGTTTGTGCTTTTGTGCACGCTGGGGTATTTTGTCTATGACGGCTTTGATAAGCCGACAGCCGTGCAAAACGAAAGTTTCTCTCTGTACTTTTTAGACAGCACAAAAACAAAACTTGTATCGGAGCCGGTAATAGTAGAACAATTAAGTGAAATGGATACGCTGACATCTCTTGTAAATCTTCTTATTGCAGGACCGAAAGACAGCGTTGAGAAAAAACGTGCAATACCTGAAAACACGACACTTTTGTCTGTTACAAAGGAAGAAAACATTGCCACGGTGAATTTTTCGCCGGAGTTTTATGGGGAAAGCGACATTGATAACGCGCTTGCAGCAGCAACCATTGTTAAGACGCTTTGTGAAACGGGTATAGTAGAAAAAGTAAAAATTCTCATTGACGGAAATGAACTTATAGGCTCTGACAAGGTTGCATATGGCGCGCTTGGAAGCGATGACATTGTGGATGGTTCACAGACGGCAAACAACAGCGTTGTGATATCTCTTTATTTTGCCGATAAGGATGCAAGGGGATTGCAGCTTGAAAAGAGAACGGTTGCGCGAAATGACAAAGAGCCTGTCGAAAAAATCGCTATAGCAGAGCTTATGCGCGGCTCGCTTTCTGATGGGCAAAAGCTTATCCCAAGCGAAGCAAAGCTTATTTCGACTGAAGTAAAAGACGGCGTGTGCTTTGTAAACTTTTCAAAGGAGTTTTCGGAGAAAAGAACAGCAGGCTCAAGTGCTGAGCTTCTTACAATATACTCTGTTGTAAACACACTTACAGAGCTTGAGAATATAAACAAAGTACAGTTTTTGATTGAGGGACAAAAAATCGACTCATACGGCAACATGGTATTTGATGAGCCGTTTATAAAAAATGAAGAGTTAATAAATCAAGTTGAGGATTAGAAAAGAGGCTATGACAAGCGTCATAGCCTCTTTTTTATAATTTGTCACAAATATTTTCTACAACATATTTTATAGCATGCTCATCGTTATTGCAGATTGTTTTATCTGCCGCGGCCTTTAGGTCGGGAACTGCATTTGCCATGGCACAGCCAATGTCGGCGTTTTTTATCATCGTGACATCGTTTTCATAATCTCCTACACATATACATGTCGATACACCTTTAATGATGTCTTTTAAATGAGATATTGCGTCACCTTTTGTGGCACCTTTTTTTAATATTTCGACTCCCTTGTCCCAGCTTCGTGTAAAGTCAAAATAATCACCGAAATTTTCTGAAAGAAGATCCCTTATCTCGATGGCATCTTCGGCCGTATTTGTAATAAGAACCATCTTATAAACGACCGAATTCATAAGGGAGAGAATTTCGTCTGCGTTTTTGCGCAGGTCTTTAAGCATATGAAGATTAAGGTCTTCGATTATTCGCAGGTTAACTATGCCATTACAATTTTCTATAATAAAACTACAAAGCTCTGCTGCTTTAGCGCCTAATGGATTTGCGTAAAGAACATTTTCCGTTTCAAAGTCGTATATGCATGCACCGTTACAGCAAATTATCGGGCAATTAAACAAATCCTTTGACACTATCTCGAGCAGATAGCTTGGCCATCTGCCTGTTGCAAGACAGAATTTTCCGCCATGATCGCAAAAATATTTTATTGCATCGTAGTTTTCCTTTGAGAGTTTGGAAGCTGAATCTAAAAGCGTGCCATCCAAATCACTGCAAAGCAAAATACCATCGTATTTTCCCACAAAAAGCACTCTCTTTCATTATTAGTTTTCGCTATTTTACCACAGGCAAAAATCATTGTCAAGATTAGCCAAACGTCATATCGGCGTATGCGCCGGGCGAGAGGCCGAACTCTTTTTTAAAGCAGCTGCTAAAATAATGTATCGATGAAAAGCCGAGCATATCCGATATTTCCGTTATGGTAAAGCTGCTCGATTTAAGAAGCTGCTTTGCTTTGTTTAACTTTTTTTGGCGAATATATTTACTGATGCATATACCGCACGACTGCTTAAAAATGCGCGACACATAAGTCGGATTAAGCATAAGAGCATTTGCGATATCACACAGGGAAAGCTTTTCGTCGATGTGACTATCTATGTAGTTTGAGATATTTTTTATTGTGCGCTTTGATGTGTTAATGTCGGTGTCGCAGACGCCGACATTATATGCGTCATAGGAAAGCTCGGCGTTTTGGCGCATGAGATGTAAAAGTATTTCATAAAAGCATGCGATAAGAATGTCTGGCGTATATATATCGCTAAGCTCATATTCGCTTAAAATGCGTGAATACGTATTTTTTATAAATAAATCTGCACTAAAAACTTTGTTTTTAAGAAAATCGCAACCATATGCACTCATATGAAGGCTTGCCGAGAAAAACGATGCGACGTCGGATAGCTTTTTTGATGTGTGAGTCTGGTGTGGGAAGAAAAGCATGAGTTCGCCTTGATTAAGAGTATATTCTTTTGAATCAACGATACACATGGCGCTTCCACGCTCGACATATGCAAGTTCAAACAAATCGTGGTTTGCGTCATTTTGTTTTATGCCTAAAGATTCGTCATGATAAAAAAATGTTACAATATCGTGTATAGTGAGCTGATTTTGGTTTTTCCATGGCGATAAATCCTGCAGGAGATTTATGCTGTTCATCTTACTGCCTTTACAACAAATTTGAACTTCACATTCTTTTTCGAGCGCCGAAAGAGCAAACATACAGCCTGCTTTTATTTCTACCGGTTTGTCGAGTAAAAAAGAGATGAGATTGCCGCTGTTATAGATGCAGAGCACACATAGCCCTGAGCATACATTGATGGTTGTTGGCATATCAAAGTTTGTGAGCGTTTTTATATATGTGTCCGCTATGCGCGTTTTTATAGAGTTTTGCGGCGTAAAATCCTTGAGTATATGTCCGTACATTGAAAAGTCTGCTTTGTTTAAGTGTTTTAGCATAACATGCTCCTTTTTTGAATTATTATGTAAAACAGGAATATTTTTGGTATACGTATATTATAAGCTATAGTGAGATGATTTTCAACAGAAAAAGAAAAAATATCACAAAAACAGGTAAAAAAAACACAAATACACTCAAAATTAAAAGTGATATTATTTATAAAGACTAATTAAACGGAAAGGAAGGCGAGCTATATGCGAAAGGTGCTTTGCTCTACGCCGTCAAGAATATGTTTGTTTGGAGAGCATTTAGATTATCTTGGGCTTGAAGTAATAGCATCTGCTATTGATTTAAGATTTAGCGCTCAGGTATCGCCCAGAGAAGACGGAATTGTGAATTTAAAAATACGCGATTCGAAGTTCGGCGCATTGAATGTCGAAACCGATAATATAACATATCAACAGCGCACCTTCAATGTAAAAGAGCCGATTGTATTTGATAAAAAGAGAGATTACATAAAGAGTGTATTTATCGTGCTTATGCGCGAAGGATATAATTTGTCGGGTGGCTTTGACATAGTGATGGATTCTACTATTCCGATAGGCAAGGGTATGTGTTCGTCATCGACAATGGTCGTTGTACTTATAAAGGCACTGCTTGAAGCGATAGAGCATAGTGATGCACAAAAGCCTGAAAGAATAGCGTATTTAGGATATCTGTCAGAAGTTGCGGAGTTTAACGAGCCGGGCGGAATGATGGACCATTATGCCTCGGCGATAGGCTCGCTTGTACATATAGATTTTGAAAACGGAGCATCAGCGACAAAGCTTGATGTAGATATACCGGGCTGTTTTATTCTTTTTGATACGATGCAGGCAAAGGACACGACGCGCGTGCTTGCTGATTCAAAAATACCTGTGCTTGAGGCGCTTGATGAACTTGGCAAATACAATATAAAGAGTGTGCGCGATTTTATAAACAATGAAGACAATTTAAATTATATACAAGCGCTTGATGATTTTCATGCATTAAAGCTAAACACCGCCATAGCAAACTACAAAATTCTTTTGCGCGCAAAGAAGATGTTTGAAAGCAAAAAGCCGATTTGTCCGCAGGAACTTGGTGCGCTTTTAAAAGAGCATCACGCGAATCTTCGTGACGGACTTAACATTTCGACCGAAACGATGGAGAAGATATTTGACGTTGCATACAAAAACGGTGCGCTTGGCGGAAAATTAAACGGCTCTGGCGGCGGCGGATGCCTTTATGTATATGCAAAAACAGAAGATGCGCCAAAAATTCTTGACGCTGTGGAGAAGATGGGATACCCGGGAAAAATTTTGCATACAGATATCGGTGCCAGCCTTGACAAACTATTATAGATTATGTATAATATTTACAGTATGACAAATACATAAAGAAATGAGGATACAAATTATGAAGGCGTTAATTTTGGCAGCAGGTAAAGGTAAGAGATTACAAAGTGAGAAGTTTAATCTTCCAAAAGTGCTTCGTGAGGCAAATGGCAAGCCGCTTATCGAGCACGTTTTAGAACACACAAATTTTATAGACAAAAAGGATACTGTGCTTGTAGTTGGTTATATGAAGGAAAAAGTAATGGAGCACGTAGGAGGTTCGTATAATTACAGCATACAGGATGAGCAAAAGGGCACAGGTCATGCAGTAATGTGTGCAAGAGAACAGTTTGAGGGTTATGACGGCGACGTTCTTATCTTATACGGCGACATGCCGCTTGTAAAGAAAGAAACATATATGGCTGTAATCGAGAAGCACCAGAAGAGCGGTGCTGACTGCACACTTCTTACAGCAATCGTTGATGATCCGCCGGCATACGGACGTATAATCCGTGATGCGGAAGGGAAGGTTTCACAAATCGTTGAAGAAAAAGACTGTGACGAAGAGCAGAAGAAGATAAAGGAGCTAAATGTTGGTATATACGTATTTAACTCAAAGCTTCTTTTCGACGGATTAAAAGAGCTTGGCAACAACAATGCTCAAAACGAATACTATCTCACAGATATGCCTATGATTTTCATTGAAAAAGGCTTGAAGGTAGAAACATACTCCATCGATAACATTACAGAAGTTTACGGCGTAAACACAATGGAAGATTTGGAGTTTTGCGAAAGAGAGCTTGCAAAATACAACTAATAAACAAAAATTAAAGACGGCGTATTAAACGCCGTCTTTTTGTATGCAATTTTATTTTACAAAAAAGCGTGAGAAAATATTTTGCATGCACACTAAAGTGTAAAATTAGTTGCTTTTTGCATAAAAATATGCTATAATAACATGATAAAATAAACATAAGTGTAATTTTTTATAGGAAAACGAAGTTTTGTATAACAAATCAGACTTATAAAAATAAAAATCGGGGTGATTTTAATTGATAAAAAGTATGACAGGCTATGGTCATGTTGAGGGCATTTTTGAAACGAAAAGAATAGTTTGCGAGGTGCGTTCGGTAAACCACAGATATGCGGATTACAACATAAAAGTTCCGCGCTACTACGGATTTTTGGAGGATATGGTCCGCAAGTATGTTTCCGAATACATAAGCCGCGGAAAAGTAGATGTATATGTATCTGTTGAAAGCTATGTAGATTCGGACAAGCAGATTTTAGTAAACGAGGCGCTTGCACAAAGCTATATCGAAGCGCTCACAAAGATAAGAGATTCATTCGGCGTAAAAGATGACATAAGCGTTTCTACTGTGTCACGCTTTAACGATATATTTATATCGGAGCGAAAGCAGGAAGATGCCGACGAAATCTGGAGACTGGTAAAAGAGGCGCTTGAGGGCGCTATGGAGCAATTCATAAGTATGCGTGAGCGTGAAGGAGAGAGAATGCTTGCCGACATAAAGAGCAGAAGCGAGTATATGCTTTCATTAGTCGGTGAAGTAGAGCGTCGTTCGCCGGAGCGCGTGGAGCAGTACCAAAACAGGCTTAGAGCAAAGCTTGAAGAAGTGCTTTCATCGAGCAATATAGATGAGACGAGAATCATTACCGAAGCGGCGATATATGCCGACAAGGTGGCAGTTGATGAAGAAACAGTAAGACTAAGAAGCCATTTTACAGAGCTTGACACGATATTGTCTTCAGGCGAGCCTGCGGGAAGAAAGCTTGATTTTCTTATCCAGGAAATAAACCGCGAAATCAACACAATAGGCTCAAAAGCAAACGATGTTCAAACAGCAAAAATTGTTGTTGATTTAAAGGCAGAGCTTGAGAAAATGCGCGAGCAGGTACAAAATATCGAGTAGATAATAAGTTTAAAGTTAAGGATGTGATAGATATGAAGTTAATAAACATAGGTTTTGGAAATATCGTTGCGGCAAACCGTGTTGTTGCGATTGTGAGCCCGGAATCGGCACCGATAAAAAGAATGGTACAGGAGGCGCGCGATAAGGGAGTGCTTATCGATGCGACGTTTGGCAGACGTACACGCGCAGTCGTAGTTACAGACAGTGAACACATCGTTTTGTCGGCGCTTCAGCCGGAAACAATAGCAAACAGATTTGGCGGCAGCGTTTCTTCCGGGGAGGACAGCGATGAGTGATAAAAAAGGACTTTTGATTGTTGTGTCCGGCCCATCGGGCACGGGTAAAGGCACTATATGCAAGATGCTTACCGAAAGGCGCAATGACGTATTTTTGTCTGTGTCTGCGACGACGCGCGCACCGCGCGAAGGCGAGGTAGACGGCGTTCATTACCACTTTATGAGTGAGAAGGAGTTTTCAGACAACATTGAAAACGGCGGTATGCTTGAGCATGCTGTATTTTGCCAAAACTATTACGGAACGCCGAAAAAAGCAGTTGATGAAATGCTTGCACAAGGCAAAAACGTAATTCTTGAAATTGAAGTACAGGGCGCGATGAAGGTGCGTTCAAAATACCCCGAAGGAGTGTATGTGTTTGTTGTGCCGCCGTCAATGGAAGAGCTTCGAAAAAGGCTTGTAGGACGTGCGACAGAAACGCCAGAGGTAGTAGAGCAAAGACTTAACACAGCAAAACGTGAGTTTTCATACATTCCCAAATATAATTATGTGCTTTTAAATGATGAAATCGAAAAAGCAGTAGAAAGACTTGAGTCAATTATCGATGCGGAGCATTGTCGCATTGAAAGAAATATAAAATTTATAGAAGAGGTGTGTAATTCATGATTTATCCCCCTATTGCAGAACTTGTAAAGAAAACAAAGACGAGATATTCTCTCGCAATACTTACAGCGCGTCGCGCACGTCAGCTTGGCGTAGAAAGCGGCGGCGAATATGATGGAAAATTTGACGAGGCTATTATAAAGGCGATTGATGAAATAAATGAAGGAAAAGTAACATCAAGACCGAAAAATTATTATTTTGACCAGATAAACTCGGTGACAGATGAAGAAAATGTTTCATCTGATGAAGAGGCTGCAGTGGACGGCGAGTAATAAAAGATTAAGGGCGGCGATTATTATGCTAAAGGGTAAATGCGTAGTTGTCGGAGTTTGCGGAGGTATTGCGGCGTATAAGGTGGCGCATGTTGTAAGTGCGCTCAAAAAGCTTGGCGCTGATGTTCATGTAATAATGACGGATGCGGCGCAAAAGTTTGTCGGAAAACTGACTTTTCAGACGCTTTCACAAAATCTCGTCGTATGCGATATGTTTGACGAGCCAAAGCGCTGGAACGTGGAGCATATCGAGCTTGCAACACAGGCTGATTTGTTTTTAGTTGCACCGGCGAGTGCCAATACGATAGCAAAAATGGCAAACGGAATTGCCGACAATATGCTTACGAGCGTGTTTTTGGCGACAAAGGCAAAAGTTCTTATTGCGCCTGCCATGAACAAAAACATGTATGAAAATCCGGCGACAGTTGAAAATATAAAAAAGCTTTCCGAGCGAGGTTGTCATTTTGTTGACGCGGAAGAAGGCTTTTTGGCGTGCGCAACTACAGGCAAGGGAAGACTTGCGGAGCCTGAAAGAATCGTGGAAGCGGTAATAGACGAGATTGCATACAAAAAAGATATGAGCTCGCTAAAGGTTTTGGTAAGTGCGGGGGCTACGCGTGAGGCGATTGACCCTGTGCGCTATATAACGAACCACTCATCAGGAAAGATGGGCTATGCCATCGCACGCGCAGCGAAGCGACGCGGCGCAGATGTTGTGCTTGTGAGCGGACAGACGAGCCTTTTAGATATTGATGGAGTAGAAATGATTAAGGTCCTAAGTGCAAAGCAGATGCATGATGAGATAATATCGCGCAGCAAAGATTTTGACATAATTATAAAAGCCGCGGCAGTTTCTGATTATGCGCCGACGTGCTATAGCGACAACAAGATAAAGAAAGGCGAATCTGACATGGAGATTGCACTTGTGAAAAACCCCGACATATTATCAGAGCTTGGGAAAAAGAAGAGTGCTTCTCAGGTTATAGTCGGTTTTTGTATGGAAACGCAGGAGCTGCTCAAGAATGCCAAAGAAAAGCTTGAGCGTAAAAACTGTGACTTTATAGTTGCAAACAATCTATTCGATGAAGGTGCAGGTTTTGGCACAGATACAAATACAGTCACAATACTTGATGATACCGGGGCTCAGATGTCGCCGGAAAACATGAGTAAGGACGATTTGGCGCATATTATATTAGATATGGCGAAAAAAAGATACGACGAGAAAAATAAGAAGTAGAATTAATTTTGGAGGCGGCTATGGTTGTCGGTGTTATAGTTTCGAAAACTGCAAGGCAGGTTGACAGAATTTTTGACTATGAAGTGCCGGCGCAGCTTTGCGATAATATTAGTGTCGGAAGGCGTGTTATAGTGCCGTTCGGAGTAAAAAGTATGCTCTGTGAAGGCTATGTCCTGGAGATAAAGGATGGCTCACGGGCAAAAAAAATTAAACAGATAAAGGAAGTTTTGGACAGCGAGATATCATTTGACGAAAAAGGAGCGGAGCTTATATATTGGCTTCGTGAAAAAACGCTTTGTACGTATCTTGACGCCGTAAGGCTTTTAGTACCTACAGGTACAAACGTAAGCTTTGAGATGTGGGTATGCATGGATGACACACAAAAACAGATGCGCGATGAGGCGCTGAAAAACTCGCCCATTAAAAAGGAAATTATAGATGCGCTCGAAAAAGAAGGCGGACAAATTGAAATTGGACGCCTTATGTCAATGTGGGAAAAGAGCGTGCGCACGCATATAAGCGCGCTTGAAAAGCAAGGATTTGTAAGAATTGTCCAACGTGACAGCGTGAGTGTAAAGACGAAACTTGTGCGCTTTGCATCGCTTGCAGTAGATGATGATGAGGCACAGCGCTGTTATGAAGCGCTTATAAAAAAAGCGCCGCGTCAGGCAAAAATGATTGATATACTTCGTGCAAATGAACGTGTTGTGCTTTCAGATTTAGTGCTTCTTTCTTCGGCGACATATTCTGCGGCAAGAGCACTTTGCGAAAAAGGAATTATCGAATTATACGATGTCGAGGTTATGCGAAATCCAGGCTTGTCTAAAGATACAAAAGGCGAAGATTTTAAAGAACTTACAGAAATACAAAGCACGGTGGCAAAAGTACTTTGTGATGCGTCAGATAATAAAAGTGAAGAAACGTTTCTTCTTCATGGTGTGACAGGTTCGGGTAAAACGGAGGTGTATATGCACCTTATAGCGCATATAACAAAGCAAAAAAAGACAGCGATTGTGCTTGTGCCCGAAATATCGCTTACACCGCTTATGACGAAAAGGTTTATTTCACGCTTTGGAAAAAGAGTCGCGATACTTCACAGCGCTCTTTCGCTTGGAGAAAGATACGATGAGTACAGGCGAATCAAGCGGGGCGAGGTCGATGTTGTGGTCGGCGCGAGAAGTGCAGTGTTTGCACCGCTACAAAACATTGGTGCAATCATAATTGATGAGGAGCACGAATACACGTACAAATCGGAAATATCGCCGAAATATCACGCGCGAGATGTAGCGATGAAGCGTGCAAGCCAACACGGTGCGATTGTGGTGCTTGCATCGGCGACGCCGAGTATAGAAAGTTATTATAAAGCAAAATGCGGCAAATACCATTTGCTTGAGATGGATAAAAGAATAAATGATAAAAAGATGCCTACGGTGTATGTGACGGATATGCGAGAAGAACTTGCAAACGGCAATCGCTCAATGTTTAGCGATATGCTTTCGCACGAGCTTTTATATAATATAGAGCACGGCGAGCAGAGTATTCTTTTTTTAAACAGAAGAGGCTTTTCGACATTTGTTTCGTGCAGAAGCTGTGGACATGTAGTAACATGTCCGCATTGTAACATTTCACTTACATACCATAGGTATACAAATAAACTTACCTGCCACTATTGCGGCTATACTCATGAAAATTATAGCGTATGTCCCGAGTGTGGCAGCAAATACATTAAATATTTTGGTGCAGGAACGCAAAAATTAGAAGAAGAGCTTAAAAAGAAGTTCGAAAATATTTCGACAGTGCGAATGGACTTTGATACGACGTCTACAAAAAGCGCCCACGAAAAGCTCTTGGCAAAATTTGAAGAAGAAAAGGCAGACGTACTTATCGGCACACAGATGGTTTCAAAAGGCCACGATTTCGGGCTTGTTACATTGGTTGGTGTTGTGGCGGCAGATGCATCGCTTTATGCAGATGATTATCTGAGCGCAGAAAGAACGTTTAGCCTTATAACACAGGTTTGCGGCAGAGCGGGACGCGGCGAGCTTTGCGGACGCGCAATAGTTCAGACATATACACCCGAACACAGTGCGATTGTGCATGCAAAAAATCACGATTACAAAGGCTTTTATAACGACGAGATAAAAATCAGAAAGGCGATGAATTACCCGCCGTTTTGTGAGCTTGTATCGATAATTATAAGCGCGACAAATGAGGCGATGGCTATGCGCTATGCAAACAGAGCAGCAAAAAAGCTAGGAGCATCGCTAAGAAAAGATGCGACGCAAAAAACGCTCCTGCTTGGTCCGAGCGCAGCATCGTTATCGAAAATAAAGGACAAATACCGCTACTCGATAGTAATAAAATGTGAAGATGCAGATGGGTTAAACGATATATTAAAGGCGTTTATAGCCGATGCATCAAAAGATGAAAACAGAAAATATGTAAGCGTTTCGGTAGACAAAAATCCGAATAGCTTGTCATAATATAAAAATGGAGGAAGGAAAATGGCAATCAGGCTTATACGCGAAGAAGGCGATGAAATTTTAAGAAAGACGAGCCGTGAAGTGAGTGTTTTTGATGAAAAGCTCGGTGAGTTGATTGATGATATGTTTGATACGATGTACGAAGCGCAGGGCGTAGGTCTTGCGGCGGTACAGGTAGGAATTTTAAAACGCGTTGTCGTTGTGGACACACGCGAAGAAGGCGAAAGATTTGAGCTTGTAAATCCTAAGATAATTTCTACTAAGGGAAGCCATGAGGTAGCTGAAGGCTGTCTTAGCGTGCCCGGCGTACACGGATATGTAATTCGTCCTGAAAAGGTAACATTACAAGCGCAGGACAGATATGGTAATATGCACGAATACAGCGCACAAGGTCTTTTGGCGCAAGCATTTTGCCATGAAACAGACCATCTTGACGGCGGTCTTTTTATCGATAAAGTGACAGAGTATATTGATAATAGTGACGATGAATAAGAGGTACGATTTATGAAGATATTATTTATGGGCACACCCGATTTTGCAGTAGGGTGTTTTCGTGCACTTTGTGAAAATGGATTTGATGTTGTGGCTGCCGTGAGTCAGCCTGACAGACCCAAGGGCAGAGGCCATAAAATGCAGAAGACGCCTGTGCATGAGTATGCAAATGAGCGTGGAATAGAAATTTATCAGATGCAAAGCATAAAAAACGGCGAACTTATGGAAGTTTTGGAAAGCAAAAAACCCGACGTTATTGTTGTTGTTGCATACGGTCAGATTTTGCCCGAATATGTCCTTAATTTTCCGAAGTACGGCTGCATAAACGTACATGCATCGCTTTTGCCGAAATACAGAGGCGCAGCGCCGATACAAAGATGTATTATAGACGGCGAAAAGGTAACGGGCGTTACGACGATGTATATGGAAAAAGGGCTTGATACCGGTGATATGATACTAAAAAAGCAAGTAGATATTGACGATGAAGAAACGAGCGCAACGCTTCACGATAAGCTTATGCAATTAGGTGCGCAGGCGATTGTTGAAACGCTTAATATGGTAAAAGACGGCAGCGTAAAGGCGCAAAAGCAAAATGACGAGGAAAGCACATATGCAGCGATGATTACAAAGCAGACGGCGCTTATTGACTGGAATAAGAGTGCGGCAAGCATCGTTAATCTTGTGCGTGCCATGATTCCGTATCCGTACGCTTACACGTACCTTGGCGAAAAGGTGTTAAAAATCGGAAAAGCGAGCATAGCTGCAGCGCAAAAACAAGGCAAGTGCGGAAGCGTTATAGTCGCAGGACGCGATGAAATAGTCGTTTCGTGCGCTGATGGCAGCGTAAGCATAAAAAGTGTGCAGCTCGAAGGAAAGAAAATGATGAATGTGCGCGACTTTTTGTCGGGCCACGCCATAGATGAAGGCATGGTTTTTGGAAAGGAATGATTGAAATGCCTATGTACTACTATCCAATGTTTGACAGCACATATCTTATATATGTACTCATACCGCTTCTTATATCGATGTGGGCTAGTGCAAGAGTGAATTCTACCTTTAAAAAGTATTCTAAATATACTACACAAAAAGGAGTCGCAGCATCGCAGATAACAAGAATGATACTTGACAGAGCGGGCCTTAATAATGTCGAAATCGAGCGTGTGGGCGGAAGCCTTACGGACCATTTTGATCCGCGCACGAATGTGATTCGTCTTTCACAAAGCGTCTATGATTCGACGTCTGTGGCTGCGATTGGCGTTGCGGCACATGAGGCGGGACACGCGATGCAGTATGCAAAAGGGTATATTCCGATTAAATTCCGAAACTTTTTAGTACCCATAGTAAACTTTTCTTCGCGTCTTGCGATGCCGCTTATACTGCTCGGCTTTTTTATGGAGCTTGGCGGACTTGTGGATTTTGCGATCATTTTATATGGCGCAGTCGTGTTGTTTTCGCTTATTACACTTCCCGTTGAGCTTAACGCGTCAAAACGTGCGCTCGCAGTACTTGGCGAGTATGATGTTTTAACGCTTGAAGAAACAGGTGCGGCAAAGAAAGTGCTTGGCGCAGCTGCGATGACATATGTTGCATCGATGCTTGCGGCGCTTGGAAGCTTTATTCGTATATTGACGCTTTTTGGAAGAAGAAACGATTAGATTAAGAGAGGTTTCATGTTGTGGGCGATATGAATATGAATGCACGTATGTGTGCGTTTAAAATATTGTATAAAATTGAATGTGAAGATGCATTTTCAAATATTGCTCTAAAAGAAGGTCTTTACGGCTCTGCGCTTTGCGATGCGGACAGACGACTCGTTTCGACGATTGTGTACGGAAGTGTAAAGTATAAAAAATTTCTTGATTATGTAATATCGCGCTTTTCAAGTATAAAGCTAAAAAAACTATCGACAAATGTGCTTTTGATATTACGAATGGGAATATACCAGATTATAAAGCTTGAGAGAGTGCCTGACAGCGCGGCAGTCAATGAGAGCGTAAAGCTTGCAGGAAAGCTTGCATATCGCTCAAAAGGCTTTGTGAATGCACTTTTAAGAAAGGTTTCGCAAAATAAAAACGATTTAGAGTTTCCAAAAGATGAACTTGAGAGGCTGGCGATAATTTATTCATACCCAAATGAGCTTGTGAAAATGTGGGCAGATGAGTACGGATACGATTTTACAGAAAAACTTCTGGAGGGCGGAAATGAAAACGCGCCTATTACCATTCGTGTAAATACGCTGAAAATAAATGAAGATGAGCTTATTGAGCGCCTCAAAGAAGAACAAGTGCAGGCGAGCAAGACAGATATAGAAAACATACTTGTGCTTATGGGAGGCGATGTTTCATCGCTAAATTCTTTTCGCGAAGGACTCTTTAGCGTGCAAGGTGTTGGCTCATATTTTGCCTCCATGGTCCTTTCGCCAAAGAGCGGCGATACTGTTATGGATTTATGCGCCTCGCCCGGCGGAAAAAGTACGCACATGGCTGAAATTATGAAAAACAAAGGCGAGATATATTCGTTTGATATACATAAACACAGAGTAGAGCTTATAAAAAACAGCGCGTCGCGTCTTGGAATAGACATCATAAAAGCCGATGTTGCCGACAGTGCGGTTTGCAAGGATAAATATGTACGCAGTGCCGACGCTGTGCTTGCCGATGTGCCGTGCAGCGGACTTGGAATTATACGAAAAAAGCCTGATATAAAATGGAGTTTTGATATATCTAAAATGGGTGAGCTATGCAGTTTGCAGTATGATATTCTTTGTAGTGGCAGCCAATACGTAAAAGACGGTGGCGTGTTAGTGTATAGCACGTGCACAATATCAAAAGATGAAAATATAGAAGTAGTTAACAAATTTTTAAACGAGCATAAGGACTTTTCTCTATGCCCGATTGAAAATGTACTTCCAGAGAAGTACACAAAGGAAAGCGCAAAAGAAGGATATATTCAGTTTTATCCAAACGTTGACGGAATTGACGGATTTTTTATATGTAAGATGAAAAGGGAGAACAAATGATGCCTGATTTGAGAAGCTTAACGTATGAGGAGCTTGAAAAATTTATTACTGATATGGGCGAGCCGCGTTTTCGCGCAGGACAGATTTTTTCGTGGCTTCATCAAAAAGGTGCAAACAGCTTTGATGAGATGACATCTCTTTCAAAACAGCTTCGCGAAAAGCTTTGTGAGTGTTCGTACATAAGCAGAGCACATATCGAGCAAAAATTTATCTCAAAGCTTGATGGCACGATAAAATATCTTATCGGCTTTGATGACGGAGAATGTGTAGAAACCGTTGTAATGCGATATCATCACGGTATTACGGTATGTATATCTTCGCAGGTGGGCTGCCGTATGGGATGCAACTTTTGCGCATCTACAATAGGCGGCAAAAAAAGAGATTTGCTTGCGGGAGAGATACTCCTGCAGGTGCTTTTAGCACAAAAGGATATCGGTGAAAGGATATCAAATATTGTAATGATGGGAATCGGAGAGCCGCTTGACAATTTTGAAAACGTTAAACGCTTTTTAATAAATGTAAATGATGAGCGTGGCATAAACATCGGCTATCGTCATATTACGCTTTCAACGTGCGGCGTAGTAGACAATATATATGAGCTTGCGAAAATGAATCTGCCGATTACGCTTTCTGTATCACTTCACGCGCCCAATGACGACATAAGAAATGCTACAATGCCTGTAAATAAGCGCTGGAATATCGATACGCTTTTAGAATCACTTCGGTATTATCAGTCGGTTACAACGAGGAGAATAACGTTTGAGTATGCTATGATTGAAAATGTAAATGACTCCTCGGATAACGCGCGTGAACTTGCTAAAAGACTCAGCGGCATAATGTGTCATGTAAATCTTATACCTGTAAACAATGTAGAAGAGAGAAAATATAAAAAAAGCAGTGACGAAGCGATTAAAAATTTTATAAAAATCCTTGAGTCATCGGGCATTGCGGCAACTGTTCGCCGTTCGCTCGGCTCAGATATTTCAGCTTCGTGTGGACAATTAAGACAAAAGAGGTTATAATATAAATATACATATACTATACAAAAAACAATCTGCACAAATTGGGAGGTGGTTTTGTGATATATGTTTTTGACAGTAATGTCGGAAAAGTGAGAGAAGAAAATCAGGATTGCTGTGACGCATTTATGCTTGGCGACACGGTTTTTGCCGTTGTGGCAGACGGCATGGGCGGCGCAAAAGGTGGCAGCACGGCAAGCAAAATCACGGTTGAATGTGTAAGAAAGACGATTATGGAAGACTATGAGGATAACATGAGCAATGCAAAGCTCGTCTCACTTCTTACGTCGTGTTGCAATTATGCAAATGCACAGGTTTATGAATACTCTTTAAAGAACAAAGAGCTCGACGGCATGGGTACGACGATAGTTTTAGCTGCGATACGAAAAGATAAGGCACTTGTCGCAAATGTCGGTGACAGCAGAGCGTATTTTATTGAAAATGGCGAGGCAAAACAAATAACTAAAGACCAATCATACGTGCAATATCTTGTTGACAAGGGTGAAATAAGTGAAATGGAAGCGAAGAATCATCCGAGAAGAAATGTGATTATGCAGGCGCTCGGCACAGAGCAAACGATAAAGCCTGATATATACGAGTTTAAATATGACGGACAAAGCGTGCTTTTGTGCTCGGACGGACTTAGCAATAAGGTTTTGGGGACAGATATCGCAAATGTAATTGAAGATGAGGCGCTTTTGCCGCAGCAAAAAGTAGAAAAACTTATACATATGGCAAACGATGCAGGCGGCGAGGATAATATAAGTGCAGTCTTAATAATGAACGAGTAAACGAGTTTCTTTTTGATGAATTTCAATACAAGAGAGGATGGCTGTATTATGAGCGAAAATATACAGGTTGGCATGCTTTTGGATGGACGATATGAAATAATAGAAAAAATAGGTACAGGCGGAATGGCGGATGTATATAAGGCAAAATGTCGCCTTCTTAACAGAATGGTTGCGATTAAAGCGCTAAAGACGGAATTTTTAGGGGACAGTGACTTTATCAGGCGTTTTGAAACAGAGGCACAGGCAGCCGCAAGTCTTTCGCATCCGAATATTGTCTCTGTATACGATGTAGGAATAGGAGAAGATATAAATTATATTGTAATGGAGCTTGCGGAAGGAACTACGCTTAAAGAGTACATAACGACTAATGGAGCGCTTGAATGGAGAGAAGCAGTCGGATATGCGTCTCAGATTTGTTCTGCGCTTGAATGTGCACATAAAAAGGGAATAATCCACCGCGACATAAAGCCGCACAATATTATAATAACGAAAAATAAAGTTGCAAAAGTAACTGATTTTGGTATTGCACGAGCAGCATCAGAATCGACAACAGTTGCTGACAGTGCTGTTATCGGCTCGGCGCATTATCTTTCGCCCGAGCAGGCACGTGGCGGATACACCGATGAAAAATCGGATATTTATTCGGCAGGCATCACTCTTTATGAAATGCTTACGGGACGTGTGCCGTTTAATTCAGACAGCGCCGTATCGGTAGCCATGATGCATATGTCGCAGCAGCCTACGTTGCCGCGCATAATAAATCCGGATATACCGGAAGATGTTGAAAAAATTGTACTTAAGGCGATGAGCAAGGAACAGCATCTGCGCTATCAAAGTGCAGGTGAGATGCTTTCTGACCTTGATGCAGTGCTGTCAAATATGCCGATTTCCTTATCTGACGAAGATGATGTTATAATGGCAGGAGGCGCAAGAGAAATGGGTAGCGCAAGACGAAGAGGTTCATCTTCGAAATCAAAAACGAATAGAAAAAAAGACGATAAGAAAAAAGCAGTGCTTACAAAAAGCGAGAAGAGAATGGTATGGCTTGCTATTGCATCGGCAATCGTTTTGCTCGGCGTTATCGGAGTAGTGATTTTATCGTGGTTTGGTGGCTTTGGTTCGTGGCAGTTTGATGAGACCGTAGTTCCGGCAATTGAAGGCAAAAATCTTACCGAAGCACAAAAACTCATAAAAAGTGCAAGGCTGTCCATCGATATTGAAGAGGAAATTGCTTCACTTCAGTATGAGAAGGATACAATAATTTCACAAGAGCCCGCCGCAGGACGCAGCGTTAAAAAAGGCTCAAAAGTTCGCGTAAAGGTAAGTACGGGAAGTGAAGGACAGCTAACTGTGCCGAATGTAGTGAATTATGCGATAGAAAATGCAAAAACGATGCTTGAGGATATGGGATTTGTGGTCGTATTTTCCGATGAGGAAAGTGAAACTGTTGAAACGGGATACGTTATCCGTCAATTACCTGTATCATCAACTGTTGCAAAAATGGGCGACACGGTTCGTCTGTATGTAAGCAAAAAATCTGACAAAGAGCAGGTAGACGTGCCTAACGTAATCGGCAAATCACTTGCACAGGCGAAAAATGCCATAGAAGATGCAGGCCTTGTTGTAGGAAATGTGGCAGAGCAAGAGTCTGAGCAGGCTGTGGGAACAGTAATAAAACAAAGTCCGCTTGCAGCGGAGAAGGCAGAAAAGGGAAGTGCGATTACGCTTACCGTAAGTAAGGGCGCTGCCGCAACACCTGAACCGATGAAGGTTAAGACGATTACATTCCCTGTGCCGCAAAATAAAGATGCGACGCATGTGCGTGTACTTGCAAATGGAAAAGAAATACACAATCAAACCCACTATAAAAACGAGATAAACTTTGACATACCCGTAAAGGGAAGAAACAGTGCAAAGCTTGAAATATATCACGATGGAACTCTTGTGGGAACACAGACGATTAACTTTTAATTAGGGGGCGTTTTTACGACAGGTGTAATTGTTAAAGGCATAGGCGGATTTTACTATGTAAAAGCCGACGGCAATATGTATGAATGTAAGGCGAGAGGAAAGTTTCGCAAGGACGCAAACGTGCCTATGGTAGGCGATTATGTCGATATAGAGGCACGCGGCGGCAAAGGAAGCATAGAAAAGATTCATGAGCGAAAATCGATGCTCATACGGCCCGCAGTAGCAAACATCAATCAGCTTGCAGTTGTTGCTGCACTTGCATCGCCTGATCCGAATCCATCTTTGATTGACAGTTTTCTTATCATAGCAAAGCATAGCGGAATTGATGCGATTTTATGCCTTAACAAATCGGATCTGACAACATCTGATGAGCTTGAAAAGATATATCGCGCTTCCGGCATAAAAGTTGTTATAACAAATGCAATAAGCGGTGAAGGAATCGACGAATTAAAGTCGCTTTTATCGGGCAAGATAACGGCATTTGCAGGAAATTCCGGTGTCGGAAAATCGAGCCTTTTAAATGCACTTGGAGCAGGCGCGCTTGAAACGGGAGAAATAAGTGAGAAGATAAGGCGCGGACGCCACACGACACGTCACGTAGAGCTTTTAGAGCTTGCTGATGGCGCACTCGTGCTCGACACACCGGGGTTTTCGAGTTTTGAAATGCCGAAAATACGGGCAAACGAGCTTGAGAATTATTTTATAGAGTTTGAAGAGTATATCGGCAAATGTAAATTCAGGGGATGTTCGCATACAAGCGAGCCCGGATGTGCCGTTCTTGAGGCGCTTGATGAAGGAAAAATTTCGAAGATGCGCCATGAAAGCTATAAAAATATATATGAACAATTAAAACAAATAAAAGAATGGGAAAGATAGACGACAAAAGGAGAGATAACAATGATAAAAATAGCACCATCAGTTTTATCTGCTGATTTTTCATGCATGAAAGAGCAGCTTGCTGCAATTAAAGAAGGCGGAGCAAAATATGTTCATATCGACGTAATGGACGGGGCGTTTGTGCCGAATATCGCGATGGGCCCGACATTTATTTCGAGCATACGCAAATGCTCAGATCTTGTATTTGATGTGCATCTTATGATTGACAGACCGGAAAGATATATAGAGGCATTTGCAAAGGCCGGCTCTGACATTATAACTGTGCATATAGAAGCGACGGATGATTTGCGCGGCTGCATAAAGAAGATAAAAGAGTGCGGCAAAAAGGCAGGCGTTTCGATAAAGCCTGCGACAAAGGTTGAAGAAATTGCCGACGTGCTTGATGAGCTCGATTTAGTGCTTGTTATGTCTGTTGAGCCGGGGTTTGGCGGCCAGGGATATCTTGATTGTGCAGATGAAAAGCTTATGCAGCTTAAGAGTCTTGTGCGCGAAGGCGTAGATATATCCGTAGATGGTGGTATTAAGCTCGATAACCTAGAGCACGTAATAAAGATGGGAGCAAATACTGTCGTAGCAGGAAGTGCCATCTTTAATACAGATGATTTAGTAGCGCAAACAAGACGTTTTGTTGAGCTTGCTGCGAAAAGTGAGGAAGGCTTAAAGTGAGAGCGGTTATAATATGCGGCGGCGACATAGGAAGTTATGAGCGTGCAAAAAAGCAGATAAAAAAAGAGGACATGATTATATGTGCCGATTCGGGATATGAGCATGCAAAAAAAATGAACGTAACGCCGTACGCTGTGCTTGGAGATTTTGATTCCTGCGATATCGCAAAGATAGAGTGTGAAAACATAAAAACATATCCGGTAAAAAAAGATTTTACAGATAGCGAGATTGCTGCAAAGTATGTGGTAGAGCATGGTGCAGATGAAATATTGTTTTTGGCATCTACAGGCGGAAGAATCGACCACGCTCTTGCAAATATTTATCTTTTAAAAACGATGTTTCAAAACAATGTGAGCGCTGCGATTTTTGACGGTATATCGACTTTATGGTACTGTGCCGGCAAAATCAGCGTTAAAGGAAATGTGGGCGATTTACTTTCGGTAATTCCGTTTTCTGATGTAGGCGAAATTACGACGAGAGGCCTTATGTATGAGCTTACAGCCCAGCCGCTTCCATCCACAGGAGTAAGCAATGTTTTTGTGTCGTGTAATGCGAGCGTCGAGGTTGGCTCTGGCGAGGCGATTATTGTTTATACGCCGTCGGAAAATATTTAATAATTAAATATGATTAAAAACCGTTTTGCGATTTTATTGCAAAACGGTTTTTTTGTTTTATATACAAATTATATAAAAAGATGCTTCAGTTTTATACAAAATAGCCCAATGTAAAAAAATTTTTATAAAAATTTAAAAAAAAATATAAAAAACTATTGAAAAAGTGAAATAAATCGTGTAAAATTTGAGTGTAAAGGGTAAAAAGTGTGAAAAAGTGGTTGCAAGTGGTTAAAAATTATGTTAAAATACTATTGCAACTATCACAAGTCGAGGTGAAAAGCTTGTTTATCGGCGAATACAGTCACAACATAGATGCCAAAGGCAGAATGATAATACCGTCCAAATTTAGAAAAGATGAGTTGGGCGAGATTTTCTATGTCACAAAAGGCACAGATAAATGCTTGTTTGTATTCTCGCGCGATGAATGGGCAAAGTTTGAAGAAAACCTTTCAAATATACCGATTACGACAAATCCAAAGGCTGCTGCCTTTGTAAGATTCTTTCTTTCTGGCGCTGTAGAATGTGAAGTGGACAAGCTTGGAAGAATAAATCTTCCGCAATATCTTCGTGAGTATGCGGGGCTTGAAAAAGATGTAAAGGTTTTAGGCGTAAGAAGCCGTATAGAAATCTGGGATACAAAGACATGGAGCGAATATTGCGACAAAGAGATTACTCTTGAAAATGTGATTGACAGCATGGGCTCTATAGGAATGGATTTTTAGGCGGTGATGCATCGTGGAGTTTAAGCATATACCTGTAATGCTTAATGAGTGTATAGAAAACCTCAACATAAAACCTGACGGAATTTATGTTGACGGTACGCTTGGCGGCGCGGGACACAGCACACATATAGCAGAAAAACTTTCGGATAATGGTATGCTCATTGGCATTGACCGTGACGATAATGCTATTAAGGCGGCAAGCGAAAGACTTGATGAATTTGGCAAAAAAGTTCGTATTGTAAAAAACAACTTTAAAAATATAAACGAAGTATTATCTACTCTTGGCATCGACAAAATTGACGGTGCACTTCTCGACCTAGGTGTGTCATCGCATCAGCTCGATGAGGCGAGCAGGGGATTTAGTTATATAAATGATGCGCCGCTCGATATGAGGATGGACCAGAGCGCGCCGATAAGCGCGTACGACGTAGTAAACGGTTATGACGAGCAGCACCTTGCCAAAATTATAATGGATTATGGTGAGGAGCGCTGGGCAAAAAGAGTTGCACAGTTTATTGTGCAAAAGAGAAGCATTAAGCCGATAGAAACCACATTTCAGCTCGTGTCTGTCATAAATGCTGCGATTCCAAAGCAGGCTCGTATGACAGGCGGGAACGCTGCAAAAAGAACTTTTCAGGCAATAAGAATTGAGGTAAATGGCGAACTTGAGATTCTTCGGGGCGCAATAGATGATTTTATATCAAGACTTAAAGCGGGAGCGAGATTTGCGGTAATAACGTTTCATTCGCTCGAAGACAGAATAGTAAAAGAGCAGTTTGCGTTTCATGCGCGTGGTTGCACATGTCCGAAGGAATTTCCTGTATGTGTATGTAACGCTAAGCCGGCGGTCAGGCTCATTACTTCAAAGCCCATCGTCGCATCGAAAGAAGAACTTGAGTACAATTCGCGCTCGAAAAGCGCTAAATTAAGAGTTATAGAAAAGCTTTAATACAAACGTAGGGGAAAAATTACTGTGGGGAGGTTATGAAGTTGCGCACAAACGGAAATCTTGCAATAAGTCCGGGCTATAAGCCGAGCTATCAGCCGTCGCAAGCTGCGCTTAAAAGAAAAGCAGAGCTTAAAAGAATGGAGCAGCAAAAGGCAAAGGCTAAAAACCTTAATATTGCAGTGGCCGTATTTTATATGGCGCTTATATTTGCTATCGCATTTTGTCTTGTGAGCAGAGAAGTAAGCCTTTATGAAAAAAGCAGCGAAATAAGCCGCCTTGAGAACAGACTTGAGCAAGCGCAAAGCGAAACAAAGCGTGCGCAGATTGCAGCCGAGCAGGCAATAGATTTAAATGCACTTGAAGAAGCGGCAGCAACGAAGTATGCAATGAGTCGTCCCGAGAAAACCCGTACAGTATACATAAACATACAACAAGAAGATTACGTTGAAAAGGTTTCAGAAAAGAATTTTGGCACGAATCTTCAGCAAAACATACAAAACAGTATGAGAAATCTTTTTGGAATATTTGGTGTAAATTAAGCTTATATTATAATAAAGCAAATCAATCCATTACCAAAGCAACGTTGGAAAGTGAGGCTTGAGAGCGATTTGAAAAGCAAATCTCTTGGTCTCACTTTTTATTATCACATCAAAAAGAATATGTGGTATATGACTAATCAAAAGCAAAGTATTTTTGTGCATTAAAAAGCGCATATAGTGTTTTGCTTTATTTGCATTTAAAGAAACTTTAAAACGTTTATGTCGCGGTGCGACAAAATTTGTGGAGGTATATATATGCAGGCTCCAAGAAGAAAGGTAAAAAAGCGCATATTTGTCTTTATGCTTGTATTTTGCTTTGCATTTGTAGTGCTTGCAGGCCGTGTGGCGTGGTGGCAGGTAATAAAAGGAGCAGAGCTTAAAAAAGCGGCGACACAGCAACAGACGCGCGACAATATCATAACGAGCAAGCGCGGAACGATATATGATCGAAACAATAAAGAACTTGCAGTGAGCGCATCGGTAGAAATGGTAACTGTATCGCCAAACGAGATAAAAAAGGCTGACTCACAGGAATTAGTTGCAACACAGCTTGCGCAGATTTTGTCGCTCGAATATGAAGACGTATATAAAAAGATTACAAAAAATTCGGCATATGAAATCATTAAGCGTAAGGTTGAAAGTGAGCAGACAGATCAGATAAGAAAGCTTAAAGCTGATGACGATACGAAGAAGGCCTTTGCAGGAGTATATCTTGAGGAAGACACGAAGCGATATTACCCTTATGGAACATTCGCATCGCACGTGCTCGGATTTACAGGAACAGACAATCAGGGTTTATATGGCATTGAAAAGGCGTATGACGAAGAGCTTTCGGGCGTTGCAGGCCGTGTTATTTCAGTGAAAAATGCCGTAGGCGTTGATATGCCATATAAATATGAGCAAAAGTACGACTCACAGGACGGACTTAACGTCGTACTTACGATTGATGAAACGATACAGCATTTTGCTGAAAAGCATCTGGCACAGGCGTATGAAGAAAACAAGCCCGCCAAGGGGGCTTTTGCAATCGTTATATCACCGAAAACAGGCGAGATTCTTGCGATGGCAACAAAGCCTGACTTTGATTTAAACAAACCGTTTGAAATAACGATTCCCGATGTGCTTGAATCTATATCGGCGCTTCCGCAAGATGAGCAAAGTGCGGCTAAAAATGTGGCGTTGCAGTCACTTTGGAAAAATAAAGCCGTAACAGATACATATGAGCCCGGCTCTGTATTTAAAATACTTACATACGCTATGGCTCTTGAAGAAGGAGTAACATCAGTAAACGATACATTTAACTGTCCGGGCTATTCTGTAGTCGGCGGAGTAAGAATAAACTGCTGGAAGACTGTTGGACACGGACACGAAACTCTTTCACAAGGACTTCAGAATTCGTGCAACCCCGTTTTAATGGAGCTTGGTTCAAGGCTTGGCGTTGATACATTCCGTAGATACTTCCAGAGCTTTGGTATGGATGCAAGAACGGGCTTTGATATTGTGGGCGAAAGCTCGGGCGTATTTTTCAAGGAAGGAGCTATGCACGAAGTTGAGCTTGCAACATGTACATTTGGTCAGTCCTTCCAGGTAACACCGCTTCAGCTTTCAGCGGCAATTTCTGCCGTAGTTAATGGTGGTAATCTGATGCGGCCGCATATAGTAAAAGCATTTACAGATGCTGATGGCAATGTTGTAAAGAATTTCGAGCCAGAACTTGTAAGAAAGATTTTATCGGAAGAAACTTCGCAAACGATGAGAGGCTTTATAGAAAGCGTTGTTACCGATGGTACGGGCAGAGGAGCAAAAATTGAAGGATATAGAATCGGCGGCAAAACGGGAACGTCGGAAAAACAGCCGCGCGGAAACAGGAAATACGTTGCGTCGTTTCTTGGAGTTGCGCCTGCCGATGATCCGGAGCTTTTATGCATAGTTGCAATCGACGAGCCGACAGGAGATTTGTATCAGGGCAGCCAGATTGCGGCTCCTGTAGTAAGAAATATACTCGAAGATACTCTTCGTTATCTTGGATATGAAAAAAAGCTCGAGGGTGATGAGCTTAAGGCTATGCAGTCAAATGTGCCTGAAATAAGAGGACTTGCGCTCAGTGAAGCTAAAAAGCAACTTGCAGCCGGTGGTTTTGCAATTGAGGTAGTAGGCGATGGTGACATCGCAATGCAGCAGCTTCCAAAGCCGGGAGCATCGCTTGCAAAGGGCTCGACGGTTATAATATATACTCATGAGTCGGAAATTCCAAAGGTAATGGTGCCCGATGTCACAGGTATGAATGTAGCTGATGCGCGCGCGGCAATTAAGGGCGCAGGACTTAATATAGAGGTAATCGGCGCATCTGATGAGGCGTCACAGTCGCCTGCAAGCAAACAGGACCCGCCTGCCGGAAGTGAAGTAAATCCGGCGTCTACTGTAAGAGTAGAATTTGTATTTATGGACGGAGATTGATATAGAAATTTAGAGAGGAGCGATTTTTGATGAAGCTTTCGACGCTGCTTGACGGACTTGAAATAAAAAAAGATGAGTCGGCGCTTTGCACACAGGTTTCGGGGATTGCATACGATTCAAGAAGTGTAAAAAAAGGCGATGTATTTGTGTGCATAAAAGGCTATAGCACAGACGGTCACAAATACGTAAAGAGCGCCTGCGAAAACGGAGCTGCAGCCATCGTAGCAAGTGACGAAATCTGCGCAGATGTACCAGTTGCATATGTAGAAGATACGCGTCTTGCCCTTGCACACATGTCGAAGGCATATTTTAACAATCCTCTTAAAGATATTAAGCTTATAGGCGTTACGGGAACAAACGGAAAAACGAGCGTTACGTATCTTATAAAGGCGATGCTTGAGGCAAAAAATATTAAGGTTGGTCTTATAGGCACGAATCAGAATATGATTGGCAGCCGCATTATACCTACAGAGCGCACAACTCCCGAATCATATGAGCTTTACAAAATGTTTTCGCAGATGGCGGCTGAAGGTGTAGGATGCGTTGTTATGGAGGTTTCAAGCCATGCGCTTGAGCTTAACCGAGTTGGCGGATGCGAGTTTGAGACGGCAGTCTTTACAAATCTTACACAGGACCACTTAGACTTTCACGAAAACATGGAAAATTATTTTGCGGCAAAATGCAAGCTGTTTTCGATGTGCAAAAATGCAGTTATAAATATAGATGATGAGTATGGCGCGCGCATAGCAGAAAAATGCGGCGCAAACATTACTTCGTATTCAATCGACAAGCCGTCCGATGCCCACGCACAAGGCATACACATAAGTGCAAAAGGTGTGGAGTATGAGCTTTTGTGCGCAGATGAAAGATATAGCGCATCTGTAGCAATACCCGGAAGATTTTCGGTGTATAACTCTCTTGCGGCAATATGCGCAGCAAGAACGCTTAATATTGATATGCCAACATGCCTTGATGCGTTAAAGCATGCCGGCGGAGTAAAGGGACGCGCAGAAATAGTTGATACTGACACGGATTTTACCGTAATAATAGATTATGCGCATACACCTGACGGGATAGAGAATATACTTTCGACAGTTAATGAGTTTAAAGAGGCGAGAGTAATTACGCTGTTTGGATGCGGCGGTGACAGAGATAAAAGCAAGCGTCCCAAAATGGGAAAAAGTGCAGGAGATTTATCTGACTTTCTTATTGTCACGTCGGATAATCCGAGGACGGAAGATCCTGAATCAATTATTGATGACATCATGAGCGGCGTAATAGAGAGCGGCTGCGAGTATGTACGAATAGAAAACAGACGCGAGGCAATACGTTATGCGCTTTGTAACGCGAAAAAGGGCGACATAATAGTACTTGCAGGCAAAGGTCATGAAACGTATCAGATTTTAAAAGATGAAACGATTCATTTTGATGAGCGCGAGGTTGTGCGAGAAATACTTGACGAGATAAATAATTAGGTTAAAGATGGTATTAAGAGGAGAAAAGCATATGGAGCCAATCAGTATAAAGCAAATAGTTGATGCTCTCGGCGCTACGCTTTTATGCGGCGACGAAAATATAATTATAAAATCAATTACGACGGATAGCCGTAAAAGCGGAGAAAATATGCTCTTTATACCTCTTGTAGGCGAAAATTTTGACGGGCACGATTTTATAAAAGCATCATTTGACAATGGCGCAGTTGCATCACTTACACATAAAAAAGAAATTACGCCATGTGAAAAAGCACTGATATATGTAGATGACACAAAAGAAGCACTCTGTAATCTTGCACGTTCCTATCTTGAAAGAAATCGTACAAATGTAGTAGCTCTTACGGGTTCTGTTGGAAAGACGACGACAAAGGACATGGTTGCGGCGGCACTTTCGGAAAAGTATAATGTGCTTAAGACGCAGGGGAACTTTAACAACGACATAGGATTGCCTCTTACTGTCTTTAATATCGATAAAAGTCACGATATTGCAGTTCTTGAAATGGGAATGAACCACTTTGGCGAAATACATAAACTTGTTTCGATTGCGCATCCTGATAAGGCGATTATTACGAATGTTGGTATGTCGCACATAGAAAATCTTGGATCGCGCGAGGGAATACTTTCGGCAAAGATGGAGATTGTAGATTATTTTGATGAAGGAAATATGCTTTTTTTAAACGGCGATGACGATATGCTTTCTAAAGCCAAGCATAAAAAAGGGTATAAGATAACGACGTTTGGAATAGAAAATGAGGATGTGGACTTTAGGGCAGTAAATATAGCAAAGAGTCCGCGCCATATCGAGTTTGATATTTTATACGACGAAAAAAGCGTACATATAGAGTTAGCCGTTCCGGGAAGACATAATGTATACAACGCACTTTGTGCGTTTGCGATTGCAAAAAGCTTTGATATAGAAGATGAGAAGATAACAAAGGGCCTTGCGGGCTTTTGTCCTTCTGGCATGAGAATGAATATAGAATCTGCAGGAGAGATTACACTTATAAATGACTGCTATAACGCATCGCCATCATCTGTTGAGGCGGCACTTGATGTGCTTTGTGCACTCAAGTCAAAGCGACACATCGCAATTTTAGGCGATATGCTTGAAATGGGGGATTATGCACAAAAAGCACATACACAGCTCGGCGAAAAGATAGCGGGGATGAATGTAGATATGCTTTTATGTGTTGGAAATGAAGCGAAAAATATGTGCATCGGCGCAAAGAGTATGGGAATGGATGCTAAAAAGGTTTATCATTTTAAAGATAATAAAGAGCTTACATTATGCCTTAAAAAGCTTATAGAAAAAGGCGATGCTGTTTTGGTAAAGGCATCGCGCTCTATGAGATTTGAGCAGATTGCGCAGGCTCTTAAGGAAATTTTTTGTTAGAATATAAAAACAAAGGCGATAAGGAGCGATTCGTAGATGGAGAGCAACACAGCGGTACTAATTACATACCTTTTAACTTTTGTCATAGCATTTTTAATATGCATAATTATTGCACCTATGCTTATACCGTTTTTGCATAAGTTAAAATTTGGCCAGCAGATACGCGAGGAAGGTCCGTCGTGGCATCAAAAAAAGTCCGGCACACCTACTATGGGCGGAATAATGTTTATAATAGCATCACTTCTGGCTACGGCGTTTTTCGTGTCTGACTTATCGGTAATCGTAGTGATGCTTTTTTCGCTTGGTTTCGGACTTATCGGATTTGCAGACGATTTTATAAAGGTCGTACTAAAACGTAATCTCGGCCTCACTGCTCTTCAAAAGCTTGCGCTTCAAATAGCGTTTAGCGTTGCATTTGTGCTCGTTTTAAAATCACTTGGTCTGCTTGAGACGAGCATTTATATTCCGTTTACATCGATAGAGCTTGAGCTTGGATGGTTTTTTGTGGTTTTTGCCGTTTTTGTTATGGTTGGCTTTACAAATGCGGTAAACCTTACAGACGGTCTTGACGGACTTGCAACGAGTGTCACAGCAATCGTATCGCTATTTTTTGCAATCGTGTCATTTGTTTTTTCAAATGTGGCGCTTGGAGTATTTTTAATAGCTCTCACGGGCGGATGTATCGGATTTTTGATGTTTAATAAGCATCCTGCAAAAATATTTATGGGCGATACCGGCTCTTTGTTTTTAGGCGGCGCGCTTGCAGCTGGAGCAATAGTTTTAAAAATGCCGCTTATATTAGTAATCGCAGGAATTATATATGTTATAGAGGCACTTTCCGTAATGCTTCAGGTAGCATCGTTTAAGCTTACGGGAAAAAGAGTATTTAAAATGAGCCCGATACATCATCACTTTGAGATGTGCGGCTGGAAAGAAGTAAAAATCGTAGTTGTATTTAGTATTTTTACAATTGTATTTTGTGCGGTTGCATACTTATCGTTGTTGCCGCTTTTAATAGTATAAAATCTGGCAAAAAATTTTAAGGAGGAAAGAGCATGGCACAAAAAAGAAAAAGTTCATCGCGCGTAAATGCTGACAGAGCAGGCAGAAATAAAAAAGCATCTTCCGGCTCAAAAAGACCTCCTGTAAATAGTGTCAAAAAAATAAGACACGGCGCCTATGAGCTAATGTCAAGCGTCGGCAAAAAAGCAAATGAGCGCCCACTCGATTCATCGCTTTTACTCGTAATAATTGTACTTGTGGTGTTTGGACTGATTATGGTATTTTCTGCAAGCGCTCCTGCTGCGAGCGCATATCAGGGTAATCCGTACTATTACATAACGCGTCAGGGAATTTTTGCTATTATGGGAATAGCGGCGATGATAGCTCTTTCGTATTTTGATTATCATAAATATGCAAAGTACGCATTTGCCATACTTATTATAGGTTTTCTTCTGTTGTTCTCGGTATATATACCGGGGCTTGGTGTTGTAAGAAATAATGCAAGGCGATGGATAAATATAGGAATAAGCACACTTCAACCGTCTGAGGTTGTAAAAGTCGCGGTTATAGTCTTTTTTGCCTTTAGCCTTTCCAATATAAAGGACAGGATAAAAAGCTTTAAGAACGGACTTTTAATCTATATTATCATTTTGGGAGCTTATGCGCTTATATTACTAAAAGAGCCGCACCTTAGTGCGACGCTTGTGATTGTGGCCGTCGGAGCAATTATGCTTCTTGTAGCAGGAGCGCGCATACGCCATTTTGCCTTTCTGGCACTTGCGGCTCTTCCGGTGCTTGGCATTATGATATGGAAGCAACCATATCAGCTTGAGCGTATAACGACGTTTTTTGACCCGTTTGCTGATAAGGCAGACGCGGGATTTCAGATTGTAAATTCACTTTATGCAATAGGCTCGGGAGGAATATTTGGACTTGGACTCGGTATGAGCAGACAAAAATTTCTCTATCTTCCGGAGCCGCAAAATGACTTTATATTTGCAATAATCTGTGAGGAGCTTGGCCTTTTAGGTGCAGTAATCGTTCTTGGATTGTTTGGATTTTTAATATGGAAAGGATATCGCACCGCGCAGGAGGCGCCTGATATGTTCGGCACACTTCTTGCGACAGGTATAACGAGCCTTGTTGCGATACAGGTTGCGCTAAACGTCGCCGTTGTAACGTCGACACTTCCTGCAACAGGTGTTGCGCTCCCATTTTTCAGCTATGGCGGAACATCGCTTATGATATTGCTTGGCTGTATGGGAATACTTCTTAACATATCACGCCAGACAATGAACACAATCCGTCCGAATGGATACGAAAAAAAGAAAGAAGAAAAGAAATAGGGGTAGTCGTATGAGAATTTTGCTTGCGGGCGGTGGCACAGCCGGCCATATTAATCCTGCGATTTCAATCGCGTCATATGCAAAAACAATCGATAATGATACACAGATACTTTTTATAGGAAAGCGTCTTAATATGGAGCAGACACTTGTGCCAAAAGCGGGTTTTGATATTGAGTTTATTGATATCGAGGGTTTTCGGCGCTCTTTGACGCTACATAATATTAAAGTAGTATTAAAGACAATCCGTGCGATATCTGAAAGTAAAAAAATAATAAAACGCTTTAAGCCTGATGTAGTAGTATGTACGGGCGGATATGTGAGCGGACCTGTGATGACGGCGGCCGGCCAGCTTGGCGTGCCGTCAATTATACATGAGCAAAATGTATTTCCGGGCGTTACGGTAAAGCTTTCACAAAAATATGCATCATATATTGCCACGAGCTTTGAGAAGACAAAGGATTATTTAAAAGCAAAAGATAAATGTGTATTTACGGGAAACCCCGTAAGAGAGCAGATACTTTGTGCCGACAGAGAAAAAGCGCGCACTAAATTAGGACTCGACGAAAGGCCGTTTGTGCTTGCGTTTGGCGGAAGTCTTGGCGCGGCAAAAATAAACGAAGCTGTTATAGGTTATATAAAGGAGCTTGTAAAAACAGACTCGATACAGCTTATGTTCGGAACAGGTAAAAGAAATTACCAGGAAGTAATAGATGAACTTAAAAAGCAGGATATAGAAATAGAGAGGCATCAGAATATACGTGTATGTGACTACATATATGATATGGATATGGCACTTGCTGCGGCTGATGTTGTAATAGGGCGTGCGGGCGCAATAAGCATAAGTGAAATTACTGCGCTTGGTAAGGCGAGCATACTTATTCCATCGCCAAATGTAGCGCATAATCATCAGTACACGAACGCAAAGGCGCTTGAAGAAAATGGCGCAGCAGTGGTTTTATGCGAAGACAGATTAAGTCCATCGGCGCTTAAAGGCGAAATAGATAATTTGCTTTCTGATAAACAAAGGCTCAGAGAAATTGAACAAAATGCAAAGAAAATCGGTGTATGTGATGCATCGCAGAAAATATATGATCTTGCCTGTAAGCTGACAGGAAAGTAACGCCTATCAGCAGACCTGCATAATATATAGAGCAATTAAAATAAGCAGGTTTGCGGAGGTGTATATTTTAAATGGATAAACTTGTTATAGAAGGTAAAAACCGTCTTGAGGGCGAAATTTATTTGCATGGCGCAAAAAATGCTGTCTTGCCGATTCTTGCGGCAACGGTTTTAAACGGCGCAAAAAATATTATACATAACTGTCCCGACTTAAAAGATGTGCGTGCATCAATAAATATTTTACGCCACTTAGGATGCGACGTTGAGATGGAAGGCTCGACATTAGTTGTCGATTCATCGGCATTAAAATCGTATGAGATATCTGAAAAGCTTATGCACGAAATGCGCTCGTCTGTAATTTTTTTAGGGGCAGTGCTTGCCAGGTTTGGCAAAGTAGTAGCTGCGATGCCCGGTGGATGCGAACTTGGTCCAAGGCCGATTGATTTGCATCTTAGTGCATTTCGGCAGCTCGGAGTTGGTATAAAAGAGGAGCATGGGTACATAAACTGCAGCTGCCAAAAGATTGTTCCTACGACGATACATCTGGATTTTCCAAGTGTCGGAGCGACGGAAAACATAATGCTTTTAGCAGCGCTCGCACAAGGCACAACAGTTATTACAAACGCGGCAAAAGAGCCTGAAATCGAAGATTTACAAAAATATCTTAATGCCATGGGTGCAAGAATCAGCGGTGCAGGAACGAGCGTTATACAGATTGAGGGTGTAAAGAAGCTCTATGATGTAGAGCATAGTGTAATTCCCGACAGAATTGCAGCCGCGACATTTCTTTCGTGCAGTGCGGCAGCGGGCGGAACGATTGAGCTTAAAAATGTTGTGCCTGAGCACTTAGAAGCATATTTGTCAACGGCCGAGCAATACGGCGCAAAAATTTATGCGACAAAGCAAAGAATTGTACACGTTGCGCCCAAAAGATTAAATGCAGTAAAAATAGTGCGCACACAGCCGTATCCAGGCTTTCCCACAGATGCACAGTCGCCGCTTATGGCGGCACTTACAATAGCCGATGCAACGAGCATATTTGTTGAAAATATATTTGAAAGCAGATTCAAGCATGTATTTGAATTGTGCCGAATGGGCGCGGATATAACGGTAGACGGAAGAATGGCTGTTGTACGAGGAGTAGAGGAACTTAGCGGGGCAAATGTTTGCGCAATGGATTTGCGTGGCGGTGCAGCACTTGTGGTGGCAGCGCTTGCGGCAAACGGTCGAACAACTATAAGCGACATATACCACATCGACAGGGGATATGAAAACATAGAAAAAACGCTTCAAAGCGTCGGTGCGAAAATCACACGACAAAAATACGATTCATAAATAGGAATCACTGAAAGGGATGAGATACATATGAACAGGGCGAGAACAAAGAAGAGGGCTGTATCACAAAATGATGACATCCGTGCACGCCACATAAAAAGACAGAAAAAAAGGCGTAAAAGAAGAATATTTTTTCGTACATTCTTACTTATGTTATTGCTCGTTATCGTATGTACTACAGTGATGTTTTTAACGCCGTGGTTTAACATTTCGGCAATTGATGTAAACGGAATCTCGCATCTTAATGGCGATGATATAAGAGCGTGCAGCGGGATATATATTGGCAATAATATGTTTAAAATAAGCACGTCGCATGCACGTGACAAAATCTCGGCGCTTCCGTATGTAAAAGAAGTTGAGGTAAAAAGAAATTTCCCTAAAAAAGTTGAAATAAATATAGTTGAAAGCCATGCGCGCGCGTACTTTGAGTATATGGGCGGCTACGCAGTTATTGATGAAGACGGCAAGGCGCTCGAAATAATGAGCGAAGAGCCGCAAAACTGCATCCAGATTATGGGTTGCGAGTTAAAAGATTTTTCTTTGGGAAAGAAAATAAGCATTGACTCAGCCGAAAAATTTGATATAATATTATTATACATAGGTGAACTTGAAAAAACGGAATTTTATGGCGGTGTAAATAAGCTCGATTTAACAAATACGGTAGATATTAAATTTACTTTTGAAAACCGTCTTACTGTATTTTGCGGCGATATAAGCGGCTTAAACCGAAAGATTTTGACCTTCACGGAGATTGCTTACAATCAGCTCTCGCCGAATGCAAGAGGAGAAATAGATTTGCGTATTGATGGTAGCGCCTATTACAGACCATAGTTTAGTGAAGGTGGAATGACGCTAAATGAGCAAAAGAAACATTAAGGCACAACTCGCGCTTGGAATCGTTTGTGCCATTTTGGCTTTTACAATAACGACACAGCTTACGAGTGTGAGAAAAAACGTTGCAGTCGAATCGATGCAGTCACAAAGAGCAGAGGAGCTGCAGCTTGAGCTTGGAAAGGAAAAAGAGAAAAACGCTGATTTATATCTTCAGCTATATAGTGCTCAAAATGACCTAAATCAATATCGTGAGCAGGCGGAGGATAGCAGCGATTATTCAAAAATAATGTCAGAGCAGCTAAAAAGAAGCGAAGTTCTGGCAGGACTTACAGAAGTAAAGGGACAAGGAATTGTACTTACGCTATCCGACAGTACGCGTCCGTCCATATCGGGTGCGACCACGATGGAAAACGAGGCACTTATAATACATGACAGCGATTTACGTCTTGCTATTACAGAGCTTGCGGCAGCAGGCGCCGAAGCTTATTCAATAAACGGTCAGCGCATCATCAGTACAACACCGATACGATGTGTCGGACCTGTAATAACGATAAATGAACAGAAAACCGCATCGCCGTTTGAAATTTTGGCTATAGGTGATCCGAAGACACTTGAGGCGGCAGTAAACATGCGCGGAGGCTTATCGGATTTATTTGAATCGGTAGGAATCGGCGTGAGCGTAAAAACATCAAATGAAGTGCACATACCGCGTTACACGGGTACTGTAAATTATAAATATGCTACACCCGTAATTTTTGAAAGTGAGGGTGAGCAGTAATGGTTGGTGTAATTATAGGGGTTGTAGCAGGAGCTATTATTGCTGCAATTACAAATATTCATATACCGAGTGCATACTCTATATATGTTGCGATAGGAATTTTGGCGGCGATGGATTCAGTATGCGGAGGTATAAGCGCATCATTATCTAAAAATTTTAACCTAAAAATTTTTGTGACGGGATTATTTTTTAATTCAATTGTCGCAATTGCCCTTGTTTTTTTAGGAAAAAAGCTTGGAGTTGACCTGTCTTTGGCGGCAATTGTCGTATTTGGGTCAAGAATTATTCAAAATTTTGCAATAATTCGAAGATTACTCTTGAATAAATTCGAAAAAAGAGATAAAATAGTAGATAGATAAGATTACAATTTGATTAAACTTATTTTTCAAAAGAAAAACAGTGAGGAGGAGCAAAGTTGTTTGATATTGATATGGAAACAGGCAATGTTGCAAAAATTAAAGTAGTAGGTGTTGGTGGCGGCGGTAATAACGCTGTAAACAGAATGATTGATGCAGGAGTTAAATGTGTAGAGTTTATTTCTGTTAATACTGATGCACAGGTTTTAAAGGATTCAAAGGCTGATACAAAGCTTCAAATAGGTGAGAAGCTTACACGTGGTCTTGGCGCAGGCGCAAATCCTGAAATCGGTGAGAAGGCAGCGCAGGAGAGTAAGGACGAAATCGAAGCAGTTCTTAAAGGTGCTGATATGGTATTTATCACAGCAGGCATGGGCGGTGGCACAGGAACAGGTGCTGCAGCGATTATAGCAGGTGTTGCAAAAGAACTTGGAATACTTACTGTTGCAATCGTAACAAAGCCGTTTATGTTTGAGGGAAGACCGCGTATGGCAAAGGCTGAAGCGGGTATAAAGAGCCTTCGTGAAAACGTAGATGCAATTATGACAATACCAAACGACAACCTCTTAAAGATAATTGACAAAAACACTGGTATAGTTGAAACATTCCGTATGGCAGACGATATTCTTCGTCAGGGCGTACAGGGTATTTCAGATATGATTGTTGGTGCAGGATACATAAATGCTGACTTTGCAGACGTAAAGCGCACAATGTCAAACTCGGGCATAGCTCATATGGGTGTAGGTGTTGCTAAGGGCGACAACAAAGCATCAGAGGCTGTTAAGCTTGCAATAGAGAGTCCACTTCTTGAAACATCGATTAACGGTGCACGCAACGTACTCATTAACATTACAGGCGGTAAAGACCTTACAATGTTTGATGCAAACCAGGTTATGCAGTTTGCAAACGAGCTTGTTGATAATGATGCTGAAATTATATTTGGTGTTGTAATCGACGAGAACCTTGACGACGAGATGAGAGTAACAGTAGTTGCAACAGGTTTTGACAGTGTTTCTCCCGATTTCTTCGGAGATGATGACAAGGCACCGGAATTCAATTCAAATGCAGAGCTTGAAGATGTAGACATTCCTACATTTCTAAAAAACAGAAACGTATAATAATAGATAGCACTAAAGGCGACTGCCCAAAGCAGTCGCCTTTTTATTGTGACTTATATGATAAAAATAAAAAGGGACGGATAGAAATTCGTCCCTTTTATTATGTAGTTTTAAATTAGTACTTAATTATATACATACCCCATGCTCTTACAGGTGATGGAGCAGTCGATCCTCTGAACTGCATAAGCACCAGGCTTGCAGGTTTTGATGATGAGCTTGCATCGTGCAAGTCAGCTTCGCTGCCTAAATATACCTGATAGCCTTCCGGCTTTGATGCATCAAATACTGTAATTGATGAAAATGCTGTCGGGTCATATGAAGCATCAAGAGTCATTGCAGAATCTACATATGCGCCGTCCGCATAGAATGTCTTATTCTTGGGATAACCATTATCAGGGTTTGCCTGCGGCACATATACATCCGTTACAAAGCCGTTTGAGTCAGTATTGAATTTTGAGAACATAACATACTGCGCTGTATCGCTCATACCTGCTGTTTTTGTAATATCTGATTCTGTTCTGGAAACGAGTATGCCGCCGGATTTAAAGAAGGCGTTCGTCTTATAAGTAAGGTATGTCATCTTTGCATCTTCATCTGAATAATCGTTTATAAGAGCGAGGTCAAATGCCGAATAACGTGAACCGGAGTCAACACCGTCTCCTCTTTCAGGGTTACGAGCTATTTTAGCGTCTGATAAGAATAATGATTCAGCCCAGTAGATCACATCGTTATCATCTCTGAAAACTCTTATTGCGTCGCCGGGGAGAAGAGGATTTTCCTTTGTTCTTTCAGGTGCTTTTGCAAGCGGGAAATAATCGCTATTCAAGTCAGATGTTGTCAATTGGTCATAAGTCTTTGTTACACCGGAATTTTTGTGTAGTTCCTTCCACGACCAATCTACTCTCTGCCAGATGTCTCTGTATAGATATCCGTTTGAATAGTAGTTTGCATCTACTGCATAGGATACTTCTTCACCGTTCTCTATACCGAAAACCATAATTGTTTTGTTACCTTCATCGTCGAGCAACTCGCTTACTTCCGAAACAATAAACATTTCCATGTTGTAGTAGTTAGAAGAGTTAGGCGGTGTTCCTGATTCTGTTGAAGCTTCTGCTTTTGCAAGAATGTAATCAACCTTATATGAATTTGGCGCTGTTGCAAAAAGCATTGCGTAAGGTGTAGTATTGCTTGTATTAACAGTATCAATCATAGGAAGTGAACCCGGTGTTATTGTATCGTAGCTTTCAACTTTGTTAAGGTCTCCAGCATTACCCGGAATAGTGATTACAGGTGTTGATGAGCTTGCCTTCCAGAGAGTACCGTTAATTGTTGCAGAACCTGCCAAGTATGTTGATCTTGGATTAAACTGAAGTGTTCCGCTCTTCACAGGCTGAAGTGAATATTCAGATTCGCCGCCTGCTGTGTTTAGATAAGGTGTATCAATTGATATAATCTTATCATCGTCATCAAGCTCAAAGAGTATTGGCGATATGCCTGTAACTCCAGCGTAGTAACCTGTAAATGATGTATCTCCTTTATGCAGATTAGCTCCTTCCATTTGTGCTAAAGAAGCATCAAGCTGAGCCTTAACTTCGTTTGATTCTCTGCATATTACGCCATCAATTGTTATTTTATTTGCAGCGGAATAAATAACAAATTCTTCGTCGAAATAAATTTTGAACTGCATTGTGTTGTCGGCGCCTTTGCCCGGAGCATATTCTCTAAGGAAACCGAAGTTGGCATCTTCCGATACGCCTATTTCATCACAGAACGCAATTCTTTCAAATGAGTCGAGGTAGAATGTTGTTTCTTTATCAAGCTCAATTTTTAGATTAGTTGCACCGAAGCCTTTGCCTTCTGATATGTAATCGAAGAATGAAGGAGTAATTTCATACCATTCATCATCGATTGCAAGCTTCCACAGGCCATCTTTTTTAGCCATTTGAGTTATTGCACCGTCAACACTGTCATCTGAAACGATAACCTTTATATACTGACGTGTGCTGGGGTCGCTTGTTGCGACAGAAATAACGTCACCCACGCTAATATCATCAAACTCAAGGGGATCGCCGTCGACATCAACAATTTCTACTGAAATATTACTTGATTCAACATCAATCTTTACGTCCTTCTTGGAAACCTTGTATGAACCGGGGTTGCTTGTGTCAGGCGAATATGTACCGATTTTATCTGTAAAGATGTAATCTGTGGTATTGATTCTGTTTACAACAATCGTATCGTAAGCGTTAACAATCAATACATCTGCCTTATTGTCAGAGTTGTTATCAATAAATGTGATGTCACCCTTTTTGTTCTGAACTTCAGCAAGTGTTGTTGCTACAGTAGTATTAACAGTTCTTACAGTGCCGTTGTATATAATTGATACGAGCCCGTTTGAAATATCAACTTCTGTTGTACGATTATCGTTATCAGGATCTGCCCAATATTCAACGAATGTGTTTGTTACAGTATTATACACGATATTTTCAAGCGACGTTTTTTGGATGATGTTTCTGTTATCAAGAACATCGTATGAAAGAATGATGCCTTCTTCTTTATCTGTGTCATATTTATAAAAAGCTCTTACATACTGACCGATAGAATTTGCAATCGTTGTTTCTCCTGCATTAAACAATCCGCCTTTTGCACCATCAAGTTGTACTCTGCCTTCACGAAGAGCGCTTGATGAGTAAAGGCCTGTAACATCGTTTGCTGAAACAATACCTTCTGCAGTATATGTGTCGTGCTTGTCAGAAAGAAGGTTTACACCGTCTACCTTTACATATGTAATCTGTTCGCCTGATGTAATCTTTTTGTTGTAATCAACCTTTAATGTGTTTGCACAAAGGATAGCAGCCTGACCGCGTGTCATCGGAACGGAAAAATCAATTGAAGTAATACCTTTTAACATTCCGATTTCTCGAGCGATTGCCATATAGCCGGCCGGATAAGCACCGGTTGCCTCGGCCTGTACCTCATAGCCTGCTGCATAAACCATCATCTTAACGGCTTCTGTACCTTTTACTTTGTCGTTTGGACCAAATTTTCCGTCGCCATAGCCTTTGATAGCGCCAATTCCTGCACCGAGTTCAATAGCCGGAGCAAAAATGTTTTTCTTTGGAACGTCAGAAAACATTCCAACAGGAGAATAGCCTTCAGCGGCTGAATCAAGAGCAAGACTCTTCATTAAAATTTGAGCAAATTCCGCTCTTGTGATATCATCGTTGGGTTTGAACTTTTTGCCGTCGCCCACCATGATATTTAGTGCGCAAAGCATAGATGCAGCTGATTCGTACTCGGTTCCAATTACATCTTCAGGTACCGGAGCAGCGAAAGCTACTGTTTGAAGCAACATAATAGCCACTATAACTATTGATGCCATACGTTTAAACAATTTCATTTGTTTGCCTCCCTCTAAAATTATATATAAAATTTTTATAATAAACCAAGCAGCATTGTAAAAACAAAGAAGTCAAGTCTGCTGGAATTAAAAAGTGTTTTGCAGCGAAATCTGCAAATTCATATAGATGTTTTTTGTTATAAAAAACAGAATCTATGTATAATACTTATGAAAAATGGCGACAAGATGACAAGTATACCAATTTAGCATAAATATTCATTTACATTATAACGCATTATTAAAAAATAATCAATACTAATTTTGCTATTTTTAATGAGGTAATAAATAAATTTTTTCATATATTAACAGTTTTATACAATATGTTGACTAGTAAATACAATTTATACATAATAAAGTATAAATACCCTATATTTTATACAGAATATATGAATTTCTTACATTTTCATTACAGCAATAATACTATATTTTAATTGACAAAACACGGTTTAAGAATTAGAATATAATATAGTTTATTATATGGATATGGAGATGAGAATAGCAGAAATGAATAATATTATCTTGATAGGAATGCCCGGTGCAGGCAAATCAACGATAGGTGTGGTGCTTGCAAAAATATTACGCAAGGACTTTTGCGATACGGATTTATTAATCCAGAAGAGCACAGGGCGTGCATTGCAGGATATTATAGATAAAGACGGCGTGGAGGCATTTTTAGATATTGAAAAAGATATTGTTATGAATATGTGTCAGCAAGATTGTGTAATTGCGACGGGAGGAAGCGTTGTATTGCGAGAAGATGCTGCAAACCGCCTTAAAAAGCTTGGGGCGGTTATATACCTTCGTGCAAGTTTTGATGCACTTGAGAAAAGAATACACAACATGGATACGCGCGGTATTGCTTTCAAAGGCGGGCAGACTCTTTTTGATATATACAAAGATCGTACGCCGATTTATGAAAAATATGCAGACATAGTCGTTGATTGTGATAATTTGGACTGCAATAGTGTGTGCGAGAAAATAATTGAGAAACTAAATTAGCAATTTGTTTGGAAGAAAAACTTGTGCATGTAAAACAACTGTAACAATTCTTTAATGAAAACGAAAAAAATCCTTGACTTTTTATGCATTTTGTGCTAAAATTGCTTTATAATGATTGTAGGGGTGAAACTCGTGATTGAAAGAAGTGACCTTGCACAGGTTAAAAAAAGCCTGCAGAACAATATCGGCAGGAAGGTTCGCCTGACATCAAAGAAGGGACGTAAATCTGCGGTAGTGCGCCGTGGAGTAATTGAAAACATCTACCCAAGCATTTTTACAGTAAGACTTGACCGCATAAATGAAGAAGACACGGAAAGCAGATGTGTATCGTTTAGCTATACGGATGTACTTACAAAGACAGTTGAAATCGCGATGTATAAAAATTCGCAGAAATAATTTAAAGGTAGAAGTATCAGTAAAAACGGTTGTCATACAGCCGTTTTTTTACATTATGAAAAAGAGGTGATATAAATGCAGCTTCCGTTAGCAGATATGGTTCGTCCAAAAACACTTGACGATGTTGTAGGACAGCGTCATATTCTCGGAGAGGGAAAGGTGCTTTATAACCTTATACAAAAAAAGAATATTCCAAATATGATATTTTACGGACCGAGCGGTACAGGCAAGACAACAGTCGCAAACATTATCGCAAATTCAACTGGCAAGCGATTGTATAAGCTTAATGCAACGACGGCATCTGTAAGCGATATACGTGCAATTGTAAGCGAACTCGATACGCTATTTAATTCGCAGGGCGCTCTTTTATATCTCGATGAGATACAAAACTTTAATAAAAAGCAACAGCAATCCTTATTGGAGTTTATAGAGAACGGACGGCTTACATTGATTGCCTCGACAACGGAAAATCCGTATTTTTATATTTATAATGCTATTTTGTCACGCTCAAATGTATTTGAATTTAAGCCCGTAGAGGCAAATGACATAAAAAATGCGCTTATAAGAGCGACAGATATCCTTAAAGAAAGCATGGGAAATATCGAGATAAGCTATGACGAGCAAGTGCTTGATTTTATAGCAAATATCAGTGGCGGAGATGTGAGAAAAGCATTAAATACGCTTGAAGTATGTGTGATGTCATCTTCTCCTGACAAAAAAGGTAATATATCCTTGACACTTACGTGCGCCGAAGAAGCTGCACAGAAAAAGGCGATGAGATATGACCGTGATGGTGACAGCCATTACGATATTTTGAGTGCATTTCAAAAGTCAATTCGCGGCTCCGATGCAGATGCGGCGATTCATTACCTTGCAAGATTACTTAGTGCGGGCGACCTTATTTCAGCGTGCCGTCGCCTTTTGGTAATTGCATCTGAAGACGTTGGCATGGCATATCCGCAGGCGGTGTCAATAACAAAATCATGCGTTGACTGCGCTATGCAACTCGGACTTCCCGAGGCAAGAATCCCACTTGCGCAGGCGGCTATACTTCTTGCTACGGCGCCGAAGTCAAATTCCGCGATATGTGCTATTGACGCGGCTATGTATGATGTTGAAAACATGGATACGGGAAATATCCCGAACTCTCTTCGTGACTCGCATTATGCCGGAGCGGCAAAGCTTGGACATGGGCAGGGATATATGTATGCACATAATTATGAAAATAATTATGTGAGCCAGCAGTATCTTCCTGATAATATTAAAGGTACGGTGTATTATAAGGCGGGCAATAATAAAAATGAGATATCAATTGCTTCGTACTGGGAGAAAATAAAGAAAACGAAATGATAAATAGAAGGCTGTAGCAAACGCTACAGCCTTTTTGGTTTTATTTATCAAGTGGCTTCATTGTGGGGAAAAGTGTCTTTCAACAATGCAACCTTTTACAAAAACACTTACAAACCCCGTAGTTAAGCCACTTTTGGCACTTTTAAGATTTTGTATCTTTTTAAAATTGTTTGTTTAAATCAGGAATTTTGGCGTAGTAATTGGCGTAGTGTGTTACAAATCTATACTTCCGAAATAGTCTGTCAGGGAATTAAATTCTCTCCGTTTTAAGTCCTTGGTAACATCTGTATAAATATCCATTGTAGTAGATATATCCTTATGACCTAAAACATCCTGAATAACCTTTATATTCACGCCTGCCTCACACAGCCTTGTCGTAAAGGTGTGCCTGAGCGAATGACAGCTAAAGGGCGGAAGTAAAACAGGATTTGCCTTACCCTTCAATAGCTGTTTGTCATTGCAGTCACGAATAATACGGCGGATAGCCTTGTTTAAGGTTCCCTGATGCTGCACATCTCCGAAACGGTTAATGAATATAAAATCAGTAAAGCAATCAATACTTGCCTTGCAGGTCAATCCCACATCCTCCTGATATTCACGCTCCATTAAAAACGCTTCTTTTACAAAATCAAGCATGGGTATTTTTCGCTCACCGGCTTTTGTTTTTGGTGTGTTTATCACAAAACTGCAGCCATTACCGTCATAGCGGTTGTAATAAACAAGGGTGTGGTTCACATCTATGATGCCCTCATCAAGGTCAATATCACACCAGCGAAGCCCAACGGTTTCTCCGACTCTCATACCCGTTCCGAGCATTACCGCAAATACCGGATACCAATGTCTGTACCTTGCTGTGCCTTTCAGGTAATCTATAAACAGCTTCTGCTCGTCAACAGTTAAAGCCTTTTTCTTCTCCTGCTCGAAATTGTGTGCCTGCTTCAATTCCTTCAGCATTCTCTCTGTGGGATTAAATCGTATGTAATTATCGTCCATCGCCATATCAAATACCTGATGTAAAATATTATGTATCGTGTCAATGGTTGATACTTTTAAGATCTTTTCATCACAGAGATTGTTGTAAAAACGCTTGACATCGGATTTTTTAACAGAAACAACACGTATTTTGCCAAAGGTCGGTCTGACAAACATATTATACATATATTTGTAGTTTTGCAGAGTATTATCCTTCAGCCCTCTTTTCAGGTCGCACCACAGGTCAAACAAATCGTTTACTGTGGTTGACATTATATCCATACGGATACCGTCAGCAATATCAAGTTTAATTTGCTCTTCTTTACGCCGAAGTTCCTCAAGGGTTCCGGCATAAACCTCGTGTCGTTGACCGTATCTTGATGTCCAACGATAGCTGTAAACTCCATCTGGACGCTGATATTCGCCCTTTTTAAGAGTTATTCTGTTTTTATCCAATCGTCTGCCTTTTTTACCTTTTTTCGTCGTGTCAGACATATAAATCAGCTCCTTTTCAATGTTTTGCATTGAAAAAGCAACTAATCTTATGTATTAAATTGTATCACAACTACGCCAATTACGCAAGCATTTTCAATGCACCTTAAATGCCTGCCGTTTATACGGAAAAGCATTTTTCGATGTACTCATCAAACTTTCTTCTTTTGATAAGTCGCTTCGCACCTACCCAAAGGACAAATTCACAATCATCATTGTCTGTTAGCATGCGAAGTCTGTTAATGCCTATACCGGAGTAGGCTGCAGCCTCATCCAGTGTCAGATTGCTCTTTTCCCAAATCGGCACTTCTTTTTTCATAATGGTTTCCTCCTTTCCTAAAAAACAAAGTGAGCTTCGACGGTGAAGCCCACTTTTGACTGATACCATTATAACACATTCATAATCCTATGTCATCGGCAAAACTGTGCCAATTTTGTGCCAATTTTCTGCCATCAGTTCAGGGCATTAATTTTGTATCTTTCCTGTGCCTCAAAAAGCAGCTTTCTTGCTCTGTTAAACATTGCAGAATCAACGGCGGGAATATCCCAATAGCAGAAGTCTTTAGTTGTTAACTGCTCCACATCAAAGTTCGGATCAACGGACTTATATATAAGAATGTATGCCTCTTTCTTCGCCTCGTTGTAATCATACCCATTTTCAACTGCGATGATTAAATCTGCAATTATTACCCGAACCTGTTTTTCAAGTTCAACATAATAGTCAGGGCGCAGGTACATATCTCTATACTGAAATATTGCATTGTTCGCAATCGAAGTGAGTATGCCATAACCGTAACCGTCGGTATTTCCTTTGACTACCTCGTTAAAAATAATCCTATTACACTCGCTTTTTGCATCGGCATATCCCAGACCGAGTTGGGATACTTCATCAAGAACCCCACTTATTAGTTTCTCGGTCAGTATGACAGCATCTTCGGTCACTTTTTCCGGGAGTGACTCTCTGGGGACATCCGCAGCGTAAGCAGGTGCAGTTAGTAATGATATAATTGTCAGTATGAGCCAAATGCTTTTTGTTATTCTTTTCATTATGAAACCCTCCATTTCTGTTTATATAATTACACAGAAAAACGAGTAATTTTACAACCGAAAAGGAATAAATTATGATTTTCGGCAACAATTATTCCTCAAATATTGATTTTTTGATAAAAAAACTGTATAATTTTATTAACAAAATTATCAGGATGTGATTATTATGGCAAGAAAATATAAAGAAGCGAGAAAAATGAGTGGATTAAAGGTTATAGAGGCAGCAAAGCTACTTGGGGTATCTCAGCCCACACTGAGCGCATGGGAGAACGAAAGGAAGGCTCCCGGTATAGAAAAGCTTGAAGCAATGGCGGATTTGTATAAGGTAACAACCGATTTTTTGCTCGGCAGAGGATTTTTAACTATTGAAAATGATAAACCCATATCCAAAAGCAACCTGAAGGTTATGCACGGTCAGCCTGTATGGTCTAAGGAATATGGTTGGTTAATGATAGACGCAATTAATGAAAAGCTCATTCTGAGTATGGAAGAAAGTATATCATTTGATAAAGCACCGACATTATATTGTAAATCACCATTGTTCTCAGAGGCACTCACACCATACTCAAATCCGATTGAACGCTCAAAGCTAAATCAGTATGACAGAGTATGGGTTGAACCAATCTCAAGTGACGAACAGCTACGGCAGGAATTGCGTGGATGGTATAGCACAAAAGAACGATGGGTTGAAAATGAATATGGGAACAAATTCTACTATGATTGCTATGGCGCAAAATGGCTTGCCTTTGAAGGAATTATATAATTGATGACTGCCCTAATGACTGCCCGGGGGCGATGACTGCCGGGGTGCATGTTATAGCACGAATGATATTAAGATTGCGTTACCGTAAACACTCTCTTTAACGCAATACTAATACATGGATTGTGATAAAAGCCTTATATAATGCGAGATTTAAAGCATCATAACAACTGTATTTTTGCCTCCTAAAAATTGAAGCATTTTTACAGTTGCTTTTTAACAGAAAAACATATTGATGTGTTGTTGAATTTGATAAAGTTATCGTACAATTGTTGACTGCCTATGACTGCCCAAGGGCAATGACTGCCGGAGGCGTGTTGGGAGGATTAATTATAAATTTTGCGACAACGTAAATCTCTCTTTGTCGCAAAATTATTTTATTAAAGTGCGAAAAAGCCTTATATAATGCAGATTTCGAGTATTCAAAACAGGTGCACTTTTTATAAATGAAAAATCACTCATTTTTACCCCTGTTTTTCGATAAAAAATCCCTATAAAAATCATACAAATTTTCTCAAATTATTGACAAACGCTATAACATTTGATATAATGTTAAATGTAAACAATGTTATATTGAGGTGACATTATGGAAATCATAATAAAACAGATAAGAAATCATTTGAATATGAGTCAGACAGAGTTTGCCGATTGGCTTGGTGTATCCTTTGCAACGGTTAATCGTTGGGAGAACGGTCACGCCGTTCCAAATAAGCTTGCACAAACAAAGCTTTATGAGGTATGCAGCGAAAAGAAGATTCCGGTTTATGAAATGATTTTAGATAAGATAAATCAGGCTACTGATAATATCAATCTGGAGAAAAACAGAATTTTACTTTATCATGGTTCAAAGTCAGGTATTGTTGGAGGCATTGAACCCAAAAGCCGTAAGCAATGTGATTTCGGTATGGGCTTTTATATGGGTACTGATCCGAACCAGCCTCTTACTCTTATTTGTGATTATGAAGAATCAAGATTTTATATTGTTTCCATTTGTGCAGAGACACTTAAAAGCCTTGAGGTTAATACTGATATTGACTGGGCGATGCTTGTAGCATATAACCGGGGCAAGATGGAAAAAATAAAAGATACCGATTTATATAATAAATATCGTGATATGATGACAGACAAGGATTTAATCATCGGCAGTATTGCAAATGACAGAATGTTTTATGTTATAGATAACTTTTTCGTTGGAAATGTTACGGATGTTGCACTTGTAAACAGTCTTTCTGCTTTGCAGCTCGGCAGACAGTATGTAACAGTTTCTCAAAAGGGCTGCGATGCAGTTCGCATTGAAAAGGAAATTCCTCTTTCATACCTTGAAAGACTTGTTATGAAGGAAGTTGCAGATGAAAACAGAGCAAAGGGCATTTCTCTTGCAAACGATATTTGCAAAAACTATCGTCGCGAAGGTAAATTCTTTGATGAAATCCTTGATGAAGCGAAAGGGGTATAAGAATGATTGATGAATTGCAATTAAAGCTTTGTGATATTCAGGGCAGGCTTTTTGAGCTGTCTGCAGAAAAAGGCTACGGCAGTGCAGCATTTATTAAAGCCTTTATGACATCTGAAATTGCCAAGGACTTGGATTCAAAATATAATCGTATGCAGTGGGCAGGCGAGGAATATCTGCTTGATGAAATTGTATCAGCAAATCCTGATGTAGCATCATCGAATGGAGAAGTGTTTTCTGCCGACGTAATATACTGGATTGGCTACCTCTACCGCTACTGGCATTTCTATACCGGCGAGGATAGTGCAAAAATTTATAAGCAAGCCCCGGTTGAAACTATGAAAAGAAATTATATGATGTTTCATACAATGGATCCTACGCTCGCTATTGAGGATTTGAAGGAAATATACGGACAAAATCAGGGGTAAACTACAGCAAAATACGAGGTTATAGAATGAAGAAAAAGATATTTTATAGTGTTATCGTTTTGTTATTTGCTATCTTCTTAATAGTAGGCGTACCGCTTATAATAAGTAACTGTTATTTAGAAAATGATGGTTATATAACTGTCTGGGGCGGAGATGATGTTCTTGGATACTATGGTTCTGTCTTAGGCTCAATCATAGCTGTAGCTACCCTTACAATTACAATTATATTTACAAGGAAGCAAATCCAAAGAGAAAGTTACCTAACAAACGAAAATAATAAATGGTCTAAAATTGAAAGTGTTTTTGCAGATATTTTAGACGGTATAAACCCTATTCGTCCATTAAAAGAAACCATGGATAATGGTTTTACTGATCCTGCAAAAGCTACAAACATCCTTCAAAAATACCAAATGAATTGTCAAATGGCAGTAGATCAATTGAACGCTAACCTTAATATAGTGGATTATCCAAAGGTAGAGAAACTTATCAACGAGATAACAAAGGCATCTAATATATTTTTTAAAATAACTCAAACTCAGATAGATAATTACATAAAGTTGAGAGATTTACAACACAGAAGCGTTGCTGAAAGGATGCTAAACCTTGAAAAAGCTCGTCCAGGTTCCTTTTCAGAGCAAGAACTATCCGATAGTAAGAAAATGATTGAAAAAACTAATAATATTATATACACAGATATTGAAAATGATTTGCGTACACTTACAGCTGAAGTAGTACGCGAATATGAAACTACATACAAAGAATTATTAAAGTGTAAAGGCGCAACATTTGAAACCATTAATTTAGAGGTACAACAGACCGCCGATAATATGTTGAAATTTAAAGTAAGATAACGGAGGGACAAGCATGGCTAATATAGCAAAAATGAAAAGAGACAGAATGCTCGCTTTTCTTGAAGAATTAAAACTGCAGCATAATGATGATGAGTCAATTCGTGCTTTTAATGAAATAGAAAATCACATAAGGGATAAAAAGTATGGTCTTATTTGGGAAGACCATACCGAGCAAGTTGATGAAATGCTTGAGGAGAATATCCCTATATTCTGCGAAGATCCGGAACGTCGCTTGTGTAGTGATGAGAAGTTGCCGTGGAATTTTATTATTGAAGGAGATAACCTGCAAGCACTTTATCTTCTCGAAAAAACTCATCGTGGAAAGGTCGATTGTATTTACATAGATCCTCCGTATAACTCTGGTGCACGCGATTGGAAATACAATAACGATTATGTGGACAGCAACGATGTGTATAGACACAGTAAATGGCTATCTATGATGAAAAACCGTTTGCAACTTGCAAAACACTTGCTTAACCCTGAAGATTCAGTACTAATTTGTACTATTGATGAAAAAGAGTTTTTGAGGTTGGGATGTCTGCTTGAAGAATTATTTCCGCAAGCAAATATTCAAATGATTAGTAGTGTCATAAATCGTGCAGGCACTGGTAGAAAATACGAATTCTCCCGTACAGATGAATATTTATTTTTTGTTAGAATTGGAAATGCAACAATAGCGACGGATAAACTACAAGGAGAAAATACACCTGTGGTATGGGATACATTGCGTCGTTCTGGACCATCTAATACTAGAAATAAAACAAAAAAACAATTTTACCCTGTATTCGTTGAAAATTCCACAAAGAAAATACATTCTATTGGAGAACCATTGCCACTTGAAGTGAGCGTGGATGATGTGGTTGCTCCAGAAGGATGTACAGCTGTATTTCCTATACGAGATAACGGAATAGAGATGATGTGGGGTTGTGTGGGTGAGGAATTCCTAAATAGGCTTCAACATGGATATATCCGTGTTGGAAAATATACTCCCAACAAACCTCAAAAGTATGTGATAAGTTATTTGACTAGTGGCATAATTTCGGATATAAACACGGGGAAAGCTTTTGTAGAAAGTTATGCAGAAGATGGGAGTGTTAATGCGTTTTATTATGGGAACAAAGATATTCCTCCAACAACAAATTGGAACAGACCGTTGCATGATGCACAATGGTACGGTTCTAATCTGATAAAACCTATTTTGGGACCCAATCGATTCTCATATCCAAAATCATTATATGCAGTAAAGGATTGTTTGTATTATGCGACAGTTAAAAAGGACGCAGCTTTAATTGTTGATTTTTTTGCTGGTTCAGGAACAACCATGCATGCTGTTAATTTGTTAAATAAAGAGTATGGTGGAAATCGAAGATGTATAATGGTTACAAACAATGAGGTATCTGAAGCTGAAGCGAAATCATTGAGTGAACAAGGATATAAAAAAGGCGATTCAGAATGGGAAAAATTAGGTATCGCTAAATATGTTACTTGGCCACGTACAGTTTGCAGTATAAATGGTGTCGATATAAATGGGAACGCTCTTAACGGCGAGTATATTACAAATAGTGATAAGGAAATTCCTATGGCGGAGGGGTTTAAGACTAATGTTAAATATTTGAAGTGTGATTGGACGCCAAGAAAGCCTGAAGACTATCTGCTCAGCAATGTGTTGTGTTTACATATAAAAGAAATGATTGAATTGCAAAACGGATATGAAATAGACGGAATTAAAAATGTCCTTATTCTTACAAAAGATGACTTTAATAAAGCAATTCTTAATGAGACCATATATAAGCAAATAGAAAATATATGGCTTAATCAGAATATGATATTAAATGCCGAAGAAATGAAATTACTTACAGCAAAGGGATTCAAGTATATTCCCAGAGAGTTTTTCGGCAAAGAGTTACGGGAGGCGGCTGAATAATGTTTAATGGAAAATTAAAGACATTTCAAATAAAACACGAAGAGAATTTATTACATAAATGTGCCGACCATGAAGAAATTGTCCTTTCTGCTCCGACAGGAGCAGGAAAAACCGTTATGGTTTGCAAATTTATAGATGACTATTTAGATGAAAATCCTGATACAGTATTTTTGTGGCTCTGCCCCGGAGCCGGCGGTCTTCACAAACAGTCTGAAGATAGTTTTAAAGAGTTTACATCAGGTATTCCTTATGGTGATGTATATTCTTTTATCACCGAACCTGATCCGAGAGGACAAGTGTTTTTTATAAACTGGGACAAGATTAATAAAAAGTCAAATGTAGTATTGCGTGAGGGTGAGCACAGAGACCTTATGGCAAAAGTTTTAAATTGCCATAATAACGACATTGACATTTTTATGATTATTGATGAAGAACATAAATACAAGGAAACGGCTAATGAGTATATCGGAAATATTCAACCTGTTCATGTGTTGCGTATTTCGGCAACTCCTATAAGCAAAGGCGACCACAACGAAATAATAGAAGACGGTGAAGTTATTGGGGCTGGCTTAATTGCTACAGGTATTTCTGTTAATGAGGGCGTTTCAAAAGCTATTGAAGAAAACAACAAATTAGACGATGATATATTGCTGATAGATTTAGCAGATCAGAAACGTAAAGAAATACAAGCAGAGTATGACCGCAGAGGGTTAAAAATAAGACCTCTTGTTTTAATACAATTCCCCAATGGTTCGGATGAATGGATTACTCGTGTAAAACGTGCACTTAATGATTTAGGGTATTCTGAAAATTCCGGTTTGGTGGCATCTTGGTTTAGTGGAGACCATCCTGACAATCCTGAAGAAATTAAAAAGCTGGATGGTGAATATTCATTTTTGTTGTTTAAGCAGGCCATTGCAACGGGATGGGACTGCCCTCGTGCAAAAATTCTTGTCAAGCTGCGCGAAGGTGGAACAGAACGGTTTAATATACAGACGGTTGGCAGAATTCGTAGAATGCCGGAGCGCAAGCATTATGAATGCGACTTGATTGATAATTGCTATCTTTACACATTAGACAGTGAGTTTAGCGAAGGCTTAACAAGTAGTATTGGAGATTCTTTCTATACATATCAGTATAAGAGAAAGGCTAATGCTCCTTCTATTATCCTTGAAAAGGAAGCACTTAACGGCAGCGACCGATTTGCGGTAAATCCTCAAGCCGTAGTCGATGTGGTTAGAAAACGAATGCTTGAAGAATGCGATGTGGATAAATATGGTATGCTCGACAAGGCAGAAATGACTAAAACCAAAGGATATGTTTTTGGAACTATGCTGAAAACAGAAGCTATTGAAGGTGTTGCGAGAACAACACACGATATGCTTAAACTTAATAACATATTCAGCGGTGAGCATCAGATTAACAACCATGATGATGGTTTTATTATCAGGGATGCAAAAAGACGAATCGCAAGGGCGATTAACATTGATGAAAATATATCTAATAATGCACTTAGAGTATTGTTTGGCCCTATGGATATGCAAATGTCGCTTTTATCGGCAGAGGAAAAAGAATTCGAACGCAAGAACAAATTACTTGATGTGCTTAATCTCAGAGAATATAATGCGTTTCTTGTAAATAACAGAGATCGCTTGGTAGAAGTATTTTCAAAAATTGACCAGACTGACTTTGCAGAGATTGAGGAAACTGATATTATAACTTCGGATTGGGGGATTCCTCCATATCAGTATTACAAGCAGCATAAAAAGATTGAGAGCACAAAAATTCTTGATAAAAACGTGTTTGAAAATTACGGCAATAACATTCTTATACAACCAAACAGAACTTGTACAGAAATCGCTTTTGAAGAATGGTGCGAAGATAATGCAAAGTGGTGCTATAAAAATGGCGATAAGGGCGATGAATACTTCAGCATTGTTTACAGAAGAGGTTTTAGACGTGCACACTTCTACCCCGACTATATCATTCAGCTTGATAACAACGATGTTTGGATTATTGAAGCAAAAGGCGGTATGACTACCGATGGCAATTCCAACAATGTAGATAGCTATGCTGCCAGAAAATTTGATGCATTAAAAGAATATGGAAACAAACATCCAGAGGTTAAGTGGGGATTTGTACGAGCTGTGGGAACACAAATCTATATGTCAAACACAGTTTGGTGTGAGGATGTTACAAACAAAGATGTTTGGAAGCCTATTGAAGATTTTATAAAAAATGTCTAATAAATTCTTACACTATTTATAAATACCCACATACTTAGTTTAAAGGAGGTATCGACTATGGGAACTAAAAATATAGCATACATTAATAAAGAAATGTTGGTATGGGCTCGTAGTCAAACACCATTTGATGTTACCGAAAAAATAGAATTAGAATTCCCAACGATGTCAGCAAAAAAAGTTGATGATTGGGAAAGTGGAATAGATTTTCCTTCGGTAACCGAGGCAAAATGACTTGCAAGTATCTATAAAGTTCCTTTTGCTTGTTTTTATTTGTCTGATATACCTGAAAAAAAGACAAAAAAATACACAGATCGTAGAACTCAGGCGGGAACTTATTATAACGATATAACTTATCATTTGTGGTGCGAAATGGGGAGATTAGAAGCAAATCGCGAAAATCTGTTAGAGTTTATAGAAGATTTAAATTCTATAAGAAAAATACCTGCAACTGCAAATGATAATATAGAGGAAATTGCACTTTTGATTCGAGACTTTCTGGAATTAAAAACACCATTACGAACCAAAGGCGCTTACGGGAATAATCCATTTAATTACTATAGGGATATTATAGAGCGAAAAGATATTATGGTATCGCAATTATCTGGGATTTCTTTAAATGAGGCAAAGGGATTGTCATTATACTATGATATATTTCCCATTATCGGAATAAACAACAAGGATTTTGATAACTCTAAAGTATTTTCTCTTTTTCATGAATTAGCACATATTTTTAGACGTTCTTCATCTCTCTGCCTAATAGATTTTGACGAACGTAATGATTCAGAAGAAAAAATATGTGATAAAATTGCTGCCGAAGTGTTAATGCCCAAGGAATCATTTAAAAACATTGCTATTGAATACATAAGAAAATTTACACCATTGGATTCAGCATGCTTGCAGCGTATAGGTGGTAGATTTGGAGTAAGTTCGTTTGCAGTTCTAATTCGTTTAAAAGATTTGGATATTATATCTAATAACAAATTTTTTGAGTTGTATGAAACAATAACTAACGAATTTGAGGAAAACCGTAAAAAAATCGAAATATCTAGAAAAGGAAAAAATGTTCCAGTACAATTCCATATTAAGTATTTAAGCCAAACCGGATATTTACTTCCGCGTACCGTATTTACATCGTATGCTACAGGAAATATTACGTTAGGAGAAATGTGCAAAGCATTAAATATTAACAGCAAGCACATAGGCAATATAGAACAGGCGGTGATGTACAAATGAAACAAGTTTATGTTATTGATGCCTGTGCGCTCATTGATGCAGCCAAAAATTACAATATGTCAAAAAACACATTCTCATCTATTTGGGACAAGCTTAACGAAATGATAGAAACCGGTGAATTGATTTCAAGTACAGAAATATTTGACGAATTAAAGGACGATGATTTGAAAAAGTGGGCTAATTTATATAAAAAGGCTTTTCTGCCATTAAGTCCTGCAATTCAAAACAAGGCTAAAGAAGTTTTAAAGGATTATCCCAATTTAATAAAAATTCGAAGCACTTCAAATTCAAACGGAGATCCTTTTCTTATAGCTACAGCATTAGTTAATAATGGATGTATCGTAACCAACGAAAAACCAGGCGATGAAAAACAAAAGGATTATCATATTCCTAATGTTTGTGTTGGGATGAATATACCATATATGAACTTGAGGACATTTCTTGATACAATACTTGACTAACTTACAAAGCAGCAGATTTCGGTCTGCTGCTTTTGCTATGCTAATTCGTAGAAAATATTGCATACTTTTTTCTACGGAACTTTTTGAACACTGATTTTAACTGTTGTATGCATAAAGTTGCCTCAAGCAAATTTGCATTGTGGCAATTTTATATAAATTATCACGCAAACTCATTATAGAGCTGTTTTAGCTCTGGAACTGTGCGAAGAAATTTACGAGCTTTTGAAACTGTGGCAGTTACGAGATTAGGTGACTGCCCGGTATGGGCTGCGATTTCCTTTGCACTGTATCCTTCATTCATAAGCAGGAGAGCATCAATTCCTCTTGCTGTCGATTTGTTAACTAAAGCCTTTGACTTATTTATCACGCTGTATAAGGCAGAATTTACGTCTGTATTTTCGATTTCGGTAGTATTGCAAGAAAGAATATGACTGCCGGTTAAATCGGTTGTAGTGGCTCTTTTAGTGGCGTATGCGAGGGCATCGCATATTTCGTTCCAAATGAGTCTGTAGGCGAAGGTGGAAAAGCAGCCGCCCTTATCCTTCATTGCAGCCTTGCTCAGACCGATACACCCAATCTGAAACAAGTCATCGTATGTATAGAAATACATTGTATCCAGTCCGTGAACCTTGTCCTTAATTACTTTCCCCACCAGACCGAGATTGTCCTCAACAAGCTTCTGTTGTTCTTTTGTAAGTGTCATGACGCTTTTGCACCTCCCATCAACTTATTTATAATTTTCTGACTTTCATCAATAACCAATCTGCAATAGTAGTCTCCAAGAAAGCTTATATGTGCCTGCGACAGAGGGACATTTAGCAAATTTGCAAGCCATAAATACAAATCCTTCTTGCACATAATTCCATTCTTGCATATTATATCAAAATTTTTGTGAGCAACAATACGAAGCTTGCGTAAAGTGTTATTTGCCATTGTACCTGCCGGTATGCTTGTGCCTGCGTGAGTACGCACATAAGCATCACACTGGGGATAATTTGAGCAAACATAAAGCATTGCAGCTTTGCTGTTGTCTTTATAAATTCCATCTGCGGATTTAAGCTGCACCTTTCCGCCACAATAGGGACATCTTACCGGAATATTTTTCTTTTTCACAATCAATGACACCTCCTGATAAAACAAAAAGCCGAAAGTCTGCAAAAAAGACAATACAGAACCAAGTGCTGAGAATAGTGGTGTCTCATCTCAGCGATTGACTCTGTAAAGTATTAAGCAGCCCTCCGGCTCTATATTCAATTCAGCCTGCATCATTGTGGACGCTCAGTGCGCAATCCGTAACGGTTCCTTATCGGGCGATAAGTCTGACACTGCATAACCAATGTACCGAAAGCCTGGATGCAGACTCTTGGTATGGTTATATTATAGCATATTTATTACTCAATGTCAAGCATAAAAGAAATATTTTTATTTATAACTCTATAAATATTCCCATTAGGTTATATATCGTAAACACTCCCCGGATCAGAATGAGTATGACAGATTTACTATCCGCAATCAAAAAGCAATCCGCCGTATAAGCTATAATTAGTTAAATCTACAGTAGGTCTATTATTATATATACTACTGCAGTCATATATACAATACTTACAATTCTTACAAGGAGAAATATACGCGCGTATTATAGGGGCAAAAAGTGCAACACGGTTTTCGGGAGCATTATTTACCGCAACCTTTTTGCTATACCAGGCTATAATTTTGTTAATATGAGCATGTTCATCGGTATTTTTGTGAGTATTTGCACCTAAAATGCGTATTTCGTCAAAAATGCGTTTAACATCTGCTTCGGTTGGCTGTTCGATTTCCTTGCAAATTGGATAGATGGAATTAAATATAAGACAACCATAAGAACTCGGCATTTTATATAAACAAAATGTATCAGAATACTTTTTGAAAAATCTCCACACCTTAGTTTTCTCCCAGCCCCATCTCTTACCCAAGGTTTCCAATGTGAGCAAAGCACTATTTTTACCATACTGAATTACGGGAGCCAAGTTGGAGAAGGCATTATTTTGATCTTCAAACACAGTATGACACCACAAATCAAGCCACGCATCTGCATCCTCAAACTTATATCCGGATTCTGCAAGTCGCTCGGTAATATTACGAGGAAGGCATAAAAATCCGTAACCCTGAGAGGTATAAACATTTCCGTCCATACATTCCTTGCCGGAGCATTTAACAACCCAGTCATTGATTTTATATGTTAACTTCTTGGTTTCTTCATCGAGTGTATAGCTGATATATCCAAGCTCTGAAAGTTTGTTGAGAATAGAAAAAGCATCCTCACGCTTTTTTACGCCGAGAATGCTTTTAACGCCTACAATACCGCCAGACCATTCGCCTGCATTAACCTCATTGGTATATCCGCAATATTCTGCCTGCCCCTTACGAAATGCCGCACGAGAGGCAAGACGGGTATATGCACCCATTATTCCCTTGCCTTGTGGAAGATGGCAGCGCATAAGCTTAACCCATTCATATTTCATTAAACACTTCATAAGGGACCTCCTTTCTCAAATTCGGTATGTCATGTTATGGTCGGATTTCGTATAAATATACAATAATTTATATGTCTGTATTTCTGCACACAAAACAAAAGAGCTACACCCAGATAATGAGTGTAACCCTTAAAATTTTACATAAGATTAATTGCTTTTTTCGTACCTCTGCACAAATTGGCGTAGTAATGGCGTAGTGGCGTAGTAAATTTACTTTTCAAAAAGCCACAAACCCAGTGTTTAAGCCACTTGTGAGATTCTTATTTATCCAGCGGCTTCATTGTCGGGAACAAAAGTACATCGCGGATTGAATAACTGTCGGTCAAAAGCATAACGAGTCTGTCAATGCCTATACCGAGACCGCCTGTAGGAGGCATACCGTATTCAAGCGCTGTAAGGAAGTCCTCGTCCATCATGTTTGCTTCGTCATCGCCCGCGTTTCTTAATTCAACCTGGCGCATAAAGCGTTCACGTTGGTCAATCGGGTCGTTAAGCTCGCTAAATGCGTTACCAAATTCGCGACCTGTGATAAATACTTCGAAACGTTCTGTAAGCTCGGGCTGAGTCGGTTTTCTCTTGGCAAGCGGCGAGATTTCCACGGGATAATCTGTAATAAATGTAGGCTGTACGAGGTTGTCCTCAACAAATTCATCAAAGAATAGAGCGATTATGTCACCGCGCGATGATTTAACCTTGTCAACCTCGAGTCCTTTTTGCTTTGCGATTTCCTGCGCCTGCTCGTCAGTTGTAATTTCATCGAAGTCAACGCCGGCATACTTTTTAATTGATTCAATCATAGTCATTCTGCTGAAATTCGAAAGGTCGATTTCAGTGCCTTGGTATGTTATATTAAGCGTGCCGCACGCAGCCATTGCACTATGCTGAATAATTTTTTCCGTCAAGTCCATCATGTCGTTATAATCGGCATATGCTTCGTAAATTTCGATTGATGTAAATTCCGGGTTATGCTTTATATCCATACCTTCGTTACGGAATTGTCTGCCCATTTCGTAAACCTTTTCCATACCGCCGACAATAAGACGCTTTAAGTGAAGCTCTGTTGCGATACGAAGATACATATCCATGTCAAGAGTGTTATGGTGAGTTATAAATGGCCTTGCTGAGGCGCCACCTGCAATCGTGTTAAGGATAGGTGTTTCAACTTCGAGATAACCCTTTGAATCGAGATAGTTTCTTATAGCAGTCAAGATCTTTGAACGCATAACGAAGGTCTTTTTTACTTCAGGGTTCATAATAAGGTCAACATAGCGCTGACGATAACGAAGGTCTGTATCGGTAAGACCATGGAATTTTTCCGGAAGCGGCAAAAGTGACTTTGATAAAAGAGTTATTTCCTTTACTTTAACAGAAACTTCGCCTGTCTTAGTTTTAAAGACTTCGCCTTCTGCACCTACTATATCACCTATATCGTATTTTTTAACAGTAGCATATTGCTCTTCGCCAAGCATATCACTTTTGATGAAAAGCTGAATTTTGCCGTCGCGGTCGGAAAGGTCGCAAAATAAAACCTTGCCCATGCCACGCTTTGACATAAGACGTCCTGCTACTCTGACATTTTGTCCTTCAAAGGCGTCAAAGTTTTCAACTATTTTAGCGCTGCGGTGCGTACGATCATATTTTGTTATTGCAAACGGATCGGCACCGGCATTTTGCAGTTCAGTAAGTTTGTCGCGTCTTATTTGCAAAAGTTCAGATAATTGTTGTGTATCGTTTTCAGGCATATTATAACCTCCTAATTTTATCCATAATAAATCTTATTTACATATTATACACTAAAAAGTCAGCTATTACAACATTTTTTTAACAAAAACTCTTTTTGCAGACGTAAATAATTTTTTAGGCAAATTAAAAATGGTTGTAATTACAGATTTAATATGTTATAATTTTAGAATATTAAATAATTATAAAGAGGTATACATATATGAATTATTTTGGAAGAAAGATATCACTCGTTGTAATAAGACGTCTGCCAAGATACTATCGATATCTTAGTGATCTTTTAAAGCAGGATATAAAGAGAATTTCTTCGAAGGAACTAAGTGAACGAATGGGCGTAACAGCATCGCAAATACGTCAGGATTTAAACTGTTTTGGAGGCTTTGGACAGCAGGGTTATGGTTATAATGTCGAGGAACTCTATAAGGAAATAGGAAACATTCTTGGTTTAGGTGAAGGACATAAAACAATTATTGCGGGCGCCGGAAATCTTGGACAGGCGCTTGCAAATCACGGCGGATTTGAAAAACGCGGATTTAAGCTTATTGCGATATTTGACTGCGACAAGGACAAAATCGGAACCCAAATAAACGGTGTAAATGTATATGATATTGCAGATATGAAGCAAGTTTTAGATAAAGAGCCCGCAACAATCGGCATACTTACAGTGCCACGTATCAAAACAGCTGAAGTTGCAGAGGCGATGATAGATTGCGGAATAAAAGGACTTCTTAATTTTTCGTATATGGATTTAAAGGTTCCTGATGACGTGGTTGTGGAGAATGTGCATCTTTCTGACAGCTTAATGACGCTGTCGTATCAGCTGCGAGACAGGAAATACGGCAAAGAATAGGGGCGTATGTTATGAAGGTATATGCTCTCGTTGGAGAAAGCGGTAGCGGTAAAAGTTATCGCGCGATGTGGGTTGCAAAGGAAAATGATATTGAGTGCATAATCGATGACGGTCTGCTTATACGCGGAAATGAGTTATTGGCCGGATATTCGGCAAAGAAGGAAGCAACAAAAATCGGGTCTATCCGTCGTGCCCTTTTCTATAATGAAGAGCACGCAAAAGAAATACGTGATGCACTTGAGCAAAAGCAGCCGAAAAGCGTTATCATATTGGGCACATCGGACAAAATGGTAAATGAAATTGCGCAAAAGCTTGATTTGGGAAGTATCGAGCAAACCATACGGATTGAAAGCATTGCCACGCCAAAGGAGATTGAAAGAGCGAAGCGCATACGAAAAACTCAGGGAAAGCACGTAATACCCGTGCCGACATTCGAAATAAAGAAGGATTTTTCGGGAGTGCTGTTAGACACGCTTCAGATTTTTAATATCGGAAGGCGCGGTAAAAGTGATTTTCGCACAACAAAATCTGTTGTGAGACCGACTTTTAGCTACCGCGGCGATTACCACATATCTGACCATGTCATTTTAACTATGTGTCAGATTGAGGCAAGACAAATCGATGGTGTTGGCAAGAATATGAGATGTCAGTTAGAGCAAAGAGCTGATGGGATAGACATTTCTATGGATATAAGTGTAAAATACGGTTACGATGTACGCGTTGTCGCAGCCAAGGTGCGCGAAGCCATACCGAATGCGATTTATGAATACACGGCAATCAATGTATGCAAAACTAATGTAAATGTACGATGGGTTGAAAAATAAAAAGCCGCTTACAAGCGGCTTTTTTTATATATTATTAACAATATTAAAGAACTCATCTTTCTTTGCAAGTATTTCATCGAATCTTTGTATATACTCAATCGGCGCCTTAAAGTTAAATACTCGCTCGATTCGTTCGCCGTCTGCAGAAACAGCCTTTGACGAAGCACCGCCGCCAAGAGCCAGAATGCTTTGAACTTCTTCCATAATATTTACATTGTATAAGCTTTCGTGGCCTTTTATGCTGTAACCGACATTTTCGAGGTTGCCGAGCATATTTTTTTGTCTGTACATATAATATGGCAGGCGATTTGTTTCGTGCATAAAATCGTAGGATATATCGAGCATATTATATACTGTTGTAGGGTCTGTCAAATCGTAGTTTGAAAGACGCTGATGAAGTGCACTGCCACGCTTTACCGACATCGTATGCACCGTTATGTTTTCCGGCGCAAAGCGGTTAATTGCATTTAGCGTGTATAAAAAATCGTCTTCGCTTTCGCCCGGAAGACCTGCGATAAGGTCGGCATTTATCGTGTCAAAGCCGACGCAGCGCGCAATAGAAAATGCGTTTTCAATGTCTGAAACACTGTGCGCGCGGCCGATGAGATTGAGTGTGCGCTCATGCATCGTCTGCGGATTGATGCTTATGCGTGTTACGCCATAGCTTTTAAGCACATCAAGTTTTTCTCTTGTAATCGTATCGGGGCGTCCTGCTTCGACACAGTATTCGTAAAGAGATGATGTATCGAAGTTTTTTTCGATGGCACAAAGGAGTATGTCGAGCTCTTTTGCCGAAAGAGAAGTTGGCGTGCCGCCTCCGATGTATATGCTCGTTATACGCTTTTTTGATGATAATGTAAGCGCGCGTGCATATTCTATTTCGCGGATAAGGCATTTTAAATAGTCGCCTACATACTTTTTTGTGTGCTTAAGGTCAGTCGATACAAATGAGCAGTATAAGCATCTTGTAGGACAAAATGGAATTCCGATATAAAGGCCTATGTCGTCTACAGAGTTCCTCTTCATAATAGCGAGCTCATTTTTTGCAACTTCTGTTGCAAGGGCTCTTTTTTTATCGCTCGGCCCATAAAGGCGCGTTATGTAATCGCTTATATAGTCATCGCTAAATCCGTACGAAAGCATCTGTCTTATTGGCTTTGCAGGACGAATTCCCGTCATAACGCCCCACGGCAAGCGTTTTGGGCGAAGCGTTTGTGCCGCTTTATAAATCGCCATACCGCATACGGCGGAAGTAACTTTGTTTACTTCGTGTTTGTCGGCATCATCGCTACATTCAAATGAATGAGAAGCATCTGCACATTTGCCGTCATATTCAACGCTCGCGTGAGAATTTATACAGCCGTTTTCAAAAACGGCGCGCGAAGTTATATTTACATTTTCATCATCTGAAAAAAACAGTGATGCAACGAGCCAGACATTATGCTCTAAATCGTGTCCTATAGTTTTAATATTCATATTCCCAGTCCTGCTGTACATAGTTATTGTGGGATTTTTCGTATCCTATTGTTGTCGCTCTTCCATGACCGGGATACACTTGTGTATCGTCGGGGAGGGTATAGAGCTGTTTTTTAATAGATTGCTTTATAATTTTGTAGTCGCCGCCGGGCAAATCGCATCTGCCGACATCTTTTAAAAATAGTGTATCGCCCGAGAAAAGAATGCCGTCAGTGTAGTAGCAAACGCTTCCGACAGTATGTCCCGGCGTATATAATACTTTTATATCGATATCGCCGACAGTGATAACATCGCCGTCAACGAGAGTTTTTGAAACTTTAACAGAAGGCGACGGCGCATCAGCATATAAAGAGAGATTTACCGTCGGGTCATTGACAGCATCTTCCTCGAAGCTGTGAATCATAACCTCGGCGCCGGTGTAATCGCATATTTCGTCGAGCGCACCGATGTGGTCATAATGCGAGTGAGTTAAAAGGACATATTTAAGAGTAAGTCCTTCTTCTTCTAAAACATCTAAAACGGCGCCTGCCTCTGCAGGTGCATCGATGATAAGGGCGTGCTTTGAGCTCTGGTCGCCCAATATATAGCAGTTATTGTCCATGTTTCCAAGTGAGAGCATTTTAAAAAACATATTAAAGCTCCTTTCGATGTGAATTTATTACTATTGCGTACAGCGCGTAACATCGTAAACGCCTTTGAGAGCGTGAATCTTTCGTATTACGGCTTCAAGCTGGCTTGTGTTGTTTATTTCGAGTGCAATCGTAACGATTGCTACATTACCCTTGACCGTTCTTGCGTTAAACGATTTAATCGGCACCTTTGCCTCTGAAAGTGCGACGGTAATTTCTGCAAGAAGTCCTGTTCTGTCATCTGCTTCAACCTGTATTTCGCTAAGGTATTCTCCGACCGGCTTGGTTGTCTCCCATGACACGCCTATAAAGCGGTTAAGGTCTTCTTCCTTAAGTGACTCAGCAGAGATATTCGGACAATCGCGTCTGTGCACCGAAACACCGCGTCCGCGCGTTATAAAGCCGATAATGTCATCGCCCGGAACAGGCGTGCAGCATTTTGACAAGCGCACAAGACAGTTGTCGATGCCGTGAACGATAATGCCGTGCGAAGATGTTTTTGTTGACTTTGTTTCGCTGTAAGCGATATCGAGAGGGAAGGATAGTTCTTCTTCGGTGCGCTCGAGTTTTGCAACTTTCATATATTCATCGCGCAAACGTATAACGACTTTTTGTGCCGTGAGTCCGCCATAGCCGACGGAAGCAAACAAATCGTCTAGTGTATTTAAAGTATAGCGCTTGAGTATTGGCGCAACCCACTCGTCGCGGAAAAGCTGTGTATATGAAAGGCTGTGGCGACGGAGTTCCTTGTCGATAAGTTCTTTGCCGCGTATGATATTTTCTTCGCGTCTTTCCTTTTTAAACCACTGATTGATTTTGTTTCTTGCCTGTGATGTCTTTACGAGTTTTAACCAGTCTCGACTCGGCCCATGCACAGAAGAAGATGTTAAAACTTCTACTATGTCACCGTTTTTTAATGCATGGTCAATAGGAACGATTTTTGAATTGACTCTTGCGCCCATCATTTTATAGCCGATTGCCGAGTGAATAGAAAATGCAAAGTCAACCGGCGTTGCGCCTGCAGGAAGGTTTATAACGTCACCTTTCGGAGTGAAAACAAAAACCTCGTCTGCAAAAAGGTCGATTTTAAGAGTGCGCATAAAATCGTCTTCATCAATCGTTTCTTTCTGCATTTCCAGAAGCTGACGTACCCATGCAAGCTTCGTATCTGATTCTGAATCGGCAGTCACGCCTTCTTTGTATTTCCAGTGGGCAGCAATACCGTTTTCGGCAACCGTATGCATTTCCCATGTACGTATCTGTATTTCAAGCGGTCTGCCGAGATTGCCTATGACCGTCGTATGAAGCGACTGATACATATTAGGCTTTGGCATTGCAATGTAGTCTTTAAAACGCATCGGCATTGGTTTATACATCTCGTGCACCATGCCGAGCACCGCATAACAATCGCTGACAGTATCTACAATAATGCGCACGGCAAACAAGTCGTATATTTCATCGAGCGTCTTGTTTTGTGTATACATTTTTCTGTATATGCTGTAAAAGTGCTTTGCACGACCGTTTATCTGTCCTTTTATGTCGAGTGCAGCAAGCTTTTGTGTAAGCTCCTCAATGACTGTGTTCACATACATTTCGCGCTCAAGCTTTTTTTCATTTATGCTTTCTGCAATTTCGTGATATGCTATCGGGTCAAGGTATTTTAGCGATAAATCCTCGAGCTCGCCTTTTATGCTCGAAATACCGAGTCTGTGAGCGAGAGGCGCATAAACCTCCATCGTTTCGCGTGCAATTTTTCTCTGCTTTTCGGGAGGCATGCTTTTTAGCGTGCGTATGTTGTGGAGTCTGTCGGCAAGCTTTATAAGAATTACGCGAATGTCCTTTGCCATTGCAAGAAACATCTTACGCAAATTTTCGATTTGCTGTTCTTCCTGGCTTGTGTATTGAATTTTACCGATTTTTGTAACTCCGTCTACGAGCAGAGCGACATCTTCACCAAACTCGGCGATAATATCTTCATTTGTGGCGCTGGTATCTTCGACAACATCGTGAAGTATTGCTGCCATAATTGACGGCGCATCCATTTCAAGCTCAGTTAAAATTTCTGCAACAGAAAGCGGATGGAAAATATACTTTTCGCCCGATTGACGAAATTGTCCTTCGTGCGCTTTGCTCGCATACTCATATGCTTTTATGATGCCGTCCGTATCTGCGCGGTCATTATATTTTTTTATGTTGGTTAAAATTCTCTCAAGAGCCGCTTGCATAAGTATCACTCCTTTAAAGGTATGCATATGTCAATGTCTATTGTATGCTTGTCCGTGCATCCTTGATTATAAGCTGCAGGTTCTTTTCTCCAAGATAATGGTTTATTCCCATAGTAAACGCGACATCGATTTTGTCGCCAACTACGAAATGCTCTGTAAGTGTGCCCATACCAAAACCAACAAAATCGAAATATTTACCATTCTTTGTAACTGAAAACTTGCAGTGCTTTCCGTCGCTAAGTGTCCGTACTGACGTTATTGCCCCGTCGCAAAGTGAAAATACAGGCTGTGGATTTCCCATTCCAAATGGTTCTAAAACGAGAAGCGCCTGTGCAGTGGCAAGTGAAATTTCACTCGTATCAAGCTCTGCATCAATCGATATAGACGGTACAAGCTGATTATCCTTTAAAACGTCCTCGGCGTATTTGTTAATTTGTTTGTCAAATTCACAAACGTCAGCATAGTTAAGTCCGAGTCCTGCGGCAAGCTCATGGCCGCCATATTTTAACAAAATATCCTGGCAATATGTAAGGGCATCAAAAAGGTTAAAGCCTTTGACGCTTCTGCCCGAACCTTTGCCGAGATTATCTTTAAGAGAGATTAGTATTGTCGGCTTATAGAAACGATCTACTATACGCGATGCGACAATTCCTATCACTCCGTGATGCCAGTCTTCTTTTGCGAGCACGAAAACCTTCTTCTTTTTTGCATCCTCCATATCGGCAATCATAAGAAGGGCATCTTTTAAGATTTCATTTTCCGTCTTTTGTCTTTCTCTGTTTTCTTCTTCAAGAGTAAGGGCTATTTCACGTGCTCGCTCGGGCGAATCTGTCACTAAAAGCTCGACGGCCAGACTTGCGCTGCCAACTCTGCCTGCGGCATTTATACGCGGGGCTATGGCAAAGCTGATTAAACCTGCATTGATTGATTTGTCTGCAAGGCCCGATGTTTCAAACAAAGCCTTTAAGCCGACATTTTTAGTGTTTTTAATGTTGTTTATGCCGTTTGCAACGAAAATTCTGTTTTCGTCAGTCAGCGAAACGACGTCTGCAATAGTTCCGATTGCGACAAGGTCAATATATTTATCGAAATATTCTCTTGCGCTGTATCCCATTTCGAGTGCAAGAGCTAAAACAAGCTTGAAAGCGACGCCGACACCTGCAAGGCTTTTAAAAGGATAGCTGCAATCAGGTTGTTTCGGGTTTATAACAGCAAATGCTTTTGGCAATTCTTCTTTGCACGTATGGTGGTCTGTTATAATTACGTCGATGCCAAGCGCTCGTGCAAGCTCTACTTCGCCTACGGCGGTAATTCCGCAATCGACGGTTATAAGAAGTGACGCGCCGTCCTTTTTGATTTTCTGAAGAGCGAGCATATTTATGCCGTAGCCTTCATCGGAGCGGTTCGGAATATAGAATGATACGTTTGCATCCTGCTCTCTCAAAAACATATATAAAATTGATGTTGCTGTTATTCCGTCGACATCATAATCGCCGTAGATGACGATTTTTTCATTATTTTTTATTGCATCCTTTATACGACTTGCTGCTTTTTGCGAATCCTTTAGTTCAAACGGATGGCGCACACACGATATTGCCTTGTTAAGATATGAGCGGGCATCAGGTTCGTTACATATGCCGCGGTTTACAAGAACTGATGCGATAACCGTGGGCACGTTAAGCTCTCTTGCAAGGTTGCAAACAAGAGTCTTGTCACAAGTTTTATTTATATAATCCCAGCGTTTATTCGACATAATTGCCTCCATGATATGTATATTATATTTATTATATCAAATTAAAGCGTACAATTCAAATTATTTTGAAAAATTTTTTATCTTTTTGCGCATCGTTATAATGTTTGATGCAACAATCGGTAAAAAAATTAAATAACATTGACTTCTTATTAAGTATGTGTTATTATTTACCACGTAACAAAAGACAAAAAATGAAGGGAGAATCTGCGTTGGAATTTTTATGGGAAGGAATAGTATCAATTACCTGGCAGCAACTTCTTATGTGGGTTATTGGAGGCGTGCTCATTTTTCTTGCAATTAAAAAAGGACTTGAGCCTGCGCTGTTATTGCCTATGGGCTTTGGTGCGATATTAGTCAATTTGCCACTTAGCGGTGTACTTAATCAGGTGCAACCCGGTATCGGTGAGGTTGCAGGTATAATTGAATGGTTGTTTCATATCGGAATTGAGGCGTCTGAAGCGATGCCGCTACTGCTTTTTGTCGGTATCGGTGCGATGATAGACTTTGGACCGCTTTTGTCGAATCCAAAGCTATTATTGTTTGGTGCGGCGGCGCAGTTTGGTATATTTATTACTATTATCGTTGCGGTATTGCTCGGATTTCCGCTTGCGGATGCGGCATCGATAGGCATTATAGGTGCGGCTGACGGTCCGACATCAATTCTTGTTTCGCAGGTGTTAAAAAGCCAGTATGTAGGTGCGATTGCAGTGGCAGCATACTCATATATGGCACTTGTGCCGATTATACAGCCGTTTGCAATTAAGCTCGTTACAACGAAAAAAGAGCGTGCGATAAAAATGCCGTATAATCCGAAGAGCGTTACAAAGCTTACGCGTATATTGTTCCCGATTATCGTTACGATAATTGCGGGTCTTGTTGCTCCGGCGTCTGTTGCACTCGTAGGATTTCTTATGTTTGGTAATCTTATCCGCGAATGTGGTGTGCTCGATTCGCTTTCCGAAACTGCACAAAAACAGCTCGCAAATCTTATCACACTTTTCCTTGGAATAACAATTTCGTTTAGCATGAAAGCGGAAAGCTTCGTAAACTTACAGACAATTATGATTATGGGGCTCGGTCTTGTGGCATTCGTATTCGACACAATTTCCGGTGTAATGTTTGCAAAGCTTTTGAACCTGTTTTCTAAAAATAAAGTCAATCCTATGGTTGGTGCTGCAGGTATCTCGGCATTCCCGATGTCTGCACGTGTCGTTCAGAAGATGGGGCTTGAGGCGGACAATCAGAACTTTTTGCTTATGCATGCAGTAGGCGCGAATGTGTCCGGACAGATTGCATCTGTTATTGCCGGCGGCGTTATTTTGGGACTTATGCCTGCTATGATGCAGCTTTTACATTAAGAGTTGTATAATTTGGAAGGAATGGTGAAAAATGTTTGATATGAACCTCACGCTTGCTCTTCAGCTTGCGCTCAAGGGCATGATTGCAATATTTGTCGTGATTATAGCGATTTATATCTGTGTAAGCATTATGCTCAAAGTGACACAGATAAAGAAGGGTAAGAATTAAAAAGAGCTTTTACCACATGAAAACAAGGCTTTTTGAGCCGGTTTTTCGTGGTTTTTGTACAAAATCATAAAAAAAATAAAAATTTACTTGCAATTTAATTTAAGATGTGTTAGAATGTATCAAGTAATTTGATCTTGTAGGTTGGAGGTGAACAGATTGCCTAATATTAAGTCAGCAAAAAAGAGAGTAAAAGTTATTAAGACAAAGACGCTTAAGAATCAGATGGTTAAGTCAGCGCTTAAGACTCAGATAAAGAAGTTTGAAGCAGCTGCTGCTACAGGCGATAAGGCTGTTGCTACAGAGGCTTTTAACATAACAGTTAAGAAGATTGACCAGGCAGCTTCGAAGGGTATTCTTAAGAAGAATACTGCTGCAAGAAGAAAGTCTAAGCTCGCGCTTGCTCTTAACAGAGTTGGGGCGTAGTTTTAATTGCTTCGTGATAAAAGATATGTCATTTTGGCATATCTTTTTTGCTTTTTATGGAAATATTTGCGAAGAGTCATTTTGAAAAACTCAAAAAATGTTATGTGAATATTGCACAAAAATACTTTGAAAATTTCGTGAAAATTTTCGAAAAAATTTTTAAAGAAAAATGGTAAAAAAGCTTGCAAAATTTCCTTATATGATGTAAAATATTATCTGTTGTGACATGGCATACGATGAAACGGGAGGTTGCGAACGAAAAAGTTCGGTTTTTCCGTGGAGAATGTCCGATTCCTGAAACCGGGCGACAAGTCACGCTGCACTTATGTATATCTTGCAGCTTGCTTAAGAAAGCAAAAATGGGCTTTTGCGCTTATTGCGCAAGGGCGGTTGTTTTTGCGTGCTACCCGGCGTACTCGAGATGGGGATGTCCGGGTTTTATTAAGGAAACGGCGGGAACACCCGGCAGGGTGTAACATGCAAAGGTGCGTGCTGTCGTATGTGTAACAACCGAAAAACAGAAAATCAAAGGAGGTAAAACTATGGCAGCAACTCAGAAAATCAGAATCAGACTCAAGGGCTATGATCATGTTTTAGTTGATCAGTCAGCTGAAAAGATCGTTGAGACAGCCAAGAGAACAGGCGCAAAGGTATCGGGTCCTATTCCGCTACCGACAAAGAAGGAGGTTGTTACAATCCTTCGCGCAGTTCACAAGTACAAGGATTCTAGAGAGCAGTTTGAGATGCGTACACACAAAAGACTTATCGATGTGCTCGTACCGACTCAAAAAACAATAGAAGCTCTTACAAAGCTCGATTTGCCGGCAGGCGTTGACATCGAGATTAAGCTGTAATAAATATTACGGCAGGAGTTGTAGCGGCAAGTAATTGCTGCTGCGGGTCAAGTTTGCCGCCACATGCGGTAAACCAATAACCTATAAGGAGGAGAAAGGAAATGAAAAAAGCAATTTTGGGAACAAAACTCGGTATGTCTCAAATCTTCATGGAAGATGGCAGATTGATTCCCGTAACTGTTGTTCAGGCTGAACCAAACGTTGTTGTTCAGAAGAAGACAGTTGAAACAGATGGCTATGAAGCAGTTCAGGTCGGCTATTTAAACAAGAGAGAAAAGCTTGCCAACAAACCGCAAAAAGGACATTTTGCAAAAGCAAATGTAGCGGTTAAGCGTTTCTTGAAGGAGTTTAAGCTCGATAATGCAGCTGAACTCAACGTTGGTGATGAGCTAACAGTAGCAACATTTGAGGTTGGCGAGAAAATCGACGTAACAGGTATTTCAAAAGGTAAAGGATTTGCAGGCTCAATTAAAAGACATGGCCAGCATATCGGTCCTAAGAGCCACGGTTCTGGTTACCACAGAGGCTCAGGTTCAATGGGAGCATGTTCAGACCCTTCAAAAGTAAGAAAGGGCAAGAAGCTTCCGGGACACATGGGTGTTGAGAAGGTTACAATTCAAAATCTTGATATAATAAAGATTGATACTGAAAACAATCTTATCTGTGTCAAGGGCGGTATCCCGGGCGCAAAGGGAAGCCTTGTAATACTCAAAGACGCAGTTAAGGCTTAATCGATTCTTATCGGAAAGGAGGAAAAACAGTAATGGCTAAATTGGATTTATACAATATGAGCGGTGAAAAGACCGGCACAATAGATGTAAAGGACGAAATTTTTGGCGTTGAGGTTAAAAAGAGCGTGCTTCACGATGTTGTTGTAAATTACCTTGCTAATCAGAGACAAGGCACACAGAGCGCACTTACACGCACAGAAGTTAGAGGCGGCGGAATTAAGCCGTGGAGACAAAAAGGAACCGGCCGTGCAAGACAGGGCAGCATCCGTGCTCCACAGTGGACAGGCGGCGGCGTTGTATTCGCTCCGAAGCCGAGAGACTATTCTTACAGATTAAATAAGAAGGTTAAGGCTCTTGCTCTTAAGATGGCTCTTTCATCAAAGGTTGCAAGCGAAGACATTATCGTTGTTGATGGTCTTAAGTTCGATGAAATAAAAACATCTGCTGCAGCAAAGATGCTTAGCGCACTCGGCGTAAGTGAGAAAGCACTTATCGTATCAGCTGCAAACGATACAAACATGTACAAGTCAGTAAGAAACATTGAAGGCGTATGCGCAAGCAATGTTGATACATTAAATGTATATGAGATACTAAACTACAAGAAATTTATCATAGCAAAAGATGCTGTGGAGAAAATTGAGGAGGTGTGCGCACAATGACATTCGCTCACGATATCATAATCCGTCCTGTTATTTCGGAACATTCAATGGAACAGATGGAAAACAGAACGTACACCTTTGAAGTAAAGACAAGCGCTAACAAAATTGAGATTGCAAAGGCAATCGAAGAGATTTTCGGCGTTAAGGTTGAAAAGGTGAACACAATACGCATGCAGGGTAAGATGAAGAGAATGGGTGCTCATGAGGGCAGACGTGCTTCCTATAAAAAGGCTATGATTAAGCTTACAGAGGACAGCAAAACAATCGAATTCTTCGAAGGCATGGCACAATAAAAACAGTTATAAAAAATATTTAGGTAAGGAGTGACAATTAGGATGGCGATTAAAAAGTATAATCCTACTTCTCCTGCAAGAAGGTTTATGACAGTTTCCGCTTTCGAGGAAATCACTACAAATACTCCGGAGCGTTCATTGTTAGAACCACTTAAGAAAAATGCAGGCAGAAACTCATATGGCAGAATCACCGTTCGTCATCGCGGCGGCGGAAATCGCAGAAAATACAGAGTAATCGACTTTAAGAGAAATAAAGATGGCATAATAGCAAATGTTATGACAATCGAGTACGATCCGAACAGAAGTGCAAACATCGCACTTTTACAGTACGAGGACGGCGAAAAGAGATACATCATTGCACCGTATGGTCTTAAGGTTGGCGACAAGATTTTAAGTGGCGCCGGCGCAGACATTAAACCGGGTAATGCAATGGCTATCGAATACATTCCCGTTGGTACACTTATCCACAACATTGAGCTTTCACCCGGTCGTGGTGGTCAGCTTGTTCGTGGAGCAGGCACAAGCGCACAGCTTATGGCTAAAGATGGTGGCTATGCTCAGGTACGTCTTCCATCCGGCGAAGTTCGTATGATAAGACTTGATTGCAAAGCTACAATCGGTCAGGTTGGTAACATCGATTATGAAAACATCAAAATCGGTAAAGCCGGCAGAAAACGCCACATGGGCATCAGACCTACTGTTCGTGGTAGCGTAATGAACCCGTGCGATCACCCGCATGGTGGTGGTGAAGGTAAGTCACCTATCGGTAGACCGTCACCGGTTACACCGTGGGGTAAGCCAGCACTTGGTCTTAAGACACGTTCCAAGAAGAACAAGTCAAACAAGTTTATCGTTAAGAGAAGAAACCAGAAGTAATATAAATTGAAGAGATTTATATTTACCGGAAGGAGGAAGCAAATATGGGTAGATCAATTAAAAAAGGGCCATACGTTGAAGAAAGGCTCATGAAGAGAATTGTTGCCATGAACGAGTCTAACACAAAGGCTGTTGTAAAGACTTGGTCAAGAGCATCGACGATATTCCCTGAGATGGTTGGACATACAATTGCTGTACACGACGGAAGAAAGCATGTTCCGGTGTTTATCAGCGAGGATATGGTTGGCAATAAGCTTGGCGAATTTGCTCCGACAAGGACATATAAAGGCCACGCAGGTGCTAAATCATCTAAATAATTAAAGATGTTCGTCAATTGATGAAAGGAGGATACCAAGGTGGAAGCTAAAGCAGTTTTAAACTATGCGCGTATCTCAAACCGTAAGGTAGGAATCGTGCTTGATTTAATAAGAAATAAGCCTGTTGATGAGGCAAAAGCAATACTCAGACATACTCCAAAGGCAGCATCTATATTAGTAGAGAAGCTTTTGGCATCGGCTGTTGCAAATGCTGAAAACAACTTCAACATGGATACAAACAAATTATATGTTTCTGAAACATATGCAAACCAGGGTCCTACACTCAAGAGAGTAAGACCGAGAGCACAGGGCAGAGCATTTCGTATCAGAAAGAGAACGAGTCATATAACAATAGTAGTAAAGGAAAAGGAATAAAGAGAGGAGGTTTCTCATGGGACAGAAAGTGAATCCACATGGACTTAGAGTTGGTATAATCAAAGATTGGGACTCAAAGTGGTTTGCAAACGATAGCGTTTTTGGCGATACACTTGTTGAGGACTATAAAATAAGAAAGTTTTTGAAAAAAGCATTGTATGAAGCAAGCGTTTCCAAGTTTGAGATTGAAAGAAAGGGCACAAAGCTCGTTGTAAACATTTACGCAGCAAAGCCTGGTATCATAATCGGACGTGGTGGCGAAGAAATCGGCAAGCTTAAGACAAAGCTTGCAAAGCTTACAAACAAGGCTGAAAATGATGTAAACATCAACATCGTTGAGATTAAAGTTCCTGATATGTGCGCACAGCTTGTAGCTGAAAACATTGCAGCACAGCTCGAGAGAAGAATTTCCTTCAGACGTGCAATGAAACAGTGCATTGGACGTTCAATGAAGATGGGAGCAAAAGGTATAAAGACAGCCGTTTCCGGTCGTTTGGGCGGTGCCGAGATTGCAAGAACAGAGCAATATCATGAAGGCACAATCCCGCTACAGACCTTGAGAGCAGACATTGACTACGGTTTTGCTGAAGCAGATACAACATACGGTAAGATCGGTGTTAAAGTTTGGATTTACAAGGGCGAAATTCTTCCGGAAAGCAAAGCTTCAAAGAAAGCGGAAGGAGGCAAATAATAATGTTATTACCGAAAAGAGTAAAATACAGAAAGGTAATGCGTGGCAGAATGAAAGGTAAGGCAACACGCGGCAACGTTGTTACCTACGGTGAATACGGTTTGCAGGCTTTAGAGCCGTCATGGATTACATCAAATCAGATCGAGGCAGCCCGTATCGCGATGACAAGATATATCAAGAGAGGCGGTCAGGTTTGGATTAAGATATTCCCTGACAAGCCTGTTACAGAAAAGCCGGCTGAAACTCGTATGGGTAGCGGTAAGGGTTCACCTGAGTACTGGGTAGCCGTTGTAAAGCCGGGCAGAGTAATGTTTGAAATCGGAGGCGTATCAGAGGAAGCTGCTCGTGAGGCTATGCGTCTTGCGATGCACAAGCTACCAATAAAGTGTAAGTTTGTGATGCGTGAGGATAAGGAGGCGTCTGCAGATGAAAGTTAATGAAATCAGAGATTTAACTACTGAAGAATTGGGTGTTAAATTAAGCGAGCTTAAAGCAGAGCTTTTCAACTTAAGATTTCAAAATGCTACAAACCAACTTGATAATCCGATAAAGATTGCAGATGTGAAAAAGAGCATTGCAAGAGTTAAGACAATAATCCGCGAACGCGAATTAGTCTAACGGATATGGTTTGTGTATTTATGAAAGGAGGAAAAAGCTGTGTCTGAAGAAAGAAATCAAAGAAAAGTAAGAATCGGTAAAGTTATAAGCAACAAAATGGATAAGACTATAACTGTAGCGATTGAATATAACGTAAAACATCCACTTTACGGCAAAATCGTAAAGAAAACCTACAAATTAAAGGCGCATGATGAGAACAATATATGTGGCATCGGCGATAGAGTAAAGGTAATGGAAACAAGACCGCTTTCCAAGCAGAAGCGTTGGAGATTGGTTGAAATCGTTGAGAAGGCTCAGTAATAAATCAGACTGAGGAAGGAGGAGATTTTCGTGATCCAACCACAAACAAGAATGAAGGTTGCTGATAACACGGGTGCAAAAGAGATTATGTGTATTCGTGTAATGGGCGGCGGAAAAAGAAAGTTTGCGAATATAGGCGACGTAGTTGTTGCCAGCGTTAAAAAGGCAACGCCCGGCGGTGTTGTAAAAAAGGGTGACGTTGTTAAAGCTGTTATCGTACGTTCAGTAAAGGGCGTAAGAAGAAACGACGGTACACATATCCGTTTCGATGAGAACGCAGCTGTTATAATTAGAGATGATAAGAACCCAAGAGGTACACGTATCTTCGGGCCTGTTGCAAGAGAGCTCAGAGATAAAGAGTACATGAAGATTTTATCATTGGCACCCGAAGTATTATAAGGAGGTGGCGAGACGATGAATAATAAGCTTCATATAAAGTCAGGCGATACAGTAGTAGTATTGTCAGGCAAGGATAAAGGCAAAAAGGGCAAGGTTTTGAGCGTAAATCCTGAAGACCGCAAGGTAATCGTTGAAGGTGTTTCGGTAGCTTCAAGACACACAAAGCCGAGAAAAGCAGGAGAGACGGGCGGTATTCTTAAGAAGGAAACTCCTATCTATGCTTCAAAGGTAATGCTCGTATGCAGCAAATGTGGCTCCGCCGCAAGAACGGGCCGTAAGATTTTAGAAGATGGTAAAAAGGTTAGATATTGCAAAAAGTGCAACGAAACGTTGGACGACTAATCTAATGTAAAAGGAGGTTAGAAAATGGCAAGGCTTAAAGAGTTTTACAAAGACCAAGTGGCTCCTGCACTTATGCAGAAGTTTGGATATAAGAGCGTAATGCAGATTCCGAAGCTTGATAAGATCGTTATCAACATCGGTTTAGGCGAGGCGCGTGATAACCCGAAGGCAATTGAAAGCGCTGTAAGCGATCTTGCTCAGATAACAGGTCAGAAGCCGATTATCACAAAGGCAAGAAAATCAGTTGCTAACTTTAAACTAAGAGAAGGTATGAACATCGGTTGCAAGGTAACGCTCCGCAACGAAAAGATGTATGAATTTCTTGACAGATTCTTCAATGTAGCACTGCCGAGAGTTCGTGACTTCCGCGGAATCAGTGCAAATTCTTTTGACGGCCGCGGCAACTACTCAGTAGGTATTAAGGAGCAGTTGATATTCCCTGAAATCGATTACGATAAGATTGATAAAATCAGAGGTATGGATATCATAATGGTTACCACCGCAAAGACAGACGAAGAGGCTCGCGAGTTATTGACACTTATGGGTGCTCCGTTCATGTCGGCAAATTAAGGAGGTACATGGTAAATGGCTAGAAAAGCGATGATTTTAAAACAGCAGAAGGCTCCCAAGTACAGCACACAGGCATATAACCGCTGTAAGATTTGCGGAAGACCGCATGCTTATTTAAGAAAGTACGGCATTTGCCGTATCTGCTTTAGAGAACTTGCTTACAAGGGTCAAATCCCGGGAATCAAAAAGGCAAGCTGGTAATCTATAGCAAACATATACAGATATGTAAATTAAATTGCTTTGACAGTAGTGCATAAGCTGTCATGGCATCCAAGTTTTTGGAAGGAGGTAAAAAAATGCAAATTACAGATCCTATTGCAGACTTGCTAACACGTATCAGAAACGCAAGTTCAGCAAAACACGAAACGGTTGACATCCCCGCTTCCAATATGAAAAAAGCGATTGCGAAGATTTTGTTGGATGAAGGATATATAAAGAATTTCCAGATTATTGAGGATTCAAAGCAGGGCATTATCAGAGTTACCTTAAAGTATGGCGAGAACAAATCTAAGGCGATTACAGGCATTAAGAGAGTATCACGCCCCGGACTTCGTATATATGCGGGTGCGGACGAGCTTCCGAAGGTTCTTCGTGGACTCGGTATTGCAATTATTTCAACATCAAAAGGTATTATGACTGATAAAGAAGCTCGTGCAAATCACATCGGCGGCGAAGTGCTGGCATTTATTTGGTAGTATATCGCTTTGAGTAATAAATAGGAGGTGTAACACAAATGTCCAGAATTGGTAACAGCCCTATTGAGATCCCCGCAGGTGTGGATATCAAAATTGAGGCTGAAAATGTAGTGACTGTTAAAGGACCAAAGGGTACATTAACAAAGAAGCTACACAAAGATATGATAATTGAAAAACAAGACAATACAATAATCGTAAAAAGACCTTCTGAGGATAATGAACACAAATCCTTGCACGGACTCACAAGAACACTTATAAATAACATGGTAGTTGGTGTTACGGAAGGATTTTCAAAGACTCTCGAAATCAACGGCGTAGGTTACAGAGCAGCAAAGCAGGGCAATAAGCTCTCGCTTACTCTCGGTTTTTCACATCCGGTTGATATGGAGCCTACAGATGGTATTACGATTGACGTGCCAAACCCGAACCAGATTATAATTGGCGGAATTGACAAGCAGAGCGTTGGACAGTTCGCTGCAAAGGTTCGTGAGAAGCGCCCGCCTGAGCCGTATAAGGGCAAGGGTATTAAGTACGCTGATGAAACCATCAAGCGCAAAGAGGGTAAAGCAGGCGGCAAAAAATAAGAAAGGAGTGGATTTTAAATGGTAAACAAAAAGTCAAGCAATAAAGCAAGATTAAAGCGCCATTTGCGTATCAGAAAAAAGATTAAAGGTACAGCGCAGTGCCCGCGTCTTAGCGTATTTCGCAGTCTGAAAAACATGTATGCGCAGCTTATAGATGACGAAAACGGTGTAACAATCGTATCCGCTTCAAGCCTTAAGGACAGCTCATATGGTGGCAATGTTGAGGCTGCAAAGGAAATCGGTAAAAAGCTTGCCGAGGAAGCTCTTGCAAAGGGCATCAAAACAGTTGTATTTGACAGAAGCGGCTACATTTATCACGGAAGAGTTGCTGCTCTTGCTGAAGGTGCAAGAGAAGGCGGATTAGAGTTTTAATAAGAAGGAGGGATACCATGCAGGAAAGAATAGACGCAGAAACACTCGATATAAAAGAAAAAGTTGTTAATATAAGCCGTGTCGCAAAGGTTGTAAAGGGCGGTAGAACTTTTCGTTTCAGCGCACTTGTTGTAGTTGGTGACGAAAATGGTCACGTTGGTTACGGTACGGGTAAATCAGCTGAAATTCCGGATGCCATAAGAAAAGGTATCGAGGATGCTAAAAAGAATATGATTACTGTTCCTATGGTAGATGGAACTATTCCGCACGAGGTAGTAGGCGTATTCGGTGCAGGAAAGGTGCTCATTAAGCCCGCTGCACAAGGTACAGGCGTTATTGCCGGCGGTCCCGCCAGAGCGGTACTTGAGCTCGTTGGTATAAGAGATATAAGAACAAAATCTCTTCGTTCCAATAACCCCAGGAACGTGGTAAGAGCCACAATCGATGGTCTTGCTTCGCTTACATCTGCTGAAGAAGTAGCAAAGAAACGCGGCAAGAGCGTTGAAGAATTGTTGGGTTAAGGAGGAAAAGTAAATGGCTGGAGCAAAAACACTTAAAATTACGCTCGTTAAAAGCACAATCGGCCGTAAGGATGACCAGATTGCAACTGTTAAGGCACTTGGTCTTCATAAGATCCGTAGCGTAGTTGAGAAGAAGGATACTCCTCAAATAAGAGGTATGATTAATAAGGTTTCTCATTTGGTCGAGGTAGAGGAAGCTTAATTCTAACTTAAAACAAAAGGAGGTGCAGCAAAATGAGACTCGAAGAACTACAACCTGCACAGGGTTCAAAGTTTGTGGCAAAAAGAAAAGGCCGCGGTCCGGGTTCGGGTAATGGTAAGACAGCTGGTAAGGGTCACAAAGGTCAAAACGCACGCAGTGGCGGTGGCGTAAGACCGGGCTTCGAAGGTGGCCAGATGCCTATTTACAGACGTTTGCCAAAGAGAGGCTTTACCAATATTTTTGCTAAAGAATATGTTACTATTAACGTTGAAGTACTTGATAAATTCGAAAAAGGTACTGAGGTAACAGCAGAGCTTTTAAAGGAAACGGGAATCATCAGCAAGGTAAAGGACGGAATTAAAATTCTTGGCAGAGGCGAAATTACAAAGCCTTTGACAGTAAAAGCCGCTAAGTTTACCGAATCGGCTGTCAGCAAGATTGAAGCGGCAGGCGGAAAGGCTGAGGTGATATAATTGTTTAAGACAATACGTAATGCCTGGGCAATACCGGATTTAAGAAAAAAGATGCTTTTTACTATCATGATGCTTATCGTATACAGACTCGGCAGCGTTATTCCGGTGCCGGGATTAAGCGCTGAAGCTATGGCAGCTTTCATGGCGCAGGATGGCGGTATGGGTTTGTTTACACTTCTTGATACGTTCACAGGCGGTGCGTTCTCAAATGCAACAATATTTGCAATGGGTATTACACCGTACATCAATGCATCAATTATTATGCAGCTTTTAGCAGTTGCAATTCCTGCACTTGAAAGAATGCAAAAAGAAGGCGAAGAGGGAAGAAAGAAGATCAACAGCATTACAAGATACGGCACAGTTGTGCTCGCACTTATACAGGCAATCGGTCTTTACTTCACACTTAGAGCTTACGGTGTTGTTGCAAACCCGGGCTTTATGTCACTTGCAACAATCATTCTTACATTTACTGCAGGAACAGCGTTTATCATGTGGGTTGGTGAAGAAATCACAGATAAAGGCATAGGTAATGGTATTTCACTTATCATCTTTGCAGGTATCGTATCAAGATTACCGCAGGCAGCGATGACGCTATACAATCAGTTCTTAGGTGCTAACCTAACGATTATGAATGCAGTATGGTTCGTGCTCATCTTAATATTGAGTGTAGTTATCGTAGGTTTTGTTGTATTCATGAACGAAGCTGAAAGACGTATACCTGTTCAGTACGCAAAACGCGTTGTGGGCAGAAAAATGTATGGCGGACAGAGCACAAACATTCCGATTAAGGTCGCTATGGCAGGCGTTATTCCGATTATCTTTGCGTCGAGCATAGTTTCCTTCCCGGCAACAATCGCACAGTTTGCCGGCGGAATTCCGCAGGAAGGCTTCTGGCACGGTTTCTTTGAAATAATGTCACCGGGCGGATGGCTTTATGCGATACTTTATTTTGTGCTTATAATCTTCTTTACGTATTTTTATACTGCAATGCAGTTTAATCCTGTTGAAATGGCTAACAACATCAAGAGAAACGGTGGTTTTGTACCGGGAATCAGACCTGGCAAGCCCACAAGCGACTATATCGCAAAAGTTCTTAACAGAGTAGTATTAGTTGGCGCTCTGTTCTTGGCAGCAATAGCGGTACTGCCGATGCTGTTTAGCGGAGTTATTCCGAGCATGATGCTTGGCGGTACTTCACTATTGATCGTTGAAGGCGTTGCGCTCGAAACTGTTAAGCAGATCGAGTCACAGATGCTTATGCGTCATTACAAGGGATTCCTTGATTAAAAAACGTTTAGAAGTATAGCTAAAAGGCAATAATTTATGTTGACATTTTATGATGTTCATAAAAGAGGTGGAACAAAGTGAAGTTAGTATTTTTAGGCCCTCCCGGGGCAGGTAAAGGTACGCAGGCAGCATATATTGCTGAAGCTGCTAAAATTCCTACGATTTCCACCGGGGCAATGCTTCGCGAGGCAATTGCGAACAAAAGCGAGCTCGGAACAGTCGCTGAAGGATTTATCAGCAAGGGCGAGCTTGTGCCGGACGAGGTTGTCATCGGAATTGTAAAAGAAAGACTTACGCATGATGATTGCAAAAACGGATATATCCTGGATGGATTTCCGCGCACAGTCGCACAGGCAAAGGCGCTTGACGCAATGTTACCTGATGCAATCGACATAGCTCTTTCTCTTGAAGTTGAGGACGATAAAATTATCGAAAGACTTACAGGAAGACGCGAATGTGAAAAATGTAAGGCGACGTTTCATATAGTAAACAATCCGTCGTCAAAAGGTGAAGTGTGCGACAAATGTGGAGCGAAGCTTATACAAAGAGCTGATGACTCTCCCGAGACGATTAAAAACCGCATGAGCGTGTATCATGCGCAGACAGAGCCGATTAAGGACTACTACAAGGATTGCGGAAAGCTCACATGCATTGATGGTGTGGGTAGTGTGGAGGAAATCAGAGCGGCGCTGTTTAAGGCACTTGGCCTTTAGGAGGCAATTATGATTACGATTAAGTCACATAACGAACTTGAGTTGATGCGCAAGGCAGGAAAAATTGTAGCTGGCACATTTGAGACGCTTAAGCGTTATATAAAGCCGGGAATTACTACAAAAGAGCTTGACAGGATTGCTTATGATTATATAAGAAGCAACGGCGCAACTCCATCATTTTTGAATTATTCCGGGTATCCTGCAAGTATATGCACATCTATAAATGATTGCGTTATACACGGTATACCGGGTGATACGAAATTATGTGACGCAGATATTATAAGTATAGACATCGGCGCATGCTATAAAGGATATCACGGTGACAGTGCAAAAACGTTTGCTGTCGGAAATATCAGCGCCGATGCAAAGCGCCTCATTGATGTCACAAGACAGAGTTTTTATGAGGGCATAAAATTTGCAAAAAGAAAGAACCGAATCGGCGACATTAGCTCGGCGATAGGTGAGTATATTGAGTCAAATGGCTTTGGAGTTGTAAGAGATTACACAGGCCATGGTATCGGGAAGAACTTGCATGAAGATCCAAGTGTATTAAACTTTGGCAGAGCCGGACACGGTCCGCGACTTATGGCGGGCATGACAGTTGCGATAGAGCCTATGGTAACTGCAGGTGATTACGAGGTATATGTTGAAGATGACGACTGGACAGTAATGACGCAAGACGGTAGTCTTTCAGCGCATTATGAGCATACAATCCTGATAACAGATGGCGAGTGTGAGATTCTTACACTGTAGAGCAGGGCTGAATATGAGGTGATTTTTTGGATATCTGTATTGGAAGCGTTGTAATTTCCAAGGCGGGACGCGACAAAGGCCGATTTTTCGTTGTTGTTTCGGCAGACGATGAGTTTGCTTATCTATGCGACGGAGATTTGCGAAAATGCGATTCGCCGAAAAAGAAAAAACGCAAACACCTTGCGGTTACAAATACAGTTTGTGATTTTATAGGTGATAAGATAAAGGATAACAAAAAGGTTACAAACACAGAAATCCGTCGTGCATTGGTGGAGTTTTGTGAGAGAAACGAGAAGAACTGAAAGGGGGCTTTATCCGTGGCAAAGGAAGATATGATTGAAATCGAAGGTACCGTGGTTGAAGCACTGCCGAATGCAATGTTTCAGGTAGAGCTTGAAAATGGGCACAGGATACTTGCTCACATTTCAGGCAAGCTTCGAATGAACTTTATTAGAATTCTTCCGGGCGATAAGGTAACAGTTGAACTTTCGCCGTACGATTTAACACGCGGAAGAATCACATGGAGAGCAAAATAAGACTGTGAGTCTGTTTTGCGGCGACATACGTGTCGCATTTCTACACATGTGCATACCTTACAGGTGTGCGTTTACAAGGAGGTTGTAAAAATGAAGGTTAGACCGTCTGTTAAGCCTATTTGTGAAAAGTGCAAAATGATTAAAAGAAAAGGTAAGATTATGGTGATTTGCGAAAATCCCAAGCACAAACAAAAGCAGGGCTGATGAGTTTAATTTAGACCCAGGGTGCGGAGGCACCAAAAACACACTAATTTGTAAATAATCCGAAATTGTCGCGGCTGGATGCGAAAGCGTCTGACAATGGCGGGTTTTGAGCCTAGTGAGATTAAAATGCAGTGGCTTCGTATTTTAGTGTAAGGCTATATTAAGACCCATTCGGGTCTTGCGGGCACGAATCGTGTGTCCGGGCGGATGTATGTCCGCGAAGAAAACAAGAGCTTAATTTGGAGGTGTAAAAGTATGGCAAGAATAGCCGGAGTTGACTTACCTAGAGAGAAGAGAGTCGAGATTGGACTTACTTATATCTATGGTATAGGCAGAAGTGCGGCGAGCAAAATCCTCGCAGCAACAGGTGTAAACCCCGATACAAGAGTTAAGGATTTGAGTGAAGAGGACCTTGGAAAGCTTCGTGAAGCTATTGACAACGGTTACACAGTTGAAGGTGACCTTCGCAGACAGGTAGCACTTGATATCAAGAGACTCATGGAAATCGGATGTTATCGTGGCATAAGACACAGAAAGGGACTTCCTGTTCGCGGTCAGAGAACAAAGACGAACGCAAGAACAAGGAAAGGACCGGCAAGAACAATTGCTAATAAGAAGAAGTAATAAAGGAGGGAATAAGCTAAATGGCTAAAGCAACAACTAAGAAAACCACTCGTACAAAGCGCAGAGATAGAAAAAATATAGAAAAAGGCGCGGCTCATATTCGCTCCACGTTTAACAATACTATTGTAACAATCACGGACGTTGCAGGAAATGCAATTTCATGGGCAAGCGCGGGCGGACTAGGATTCAGAGGTTCGCGTAAAAGCACTCCTTATGCAGCACAGATGGCTGCAGAAACAGCTGCAAAAGCAGCTATGGAGCATGGCTTAAAGACTGTTGAAGTATACGTTAAGGGTCCGGGTGCGGGCAGAGAAGCTGCGATTCGTGCGCTTCAGGCAGCAGGTCTTGATATCAATATGATTAAAGACGTTACGCCTATTCCGCATAACGGATGTCGTCCTCCAAAGAGAAGACGTGTTTGATTTTTAGTTTTATGTACGCTGGTGCATAAAATGCGTAGAAATGGATGCGCTGCAGTTTACGTTATGTAAAAGATGTGGCGAGATTATTAACGGAGGTGTAAAAAATACATGGCTAGATATACTGGCGCAGTTTGCCGTCTTTGCCGTAGAGAAGGTCAAAAGCTTTTCTTGAAAGGTCAAAGATGCTATACTGATAAATGTTCTGTAAAGAGAGGAACACCCGGTCAGCACGGTCAAAGCAGACGTAAGCTTTCCGAGTATGGTGTTCAGCTTCGTGAGAAGCAAAAGACAAAGAGATATTATGGCGTATTGGAGAGTCAGTTTAGAAAGTATTTTGAAATGGCTAACAAGATGAAGGGCGTTACAGGTGAAAACCTCCTTTCAATTCTTGAAAGCAGACTCGACAACGTAATATATCGTTTAGGTTTTGGTACATCAAGAGCCGAAGCAAGACAGCTCGTATTGCACGGTCACTTTGATGTAAACGGCAAGAGAGTTGATATTCCTTCATATCTTGTATCACCCGGTGAAGTTATCTCAATCAGAGAAAACTCAAAGAAATCGGCAAAGATTAAGGAAGTTTTAGAAATCACAGAGTCAAAGCTTGTTCCTGAGTGGCTCGAGCTTAACCGTGATTCACTCGAAGCAAAGGTTGTTTCACTCGCAAAGAGAGAGCATATCGATTTGCCAATCGAGGAGCACTTAATCGTCGAGTTGTACTCCAAATAATAGACTTATATTTATTAGTTTTATTTGTTGGAGTAGGGTATTTTGGCCCAATAGGGCAAGGAGGGATATTGCATGTTAGAGATTGAAAAACCAAGAGTGGAATGTATAGAGATGCGCGAAGAGGACCACTATGGTAAATTTGTGGTAGAGCCCTTGGAGCGTGGTTATGGAACAACCCTCGGCAATTCTCTTAGAAGAATATTGTTATCTTCTCTTCCGGGCGCGGCAGTAAATTCAATCAAAATTGATGGCGTGCTCCATGAGTTTTCTGTAATCCCTGGAGTAAAAGAGGATGTTACAGAGCTCGTGCTTAACATAAAAGGTATCGCGGCAAAAATTCACAGCGACGAGATCAAGTCGGTTACAATCGACGCACAGGGTCCGTGTGTTGTTACAGCGGGCGACATAATAACAGATTCGGATGTTGAAATATTAAATCCGGACCTATATATCGCAACGCTTGGCGAAGATGCAAAGCTCTATATTGAACTTACAATGTCAAAGGGCAGAGGCTATGTTTCGGCAGAAAAGAACCGCGAAAACGCACAACATCAAATTATCGGTGTTATACCGGTGGATTCAATTTATACACCTGTTAAGAAGGTTAACTATAAGGTTGAACCGGCACGTGTTGGTGCAGCATACGATTTTGATAAACTTGCAATAGAAGTGTGGACAAACGGTACACTTAAGCCAAACGAGGCAATAAGCCTTGCGGCAAAGATTATGAGCGAGCATTTGTCACTTTTCATTGATCTTTCGGATAATGCAAAGAATGTTGAAATCATGATTGAGCCAAAAGAGAGCGAAAAAGGTAAAGTGCTTGAAATGACAATTGAAGAGCTTGATTTATCAGTTCGTTCATATAACTGCTTAAAGCGTGCAGGTATTAATACTGTTGAGGACCTTGCAAGCAAGACTGAAGAGGATATGATGAAAGTTCGTAACCTCGGTAAGAAGTCACTTGAAGAGGTAATCCAGAAGTTAGAGTCTTTGGATTTGGCACTTCGCAAAGAAGAGGACTGATTAAATACGAGATAAATACGGTATCTTAAGTCAAAGGAGGTATTGGTTATGCCGGGAACAAGAAAATTAGGTCGTCCTACCGACCAGAGAATAGCAATGCTTCGTAACCTTGTTACAAGCTTCCTTGATAGCGGAAGAATTGAAACAACTGTTACACGCGCTAAAGAAACAAGAAGCATGGCAGAAAAGATGATTACACTTGCTAAGGAAAACACACTTCATTCAAGACGTCAGGCACTTGCTTACGTTACAAGAGAAGATGTTGTAGCAAAGCTCTTTAGTGAGATTGGACCGAAGTACGCTGACAGAAACGGCGGATATACAAGAATTACAAAAATAGGACCAAGACGCGGTGATGCTGCAGAAATGGCTGTTTTAGAGCTTGTATAATTGGTAGATTATACTAAAACAAAAAAAGCCGAAGCAATATTTATTTGCTTCGGCTTTTTATTATTATTTTTTAATCCAAAACTATGATATCATCATCTGGCTCTTGTGGTGGGATTGGATCGGAAGGCATCTGAGAATCATCAGGGGATGTGGCAGGATCCTGCGATTCATCAGCTGTGATATTTTCTCCGTCTTCACCTATGATTATCTCGCCCGTCTCCCCCTCAATTTCCGTAATTAGATCCGCATGTCCCGGACAATAGGATGTAGGCGTTCTTCCTGTTTTAAAGTATTCTGTAATCCTTGTACAGTCGCTTGCAGGAAGCTGTCCTGTGACAGAGCAGACATACGCACTTTGCACTGTCGATGGCTCATCAAAGCCTTTGTACGGAAGATTTTGATGAATTTTATCCATTACCTTTTTCCATACGGGCATGCACGGATGATACGAAAGGAATTCAAGTGATTTTGGCTGGTCATAACCATACCATACAACGCTTGCATAATACGGTGTAAATCCTGCAAACCAACGGTCGTTCTGGTCATCGGTTGTACCGGTTTTGCCGCCTGCCGGAAGTGATGATGAAAGTCTTGCGGCAGTACCTGTACCGTTTGTTATAACGCTTTGAAGCATTGAGTTGGTCAAAAATGCCGTCGTTTCACTCATTGCGACTATAGGCTCGGGCTTATTTTCGAGAATGATTTCGCCTTCACTGTTTACAACTTTAGTATAAAGATGAGGCGCGTTATAAATACCGTTGTTTGCAAATGCTGCATATGCTGCTGCCATCTCAGTAGCATTCATACCGTCTGTAAGACCACCAAGAGCAAGCGAGCTTAGGTTTTTGTCTGTATATTTTTTGCCGTTACGCATCTCGCCGTCGACGAGAGATGTAAAGCCAAGTTTCTTTGTCAGGAAGTCATATGAATAATCAACACCAACGTCTTGAAGAACTCTTACAGCAGGTGTGTTCATTGATTCCTTAAGCGCATTTCGCGCTGTGACTTTACCTTTATAGCCTGAGTAATAGTTACTTGGAGTCCAGCCGTTAATATCGATTGGTGCGTCTTCAACGATGCTTGAAGGAACAAGTTTTCCTTGTTCAATTGCGGGAGCATATACTGCGAGCGGTTTTATGGTAGAGCCCGGCTGGCGATATGATTGCGATGCGCGGTTAAAAATTCGGTCGCCGCTTTTTTCGCCTATTCCGCCGACACTGCCTTTGACAGCACCGGTTTGCACATCGACAACAACCATGGCTGATTGAGGAGTTGTCTTTCCATATACGCTCGGGAAGTTGCTTTTGTTTTCATAAACTTCCTCCATAGCATCCTGTATAGCGGGGTCTATAGTAGCATAAATTTTAAGACCGCCGTTATAAATCATTTTTTCGGCAAAGTCTGCCGAATACCCTTTTTCTTTCTGTAAGTCAGCTATAACGTCATTTATAAGCTGGTCGATAAAGTAGGACTGAATACTTGCATTTGCAGCAGCTGTATTATTTTTAAATTCAAGCTTTTCAGCGATTGCCGCGTCATATTCTTCCTGTGTGATTTTTTTAAGTTCAAGCATCTTTGCAAGTACGATGCGCTGTTTTTCGATGTTGTTTTCAGGGTTTGCGAGAGGGTCATATCTTGATGGGTACTGGGTAATACCTGCGATTGATGCACACTCGGCAAGCGAAAGCTCGCTCACATCTTTTTCAAAATATCTGTTTGCGGCGGACTGTACGCCGTTACAGTTATTTGCAAGAAATATTGTATTAAGATAAACTTCGAGAATTTGCTCTTTGGAATATTTTCTTTCAAGCGCCATTGCACGCCACATTTCGCGTATCTTACGAGTAGGACTTGTATCTCTGTCATCTGTTATATTTTTTACGAGCTGCTGTGTGATTGTAGAGCCACCGAAGGAACTTGAGCCCTTAAAGATATATGTAGCGGTTGCTTTAAGCGTTCGAAGAAAATCGACGCCGTTATGCTTTTCGAAGCGTTCGTCCTCGATGGCAACAAAAGCGTCTTGCAGATACTTAGGTATCTCGCTTATATCTGCCCAAATACGATTTTGCGATTTATACAGCCTTTCAAGCTCATGCGTATTTCCGGCATCATCTGTGTAATAGACAATCGATGTAAAGTTTAAATCGAGAGCATTTACGTCAAAATCCGAATTTGAACCGAATAAACCGAGGCAACCGCCCACAACGACAGCTGTAACGAGAAATACTCCTATTAAAAATGTCATTAGAAAAACTTTTAAAAATATTTTAACACCGCTACTCATAAAATGACCCCCTCTGTTGTTACGAAGTATGCCATAAAAGTTATATTATCACATACAACAGTATATCACAAACAAAGGAGGATTTCCATTACGAATGCATTACAAGCTTATATCACCTTGATGCCATTTACCCATATGCTAAGTGGTTTTGCATAAAAGTCGATGGGCGATTTATCAAACATTACGATATCGGCATCCTTGCCTATAGCAAGCGAACCTACGCGCTCATCAATACGACAGTTTTTTGCCGCGTTAATCGTGATTGCGCGAAGAGCATCGTCTTCATCCATGCCGCTTTTTACTGCGAGAGCAGCACAAAGCGGAAGATATTCTATCGGCACAACGGGGTGGTCTGTAATGATTGCTACCGAAAGACCCGCGTCACTTAAAATTTTGTAATTATCGAAGCTTGAATTTTTAAGTTCTATTTTTGAACGCTCGCAAAGAGCAGGGCCAACCATAAGCGGTAGGTTTTCTTCTTTTAATATATCGCATATGAGATTGCCCTCGGTTGCGTGCTCAATAGTGATGTCTATGTCAAATTCTTTTGCAATTCTGATTGCACTCATTATATCGTCAGCTCTGTGAGCGTGCACCTTTGCTGCGATTTCACGGTCTAAAAGCGGAAGGAGCGCTTCAAGCTTAATGTCGTAGTCCGGTTTGTCGCAATCATCGGGCGAAAGCTCATACTCCTTTAAAGCACGTTTATATTCAGCTGCTTTGTAAAGAGCTTCGCGAAGAAGTGCCGCCGTGCCCATGCGTGTTGAAGGAGCCTGATTTTTTGAGTGATATGTATTTTTCGGATTTTCGCCGAATGCCATTTTAATTGCGACGGGCGCTTTGATAAGCATTTTGTCGACTGAATTTCCGTATGTTTTTAGCGCAGCAAACTGACCGCCGATTACGTTTGCACTGCCCGGGCCTGTTACGACGCTCGTGATTCCTGCGCGAAGAGCATCGTCGAAGCAGCGGTCAAAAGGATTGATCGCATCGATTGCACGAAGTTGTGGCGTAATCGGGTCGGTATCTTCGTTTCCGTCTGCACCTTCAAAGTCCATAGAGTCTTCCCACATACCAATATGACAATGCGCATCGATAAAACCGGGGCAAATGTGTGCGCCGGCCGCATCAATTATGTCGCTTCCTTCAAAATCAGCTAAATTAAAATCGCACATATTACCGATATTTGTTATCTTGCCGTTATCAAAGCAAATATATCCGCACTCATAATCTTTGTCTTCGCATGTGTGAATATAGCCGTTTGTAATTATCTGCATCTTTGTTACTCCTCTTTAGCTTAATGCTTTAAAATATACTCAATAGCCGAATTTGCCGCAACAGCACCGTCGGCTGCTGCCGTTATGATTTGGCGAAGAGGTTTTTTTCGGATATCGCCTGCGGCAAAAACGCCGTTAATATTTGTTTTCATTGTATCATCGGTTACTATGTAACCGGCATCATCACAATCTATCATATCTATAAATAAGGAGTTTGATGCAACAGTACCTACAGCGACGAACATACCGTTTACTTCGATATTAGTTTTAGCATTTGTTTTAACGTTTGAAAGGTTAAGAGAGCTTACTATGCCGTCATCATCGGTATTTATGCTCTCTACGACGCTATCGTAGATTGGGGTGATTTTTTCGTTTGCAAAAACCTTTTCAGCAAGGATTTTTGCGCCGCGGAAAGTGTCGCGTCTGTGTATGAGATATACGTTTTTACAGAAGTTTGCAAGAAAGAGCGCGTCCTCAAGCGCCGTGTCGCCGCCGCCTACAACGGCAACTGTTTTCTGGCGATAAAAAGCACCATCGCATGTAGCACAATACGAAACGCCGCAGCCACGAAGAGCGTCTTCGTTTGGAAGGCCGAGCGTGCGTGGGCTTGCGCCTGTGCATATAATAATTGTTTTTGCCAAAAATTCTTCTTTTGAGCAAACAACTTTTTTTACATCGCCATCAAGCTCAAGCTTTGTAACGGAGTCGTTTACGATGTTTAAGCCGAAGCGTTTTGCGTGTTTTTCCATATTCATAACGAGTTCGGGGCCTGAAATTGGCTCCGGAAAACCGATATAATTTTCAACCTCATAAGTAGTAGCAGCCTGACCGCCGCAGAAGAGTTTTTCAATAAGAAGAGTTTTTAGTCCGCCGCGAAGAGCGTAGAGAGCAGCATTTAATCCTGCCGGACCACCGCCTATAATTATAGTATCGTACATAATAAACTTCCTTTCATTTGTGTCTATATTGATATGATACCATAAAAAATTATAAAATTCTACTATGTAAATGAAAATTTTATTTCCAAAGTATATTTATTATATGAGAAAAATTTTAAAAAGTATTCTTATACGAAATTGACATCGCTTTTCTTTAGATGTATAATTATTATACATCAATTAAAACAAAAAATATTTACATACAGAAAAGCAAAAAGGAGAAAAAACGATGAAAATCAATACACTTTTCACATCATCTAAACCTGTGTTTTCGTTGGAAGTTTTTCCGCCTAAAAAAAGCAGTAATATTGATACAATATATGAGACTCTCGGCGAATTAAAAACAGTTGAGCCTGATTTTATAAGCGTTACATATGGAGCGGGAGCAAGCGTCGCGGACACATCGACAATACAGATTGCAAAGCATATTAAATCTGAGCTTGATATAGAGCCGCTTGCACATTTGACATGTGTTGCATCTACGAAAGAACAGGTTAAAACGCGTGTAGAGCAGTTTAAAGAATTTGGCATTGAAAATGTACTTGCGCTTCGCGGCGACAAAAATCCCGAAATGCTTGAGGCAAAGGATTTTGCTCATGCAAGCGACTTGACAAGGGTAATAAAACAAAGTGGAGATTTTAATGTTGTCGGAGCGTGCTATCCTGAAGGGCATTATGAAAACAAGACGCTTGAGATAGATATTGATAATCTAAAATATAAAATTGACGCTGGTGCGACACATCTTATAACGCAGCTGTTTTTTGATAACAATTCTTTTTATCATTTTCTCGATGTCGCAAGAGGACGCGGCGTAAATGTGCCTGTGCAGGCAGGTATTATGCCGATAGTAAAGGTGCAACAGATTGAAAGAACGGTTGCACTGAGCGGAGCGAGTCTGCCGATGAAATTTACAAAGATGATCAGCAAATATGATTCTGACAGCGAAGCACTATTTGATGCGGGAATCGAGTATGCGGTAGAGCAAATATGCGATTTGTTGTCAAACGGAGTCGACGGAATCCATTTATACACTATGAACAATGCGAAGGTTGCGAAAAGAGTCTATGAAGGTGTTCGCAGTGCGCTTAAAAGGTAGATATGAAGAAAATTGAACTTGAAAAAATTGATAGAAGAGAGCTTTTGCGCTATTTGGGTTATAATGGCGTGGAGAAAGTGGACGAAAACATTGAGCGTGAAATAGAGTATTCGTCAGAAGCGCTGCTTGACGCGTTAAATGTGCGATACATATACGTCTGCCGAACAATTAGCGAGATAGAAAAAGCGGGCCTTCTTGAAGGAGAAGATATAAAAAAACATCTTCTTGGCTGCGATAATGTGATTATTCTTGCGCTCACAATCGGCGGCGAAGTCGAAAACATCATCCGCTCATCGTCTGCCGTCGATGCATTAAGGCCCGTAGTATTAGATGCATGCGCATCTGTTGCGGTAGAGATGGCAGCAGATAAATGCGCAGATGAGCTAAAAAAGGAATACGAAAAACAATCTCTTTATCTTACGGACCGATTCAGTCCCGGATATGGAGATTTTCCGATAGAAAAACAGCATATCCTTTTAAAAATAGTTGATGCATCGCGTAAAATAGGCTTGTGTGCTACAAAAAGCAGTATTCTTACTCCGCGAAAATCGATAACGGCGCTAATAGGCGTTTCACAATCGGAAACTAAAGGAAAGAAAGCCGGCTGTGAAAACTGCGCGCTAAAGGATAAGTGCGAATACAGAAGGAAAGGAAAAGCGTGTAATGTTTAAGCTTAATACAAACAAATATACAATACTTGATGGTGCGATGGGCACAATGCTTCAGAAAAATGGCCTTGAGGTAGGTCAGGTGCCTGAATTTTTGTCAATTACACACCCCGAGCTTATAGAAAATATTCATCGCGCGTATATACAAAGCGGTGCCGATATAGTATATGCAAACACATTTGGTGCAAACGAGCTAAAGCTTGAAGGTAGCGGATATAGCGTAGATGAGGTTGTGGGAGCATCTATTCGCGCAGCAAAAAATGCGACGAAAGGCTCTGATGCTGCCGTTGCACTTGATATAGGTCCTTTAGGTGAGCTTTTAGAGCCATCGGGCACACTCAGTTTTGAGGAGGCATATAAGCTTTTTTCGTCTGTTGTATGCGCAGGCAAAAATGCAGGCGCAGATATAGCAGTAGTTGAAACGATGACTGATTTATACGAAGTCAAGGCGGCTGTGCTTGCAGTGCGGGAAAATAGCGATTTGCCCGTTTTTGTATCGATGAGCTTTGAAGAAAACGGCAGAACCTTTACGGGCTGCTCAATAGAGGCTATGGCATCGACGCTCGAAGGTTTGGGAGTTGATGCGATAGGAATAAACTGCTCGCTAGGTCCGCGCGAGATATATCCGCTTGCAAAAAGACTTTGCGAGTGTACGCGTCTGCCTGTATTTGTAAAGCCGAATGCGGGTTTGCCTGATCCTACGGATGGCAGCTACGATATTGACAAAGACGAGTTTTGCGAGGTAATTGAAAGTTATCATGAGCTTGGTATATGCATGGTTGGCGGCTGCTGTGGCACGACGCCCGATTATATAAATAAGGTAAGCAAGTTATTTAAAAATAAAAAGCCTGTAAAAAGAAACGTGACGCCGAAAAGCATAGTATGCACGCCGACAAAGGCTCTAATATGCGAAGGCGTCTCGGTAATAGGTGAAAGAATTAACCCGACAGGCAAAAAACGCTTTAAGCAGGCACTGCTTGATAATAATATAGACTACATATTGTCGCAGGTAGTCGAGCAAGAGGCGGCTGGGGCAGATATCCTTGATGTAAATGTCGGCATGCCGGGAATTGATGAAGTCCAGATGCTTTGCCGTGTTGTAAAAAAGATTCAGAGCATTACGAGTCTGCCGCTGCAGATTGATTCGTCAAATCCACAGGCTGTTGAAGCGGCGCTTCGTATATATAACGGTAAGGCGATTGTAAATTCTGTAAACGGCGAGAAGAAGGTTTTAGAGCAATTATTGCCGATAGTAAAAAAATACGGTGCAGCCGTAGTTGCGCTCACGCTTGATGAAAACGGCATACCAAATACTGCCGAGGAGCGAGTAGAAATTGCGCGCAGGATACTTAAAGAGGCACTTTCGTACGGTATACCAAAGGAAGATGTATACGTTGACTGTCTCACGCTTACGGCATCTGCGCAGCAAGCAGAGGTTAAAGAAACACTAAAAGCACTTTCCATAGTGAAAAACGAGCTTGGCTTAAAAACGGTGCTCGGCGTATCGAATATATCATTCGGCCTTCCGAATCGCGAATTATTAAACTCTTCGTTTCTTACACTTGCGCTCGGTGCAGGACTTGATTTTCCGATTATAAATCCGAATGTTGCTGCGATGATGAATGCTGTTTTGTCATATCGCGTGCTTGCAAACATTGATGTTGGCTCGGTAAAATACATAGAGCGTTTTTCGGAAGATGAAGGCGCAAAAGAGTCTGTTAGCACATCGCGCACATCACACACACTTATAGATGCAGTAAAAAAAGGTCTTATCGATGAGGCGCGCGCGTTATGCTGCGAAGCTCTCTTGACGAAGGAGCCTTTGGAAGTTGTAAATGAATATCTTATCCCGGCGCTTGATGCTGTTGGAGAAGAGTTTGAAAAAGGAAAACTGTTTTTGCCGCAGCTTTTAAGTGCGGCGAATGCGGCGCAGGGGGCTTTTGATGCAGTAAAAGATAAGATTGCAAAAAGCGGCACAAAAAGCGTTTCAAAAGGCAAGATTGTACTTGCAACGGTAAAGGGCGACATACACGATATAGGAAAAAATATTGTGAAGGTAATACTTGAAAATTACGGATATAGCGTAATTGACCTTGGCCGCGATGTCGCAATTGAAACAGTAGTTGAAACGGCGCGTAAAGAGAATGCGCAGCTTGTCGGTTTAAGCGCACTTATGACGACGACGCTTCCTTCAATGGAACAGACTATAAGAGCAATAGGAAATGAAAAATTAGACTGTAAAATCATGGTTGGCGGTGCTGTTCTTACGGAAGACTATGCAAAGAAAATCGGCGCAGATTATTATGCAAAGGATGCAAAAAAAGCAGCTGATATTGCAAAAGAAGTTTTTGGAAAGTAAAAATTTGATATAAAGGGCGAAAAAGAAGGAATCTATGAGTTTTTAGCATAGATTCTTTTCTGCCTAAAAAGCACTATTACACAATATATTGTGTTTGTAATCAAATTTTAACATAAAAATATACGATATATGATTTTCAAAGAAAATAGAAGAAAACAGGAGATATTGTGTAGATATATCCAGAAATTGACCGAATTTGGCGCTTGATTAGATTTTTTAGTATGGTACAATGGATTTACTAAATGTTGTGGTACACGATTAAATTTTAGTAAAAATTACACAATATCAAGAAAGTAGGGGATATAAAATGATTTCATCAGTAAAGAAGAGAGACGGACGTCTCGAGAAATTTGCTCCGGAAAAAATCACATGGGCGATTTTTAAAGCAGCAACAGCTGTAGGCGGTAAAGATTTTGAAAAAGCAGAGAGTCTTTGCGTAAAGGTGCTCGAGCAGCTCGAGCGTAAATATGATAATCAGACACCGGATATCGAGGCAATCCAGGACGTTGTCGAGAAGGTTTTGATTGAGGATGGACATGCGCAGACAGCAAAAGCGTACATACTTTATCGTGAGAAGCGTAAGGGTGCGCGTGAAATAAATGCACTTATAGGTGCAACAATCGATATGTTTTCAGATTACCTTGGTGACAAGGACTGGCATATACAGGAGAATGCAAATACTCAAAAGAGCATAAACGGACTTAACAACTATGTTCGTGAGACATTTACGAAGAAGTACTGGTTACATGAAATATATCCCGATGAAGTTCGTGAAGCACACGAGAGCGGCGATGCACATATTCATGACCTTGGATTCTTCGGACCGTATTGTGCAGGCTGGGATTTGCGTCAGCTCTTGACAGATGGTTTTGGCGGTGTATACGGTAAAGTAGAAAGCGGCCCTGCAAAGCATATGCGTTCATTCCTTGGCCAGATTGTAAACTCTACATTTACAACACAAGGTGAAACAGCAGGCGCGCAGGCATGGTCGAGCTTTGACACATATTGTGCTCCGTTTATCCGCTATGACAATATGACATATGAGCAGGTTCGTCAGTGCTTGCAGGAGTTTATATTCAATATAAATGTGCCGACACGTGTAGGCTTCCAGTGCCCATTCTCGAATCTTACATTCGACGTTAAGGTGCCGTCTACATTACGCGACGATAATGTTGTAATCGGCGGAAAGCTTATGCCGGAAAAATACGGCGATTTCCAGGCTGAGATGGATATGTTCAATAAGGCATTTTGCGATGTAATGTTGCAGGGCGACTCGAAGGGCAGAGTATTTACTTTCCCGATTCCTACAATCAATATTACAAAGGATTTTGACTGGGACAGCGAAGTTGTTGATGCATTTATGAACATCACATGCAAATATGGTATTCCGTACTTTGCAAACTATGTAAATTCAGATTTGTCACCGGAAGATGCAGTTTCAATGTGCTGCCGTTTGCGCCTTGATACAAGAGAGCTTCGTAAACGTGGCGGCGGACTTTTCGGCTCAAACCCGATGACAGGTTCTATCGGCGTATATACAATCAACCTTCCGCGTATAGGATATTTGTCATCATCGATGAGCGAGTTTAAATCAAGACTGTGGAAGCTCGTACAAATAGGAAAGACATCTCTTGAAATTAAGAGAAAGATTATCGAAGACCAGTCAGGAAAAGGACTTTATCCTTATGCAACACATTATTTGCGCGGCGTAAAAGAGCGTACGGGCGAATACTGGTTTAACCACTTTAACACAATCGGTATTGTTGGTATGAACGAAGCCGCAGTAAACTTCATGGGTAAGGATTTGACAACGCCTGAAGGACAGGAGTTTGCGCTTGAGATAATGAATTATATGCGCGATTTGATGGTTGAAATTCAGCAGGAAACAGGTCACTTCTACAACCTCGAAGCAACACCGGCAGAAGGCACATCGTACCGTTTGGCAATGCTTGATAAAAAGCAGTATCCCGACATAATCACAGCAGGCAAGGATGTACCGTATTATACTAACTCATCACAGCTTCCTGTAGGATATACAGATGACGTATTCGAGATGATGGAGCTTCAGGATGAGCTTCAGTCATTATACACAGGTGGTACTGTACAGCACTTATATATCGGCGAAAAGATTTACGATATCGAAGTTTGCAAAAACCTTATCAAGAAAATATTCACACGCTACAAGATGCCATACATTTCAATTACACCTACATTTAGTATCTGTAATGAGCATGGCTATATTGCAGGCGAGCACTTTACTTGTCCTGAATGTGGAAAAGAAGCAGAAGTATGGTCGCGCGTAACAGGATATCTACGTCCTGTACAGAACTACAACATAGGTAAGAAGGAAGAATATAAAGAGAGAAAAATGCTTGTTGTAGAAGCAAAAGCGTAAGAAGTATAAAAATTAAAACGCATTGTGCACCATGCATTAAACAGACGTTTTTTGCATGGTGCATATTTATCATTAGGAGGATTAACTCATGCAGATTGCAGGTTTTGTTCCAAATTCATTTGTAGATTATCCGTCGAAAATTGCATCGCTTGTTTTCGCGCCGCTTTGCAATATGAATTGTAAATACTGTCATAATTTTCATCTGCTCGGTCGCGACGCTTCGAAGGTGCTCTACAATCCGCGCTCGATTTTGGCAGACCTTGAGAAGAAAAAAGGATTTATTGACGGCGTTGTACTTACAGGCGGAGAACCTACGCTGCAAGCCGGCCTTGCTGACTTTGCGCGCGAGATAAAGGATATGGGATTTTTAGTAAAGCTCGATACAAACGGCACAAATCCCGACGTTATACAGGCCATGTTAGATGAATCGCTGCTCGATTATATAGCGATGGATATAAAAGCACCATACGATAAATACGACGATGTGTGCGGAAGAAAAATTGATATTGATAAGATAAAAAAGTCGATACAGATAATTATGAACTCTTCTGTTGACTATGAGTTTCGTACAACCTTCTGGCCAAAGCTTACAAAGGAAGACATAGCAGAAATAGCATCGTATATAGATGGCGCCAAGTGCTATACACTACAGCAGTATCGTCCGACACAGCGCACTGAAAATATTGATGCACATACAAGCGCATATGTGCGTGAGAGCGGAGAGCTGATAAAAGAAAAGTTTGAAAAATTTAGAATACTTGGGCTTTAAAGGGATATAAATTAAAGGTTTTTTGTTGACAAGAAGAGAAGCTTTGTGCTATAATAATTAAGCTGCAAAAAACAAGGAGAGATGGCTGAGCTGGCCTAAGGCGCACGATTGGAAATCGTGTGAGCGTTAATAGCGTTCCGAGGGTTCGAATCCCTCTCTCTCCGCCACCAAAAAGCAAGCATCAGCAGATGCTTGCTTTTTTTATTTTTAAGTATTGACTTTTTTGAGATTGTATGATAAACCAATCCTCCAAAGCGAACGTTTGTTTGTTCATAGAAGGGAGGTGAGATTATGATTAACTAAAACTATTGGACAAATTCGTTTGATGCTATGTTCCCACTAGACAAGACCTCTAAAAAGGTTTATAATGGAATAAATACACAGCAAAAAAAATATTTTTGATGATATATTTGCAAATTCTGCTCTCGACTATCTTTACTCTAATGATAATTTGGGCAAAACAGAGAGCTTTTTAGAAAACAATGGTTTTCCTACCGCGGAAGAACGTCAGTATAATAAGGAGGCTTATGGTGTAGCAGAAGAAAACAAGCAAATGCTTGATTTGTTTAAAAACAAAACAAACAGCATATTAAACCCAAAGCTTCCCGACGATACAGACCGCGCATTTTTAAGCGGATTAATGGGCGAAGAAGAGGAAAAACTTGATTATAAAAATCGAATAACAGATGCAGACAGCGCAATAGCGCAGTGGCAGAGCGCTTTTCGCGGCTCGCCGTTTGAAAGCAATTAAATGGAGCTGCCGATTCGGCACTGCAATCAATCAATACTTCATCTGCGGTAAAGCCTACGTTTCTTAATGTAAAACCCGCTGAAACTTTTGATTTTGCGCAAGAGTATGACAGTAATAATATGACAAACGCACCGCTCGCACTAACACCATTATCTACTGTTTCTAAGGTAGGCAACAGCATTTTTTCAAAGAACATTACTAATCATATTTATACTTCAAAGTATAATAGCTATACCGAGAAAATCAACGGCAAAAATGGGTTTTTTAATGAGGATTGCTATTATGCTGAAAAAGATGGCAAACGATATCTGGCGAACAGCAAAGAAACAGTTGATCTAACTGAATGGGATTCTATTGATACAAAATTTTTGGATGAAACATTTGTATCGGTTATAAACGAGGCGAATAAAAAGCCTACTACCCTAAAGAGAATATTTACCGAATCTGTTGGAGGTGATTTGGATTTTAAACTCCAACTAGACGGAAAAAAATTGTATCTGATAAACGGAGTTTTGTATAATAAAAATGAAGCAGGAAATTTTATTTGGGCATATTTTTTAGAATCTAAAAATTTTTCCGGTTTATGGAGCGGAACGCTTGCCCAAGGAGGAAGTCTGTGGAGTAGAAAACGATTCGACGAAGAGTGGGATAGGCGTGCGCGTTGGACAGGTGTTAAATATTATTATGAAAAGAACAACATGTTGTGGCTTTATTATCTTTTGTATGGTGATAAATTAAAGTATTAATCCAAAGGGGTGCTTGTATGAAAAATTTAGTTGTGATTTTGATTTTATGTTGTCTTATGTTAGGCTCGTTTCATAGTTGTGGTCGAGAAGATATTCACGAACAAGAAAGATACTTTAGTAAAATAAACGCGATTATAAAAGATTTGGAATTTCATTCTGCCAAGGCAAAAGACGGAAAAATCATTCTCTACAACAAAGAGTACGAGCCTGTATCTGAAATTCCGTTTGAAGAATATGATGAAGACATAAAGTTTGTTGGCGCACACAAAGATGGACCTGTTGTTTATTTTATTACCGGGGGAGCTGTCGACGATGAATGGGGAGTTATGTTTATAAATGATAATGAAGCTGATAATGTATTAGAGGGAGTTCATCAAGTAAACCGCATTGGTGGCAATGCATATGAGTACAGTACAATGTATAAATTTCGAGAGGCAGATTAAAATGAAAAAATCTTTAAAAGTTATATTGATTATATCATTGATTATTTTCATTTTTTGGGGTATTCCAATGCTAAAATGCGAATACCTTACCATACGCCATGGGCATGAGTTTGATTTTAAGCAAGTGCCAGAAGAAAATACTATGCTTGGAAAGCCGGAATGGTTTAGAATTCTATCATATAATGATGAAATCGCAAAAATTTATTACATTGATGGATATACCGGAAATACACTGCTCTTTAAGAAATTTGACGAAAAATGGGAATATGACAGATGGGAAAGAACTCTTTGGTCTTCATATGGTAATGCAGACGAAAATATCTGGCCATATTTCTGGCACAGCATAAAATATGACAAGAACATCTAATCTATATTATAACTAAAATCAAACATGTTCGTTTTGCTTGAATTTACCGCCTTCGGTGTAAAAAGCGCAGGCGGTATTATTTTTTAGATATTTATTGTGTATATGAGTGGCAGTAAAATCATATCGTTCTTACAAAAGCACTCTTTACGGGTGCTTTTTTTATAATAAAGATTAAGAGGATAATAAAATGAAGACAACTACTACAAGGAAATATTTATGTCTTGCCTTATCGGCACTCATCATATTTTTGTGTGCATGCACATCAAATGCCTTGCAAGTGCCGGACGTTTCATATACGGGAAAGGCGTATCAGGAATTAAACAATAATTACCCGTTTTTCGATGAAAAAGAGATTACGACGACGAGCTATGAAAGATATTCACGCCTTGACAGTTTAAACAGATGTGGCGCAGCGCAGGCATGTATCGGCGTAGATATTATGCCACAAAGAGAGCGAGAAGCAATAGGACAGGTAAAGCCTTCGGGATGGAAAATAGCAAAATACGATATCGTTGACGGAAAATATCTATATAACAGATGTCACTTAATCGGATATCAGCTCACGGGAGAAAATGCCAACGAAAAGAACCTTATTACAGGTACGAGATATATGAATGTAGAAGGTATGCTGCCGTTTGAAAACGAAGTGAGTGAATACGTAAAGAGAACAAGGAACCACGTAATGTATAGAGTAACGCCGGTGTTTGAAGGAAAAAATTTAGTCGCAAGCGGTGTTATAATGGAGGCTTTGTCAGTAGAAGATGGCGGAAAAGGCGTATGCTTTAATGTGTATGTTTTTAATGTTCAGCCGGGCATTAAGATAAATTATGCAAACGGAGAAAGCCAGATAGATACTAATTATAATATAAACACACACCAAAGCGAATTATCGTCAGATAGCGAAAAAGCAGATACAAAAACATATGTACTAAATACAAACACTATGAAAATTCATCTGCAGACATGCTCGTCGGCGCATGATATAAATGAAAAAAATAAAAAGCAATATAGCGGCGCGATTGATGAGCTGATTAAAAAGGGATATAGTCGTTGCAAAGTATGCAACCCATAAATATGGACAAATTTTAAATAATAATGTCGGCTTGTTGAAATGGGACTGCATGTGATGTATAATATAAGCATAAGCAGATATGGAGGTGCTTTGTATGAAGCTTACATTTATAGGTGCGGCACACGAGGTTACAGGCTCATGCTCGCTTCTTGAGGCGTGTGGCAAGAGAATACTCGTTGATTGTGGCATGGAGCAGGGCGCTGATACTTATGAAAATTGTGAACTTCCGGTAGCACCGGGTGAAATTGATGCGATATGCCTGACACATGCACATATAGATCATTCGGGAATGATACCTGCGATGGTGAAAAACGGTTATGCAGGACCAATCTATTCTACAGAAGCGACACACCGTCTATGTAATATTATGCTCCAGGATTCTGCGCACATTCAGGAGCAGGAAGCCGAGTGGCAAAATAAAAAGGCTGATCGAGCGGGATTTGAAAAATATGAGCCGGTATATACGCTAGAGGACGCGCAAAATGCTTTAAAGCAGTTTAACACAGCCGGATATAACAAGAAAATAGAAATATTTGATGGCATAACAATCAGCTATAGTGATGCGGGGCATTTGCTCGGCTCATCAAGCATACATTTTACTATATGCGAAAACGGCGAGACGACAACGCTCTTGTTTTCTGGCGATTTAGGCAATATAGACAGACCGCTTATACGAGATCCGCAAAAGCCGCCATGCGCTGATTATGTTGTAATTGAGTCTACATACGGCGACAGAATTCATGGCGAAAGACCGGATTATATTGCACAGCTCACGAAAATACTTAAAGAAACATTTGACAAAGGCGGCAATCTCGTAATTCCGTCCTTTGCAATAGGAAGAACGCAGGAGCTATTGTATTTATTTCGGACAATAAAGCAACAGCATTTGCTTGCCGCGTATGAGAATTTTTTAGTATATGTTGATTCTCCGTTGGCGGTAGAAGCGACAAAGATATACAAAGACAATCTTTTGGATTATTATGATGAAGAATCGCTTGAGCTTGTAAAACAAGGGATAAATCCGATAGATTTTCCCGGACTTCGCTTAAGTGTTACAAAAGAAGACTCAATGGCAATCAATTTTGATATAATACCGAAAGTTATAATTTCTGCATCAGGAATGTGTGAGGCGGGAAGAATAAGACACCATTTAAAGCATAATCTATGGAAAGAAAATAACACGGTATTATTTGTTGGATATCAGTCGAAGGGAACTCTCGGACAAAAGCTTATATCCGGAGCAAGCAGTGTCAGTCTGTTTGGCGAAGAAATACAGGTCAAAGCGAGAATTGATTCAATTGTCGGCATAAGCGGTCATGCAGACCGTGATATGCTTCTTGACTGGCTTGGCTCTATGGAAAAAGCGCCAAGGAAGGTGTTTGTAAATCATGGCGAAGACATCGTTTGCGAGAGTTTTGCGCAGACAATATATAATAAGCACGCGTTTGATGCTGTCGCGCCATATAGCGGCGACGAATATGACCTTATAACAGGCAGCTGCATTAAGCACGGCAGAATTGTTAAGCTTTCAAAGATATCGGAAGGCCGAAAACGTGCAAATATCGCATACGACAGATTGCTCTCGGCGTGTCAAAGACTTAAGACGGTTATTGAACTCAGCCGTGGACTTACAAACAAAGAGCTTGCAAAATTTACTGACCAGATAAACAGTCTTTGCGATAAATATATAAGAAAATCAAGTGGCAAATAATAATTAGAGGGAGTGAATAACGTGAAAATATGTGTATTTGGAGCGGCAAGTAATAAGATAGATGATACGTATATTTCAGCCATAGAAAAGCTTGGAGAAAAGATGGCAAAAAGAGGGCATGAGCTTGTTTTTGGCGCGGGCGGACACGGCCTTATGGGTGCAGCCGCACGCGGTGTATACGCAGCAGGCGGCAAAATTACAGGCGTAATTCCAAGCTTTTTCCGTGATGAAAATATAGAGGCAATTTTTGAAAATTGCGACGAGCTTATCTATACACAAACTATGGCGCAGAGAAAAGCAAAAATGGAAGATTTGGCTGACGCTTTCATAATAGTTCCGGGTGGTATAGGTACATTTGAGGAGTTTTTTGAAGTTCTCACGCTAAAGCAGCTCGGCAGACACACAAAGCCGATTGCGATATTAGATATTAACGGTTATTATGAAGGGCTCGAGAAATTTTTAGAAAGTTCAGTTGAAGAAAAATTTATTCGTGACGGCTGTAAGCATTTATATTTTTATTCGACATCGCAAGATGAAGTGCTTTCGTATATTGAAAATGACGAGCAAAAACATGTAGATGTGCACGAAGTTAAAAATGGTTAATGAGATTATATAAATTAGAAACCCTTGATTTATTTGCGCAAATCGGGGGTTTATTTATTTGTGCAAGCGTTTTTATAAAGGGAAATTTGTTGACTAATTTTTGATATTGATGTAAAATGAAACATAGGCGGTGATAGCGTGACAAAGAAAAAAATACTAAAATCAAAGACGTTTTCGATGCTCATAGGCGTTCTTGCCATTGTACTTTTTATACATGGCATTTCTGTAATTATTGATGTCGCATTTGGCAGCCTTAAAAGTGAAAGCGCAAATGTAACGGTAAGCGAAGGCTATGATTCGCGCGATGTGTCGCGCCTTTTAAAAGATGAAGGCGTAATCAAGCATCGATATGTTTTTGAGTTGTTATCGTGGCTAAAAGGTGCGGATGAAAGATATTATCCGGGCGATTTTGTGATAAAAAAAGGAAGCGGGTACGTAGCTCTTATAAATGGGCTTACGTACAGGTCAAATTATAAGACGACAAATATTACAGTGCCCGAAGGCGCAAATCTTAAAGAGATTGCAAAAATTGTTTCTAAGACGGGTTATGTAAGCGAAGATGAGTTTAACGATGCGCTTAAAGAAAAGTACGACTATGAATTTTTAAAGGGCATAAAGCGTGACAATAAACTCGAGGGCTACCTTTTCCCCGACACATATAATATATCGAATCAAATGAGCGCACGCGATATTATAGAGCTTATGCTAGCGCGATTTGAAGATATATTTACAGACGAATATGAACACAGAGCAAAACAGCTTGGATACGATATGGATGAGATTGTGACGCTCGCATCGGTTATAGAGGCGGAGGCAGCAACTCAAAAAGATAGGGTTCTTGTAAGTGGCGTATTTCATAACAGATTAAAGAGCAATAGCTATCCGTATCTTGAGTCGTGTGCAACTGTGCAATATATACTTGGACAAAGAAAGGCGATTTTGTCTGCAGCAGACACGAAAATCAAATCACCTTATAATACCTATATAAATAAGGGTTTGCCGATAGGACCGATATGCTCGCCCGGAAAGGCAGCGCTTGAGGCGGCGCTATATCCTTCTGATACTTCGTATTATTTCTTCCAGTCGGATGCGGATGGAAAAATTTATTATGCAAGCACGTTAAGCGAACATGAAAAAATAAGACAGCAGATTCAAAATTAGGGTAGTGAGGTGAGTGGAAAATGCCAAGCGAGGAACAAATAACACATTCATATATAATTGATTTTGTGCGCTCGTCACTTGCACCAAACAGTGAATTTCTTCTGGAGCTTGAAGATTATGCCCACAAAAACGCTGTGCCGATTGTGCAAAAAGAAGTCGCAAGCTTTTTAAAGGTACTATGTATGACGCATAAGCCAAAAAAAGTGCTTGAGATTGGCAGCGCGATTGGGTATTCGTCACTTTTAATGCTTGAAAGCCTGCCGGAAGATGCGCATATCACAACTATTGAGCGTGACGAAAAAATGGCGGAACTTGCAAGAAACAATATAAAAAAGGCAGGCGCTGATGGGCGCATAGAGGTGCTTAGCGGCGATGCACAGGTGCTTTTGCCGGTGCTTGATGAAAAGTACGATATGATATTTATGGACGGAGCGAAGGCCCATTATATTTACTTTTTGCCCGAATGCATACGTCTTTTAAAAAATGGCGGTCTGCTTGTGAGCGACAACATTTTGTACGGCGGCATGGTTACAAACAGAGAGCTTTTAATCAGGCGTAAAATTACTATCGTAAAGCGGCTCAAAAAATATATAGAGGCGATTTGCTCTGATAACAGGCTTGAAACATCGATTTTATCGATTGGCGACGGCGTAAGCTTGTCATATAAGAAGAGCGACTGATTTTTATGTAGATAAAACATAAGGGGATTTAGCGATATGGACGATTTAAAAAATAAGCTTGAGCTACTTGCTCCGGCAGGCGATATAACCAAGCTGAAGATGGCGATACAATACGGCGCTGATGCAGTATATATCGGCGGCGAAGCGTTCGGCCTCCGCAGCGCGTCAAAAAACTTTAACTTAGAGGAAATGGCCGAAGGTGTAAGGTATGCACATGAGCGCGGGAAAAAGGTGTATCTTGCCACAAACATCATTCCGCACAATAAAGACCTTGAGGGTTTTGAAAAATATCTTGACGAAGTTGTAAGAATTGGCGTCGATGCACTTATAGTAGCTGATTTGGGATTGTTTTCACTTATAAGAAAAAAACATCCCGAAATCGATATTCACATATCGACACAGGCAAATAACGTAAACTACCTTAGCGCAAATGTATGGCATAGTATGGGAGCAAAGCGTATCGTGGTTGCGCGCGAATTAAGCCTTGAAGAGATAGCGCATATACGAAAAAACACGCCCGACGATCTTGAAATTGAAGCATTTGTACATGGTGCGATGTGCATTTCATATTCGGGCAGATGCCTACTTAGCAACTACCTTACAAGCCGCGATGCAAATAAGGGCGAGTGCGCACAGCCGTGCAGATGGAACTATGCGCTTGTGGAAGAAAAACGCCCCGGCGAGTATATACATGTAGGTGAGGATGAAGGCGGTAGCTTCTTTTTTAACTCGAAGGATTTATGTATGATTGACCATATACCGGAGCTTGTAGATAGCGGTATTACGAGTTTTAAGATTGAAGGAAGAGTAAAGAGCGAATACTACGTATCGACTATTGTAAAGGCGTACAGGGCAGAGCTTGACAGATATATTAAAGACCCGCTTTCATATAAATTTGACCCCGAGAGCTTAAATGAGGTTTTAAAAGTCAGTCACAGACCGTACACAAACGGATTTTATTTTGGAAAGACTGATGAAAATAGCCAGGTTTATGAAACAAGCTCATATATACGCGACTATGATATAGTAGGCTTTATATTAGACTATGATGAAAAGACAGGTATCGCAACCGTTGAGCAGAGAAATAAGATGTGCGTAGGCGATACGATTGAAATAATACAGCCAGATGCGCCGTATTTTTCACAGAAGGTTGAGTGGATAAAAAATGCCGACGGCGATGAAATTACAAGTACGCCGCATGCGCAGATGATTTATACTTTAAAAACCGATAAGCCGGTAGTGAAAAACGCGATGATACGAAAAGGTGAGCTTGTAAGCGGAAAATAAAAATAAAGGGCTCGTAGCAGACAAAGCGCTACGGGCCCTATATTTATTCTGTTTTTGCGTGCGGTTTTTTTATACGTATTGTGTATTCGATAAAATCGCCCTGCTCAACTTCGCGCATTGTTGCATCCATACCTGCTTCACGTATCATTTTTATCGATTGGCGAATTGTATTTACTATAATTTTTACGTTACTGTGGCCGACAAAAAAGTTCTTTTTCTTTTGCTTTTTTATGGAGTTTTCGCGCTCAAGGTGCGCCTCAATGAGATGCTCTGTCTGTGCGACATTTAGACCGTTTTCGCATACCTGCTTTAAAACGGCGAGCTGTGTCTGCTCATCATCAAGGCGCAGAAGTGCGCGCGCATGTCGCTCGGTTAAATTATTGTCGGAGAGGATTTTTTTTACTAATGGTCCGAGCTTTAATATGCGCAGCTTGTTTGCTATGGTAGATTGTGTTTTTCCTACTTTTGTTGCAACCTCTTCTTGAGTAAGGTGGTGCTGATTTATAAGGTGAGAATAGCCCTGTGCTTCCTCTATATATGATAAATCTTCTCTTTGCAGATTTTCAAGCAACGCCACGAGAGCCGAATCACTTTCATCAAATTCGCTCACAATTACAGGTACGCTTTCAAGTCCCGCAATTTTTGCTGCGCGAAGACGCCTTTCGCCTGCGACTAATTCGTATATTGAACAAGTTTGTTTTCGTACATTTATCGGCTGCAAAATGCCAAAGCTTTTAATTGACGTGGCAAGCTCTTCGAGGGCTTTTTGGTCAAAGTGGCGTCGCGGCTGATAGGGATTTGGGCGTATTGTATCGATTGGTACATATATAACAGATGTTGATTTTGATGAGTTTTTTTGCATGTTCGTTGTGAGTCCTAACGGTAAAATCATAACAATTCCTCCTTGTAGTAAATCACATTTATCGCGAGCAAATAAAAAACGATTTTTAATACACTATACCAAGGGTGGTATATCTCATGAGATAATTATACCATTTTTTGGTAAAAAGTGAAGAAAAATCGTTTTACGTATTTCGTATTAAAATTTGTTATTTCGACTTTTTATATCGGTTTATTTAGCGGTTTGTTGCCGCTTCTGGGATATTTTGTTGCGGTTTCAGCAATCTTGTCAACCAATATTATCGAATGTGATAATTCGTAATCGGCTATTTGTGCCAATTTTATACACGCATTTCCTCCGCCAAGAGTTGCAATCGCATTTTTGGCATTTGAAAGCTCCTCTTCTGCCATAGGGCCTTTAAATGCGGCGAATTTTCCGCCAATGCAAACGAACGGCAAGCAGTATTCGCTTAGCGTCGCCATGTTTGCGACAGCTCTGGAAACTGCAAAATCATAGCGTTGTCTGTGCTCATCTTTGTGGGCAAGCTCCTCTGCGCGAGAATGGATGCAGTAAGTATTTGAAAGTGAAAGCTCATTTGCGCAAAGTTTTAAAAAATCCACGCGCTTATTAAGCGAGTCAATAAGGGTCATATCAATGTCATCTCGAACAATTTTTAGCGGAATTCCCGGAAAGCCCGCACCCGTACCGATGTCAATTATTTTTGCACCTTTTTTGATGTCACACACACTCAAAATGGATACGCTGTCGAGAAAGTGCTTTACGGCGACTTCTTCGGGCTGTGTTATAGCAGTCAGGTTGACTTTTTTGTTGTACTCTATAAGAAGCTCGTAATAAAGAGAAAAACGCTCGTAAATATCCGTAGTTGCATCAATACAAAACGAGGCAAGCCCCTTTTTTAATATATCTTTCATATTAAAGTCCTTTTCGTTTATTTGTCCTGATTAAGCTGCGCAGCTCGAATCGCATTTTTCATAAGGATGGCTCTCGTCATAACGCCTACACCGCCCGGTACGGGTGTAATATAGGAAGCCTTTTCTTTAGCGCTTTCAAAATGAACATCGCCCACAAGCTTTCCTTCACTGTTTCTGTTCATTCCCACGTCAATTACAACTGCACCTTCCTTAATCATATCGCCTGTAACAAATTCGCCCTTACCGATTGCAACGACGAGAATATCAGCGCGGCGTGTTACTTCTGCAAGGTCTTTTGTGCGTGAATGGCAGATTGTAACAGTGGCGTTTTTATGTAAAAGAAGCATCGCCTGCGGTTTTCCAACGATGTTGCTGCGACCTATAACAACACATTCTTTTCCTGTTATATCGATATTATATTCGTCTAAAAGCTCCATAACGCCTGCCGGTGTACACGGTAAAAAGTCGTAATCTCCAATCATTATTTTGCCGACATTTATCGGATGAAAAGCGTCGACATCTTTTTTTGGGTCAATCATATCGAGCACAGTTTTCTCGTCAATATGTGAAGGTAGGGGGAGCTGTACGATAAAGCCGGATACAGATGGGTCTTCGTTTAGCTCTTTAACTAAGCTGATAAGCTCTTCTTGTGTAGTAGATTCGCTGAGCGCATATTCTCTTGATTCAATTCCTACTTCTGCGCAGTCGCGTATTTTGCCTGCAACATATACCTTGCTCGCAGGGTTTTCGCCTACTATAATTACAGCAAGACAGGGATTAACGCCCTTTTCTTTTAGCTCTTGAGAGAGTTGTCTTTGCTGCTCCTTTACTTTTTTTGCTAGTGCCTTTCCGTCCATTATTACTGCCATTTTTATTACCTCCGTTGTTTATAGTTTTTTTATTATTTTTGTCTTTGTGTCTGTCTGCGCCGCCTCGAAGCTCATAGGGCGATATAAGACAATCTTCTCCAAAGCCTATCAAATCTTCGCGCCCTGCTTTTTTTAATGCCTCCAAAACGAGCGCACGGTTTGATTTGTCCTTATACTGAAGTAGCGCTCTTTGCATTGCCTTTTCGCGTGGAGTGCGCGCTACATAGACGCTTTTGAGCGTTCTTGGGTCAAGTCCCGTATAAAACATTGCCGTTGAGATCGTGCCCGGTGTCGGGTAGAAATCCTGGACCTGACGTGGATTAAGCTTGTTTTTCTTTAAATAAAGAGAAAGCTCTATCGCATCGTCAATTGTCGAGCCGGGATGTGAGCTCATAAGGTACGGCACGAGATATTGTTCTTTGCCGAGTTGCTTATTTATTTTCTCATATTTTTTTGCAAAATTTCTATACACATCGCCAGATGGCTTACCCATATACTTAAGTACGTTTTCGCTTACATGCTCCGGTGCAACTTTTAGCTGGCCGCTTATGTGATGAGCGCAAAGTTCCTGTAAAAAAACATCGCTTTTGTCTGCCATAATATAATCATAGCGAAGTCCGGAACGCACAAACACCTTTTTTACGCGGTCAAGCGAGCGAAGTTTTCGCAAGAGCTCAAGATAGTCTTTGTGATCAGCGACAAGATTTTTGCATGGGGTAGGGAAAAGGCACTGCTTGTTTTTGCAAGCACCCGCCTTAAGCTGTTTTTCGCAAGCCGGCGCACGAAAATCTGCGGTAGGTCCGCCGACATCGTGTATATATCCCTTAAAATCGCTCTCCCATGTAATCTTTTTTGCTTCGTTAATGAGCGATTCGTGGCTACGTGACTGAACAATGCGCCCCTGATGAAAGGTGAGTGCGCAAAAGTTACAAGCACCGTAACAACCGCGACAGCTTGTGAGTGAAAATTTAACCTCCGATATCGCAGGGATTGCACCGAGCGATTCATACATCGGATGATAATTGCGCATATATGGAAGCGCATAAACCGCATCAAGCTCTTTTGTATTAAGGGGCATTGATGGCGGATTTTGTACGAGCAGTTTGTCGTGATGCGACTGAATAAGACGCTTTCCGCGTATGGGATCCTGCTGCTCATATTGGGTGTTGCAGGCCTTTGCGTATGCACGTTTGTCGCTTGAGACCTGCTCGAAACTTTCAATCATAATTCCTTCGGGCTCATTTGTATTTTTTGCTATATAGCATGTCCCGTTTATAAAGTTTATTTTTTTAACGTTAATGCCGCGATCTAGCGCATCTGCAACCTGTACAATGGCTCGCTCGCCCATACCATAAACAAGTATATCTGCGCGGCTGTCAAAAAGTATCGAGCGGCGCACCTTGTTATCCCAGTAGTCATAGTGGGCGAAGCGTCGAAGGCTTGCCTCGATGCCGCCGATTATTATCGGTATATCTCCAAAAGCCTCGCGTATGCGATTGCAATACACTATAACGGCTCTGTCGGGGCGATGACCGGTTTGACCGCCCGGTGAATATAAATCTTGTGAGCGCGGCTTTTTCGCGGCCGTGTAATGTGCCACCATCGAGTCAATATTACCTGAGGTGACGAGAACGCCAAGTCTTGGCCTGCCAAATTTTTTAAAATCGTCACAGCTTTTCCAGTCGGGCTGGGCAAGCATTGCAACGCGATATCCTTTTGATTCAAGCACGCGTGATATGATTGCGTGTCCAAAGCTCGGATGGTCGACATAAGCATCGCCCGTAACATATAAAAAGTCGGGCGCATCCCATCCACGCTGTTGCATTTGCTCTTTATTTACAGGTAAAAAATCATTCATAATTATCTTCGCTTTCCTGCTTATAAATGTATGTTATCTTGCGTCAAAGAAGTATTCGTTGTTATCAGCGCAACGTATTCGCCATATAGGCACTGCCGTCGCATACTTATGGTACGTTGTTTTGTCGCCTGTAGTATAACCTAAATCAATTTGTGTGATTTCATTTGATTCGAGATTTATTCTGGTAGTATCGCGCGCAAAATCGAGCAAAACAGTTATAACAGAGCGCACCTGCGCGGCATCATTTGAGAATATGTTTTGTCCGCTTGACGGCACAAACCAACTTCCCGACATTTTTGCAATGCCGTTTGGAGTAACTGTGATCTCAAGACAGGAATCGAGCAGAGCATATTTGTCAATCTTTTGCCGGGCAAAAACAAGATATGAACCATCAAGTTCACTCGTATGAGGCAGAAGAGTGTCTGTTTTAAAGCCGTGCTCGCCAAGCCACCTTAAAGCGTATTTTTGCGCCGTTTGCGCATTAAAGATTTTGATGCTGTCCTGAGGCTTTAAATCTGTATACTCAATCATGTCACCTGAAAGTTTAAGGCGTTTTGTGCCGAGAGCATACTGCCCATCAGAAAGAGAGGCGCAGCCCTCACCTAGAAGTGTGCTGGCAAAGGTATATGGGTCGTAAACGCTATTTTGGACATCGATTGAACCAAGTTTCGGCATTTTTGTAGGGATTATCTGCTCGTCTATGGTAATGCCGTTTTGTTTTAATACATTGATTGTTTGCAAAACAGTTTCTTTTTCGATGACAGAAGTTTGCATGTCAGATTTAATCAGAGTAAAAACAAGAAAAATATTTAGTGCTACAAACAAAATAATCAGCCAATTTTTTGCTCCGGACCAATTCATATGCAAACCTCCTTTCATATATATTTTGCCGTATATCACAAAAAAAATCAAGAGGTTTTCCAAGTTTTTATAAGGAAAACCTCTAATTTATATAAATATATTACATTATGCATAAATGCTGAAGAGCACGCTTATAATTCCCACGACAGCGCAGTATATCGAAAAGATATAAAACTTATTATTACTTAAAAGGCGGATAAGGAATTTTATTGCAAGCACGCCTGAAATTGCTGCTGCTGCAAAGCCGACAATAAGAGGAGCAATCTCGACGGAAAAACCACCGTTTAAAATAAGGTCTGCACCTTCGAGCACGGCGGCACCGAGTATCGCAGGAAGCGACATCAAAAAGGAAAATTTAATCGCAAAATCCTTTTTGTATCCGAGCGCACATGCAGATGTGATTGTGGAGCCGCTTCTTGAAAGACCGGGCATTAAAGCACATGCCTGCGCAATGCCTACATAAAGAGCACTTTTGTATTTTGCATTTTGCGCGTCATATTTATTTTCGTTAAACTTATCAACCGCATACATAAGTGCTGATGTAAAGAGAAGCATTATTCCTACGGTCATAACGTTGGAAAGTATAGCGTCTAAATCAAGCAGCTTAAATACAAGACCTAAAAGCACAGCCGGAACGGTTGCAATAATAAGCATAATAAGCATTCGCCTGTATGGGCGGTCGGAATTGAATTTGCCGCGGAAGATATCGCCTATTAAAAGGAAGAATTCCTTTATGAGCTCATAAACATCCTTATAATACACAAAGCATACCGATATAAAAGTCGCAACGTGTAAAAGAACGTTAAAAGCGTTACCTTCATCTATGTTAAGGTTTAAAATTTCGCTGAAAAGAACAAGGTGTCCCGAACTTGATACGGGCAAAAACTCTGTAAGACCTTGCACCAGGCCCATTATCATAGCTTCAAATATACTCATATTAAATTAGCGCCTTTCTGTCATAATAAATTAGGAGACAAACTCGTCATTATCGTTATCGCCTTCGCTTCTGTCCTCGAAAATTTCAACAACATCGACATTCTCATCAATATTTGCAGTACTTTCATCTTCTGCTTTTATATCTATGTTATTAAGACGTGATATATACTCTTCGAGAGCATTTTTTGCATCGTCTCTAATTTCGCACACACGCTCTTTTTCGGAGCGGATTTTTGCGCGAAGTTCTTCAAGTTCAATCTCGAGTGATGCACGTATTTTTTCTGTTTCAAGGCGAGCTTCGTTAATCATTTTCTCGGCTTCCTGTTTTGCATTAAGAAGCGCGTCCGCTATGTATGCACGCTCTTTTTCGAGAGTAGCAATTTTTTGTGTAAGTTCACAGTTTTTTTCTTCAAGTGCCTTGTTTTTTTCTTCAAGCTCATTTTTTATCTGTTCAGAATTTTGTGCACATTCCATTATATAAGCATTTACAAGCCTTTTCTTATATCCGAACATCGATTTTTTAAATTTTTTTGGGTTTTCCATTTTAAGAAAGCCTCCTTTATATCTATGTTTTTAACAAGACATTGTATAATTGATGCCATATTTTAAGCATATAAAATGTCTACCTGATTAAATTCTACATATTTATTTGTTTTTCCTTCTTTTAAACAATGTTTTTGCTAAAAAATTTATATATTTTCTCTTGACAAGACAGATTTTTAATGGTATCATTCTTTATATGGCACACATTTGTACGTCGTGTGCGGACAGGGAGGTGCAGAATGCATGGCAAAAAAACCTCTATATTTACTTGTTGATACGGCAGTGCTGCCTGACATATTTCCAAAGGTTGTCGAAGCAAAAAAGCTACTTAAAACAGGTAAGTGTAAAACGACGAGCGAAGCAGTACAGATGCTTAAGATAAGCCGTTCGGCATTTTACAAATATAAAGACTGTGTATTTCCGATTGAGGAGATGGGCAAGGACAGGATAATAACATTATTTATGGAGCTTGTTGATATTCCGGGAATTCTTTCGTCAGTGCTAAAAACTCTTGCGCAGGCGTGTGTGAGTGTGCTTACGATTAACCAGAATATCCCGATTGACCATTCAGCAAACATAACGATATCGTTTCGCACAGAAAATATGAATAAGCCGATCGAAGCTCTGTTAAAAAAGCTTGGGCAAATAGAGGGAGTAAAGAAAATAGAAATTATTGCAGGAGAATAAATGCATAATATAAAGCAAATTTCACAGGAGGAAAAAATATGATTAACATAGCGATTCTGGGTTACGGCACGGTAGGCTCGGGAGTGTATGAAATAGCGTGTACAAATGCAAAAAGCATTAAACGTAAGGCGGGCAAGCAGATTGTCGTAAAACGAATTCTTGACTTGCGCGATTTTGATGATCATCCGCAAAAGGAGCTTTTCACAAAGAATTTCGATGATATACTAAATGATTCTGATATAGAAATTGTTGTTGAAGCAATTGGCGGACTTGAGCCGGCATATCGCTTTACAAAATCTGCACTTCTCGCAGGAAAGAGCGTTGTCACAAGCAATAAAGAGCTCGTTGCAGCTCACGGAACAGAGCTTTTAAAAATTGCACGCGAAAAGAACGTAAACTATCTTTTCGAGGCGAGTGTGGGCGGAGGAATTCCGATTATAAGACCGCTTAACAGTTGCCTTGCAGCAAATGAAATCACCGAGATATTCGGTATACTAAACGGCACAACGAACTATATTTTAACGAAGATGATAAAAGATGGCATAAGCTTTGAAAAGGCACTTTCGCAGGCACAGGAAAAAGGATATGCCGAGAGAAATCCGGAGGCCGATGTTGAAGGATATGATGCATGCAGAAAGATATGTATTCTTGCATCGCTTGCCTTTGGCAAGTCTGTTGATTCATCAAAAATATATACAGAAGGCATAAGCGCGATTACATTAGATGATGTAAAAGTGGCAGAGAGCCTTGGATATGTAATCAAGCTGATTGGATATACGAAGAGCGCTGACGGCAAGGTAATGTGTCGTGTGTCGCCGATGCTTATACCAAACGATAATCCACTTTCAAGTGTTGAGGATGTATTTAATGCGATAATGGTGCGTGGCAACCAGGTAGGCGATGTAATGTTCTACGGTAGAGGCGCCGGAAAGCTTCCGACAGCGAGCGCAGTAGTTGCAGATGTAATCGATATAATAAAAGGTCATGACAATAAGAATTATATATGGGAAGAATGCGGCGATGATTACATCGACGATTACAAAAAAGCAAATATATCATTATTTATAAGAATAAATGGTGTCGACGATGCCGAAATAAAGGCAGTGTTCGGCGAAGATACGCAGATTATTTACGGAAAGCAGCTATGCTTTATTACGCCGGCTGATAAAGAGAAAAACCTTGACGAAAAGCTTTTATCTGTTGGCGGCGAGGTTGTAAGCAAAATAAGAGTTATGCAGGACTGACACATAGAATGTCGGCATAATATATATAATGTAGAATGGGTAATTTAAGGAGGTCATAATTGTGGGATTAGTCGTACAAAAATTCGGCGGAAGCTCCGTGGCAAATGCCGAAAGAGTTTTTAATGTTGCGCGTACTATCACGGATACATATAAGGCGGGCAATGATGTTGTTGTCGTTGTGTCGGCGCAGGGCGATACGACGGACGAACTTATTGAAAAGGCGAAGGAGATAAATAAAAAGCCTTCAAAACGTGAGATGGATATGCTTCTTGCAACAGGCGAGCAGATTTCAATTTCGCTTCTTGCTATGGCAATTGAGTCACTCGGTTTTCCGGTAATATCACTTACCGGCTGGCAGGTAGGAATGAAAACAAATTCAAACTACGGCAGTGCAAGAATATCAAAGGTAGACACTGCAAGACTTCGCGCAGAGCTTGACAAAAACCATATTGTTATCGTGGCAGGCTTTCAGGGAATAAATAAATACGATGACATAACCACTCTTGGACGCGGCGGTTCAGATACATCGGCGGTTGCATTGGCAGCAGCGCTTCATGCAGATGTTTGTGAGATATATACAGACGTTGACGGCGTATATACGGCAGACCCGCGTATCGTAAAAGATGCAGCGAAAATCAACGAGATTTCGTATGATGAGATGTTAGAGCTTGCATCGCTTGGTGCAAATGTTTTAAATAACCGTTCGGTTGAGATGGCTAAAAAATTTAATGTAAAACTGATGGTACTTTCAAGTCTTAAAAAGGTTAAAGGAACGATTGTTAAGGAGGTAAACGACGTGGAAAAAATGTTGGTGCGTGGCGTAACACGTGATAATGATACTGCAAGAATTTCTCTTATTGAGGTGGAGGATACTCCGGGAAAGGCATTTACCGTTTTCTCGCTTTTGGCAAAGCACAATATAAATGTTGATTTGATTATACAGTCAATCGGCAGAAATAACACAAAGGATATAAGTTTTACTGTTGCATCGTCACATCTTGATGAGGCGCTTGGATACATAAAGGAGAATAACGAAGTTATCGGAGCTCGTGATATCCAGTGGAATGACGACGTGTCAAAGGTATCAATCGTTGGCGCCGGCATGGTTACAAATCCGGGTGTTGCATCGAAGATGTTTGAGGCTCTTTATAAGTCAAACATAAACATTCACATGATTGCTACAAGCGAGATTAAAGTATCTGTACTTATTGACCGCAAGGATGCAGAGCGTGCAGTTGTTGCAATCCATGATGAGTTTGGAATGGCAGACTAATAGTATATCACTTTTGGAGAAGATTTGATGAACAAAAATTCTATAGAAGAGCGCGAGGATATTTTAGAAGGCAGAAACCCTGTTTTTGAGGCACTCAAAAGCGGACGACAGATTGACAAGATTTTGATTGCAAAATCTGATAATAAAGGCTCAATCACGCGTATCATTGCGCTCGCAAAGGAAAAAAGAATACTGATAAGTGAAGTTGAGCGTTCAAAGCTAGATGCAATAAGCCAGACAGGCGCACATCAGGGAATAATAGCGTATGTCGCTGCTGCTACATATGTGAGCGTGCAGGATATTATAGATTATGCACATGAGTGTAACGAGCCACCGTTTATAATTATATGCGACTCACTAAACGATTCGCATAACCTTGGTTCGATTATCCGTACGGCGCATTGCTGCGGCGCTCACGGCGTCATTATTCCAAAGCACAGAAGCGTCGGCTTGACGGCTGCTTGTGCGAAAGCATCAGCAGGTGCGGCTGAATATATGAAGGTCGCAAAGGTTACGAATCTGTCTCGCTGCATCGACGATTTAAAAAAAGCGGGATTGTGGATTTGCGGCACAGATGCCGACGGCGAAAACGATATATACAGCGCCGACCTTTCGGGACCGATTGGAGTAGTAATTGGTTCGGAAGGCGAGGGCATGAGCAGGCTTGTAAAGGAAAGCTGTGATTTTCTTGTAAGAATTCCTATGAAGGGAAAAATAAACAGCCTAAATGCTTCTGTAGCGGCGGGCGTGCTTATGTATGAGGTTGTACGAAGAAGAAGTAACTAATATAATACAAAAAACAGAGCCAGTTGGCTCTGTTTTTATATGCTCATTTATTCTTCCTCACTAAGACATGCCGCAATAGCAAGCGCACATTCTACGCGCTTTCTTTCCATATCGCATGCGAGCTTGTAGGGTTTGTTAATGTCTTTGTTGAAGTTATATGCATTTGCAGGACAACCCCCCGAGCAATAAAACTTTGCAAAGCATTCACTGCACGCGTCTTTCGTATATACATTTGAGCGCATGAACATATTTTTAATATCTTCATCGAAGCTGCCGTCGAAAACACTTCCCATTTTAAATTTTTCGTTTCCGACGAACTGATGACACGGATAAATATCACCATCAGGCGTTACGGCAACATATTCATGTCCGCTTCCGCAGCCCGACAGGCGCTTTATAACGCATGGACCTTGCGTAAGGTCAATCATGAAGTGGAAGAAGTTAAAGCCGCGTCCGTCTTTGCGCCTTTGAACATATTCTTTGGCAAGCTTTTCATATTCTTCGTATATTACGGGCAAATGCTCTTCACGAAGAGCATAATCCTCTTCGTACGGCGCAACAACAGGCTCTACACTTGTCTGCTCAAAACCGAGGTCTGCCAAATGAAGAACGTCTTTTGCAAAGTCGAGATTATACGCCGTAAAAGTGCCGCGCACATAGTAGTTATCCTGGTTTCTCGATTCGGCAATATCTTTAAATTTTGGGACTATCGAATCGTAGCTGCCACTTCCGTCAACGCGAACGCGCACTTTATCGTTTACTTCTTTTGTGCCGTCTATACTAAGAACTATATTTGACATATTTTCATTTATGTACTTCTTTTTGTCTTCAGTAAGCAAAAGACCGTTTGTTGTAATCGTAAAGCGGAAATTCTTGCCGTGTATCTCGCCTTGCTCTTTTGCATATTCCGTAATCTCTTTTACAACCTCAAAATTCATCAGCGGCTCTCCGCCAAAGTAGTCAATTTCGATGTTTTTACGTGAGCCTGAGTTTTCTATTACGAAATCAATAGCCTTTTTGCCGACTTCAGCACTCATCATGGAGCGATTATGATGAAAGCTTCCTGTATCGGCAAAGCAGTATTTACATCTTAAGTTGCAGTCATGTGCAATATGCAAACACATCGCCTTTACGACAGAGCGCTTGTCGAGCCTTTTTGCATACTCTTCGTATATGTCGTTTGTATATAAAAGCTCGTTGTCATAAAGAGAGCATATCTCGCCATATGCATCGCGGATTTGCTCATCGCTGTATTTATCTGAGAGAGCATCTATAAGTGATTGCGGACATGAGTCTTCTCTCTTAAAATTTTGAGCAAAATATGCTACAACATCATATGCGACATCGTCTAACACATGAACTGCTCCGCTATATACGTCAAGCACAATATTTTTATCTAGTAATTTATAATAATGTATCACATCAATTCCTCAATTCCCAAAAGATAAAATAAAAATAAAGGGACACATTAAGTGCCCCTTTAAGCAAACACTATTTTGAAAGTCTTTCGCACTTCTGGTTTGCAACTGTGCACGAAGTTTTGCAAGCTGACTGACATGATGTCTGGCACTCGCCACAACCGCCTTTAGCTGCAGATGATTTTAATGTTGCTTTGTTAAGTGTTGTAATATGTTTCATATCAAAGAACCTCCTATAAATATAAATTGCTATAATTATTATATAAGATATAATATACGCTTGTCAAGCATTTATGCATTTTTGCGATCAAGTAAGCTCTTTGCACGTTTTTCGATATATGAGGCACTTACTTCGTACTCATCGAGCAAGTGTGCCGGTTTTCCGGAAGCACCGAATTTATCTTGTATTCCAACTACATCTGTAAGAGTCGGGCAGTTTTGCGAAAGAACGCTGCAAACGGCATCGCCGAGACCGCCGATAACGTTATGCTCTTCTACGCACAAAACAGCACCTGTTTTCTTTGCAGATTCGATTATGATATTGCTGTCGATAGGCTTAATTGTAGGAATGTTTACAAGACGTACGCTGATTCCTGCTTCGCTGAGTGCATCGGCAGCCTTTATAGCCTCGTGCAAAAGAAGACCTGTTGAAACAATAGTGATATCGCTACCGTCACGCATTACACGGCCTTTGCCGATTTCAAATTCGCCGTATTCTTCTTCGTCGAAGAGAACCGGAACAGCAAGTCTGCTTAAACGAAGGTATGCGGGCTTGTTATAGTTTGCAAGTGCGCGAACAGCAGCTGCAGTCTCCGTTCCATCAGCAGGGGAAATAACTGTCATATTAGGGATTGCGCGCATTAAAGCGACATCTTCTATACACTGGTGAGTTGCACCATCTTCGCCGACAGTAATACCGGCATGTGTGCCGACAACAACTACCGGAAGAGCAGGGTATGCAATTGAGTTTCTGATCTGCTCATATGCTCTGCCTGCTGCAAACATTGCAAAGCTTGCGGCAAAAACTTTTTTGCCACATGTAGCAAAGCCTGCTGCTGTAGACATCATATTACCTTCTGCGATACCGCAGTTGAGGTGACGCTCGGGATATGCTTCTTTAAATAATGATGTCATAGTAGATTTGCTAAGGTCAGCATCTAAAACGATAATATCTTCTCTCGCACCGATTTTAGCAAGTTCCTGTCCAAAGGCGAGTCTTGTTGCAATACTTTTCTTTTCTGCCATTAGTTTTCGCCCTCCAATCTGTTAATAAGCTCATCGAGCTCGGCAATTGCCTGGTTGTATTGTTCTTCATTAGGTGCACTACCGTGCCAGCCGGCTTGTCCTTCCAT
>JAZQIM010000021.1:0-145865 GCA_045541115.1 Candidatus Aphodoplasma sp.
CGTAATTTTTACACGGGAGAGGTAACCCCGAGGAGGAGCAAAACAGCTTAATCCTCATATATGAAAACGGTTAAACCGAATTCAACTAATTTTCACCGATATGACGCGAGCAGAACCATGCGCGTCTGCCAATTCCGCCACGTCCGCATATATTAAATTTTAAGTTGTTAGCATTTACACAAGCCGTTTTTTTATACTCCCTTAAAAAAGGTTCACGGACTTGAACTCCCAAGCCATTGCGAGCACATGGACCTGAACCATGCGTGTTTGCCAATTCCGCCATATCCGAATCTCAATTCTATTAATATTTGCGTGGAATATTTCACATCTACTGATTCTTACTTTTCTAGATATTGCTTAGTTCTTTCCATTACTATCTCATATGGTACATAGTGTATGGTTGGATTAAATTTTACACTCTGATTTGGCTGTGGTCCTTCTCCGCCACCATTAAGCAAGTCACAAAAGTGGCTTGCTTTTTGATTTATGTAAAAAAGAAAAGAACCCTAAAGGCGCGTAGCGGCAAGAGAGAATCCCTCCTTCTGTAGCAAAAATATATAAGTTTTTTGAATCTTGATCAGTTTCGGGTAAGGTGGCTTTGAAGATGCAGAGCTTGTTTTTATATGTAGCTAACTCATTTGCTTTTCACTATATAAAAATATGGGCAGGAATTAACCTACCCATAAATAAGTGCTAAATAACTATTTTATTTTATCAAGCAGGGAACGACGAGTTATAAGTTTCGTTCCGTTTTTACCATTCATTATTTGATATTCTATATTTGCACCAAATGATGATTGTTGCATAATTGGCACATCTAATGCGTTACTTATTAAGATTGCGACGCTATTCCTTAGTGCAACACCATCATTTTTTATTGATAATGATTTTATTAAACCTAACTGTGTTGCTGTTAAAAAGTAACCGTTAGGATAACCACCTATTGAGTCTGCCATAGAGTTATAACCTAAAACTGATACAATCATTTTTATTATTTCGTTATAAGTGATTTCATCATCGGGGTTAAAATTACCATTTTCATCTCCATCAATGATACCAACAATTTTAGCATTGTTAATATATTTGATCGCCCAATGTTCCTGGGGAATGTCTTTGAAATATTTATCATTAATATGATTGTCATTTGCAGTGATGTCAATATTACCTAAACAACAAATCATTTTAACTGCTTCTGCTCTTGTTATGCTGTCATTTAGCCTTAAATCGCCATTTTCGTCTCCAACCATTATTCCATAAGAATATAGGTCTGTTTGCTGCTCTTTTGTTAATTCTGATGCATTAACAACACCTGATGATAGTAGCATAAAGGATGCTACTAATAAAGAAATTACCTTTTTCATTTTAACCACTCCTATAATTTGATTACTCATTATTAGTGAGTACTTACTCAATAATATCAAATTTTAATTTATTTGTCAATAGGATATAATAATATTATAAAAATTAGTAATTATTTGATAGGAATGAGTAAAATGTTAAACGAAAACGAATATAAGAAGATACTGCTTGATATAGGTTTGAAAATAGGATATTACAGAAGAAAAGCAGGGATGACACAAGCGGAGTTAGCCGAAAGCACAGATATGACATTATCATATATAAGTCAATTGGAGTCTCCTAATTTGCCTTATTGTCCATCTGTAAAGGCTATTTTTACAATAGCAAAAGCATTGGGGATAAAAGCATCGAAAATAATAGATATTGAAGAAGATTAAGACTGCTCTTTTGCGAGCAGTCTTTCCAATCATACAAATAAATCTTTTTGATCAGTTTTTCAAATCTTACCTTTCTGCACTGCGGAAAATACACCAAAAAAGACCACCGCATAAGCGGTGGTCTTAATTTTAAACTGCTAATAAATTTACTCCTTGCGCGTCTTTTTATTGTATTTGGGGAAAAGCACATAAAATAATCAAAAACATTGATTTTTTTGATAATATATGATAAAATGAACTATGTATATTCAAAAGATAAATCTATATAAATTGACTGAGGAAAAAGATGCCCAAAATGCTAATATTTCTTGAAATAAAGGGAAAATGAGTGTGAAATGTTATGAACAGTGTTTTTAAAAAAGATTTATACCGATATTATGGCGAAAGCGGGGAACCTTTATTAAAGAGAATTTTCCGGACGCCTGAAATACAATACACAGCCTTATTCAGAAAAGCAAATATGTGTAAATTCTTGCCGTTAAAGCTTATCTATACGATAAGACTTATGCGTTTGTCCAATAAAACACAAATTCAAATTCCTGCGAGAACAAACATAGGTGAAGGCTTGTACATCAGTCATTTTGGCCGGATTATCATTCATCCTGATGCGAAGCTTGGCAAAAATATAAATATCGGGACAGGCGTAACGATCGGCATAGAAAATCGGGGAAAAAGAAAAGGCGTGCCTGAAATTTCTGATAACTGCTGGATTGGAGCAAACGCAGTAGTGGTTGGAAATGTTAAAATCGGCAGCGATGTTCTTATTGCACCTCTTACATATGTTAATTTTGATGTTCCGCCTCACAGTGTTGTTATAGGAAATCCGGGAAGAATAATTCCAAAAGAAAATGCAACGAGAGATTATATATGCAACTGCGTATAAATGATAAGGAGGTGGCGATTTAATGGGTAAAGAATCGAAAATAAAAAACAATTTAATATCGTCACTTATATATCAGGTGGTTTTAATATCGCTTAGCTTTCTTTTGCCCAGATTATATCTTGAAAATTTTGGTTCAGAGGTCAATGGAGTTCTTTCAACTATAAAACAGATTTTTGTATATCTGTTTCTTTTAGAGGCTGGCGTAGGGCTTGCTACGACACAGGCACTGTATGAAAGAATAGGGAAAAAAGACTACAAGAGTGCAAGCGAAGTTTTAGCTGCGACACATTCTTATTACATAAAAACGGGAATAATTTATTTTGTTATCGTACTTGCTATTGCTATAGTTTATGCTTATGTGATACCAACCTCAATAGATAGTAATGTAGTTTTTATAATAATTATTTTAACTGCACTTCCGGCACTTTTTAGTTATTTTGTTCAGGCAAAATACAGAATACTTATGGAAGTTGACGGAAGAAGGTATGTAATAAACAATGCAGAAACAGTGCTGCAGATTGCCTCAAATGCAGGCAAGATACTTGTCCTTCTTTTGACAGACAGCCTTATTCTTATCCAGCTTGTTTATTGCATAATATACCTTACTCAGCTTATTTATTTATACTTTTATGCCAAACGCAGATATAAGTGGCTTGATTTGAAAGCAAAGCCTGATTTTAAAGCCATTTCACAGAAAAATTCAGTTTTGGTACATCAGCTTTCGGGTATGGTATTTAACAATACTGATGTAATACTGATTTCTGCTCTTTGCGATTTTAAGGTGGCGAGTATTTATGCTATATACAATATGTTCTTTTCCCAGGTTCAGAATTTTATAACAAATGTAGTTTCGTCTTTTACATTTGCATTAGGACAGATGTTTCATACAGACAGAGAAAGATTTGACAAACTGTATAATGCCTATGAAACTTTTTATATAATGGCAACTTGTATTATTTATACTTTGATGGCAGTATTTTTATTGCCACTTATACAGATATATACGAGCGGAATAAATGATGCAGAATATACAAATGCATTTCTTGTATTGTTATTTGTTATTATGAATTTAGCTTCAAATGCAAAGATGCCTTCTAGTGGTATTATTGAATATGCAGGTGAATTTGAAAAAACGCGCTTTCATGCAATATGGGAGATGATTATAAATATAACGGTTTCTGTTGTGGCGATTCTTTATATGGGAATATGCGGTGCGATCCTTGGCACTATAGCGGCACTGTTATATCGCGGAATAGTTACCATTTATTATTCAAACAAGAAAGTTTTGAAAAGAAGTCAGATGTGTACATATAAAATTGTGATTGCAAACGGTTTGGTTTTTGTCTTGATTATGGCAGTGTTTTTTGTTGACACATTTAGTAACGTTTCCTTTTTGAAGCTACTGTTTTACGGGCTAATCAATTCGGCCTGGATTGCGCCCTTATACTTGGCTGTAAATATTGTGTTTAACGCAAGTGCTTTTACAACAATTTTTGAATTATACAGGGGGAAGAAAAATCGATGAGTATTCCAAGAGTGATTCACTATTGTTGGTTTGGGAAAGGGAAAATGCCGGCAATAGCTAAGAAATGTATTAAAAGCTGGAAAAAATATTGCCCTGAATACAAAATAGTTTGTCATAATGAAGAAAATTTTGATATATCAGAAAACAGATATGCCAAAGAAGCATATGATGCAGGCAAATGGGCATTCGTCAGTGATTATGTAAGGCTTAAAGTGTTGTACGACGAAGGCGGAATTTATCTTGATACAGATGTTGAGATTATAAAGCCTATTGACGATCTTATCAAAGAAACAGGATATATGGGATTTGATGACAATGGAGTTGTTGCAACAGGTCTTGGGTTTGCTTGCCAAAAAGGAAATGAGTTGGTCGGCAGTTTGCTTGCTGATTATAATGATATATCATTCATTCGCCCTGACGGAACTTTTGATATTACTCCTTGTCCTGACAGAAACAGCGAAACCTTAAAAAAACTTGGAATGGATTTGGAAAATCAGGACCAGATATTTATGGGGATTCATATGCTTCCTGAAGATTATCTGTGCCCTATGAAATATTATACAGGGGAAAAGATAATAACGAAAAATACTTATTCAATACATCATTTTTGTGCATCGTGGATATCCGCAACATCTAAACGCACATTATTTCTAAAGCGAATTGTTGGTGTGAATTTATATAATAAATTATATGGGAAGTTTTTGCATAAATTTAAGTGGTTGGAGTGGTAAATATGCCTGAAAAAGCGCTGAAAAAACTTAATACATATATTTTACCTGAGTGGAAGGTATGCTTTTTTGCGGCACTTCTTGTAGGGCTATTTGCGCATTTATATAAAGTAACAAACTGGCTTCCAAATTGGGATTCATTAGTTTTCAGATATGATAAGCAGAATATGATTGCAATGGGAAGGTGGTTTTTGCCTGTTGTATGCTCGTTTAGTTCGTTCTATGATTTGCCACTTTTAAACGGCCTAATGGCAATTATCTTCCATGCACTTGGCGCTGTATGTATTTGCAAAATTCTTAATGTGCAAAGCAAAATTACTGCAGTCTTAATAGGTGCCTTTGTCGTTTCGTTTCCTACGGTTACATCTGTCATGATGTATAACTATGTGGCGGACGGATATGCTGTTTCGTTTTTCCTTTCAGCATTGGCTGCACTGTATATGACAAAAGAAAAGCCAAATTATGTTATCTCGGCAGTTCTTATAGTTTTATCAACAGGTATTTATCAGGCATATATAACTGTTACAATAATGCTTGTTTTATTTCATCTGACAGATGAAGCAGTCTTTAAAGAAGCATCTTTTCGTGATATTTTGAAAAAAACTGTATGTATGCTATTATCCGGAGCTTGCGCTATGGCATTATACGCTGTTATACTCAAAGTGGTTCTGGGAATATTTTCTGTAGAATTGCTTGATTATCAAGGAGCCAGTCAGGCGGCATCGTTATCGGGCATAGATTTACTTGCTTCGCTTTATGTTGTCAAGGAAACTTTTCGAAAATTTTTCTTTGATTTATCGGGCGGTGTAACTTTGTATGTCGCACTAAACGGCTTTGTTTTGTTTTTTACGGTTATATATTATCTAAAAAGTATAGTGAAAAATAAAATTTACAAAAAACCGGCAAACTTGTTTTTAATCATTGTTTTTGGCGTTATGCTTGTTTTTGGAGCAAGCGCACTTGCGTTTATAAATCCGGGCGTTGATTATCACAATTTGATGCTTATGGGATATAGCGTATTCTACTTGTTTTTCCTGATAATTTATGAACGGGGAGAAGAAACAAAGCAAAAGCATACCGCGATTAAATGCTGGAGCGTATTACTTACAGCAACCATAATCATAGCAAACCAGGTTGTTATAGCGAATGTAAGCTATCACAAAGCCCAGATAGCGTATGAAAAGTCTTACGGAGTTTTAGTTCGCATAGCAGACCGGATAGAGCAGACTCCGGGGGCAGAAAATTGCGATAAATTTCTTGTGATCGGAGCACTTGATAACAGTGAGTCTTATAGTGTCAATTTGCCTCCTGATATTACAGGTATAACGGATGGATACATTGTCCGCGCAGATGATGAAATAGTAGGGCAGAGTGTACTTGTAAGCGCTCTTAATGATTACTGCGGCAAGGATTACAAATTTGTAAGCGGAGATGAAAAGAAAGAACTTACTCAAAGAGAAGACATAAAATCTATGGAAACTTGGCCGTCAAGAGATTGCGTAAGTGTGGTAGATGATATAGTGATTATTAAACTTGGGACAGAAGGTGAAAATTAAGTGATATATATATGTGCTGATGATTACGGAATTAGCGATAGAGTATCTGCGAACATACAAAAGTGCATAGAAAAAGGTGCTCTTAACAAAGTCAGCATCTTTCCCAATTTTGATAAAATTGATTTAAATAAAATATTAGAAAATAAAAATATTAAAGTTTCTTTGCATTTGAATCTTGTTGAAGGCAAATGCATGGCAAACGCAGACGAAACGGATTTAATTGCAGATGTAAACGGCAATCTGAAACACACCTTTGGCGGACTGCTTAAATTAAGTTTGTTTCACAAAAAAGAATTTGAGGCTCAGGTTTATAAAGAAATCAGATCACAGGTTTTATTTTGGAAAGGCATTTTGCCGGAAGGTATGCCGTTTTGCATTGACAGCCATCAACATACACATATGATTCCCGGCGTATTTCGTGCACTTATTAAGGCGTTAAATGACGAAGAAATTGTTATAAAACACATGCGAATTCCGGCGGAGCCTATTTTGCCATATATACAAACGCCATCGCTTTATTTTACATATAAACCTATAAATATTATTAAACAATGGCTACTTAAAATTTTATGGCTGATTAACAAAAGTCAGGCAAGAAAATACAACATACCCACAGCACATTTTTTCGGAATACTTTTTTCAGGAAAGATGGATGAAAAAAGAGTAAGTAAAATTTTGCCTGAGTATAAAAAGCTTGCAGAAAAAGACGGAAAAGATATAGAAGTTTTATTCCACCCCGGTTATCTGGAGAAAAGCAAGCTTGATTTCAAAAACGAAAATATAGTTTTTGAAGACTTTTATTTATCAGAAAACAGAAAAACTGAATTTGATTCTGTAATAAATATACGAGAAAGAAGCGTGCTGTAATGCCTTATATTGATCAGGAGAAGGTTGATGCAAAAACAAGAGAAAGACTGGAAGCAATTATTGAAAAATCGTATTCTACTTTTTGGAAACAAAAAAGACTTTTTGACATCTTTTTTGCAACGCTGATTTTGTTATTTTTTCTTCCGTTGATGTTTGTTATTGCGATTATAATTGTGATAGATGATCCAAGCGCAGGACCATTTTACAAGCAAATAAGAGTTGGTCGTCACGGAAAAGAGTTTTATATGTATAAGTTCAGAACCATGCGCGCAAACGCAGATAAGATGATTGATGAACTTGCAAAACAGAATGAAATGGATGGCCCGGTATTTAAAATGAAGGAAGATCCCCGTATTACAAGAGTTGGTAAATATCTAAGAAAGCTCTCACTTGACGAGCTTATGCAGTTTTTTAATGTTTTTAAAGGCGACATGACACTTGTTGGTCCAAGACCTCCGCTTCCCAGAGAGGTTAAGTATTATACTGATTATCAAAGATTAAGACTTCTTGTTACTCCGGGACTTACATGCACATGGCAGATTTCAAAAAACAGAAACGACATTCCCTTTGAGCAGTGGGTTGAAATGGATATCGAATACATACAGACAAGAACATATCTTAACGATTTAAAAATTATGCTTAAAACACCGATAGTCATGCTTACGGCTACCGGACGATAAAATTGGAGTGAAGAAAATGAAAGTTGCTATGATTGGGCACAAGGTTGTCCCATCAAGACGAGGCGGAATAGAAAATGTTCTTACAACACTTTGTCCGATGCTGGTAGATATGGGACATGAAGTAACCTGTTATAACCGTTCATCTGACAAGGTTGAAAATGAATATGTTGGAACCGTAGAGAACAATATGTATAAAGGTGTAAGGATAAAAAATGCATGGACGCTTAATGTTCGTGGCTTTGCTGCAATGATAGCATCGTTTACTGCGGCAATAGCGGCGTCGTTTTGCGACTATGATGTTATTCACTTTCATGCAGAAGGTCCTTGTGCGGCGCTTTGGATTCCGAAACTCTTTGGCAAAAAATGTGTTGCAACCGTTCATGGCCTTGATTGGCAGAGAGAAAAGTGGGGCAAGGGTTTTGCTTCAAAATATATTAAATTTGGCGAAAAAATCCTTGCAAAATATGCCGATGAGGTTATCGTACTGAGCCAGGCTGCTTACGATTATTTTAAGGAGACATACAATCGCGAAACTACAATTATTCATAACGGAATAAGCCGCCCTGAAAGAAAGGACGCTCAGATTATAACCGAAAAATACGGTCTTGAAAAAGATAGCTATATTTCAAGTGTTTCAAGACTGACCGCTGAAAAAGGCATTCACTACCTTATTGATGCTTACAATAAGATTGAAACTGATAAAAAGCTTGTCATTGCAGGAGATACAAGCGATACCGATGATTATGTGAATATGCTTAAAGAAAAAGCGGCGCTCAATCCTAATATTATCTTTACAGGATTTATCTCCGGTGATACTTTAAAAGAAATATATTCGAATGCTTACATAAATGTATTACCATCAGATTTAGAAGGAATGTCGTTATGTCTTTTAGAGTCTTTAGCATATAAAAATGCACTGCTTTGTTCGGATATCGCCGAAAACACTTCGGTTGCCGAGGATAGAGTAATGTACTTTAAAAAAGGAAATACAGACGATTTGGCCGATAAGCTTAAGACATTATGTGATGATAGGGAACTCGTGGAAAAACTTCGCGACGGTGTTGATAAATTTATTTTAAACAAATACAGCTGGCAGGATGTTGCGCAGGCAACCTGTGAGCTCTATAAAAAATAAAAGTGAAGGTTTGTTGATATGGATAATTTTAAAAATATTGATGAAACACAAAGAAATCAAGACAGAATCAAAGAACTTTTCAAAGAATTGGTACCGGAAGAGCTTTATGATATGTGGGCAGACACTTTCGAAATAGAATGTGATGGCGCAAAGAAAATCATAGTTGCATATGACGGAACAGAGAAGATTAGGAAGTTTAGAAAAGAGTGTAAGGAGACGCTGATTTCCTGCATCGATTCTGTCATGGGCGTAGGAAAGAAAATAAAAATAGTGAAGAAGAAAAGACGTAACTCGCTTGCACCAAAAACAAAAAAGAATATCAAAGCAGCAAAGTTCTTTGTAATAGGCATGGTTTTTGTTTGTATAGCAACTGCTGTTATTTTAGTTTTATTCAGTTATATCACCAACAGAAACTTTCGAGAAACCTTTTATATTACAAGCAGTATCAAGGTTGACAGCCGTGTGCGCGTTGTTCAGTTATCAGATTTACATGGTTCGTCTTATGGAAAAAATAACGAAAATCTTATACAGAGAGTTACAGCTTTAGCACCTGACATAATAATCTGCACAGGTGACATGGTAGATACTGATGAATATGATGAAGAACTTGTGACAGATTTAGCGGGCAAGCTTTCCAAGATAGCACCTTCTTACTATGTGTATGGAAACAATGAAGTGGAAAGCGTTTATGATTTTATGCTTAATGAAAAAGAACTTGATGAAAAATTTGGCTTCAATAAAGATAATCGTGACGAAACAGCGCTTTTGAAATTAGAAGATTCTTTTGAAGACAAAATTGAAAAAACCGGAATGAAAGTATTAAAAAACGAAAAGGACACTATAAGAGTAAAAACAATGGATATTGATATATACGGGGTGTTGACATCTAATCCTTCTTCCTTCTGGTCTTATTCAGGAACTGCGTTTGCAGATTATTTATATGAAAATCCTGATAATCTTAAAATCACAGCAGTTCACGAACCTTTTATTTTTGAAGAATTTGCCCCTGAATTATGGGGGGACTTGATGATTTGCGGACATACACACGGCGGTGCCGTTCGTGTTCCTGTGTTAGGGCCTTTGTTTACCCATGAGGGTGGATTGTTCCCTGAGCGAAACGGTGACTTCGTTTATGGCAGATATGATGCTGCGGGAAAGCCTTTGTTTGTGAGTTCGGGTCTTGAAAATTCAAATATCTTTCGTATAAACAACCAACCTGAACTGGTAGTTATTGATATAAACAAATTTTAATGTTGGGAGGGTATAAAGAATGATTACGGATATAATTCAAAAATTAATTATATTAATTGTCGGCGTGTTGTTTATATCGTCAGCAGTAATAATATTTTTACGCCTGAAAAATGTAAACAATACAGAACGCACACAGATTTTTAAAACAGCGCAGTATTTTAATGCGTGGATTATTCTTATATGTTTCATTACGACTATGGTGTATGGAATATTTAATCATTTTGAACTTAAAAAATCAGTTTATGCAATTGTATCGCTTAATTATTCTGAAGCATCGCAAGCTCTTAATTCCAACGCTACAAGATATAATATGGCAGAAATTATCAGCGATGAAGTTGTAGAAAAGGCGATTAAAAACGGTGCTCTTAAAGATGTAACCGTAAAACAACTTAAAAATTGTCTTGCTGTTTATCCGTGTGTACAAGGCGGTGTTGGTGATGAATCTCAATACCACATTTCAACAGAGTTTGCAGTCGACTATCATGCGTCCAAAGACACTGACCATCTTGACTCTGACAATGTTATTAATTTGATAACATCTGCATACAAAGAGTATTACATAGAAAAATATACTGATAATTTTAAACTTGATTCTGAAAAACCTGATTTTACTCAAATGGAATATATGGATATAGTTTCTTACCTTGATAAAGAGACACAAGCCGTCCTTAATTATCTGTATGGAATGGCAGGGAAAAATAATAGCTTTGTTACGGAGAGCGGAAGTACATTTAATTCTATTGCAGGAAAGGTTCATCAGTTTAAGGAAACGCAAATAAATCAAAATTTAAGATCGCTTATTCTTCAAAACGGCATTGTAAGAAAGCAAAATGAATACGTTGACAGACTTTCATATCAAAATAAAAATGTTGATTTTGACCGTCAAAAAAATGATGCATCTTACAAGCTTTGTAATGAAGCAATTTCTATGTACAGCGAAGAGATGACCCGTGTAGTACTTGTTCCTACATGGGATCAATCTGGGAAGTACTATATGGGTAGAACAAAAGTAGGCGTTGATGAACTTTCTGTTTTGGCAACGAATTTCAGTAATAGCGTGGCATCAAACGAGAAAGAAATTATGGACAACAACCTGATATTAAATAAAATATCACAGGGGAATCAGGATGCTCAAATTGCTTCGTCGGCAGACTCACTTATAGAATCCATTTATGGAAGCATAAAAGGATTTGAAAAGGAAGCGATAAACGCTGGCAGAGAGTATTCGAGGCACAGAATGAATCAATGTATAGCCGTAAGTATTTACGGGGTTTCACTTGTAGATGAACTTAAATCCCTTGTATTGTTTGCAGCTTTTGCTTATGTAGCGCTTGTACTTTACCAGATTTCAAAGAAATTTCCCAAAAAGGCATAAAGGAGGATAACAATGAAAAATTTTCAAATTTTAAGATATTTAAAAAAGATTTTACCATTCATCGTTATTTTTTGCCTTTTTGCAACGTATGCAACTTATTACAAGCTTTCAGCATCAAATTCATACATAGCTTCAGAGGTTATTCATTATAATGACGAGCAGGCTGAACAAGGACTTGCTCCTACAGGAGATAAACTTGATGTAAATGAAATCAAATCCTCTGCAGTAATGTCAAAAGTTGTTGATAAGATGGGGCTTACAGGCATTTACTCTGTTGATAGTCTTATATCAAGAATTGATATAACTCCAATTGAAGATGCAGATAAGAGAGCGCAAAAAGATGCGAAGCTCGAAGAAGGCGAAGAATACATATATGAGCCAAGCACATTCATAGTTTCATTTGCAGCAACAAGCGGTGAAGGCGCCGATTTTGCGAGAATGGTTCTTGATGAAGTTCTGGACGTGTATTTTGAACAGTTCAGCCAGAAATACGTGAATGTTGCCCCGGCAGATAATACAATCGAGAATATAAATAAAAATGATTACGATTATATTGAAATAATGGAGCTAATTGATACAAGTATCGACAACACTCTTACTACGTTGTATCAAAGAGTTGATCAAAACAATTTTTACAGATCAACCGAAACAGGAGAATCGTTTACCGATCTTGCAAATGACTTTGATTATTTAAGACAGGTTAATGTTTCATCTCTGTTCTCAAGAATATATAAGTATCAGATTACGAAGAATAAGTCGGTCCTTATTTCTGACTATACAACAAGAATAGATAACAATAACATTGCTAACGAAAAGGACAGAAGTCTTGTTGAAGATGTTATTACAGTAATTGATGCATATGTAGCTAAAATGCGCGCATCAGGAAATACAAACATAAGCTATGAATATATCCTTGACAATCTTCACGAGAGAAATCTTCAGGATTATGTGGGAGATCAGACTGTAACTTATGACGAGTTGATTTACAGTTGGAGAGACCTTAACGAAAGCGAACAACATGCAATCATAGACTCTGCTTACTGCAATTATATTTTAGATACGTTTACATCTTGTACAGGTAATTGCGGCGGGGCTTGTGCATCGTCAAACATGACCTGCGCAGAGCTTTGTAACGAACAATATGCACAGGTAAAAGAAGAAGTTGAAAAAGAAATAGACACCTTGCTTAAAAAGTTGACTGAACTTTACGATATCACAATGAGAACGAATAATGAGTACAATAAATACCTTGGAGCAAGTTATATTTCGGTATTGTCATCGGCATCTGTAAGAGAAAGTGTTAACGTAACACTTTATACAGCAATTGCATTTTTCTTCCTAATGATTCTTTGCTGCGGCGGCGCAATTATTATAGGAAGAGCCGGCGACATAATAAATTACATTTTCTATACAGATCATCTTACAGAATTTAATAACAGATCGTATCTTGATAAGTACCTGAAAGCAAAAGACAAAAAGCTTCTTGATGACGGCGTTGTGTATTGTATGCTTGACATATCCAATTTAGCACAAATCAACACTGAACATTCAAGAGATGTAGGCGATGAGATTATAAAAATGTTCACGAGTTATATCAAGGAAGCTTTCGGAAAATCAAAGACGGAATATATTTATAACGGTAATGGCAGCTTTGTAATGTTGACACAAGAAACTGATTACATTACGGTTGAAGATATAATGAGACTATTTAGACTCAGACTCGACGAAAGAGAAGAACACAAGAATGTTGTAATTGAGTATAAGATTGGTATTTCTGAAACATTTAAAGAGAATAAGACGGCTAGAAAATTGCTTTCGGAAGCAATCGAAAGCAAAAAGAACTATACTTCTGATTTAAGAGATATAAGCTCAATTTAAACATCTGTTGCACTGGAAAGGAGGGCAAGCGGCGTGGAAAATAAAATTCTGGAAAAAGCCAAAACCTTTTATTTTACGGTTGTAGCAGTAATGATGTATTATTTTCTGGATGAATACATTGATGTAGGTCTTCATGTTACATACCGCCATGCATTTGCTCTTGTTCTTGCTTTTTCTGCAATAGTTATGTTTTTATATAAACCGGATATTGCAAGGAGTGTTACTGCATTTAAAGATGCCTGTATTTATAGCATTCCGTTGGCAGTTACTACAATAGTTTCGCTTTTCATCTGGTTTATGGGAACCGTAGATGTGGGTGTTATTTCAAGAGGTCTTTCCAGTTCATTTATATACACAAACATGCTATCTTTTGCACTGGGTGCAGGGGCACTTTTATATGTGTTTGGAAGTCGGGGCATCTGGTATAACCTTATTGCTATTCTGGTGGCAAATCTTTTGATGATTGTTACAATTATTGCCCAAAACGGTTTGGTAACCTTTTTTTCGGAGCTTGCAACGCTTTTGATGACATTTGCTGATGTAACGGGTGATGTTATTATTCAGGCGGAAATTCACGAACTTGCTTTTTGCCTTGGAGCGTATTTGATTTATATGCTTTTTAAACCGAGGAAAAGTATAGCATATTTTATACTGTTGTTTTTAACTCTTTTCTGCTTTGCGGCGGCACTTAAGCGAATTGCAATAATTGCAATTGTGGTAGCGCTTGTATTTGGTTACCTTTTAAAGCTTATTGCACGCTTTAACAAAAAAACTGCAAGCAGGCTTGTTATATTTCTATCTGTCTGTGTTGTGGTGTTGCTGGTAGGATATATTGCACTTATAAAGGCAGATGCATTTGCGCTTCTTGAGCAGATAGGAATAAACACGAGCGGTCGTGTTGAAATATATAATGCTGTAGATGAATTTTACGAGTTTCATCCGGGATTTTTAGGTAACGGAATAGGATTTCTTACATATCAGCTAAATGAGTTTATGAGCGTAAATGTTGGTGCTGTTCATAATGATTTTCTGCAGCATTTTATCGATTTAGGTTTTTGGGGCTATATTATCTGGCTTGCATCAATAATTGTTATTCGTGTGTGGTATTTTGGAAGAAACGGCAATATTGAAGATGCAATCATTACATTTATGCTTGTTTTATATCTTATAATTGCATCATCGACAGACAATACAATGAACTATCCGCTTTTAACCGGGGTTCTTGCTATATTGATGATGGGTAACAGTTTTGATGATAATGCAAAGCGCACCGAGCTAAAAATATTCGGCTGTGTATCGGGTGCAAAAAAGGAAAAGGAAAGGAAATCACTGCTATGAAAATCTTAATGGTAAATAAGTTCCTCTATTCTCGTGGAGGATGTGAAAACTATATGCTTTATCTTGCAGAACACCTTAAAAAAATGGGACATGAGATTGAGTTCTTCGGGATGTATGACGAAAAAAATATTGTGGGCAATTCCGCAGGCCTTTATACGCAGAATATGGATTTTCATTCAAAAGGAGCAGCACGATTTTTATATCCTTTTAAAATAATCTATTCATTTGAAGCGAAGAAAAAGATTATGAAGGTAATAGATGAATTTAAGCCGGATATAGTTCATATGAACAATATCAATTTTCAGTTGACTCCGTCAGTGATTTATGGTGCGAAAAAAAGAGGTATTCGCATTGTTCAGACAGTACATGATTATCAGATGATTTGCCCTAATCACTTGCTTTATAATTTTGATAAAAATGAAATTTGCGAAAAGTGCCTTAAAGGTTCGTACGTGAATTGTATAAAAAACAAGTGTATTCATGGTTCAAGAGTAAAGAGTATTATAGGGGCTATTGAGGCGAGATTATACTCTCTTCTCGGAACTTATAAAAAGGTTGATTTATACATAAGCCCCAGTTATTTTCTTGAAGAAAAAATATTGTCTTCAAAGGAGCTCTATAAAGGTAAAACAAAGACGATACACAACTTTATAAACAAAAATAAATTTACCCGTGAAAATAAGGAATGTGAAAACTATATTGTTTTTGCAGGAAGACTTTCGAAGGAAAAGGGCGTGGAACTTCTTGCGCAAACTGCAAAGCTTCTTCCGGAGTATACATTTATGGTAGCAGGTGACGGCCCGGACAAAAATCTGCTTGAAAACATTGAAAATGTTAAGCTTGTTGGTTTTCTTTCCGGCGAAAAACTTGTTGAATTTATATCAAAGGCAAGAATATTTGTTGTGCCGTCAATATGGTATGAAAATTGTCCTCTTTCCATTCTTGAGGCACAATGCATGGGAGTGCCTGTTGTTACAATGAACAACGGAGGAATGGCAGAACTTGTTAAAGATGGTGTTACAGGTATTCTTGTGGATGAGCCAACTCCTGAAGAAATGGCGATGAGTTTAAGACGTGCTCTTGAAAATGAGCAGACTCTTAGAGAAAACTGTTCAAGAGAAAGGGAAAACATTTTGAGTGTTGAAGAGTATGCAGATATTCTGATTAAGGAATATGAAAAAATAGTTGCGAGGTAAGGACTATGTCACAGCCAAAAGTAAGCATTATCGTTCCTGTATATAATGTGGAGAACTATCTTGAAAGATGCATAAATTCATTAAGAAACCAATCCCTTACCGACATTGAAATTATTCTTGTAGACGATTGTTCAACAGATTCATCTCTTGAAATATGCAATAAGGTGGCGCAGGAGGATTGTCGCATAAAGGTTATTCATAAGGTTAACGAAGGTGCGGGCATGGCGAGAAATGCTGGCATTGAGGTGGCTACAGGCGAATATATCGGCTTTGTGGACTCTGACGATTTTGTGGATGTGAATATGTATAAAACGCTTTGCGAAAAGGCGGATAAATATGGTTCTGATCTCGTGATGTCCGGTGTAGTGTTTGTAGACGGAAATATGTTTAGCCAGACAGGAGAGTGCATAAGTAAAATCTATTTTGACAATGACACTCATTTCGAAGCGGAAGAAAGCTTAAAGGAGCTGAGAATGGGCATTGTCGGATCAACTCCTGATAATGCTGATGACAGCAAGTACGGAATGGGTACCGTAAAAAATCTGTTTAAAAATGAGATCATAAAAGAAAACAATATCATGTATCAATCTGAAAGGGACACCTTTTCGGAAGATGCAATGTTTATGATAGACTACATATCCTGCATAAAAAAAGCAACTGGAATTCCGGAAGCATTTTACAACTATTGCAGAAATGGAAATTCAGTTTCGAAATCTTACAAAGAGGACAGATTTAAAAAATGCCTTGTATTTGTAAAAGAGGTTGAAGAAAAGTTTGAAAGAGATATTTCCCCCGACATTTACCGAATATATATACATAGATTTTGGCAAGCGGTGTGTAGAGTACTGTGTTCTCAGGAAATAATGCACGCTAAAGAAAACAAAATTAAATACGCTGTTCTTAAAAGAAGACTAAAGGCAGTGTGTACGCACAGTCTGACTGTCAGCGTACTTAAATCGTATCCTATAAAGAGGTTGCCCCTCAAGCAGCGGGTGTTTGCCTATGCAGTGAAGTATAGAATGTACTTGTTAATGAAAATACTTGTAGGATTAAGAAGTAGATAGGTGATAAAAATGCTTTTTTCAGTAATTGTTCCTATATATAAGGTTGAAAAATATTTAAAAAGATGTATTAACAGTGTGCTCAATCAAACGTGTAATGATTTTGAACTGATACTTGTTGATGATGGGTCACCCGATAATTGTCCGCAAATTTGCAATGATTACGCTTCTGAGAATCCCAATGTTAAAGTGATACACAAAGAAAACGGCGGACTTGTAAGCGCTAGGCAGGCAGGTATAAAAATTGCTTTGGGAGAATATGTTTTCAATCTTGATGGCGATGATGCACTTTTGCCAGATGCGCTCGAATGTGCGAGGCGTATTATTCTTGAAACAAATGCCGACATTGTTTCCTTTTCACACAGGGAATATCGTAACGGAGAAACAAAGGATATAATAAACGATGTTGTTCCGGTTGGTTTTTATGATAAAGAAGATATGGAAAAGCATATATATCCGCATATTTTATCGGACAAAAACATGAGGAATTTTACATACTTCTTGTGTGGCAAGGCAATAAGACGTACACTTATTACATCACATCAGCTAAGTGTCACAAACAAAATTTCTCTTGGTGAAGATTTAAGTTGTATTATTCCGTGTTATCTTGATGCTAATTCTGTGTATATAGACAACACACCCGTTTACCTTTATACTATAAGAGATGATTCGCTTACTACCAGCTTTACTACAAAGCAACTTACGGACCTTACGGAAGTAATAAACGGATTTTGTAATATAACATTAAAAAAACCGGCGGATTTCGACGAACAGATTGCCCGATATTCATTTTTTATGTGCTTTGCGATTCTTGCTGCAGCGGCAGAAGGTGGGAATTTCAAATATCTTGATGAAATAAAAAAACTTATTTTAAATTCAGTCAATAGGGACCTTATTAAAAAAGCCCGGTTTGAAAAAACAACCATAAAGACTAAAATCAGCATGGCGTTAATGAAAAAGGAGCACATCAAGACTGCGTTTTATTTTCTGTATTTTGCAGGCAAAATCAAAAGTATATTAAAGAAAGGGTGAGTGAGTTGAAAACACCTGATATTTCAATAATAATGAGTGTGTATAACGGCGAAACATACTTGAAAGAAGCAATAGAAAGTGTAATAAACCAGACTTTTAAAGATTGGGAGCTTATTATCATAAATGATTGTTCAACTGATTCAACCGCCGATATTCTTGCTGATTTTGCAAGTAAAGACGAAAGAATAAAAGTGCACCCGAACGAAGTTAATTTAAAACTTCCTACATCGCTTAATAAGGCTATTTCTCTATCGCAGGGCAAATACATAGCAAGAATGGATGCTGACGATATCTGCCTTCCTGACAGGTTTGAAAAACAATATAAATTTATGGAAGAGCATAGCGATGTGGCTTTATCATCGTGTCGATTCATGACAGTGAAAAATGGTGTTTATATGTCAGGCGGTGCGGGTGGCAGATGTGACAATAAGGCTATACGCGTATTGCTTCTTGTTGGAAATCCAATACTTCATCCCGGCATTATTGCAAAAGCGCAGGTTATGAAGAAATTAAATTATGATACAAGTCTTACTTGTACCGAGGACCTTGAATTGTGGACAAGGATGGCAATGGGAAATCATAAAATAGAGATTCTTCCTGAGTGCCTTATGATATACCGACTCCACGATAAGCAAATTACAAGTACTACTCTCGAAAGACAGCATGTTGAAGTGCTTAAAATTCAGCAGAAATTCTACGGCACGCTTCTTGAAGAAATGGACGACGAGATGGGTAGGTTTTACATAAGTGGAATTTATTTTAGAGAAAATGCAAATATACACAAATTCTTTGAATTTGCAAAATGGATTAAAAGAGTGTCCGGCAAAAACTTTGATAAAAGAGATATAAGCTATGCACTTTTGGAAATTTTAGCGGAATACAAAAGACATGGCATATCAAAGATAGATATATTAAGAGCAATGATAAAATTTAACCCCATATTTTTGGCGAAAGAATTCATAAGAAGAAAGAAAGTAGCAAAAAAAGACATTGAAAAATGCATAAAAATTGCAAAAGATTTATGCCTTAAACAGACATCAGGGACGAAGGAGTTTCCTGTTTTTGAAAAATAAATAACAGGAGGGTTAGTAAATGAAATTTTTTGAATACCCATATGTGATTATAACTATTCTTGTAATGATTTTTCTTTTAATGGTACTTATCGGATTATATTTTACTATAAAATCCGTAAGAACGGCAAAAGGAACAACCGAGAAAAGTTTTTGCGGTATAGGTAAAATAGAAAATGATTTTGAAAAAGCAAGTACCTTACGTAAAAATCGCTCAATTATATATATTTCAATATCTCTTGACGCTATGAAAAGACTTTATCCCGAATCAAAGGCAGCAAGGATGTATGAACAAATTAAAAAAATATTGTTTCATTACTTTTGCCTTAATGCAGATGGAGAGATTTCTCTGTACGGACAGGAAAATTTTGTTGCGATCAATAGCCTTGAAGCAGGAGAATTAGCACAGTGTATTGATAAATGCTTTGAAGAAATAAACGAAGCGTTTGTAAAGCACGGAGCAGTTAATGTTGTTCGGCTAAATTTTGGCTATCATCTGACCAGTTCAACAGAGGTATCGTTTAAAACTGCTTTGTCAAGAGCGAAACAGGCTTGCAGTATAGCTGAGGATAAAAATATTTTATATTGTCAGTGGGACAGCTCAAACGGTAAAGCATTTGAAAGAAAAATAAAAATAGAAAACAATATACAATATGAAATTGATAATAATAGATTTTTCCTTGAATATCAACCTATCATAGATGCAAAAACAAATAAAATTATGGGTGCAGAAGTTCTTTCAAGGCTTAACTCCCCGACAGAAGGAGTTTTGACTCCACACCTTTTTTTGTCGGCAGTAAACAATGTTGGACTTAACGAAAAATTTGATTACTATATTTTTGAGAAAAACTGCAAATGGATTTCAAGCGATAAAGAGAACCGTATTAAATATGTATACACAATCAATTTTTCACGTTCTACTCTTTGTGACAAAAATTTAGCAGATAACATTATAAATATAGTAGAAAAATACGATGTTGATTATTCGTGTATTGCTGTTGAAATTCTTGAGGATAAGAATTTGAATAAAGAAGAAAAATTGGTGATGACAGCGAATTTAAATCGCCTAAAAGAAAAAGGAATTCTAATACTTTTAGATGATTTTGGCAAAGGATACACCAGTTTTGGAGATTTAACAGAGTTTGATATAAGCATTGTAAAAATTGATAAATCAATAACACAAAATTCAATAACTGAATCAGGTTTTTTGATTTTGAAAAACATTATCAAAACTGCTCATGATTTAGGTTTTAAAACTTTGTGTGAAGGTATAGAAACCGAAGAACAAAAAAATACAGTAGTAAGTGCCGGATGCGATATACTTCAAGGGTATTATTTTTACCGTCCGATGCCAGTTACACACTTAGAAAAACTATTTGAGAAACAGTAAGGTGATTTTTATGTTATCCGTAATTATTCCTGCATATAATGAAGAAAAATGTATACAAAGAGCATATAGTGTAATATATACTTTGCTTTCAGAAAACAATATTGACAGTGAGTTTATCTTTGTTGATGATGGTTCGCAGGATCAGACATACAAAGAGATAACCAAACTTTCGGAGAAGAATGAAAATATAACAGGCTTGCATTTTTCCAGGAATTTTGGAAAAGAATCTGCTATATCTGCAGGACTATCTGTGGTCAACGGTAATTGTGCAGTTGTCATTGATTGCGATCTTCAGCATCCACCAGAAAAAATAGTTGAAATGTATCATTTATGGGAGCAAGGATACGAAATTGTTGAAGGAATCAAAAAAGAGCGCGGACAGGAAAAGAAAATGTATAGCTTTGGGGCGAAGGTTTTCTATTCTGTTATCAGCCGTATGGCAGGCTTTGATATGGCGAATTCATCAGATTTTAAATTACTGGATAAAAAGGTTGTAGATGTACTCAATAAAATGCCTGAAAGAGGGTTTTTCAGGGCGATTTCATATTGGGTAGGATATAAAAAGACAACAGTTGAATATGACGTAAAAATGCGCGTTGACGGCGAATCAAAATGGTCAACACGGGGACTTATAAAGTATGCGATTTCAAATATTTCATCATATTCCACTGCGCCTATGCAAATCGTAACCGCGCTTGGCAGTGTGATGCTTATAATATCTATTATATTCGGTGTATGGGCACTTATTGATAAAATTATTGGCAGAGCACTCGAAGGTATGACAACGGTTATAATTATCACTATCTTTATAGGAAGTATAATTATGATTAGTCTTGGAATAATAGGATACTATATTGCCCGAATATACGAAGAAATTAAAGGAAGACCGAAATATATAATTTCGTCAAGTGTAAAGAGTTAGAGAAGATAAATAAAATCAAACAAATGTATAAGGAGATGATATAGACAATGGAGAAAGAAATGACGCAACGCATTATAAATGGCTTAAATAACAATGAATTTAAGATGTTTTTGCAATTTATAGTTGACAGTAAAACCAAAAAGATTGTTTCGGCAGAGGCATTATCAAGATGGGAGCGTCCGGAGAAAGGACTTGTGGGACCTGTGCATTATATTGCGCATATGGAAGAGACAGGACTTATCAGCGCGCATGATTTTTATATGTTTGAACTTGTTTGCCGTCAGCTTGAAAAATGGAATGGTACTGAATATAACGACATTTCAATATCCTGTAACTTTACCAGAATAACTCTTTCTGAAGAAGACTGTATTGATAAACTTAAACGAATTTCCGAAAGATATAATTTTGATAAATCGAAGCTTGCGATTGAAATAACCGAGGATGCTATTGAAAAAGACAGAGAAATAGCTAAAGGGAATGTCATTTTGTGCAAAAGACTTGGCTTTAGGGTTTATCTTGATGATCTTGGTAGCGGTTATACATCTCTTTCCAATCTTTGTGATTATCCGATTGACGTTGTTAAAATTGACCGAGATATTTTACTTAAAACAAACACAGATAGGGGAAAAGCGTTATTTTGCGGGATTGTTGCGCTTGCTCACAGCATGGATATTGCCGCTATCGGTGAGGGTGTAGAAACAGAAGAACAAAACAATCTTGTATCACAATCTGATTGTGATTTCATTCAAGGGTGGTACTATACAAAGGCTCTTCCTTTAGAAGAATGTGAAGCCTTTATAGATAACTATAATATATAGTAACTTAAAGGAGGAAAAACAAATGCCAAGTACTCTAAAAAGACTTCTTGCAATTATAAATTACTGGAGAACATTTCCCGTTTATTTATGTGTATTGTTTTCCAAACACATTGATTTGATTAAAAAAGATGTTACAAGGTGGAACGAAACCAATCAAATAAAATTTAATATGTTTGAATCTCTTAACTGGTATATGACATACAAAAAGGAATTTCGTAATTTGCTTCAACATCGTTTGAAAAATCCATCGCGTTCAATTGTAGCTATGACGCATTTTTTAATTGCAAGAATGTTATGGAAACCAATGGAAAGCTTGTATATCTACACAGAAGATATAGGCGGAGGTCTTTATATTCAACATGGTTTTTCTACTATTATTACTGCTAAAAAAATAGGTGAAAATTGCAGAATATATCAACAGGTAACTATTGGTTATAAAGGTGCAGATTGCCCTCCTGTTTTAGAGGATAATGTTGCTGTTGCTTGCGGTGCAAAAGTCCTTGGCAATATAACAATGCACTCGGGCAGTTTGGCGGCAGCGGGAGCCGTTGTTGTAAAAGATGTCCCGGAAAATGCAATTGTTGCCGGTGTTCCTGCCAAGGTAATTGGCTATAAAGATGAAAACAACCTTAATTTTCAAGGTTAAAACTAAAAATACAAACTATTTGACAATGATATGAAATTATAATGAAGGATCACTAAAACATAGGTAGTGGTCTTTTTTGATTGCGTCATCTTCTGAAAAATCGTTTGCGTTGACGGAAGTTAAGTATAAAAAGAGGGCGCGTTTTAGGAAATGAAAACCTAAAGCGCACCCTTTATGTGGTGGTTATAATTTTATACTCACTAAAAAATTATTCCTTTTCAAGAGCAAGAGTTTTAGTAGTAATATCACAAACTTCAGCCGGACCGTAGTACTGAATAGCACCCGGATATACGAAGCATGTTTCTTCTGCCCACTTATCTCTGTTAGCCTCGAAGAATTTAAACGGCTTGCCGTCAAGCTCAACGAGAGCCTTTTTAATAACGGGCTTATCTTCGCCGTGTCTTCTTTCGATGTTCATCATCTTTGTAATAGGCATACCGCCTGCAACCCACTCATTTGCCGGCTTTGAAAGATTTGAAATCTTTGACAAATAGCCGTTATAACCGTATTGAATTAGCATAAATGCGTTAAAGCCAAGTGAATAGCAGTAGTCAGAATCAAAGTTTGACGGGAATGCACATCTTCCTTCGTATCCAAGGAAGTGATGAAGTGCGCTGAACTTACCGTTATATGTGCCGGCAGCCTTTCTTACCTTAAGCTTATCTGCAACTAGCGCAGAGAAAAGCTTTTCTGATTCGATAAGGGAAACCTGAACATTACCGTGCGGGTCTCTTTCGAGGAACAACTGCTGCTGAATTCCTTGCGGAAGAATAGCAAATACTTCCATAGACTCTTTTGACAAGCCATTCTTAATAAACTCATATTTTTCGTCCCATGTAGCAAGCGCATTAAACTCATCAGCTTTGCTTCCTGCGAGAAGCTCGTTGATTTGAGCAATCAATACAGAAAATTCAGGAACGAATTCAACAACGCCTTCCGGAATAATAGCAACACCGAAGTTCATGCCTTTTGCTGCTCTCTTTTCAACGGAATCAGCGATGTAATCAGCGATCTGTGAAAGTGACATTTTCTTTTCTGCAACTTCTTCGGAGATTAAGCAGATGTTTGGCTGTGTTTCGAGCGCACACTCAAGTGCAACGTGAGAAGCAGAACGTCCCATAACCTTGATAAAGTGCCAGTACTTTTTCGCTGAATTAGCGTCTCTTTCGATATTACCGATTAACTCGCTGTATGTTTTTGTAGCTGTATCGAAGCCAAATGAACATTCGATGTCTTCGTTTTTGAGGTCGCCGTCAATTGTTTTCGGGCAGCCGATTACCTGTACACCTGTGTTATGCGCTGCAAAATACTCTGCGAGCACAGCTGCGTTTGTGTTTGAGTCGTCGCCACCGATAATAACGATAGCTGTGATGCCGTGCTTTTTGCAAACCTCGGCAACAATAGCAAACTGCTCGTTTGTCTCAAGCTTCGTTCTGCCTGAACCAATGATATCGAAACCGCCTGTGTTTCTGAACTGATCAATATATTCATCGTCAAAAATTATGTAATTATCTTCGATAAGACCGCTCGGACCGCCTTTAAAACCATAAAGCTCATTTTCTGGATTTGTTGACTTCAAAGCGTCGTATAATCCGCAAACAACATTGTGTCCGCCCGGAGCCTGACCGCCGGAAAGAATAACGCCGACAATTTGTTTTTTAGCTTCGGAAGTGTTTTGACCTTTTTGGAAAACAATCTCTTTTTTGCCATATGTGTTAGGGAAAAGAGCCTTTATTTTGTCGCAGTCAGCAACACTTTGAGTTTCCTTGCCTTCATTTACGCAGATATCTGCGATGCCGTTTCTGAGCATTCCTGGTAGTTTTGGTGCATAAGCATATCTTGCTTTTTGCAATGATGAAAGTTCCATAATTTATCTCCTTACTTATTTATTTAGACAAAATATCTATTCCTAAAATATTATAATACATTTTGTCGAAAAAGTAAACCTTTAATTGTTAATATATTTTTATTTGTATTATATGGTATTTATGTAAGGTTATATCGTATAACTCGATTTTTTGTGAAACGGATTTTTTGCACATGCTTCAAAAAGATTTTAAAATTAAGATGTAATTATTTTCAAAAAGTTGTTTTTGTTGACTAAGGGTACTAAAAATGATAATATAATCTACAATAAATTACTATAAAAAAGTTAATCTGCAAGAAAGGAGAGGATACTATGAAAAAAATATTGATTTTAACTTGCGTATTGTTATCGTTGTTCAATGTATGTTCTTATGCGGAAAGCATAGATGAAATAGATGTAATAAAAAATTTACTTGAAACAAAGACAATAAAAAATTATGAAACAATTTTAATTCCATTGCAAGGAGATCCTGAAAACTTTAATATAACAGATAATGATGATTTGAAAACTATAACTTTTGGTAACGGAATACAAGGGTATAGTATTAGCGAGCAAAAAATAAAAGAAGCAATTGAGAAACAGGCAACGAGGGTAGAACCGTATTTGGAAAAAAGAGACAAATGGTATTTTCCTATAATAGTGTCAAATAGAGAAGTGGCTATGGCGGAAATTGTGAAGGAAGAGAATGAATATAAAGTGTTATGTGTTGCCAGCGGCTCCATATTTGATAATTTTGTCAGGCAGCAAAAGAATGTCAATTTAGATGAAGTTAAATATGTAACAAAAGGTGTTATAATAAATGGATTTGTTATAAATAATGATGATGTTGAAAGATTTATAGATTTAGATGTGTCTGTAAATAATAACGATTTGCAGACAATAAATACTCAAGAAAAAAATGTTGTAGAGATTTTTTCCGAAAGATTTGATCAGGCTGCAGTAGAAGGCGAAAAAACAAGCGGAGGATATGGATATGAAGGCAGTAACATATTCTATATTGTTGTGGCAGTAATATTGATTTCTGCCTGTGCCCTGTATCTAATAATAAAAAGAAAAAGGTATAATTAACATAGAAAAAACTATTCCACAGAAATTCGAGTTATAGGGTTTATATAAAAGTGTTGACAAGAAAAAATAAATATGATAGACTAATATAAACCGTTGACAAAGAGTAAGTAGGCGCTGTCACTTTTCTCAAAGAGAGCTGCAGGCGGTGTGATTGCAGCAGAAAACATAACGCTGAATGGACTTTGGAGGGCAATCGGAAAGATTTATTTCGAGTATGTGCGCCGTAGATGACTACTACGTAATCAAAAGTCGGCATATGATAGTATGCATAAAGTGGGCGCACTTTTTGCGCCAAGCCGGGTGGCACCGCAGGATATTTGACTCCTGTCCCAGCATTTGGGACGGGAGTTTTTTGACTTTATACCGGAATAAATATTAAAGTGGGGGAGAGAAAATGACAAATAAGGAAATTCCGTACAAGATTTATCTAACCGAAGAGGAAATGCCGAAGGTTTGGTATAATCTTCGCGCTGATATGAAAAACAAGCCGGCACCGCTATTGAATTCACAGACGCTTGAGCCGATGAGCGCAGATGAGCTTGGAGAGGTATTTTGTGATGAGCTTGTAGCACAGGAGCTCGATGACACGACTGCTTATTTTGAAGTGCCGGAGGAAATAAGAAAGTTTTATAAAATGTATCGTCCGTCGCCGCTTATAAGAGCGTATTGTCTGGAAGAAAAATTGCAGACACCTGCAAAGATTTATTACAAATTTGAAGGAAACAATACGAGCGGAAGCCATAAGCTGAACTCCGCCATCGCACAGGCATATTATGCGAAAAAGCAGGGACTCGTTGGTGTTACTACAGAAACGGGCGCGGGACAATGGGGAACAGCGCTTTCTATGGCATGCTCATACTACGGGCTTGACTGTAAGGTGTATATGGTAAAGGTTTCTTACGAACAAAAGCCGTTCAGACGTGAAGTTATGAAAACATATGGCGCATCTGTTGTGCCGTCGCCGTCAATGGATACTGCAGTAGGAAGAAAAATCCTTGAGCAGCACCCGGGAACAACGGGAAGCCTTGGATGTGCGATTTCAGAGGCAGTAGAAGCAGCATCGTCTAAAGAAGGTTACAGATATGTATTGGGCAGCGTTTTAAATCAGGTAATGCTTCATCAGTCTGTAATAGGTCTTGAAACAAAAATCGCACTTGATAAATACGGTGTAAAGCCTGATATAATTATAGGATGTGCAGGCGGTGGTTCGAATCTTGGCGGTTTGATTGCACCGTTTATGGGAGAAAAGCTGCGTGGCGAGGCTGATTACAGAATTATCGCGGTAGAGCCGGCGTCATGCCCGAGTTTTACACGCGGCGTATACGCATATGATTATTGTGATACAGGTATGGTTTGCCCGCTTGTTAAGATGCATACGCTCGGCAGCGGATTTATCCCATCATCAAGCCATTCCGGTGGTCTGAGATATCACGGTATGAATCCGACGCTATCACAATTGTATCACGATGGATATATGGAAGCAGTATCGGTTGAGCAGACAAAGGTATTTGAAGCGGCTGAATATTTTGCACGTATCGAAGGAATACTTCCTGCCCCAGAAAGCAGCCATGCAATCAGAGTTGCGCTTGATGAGGCGATTAAATGCAAAGAAACAGGCGAAGAGAAAACGATTGTATTTGGTCTTACCGGCACAGGATATTTTGATATGCTTGCTTATGAGAAGTTCCACGAAAACAAGATGGAAGATTATATCCCGACAGACGAAGAGCTTATGGCAGGTATAAGTAAGCTTCCAAAGGTTGACTAATAAAAACGCACAAAGGTGTTATCGCTTAAGCGATAACACCTTTCTTTTTTTATACGAGAAATAATATCGATGTTTTACTCATATGATAACAGTACATAAATAATTTAGGAGAATTTATTATGTATAAGTTTATAATTATAAAAAAACGAACTGTTATTTTGTGTATGACGCTTGTTTTTGCTCTGCTTGCAGGCACAATATACATATCTGCTGCCTCATCTGAAGAAGAAAAAGATACACCAAAGGTAAGCCTTCCGATAATTATGTATCACAGTGTACTCAAAAACCAAAGCGCAGCCGGCAAGTATGTTGTCTCGCCGCAGACGATTGAGCAGGATTTAAAATATTTAAAAGATAATGGATATACATCGATACTTAGTGGCGAGCTTATTGATTATGTAAAAAACGGTGTGCCGCTCCCCGAAAAGCCGGTAATGATAACGCTTGACGACGGATATTTAAACAATCTAACATACGTTTTACCGCTACTTGAAAAGTATGATATGCGCGCAGTTATTTCCGTTGTAGGAAAATATACAGAGCAATTTAGTGAGGAAGAAGATCATAATCCAAATTATTCACATTTTTCATGGGACGATATAAAAACGTGTGTAGATTCGGGGCGCATCGAGATAGGGAATCATACGTATAATATGCATAGTCAGGGAGAAAGGCGCGGTGCGATGAAAAAGAGATCGGAAAGTATAGAGGAGTATGAGAAAATATTATCTGAAGATGTTTTAAGGACGCAAAATCTTCTTGAGCAAAATTGCGGTATCGTGCCAAAAATTTTTACATATCCATATGGTGCTGTCAGCGATGCGTCGGTAGAGATTATAAAAAAGCTTGGTTTTGAATTATCGCTTGGATGCTGCGAAAAAGTAAACGAGATTTCTCAAAGAGAGGATTCATTGTATTTATTATGCAGGTTTAATCGACCGAGCTTTATAAGCACAGAAGAATTTATGAAAAAAATAGAGAAGAACTGATAGATGTAAACAATAAAAATGAAGGAAATCCTTCACTAAAACAGAACGATAATTACAGACAAATAAGGCGTGGTATTTTATGTAAACTTGGCTTATTATTGCGGTTTTTGTCACTTCGACAAACACCTGTTTTGTTATATGAGAATGTGGAAAACTCTGTGTAAAACCGAAAAAACAAGCTTTTTTATGTGGAAAACCCTGTGGATTTATAGCGCATCTGCCAGTTTAGTTTACATAATATTTTTTGCTCATAAACTTATTTTATGATGCTTTTAATGCAAAAAAACATCAAAAAACCGCGCCAAATATATTTTGACGCGATTTAAATTTCTTATAAATTTATATACCGTCGGGATAGTCACCGGGGGAGTATGTTGATTGTGGCGGTTTAGGTGTCGATGTCGGTTTTTTCGTCGGCGCAGGTGTAGATGATGCTACCGGTTTTTTCGTCGGAGTGGGCGATTGTGACGGTTTTGATGATGATGTCGGCTTCGGTGATGATGTAGCTTTATCATCGTCATCGTCTGAATCTGTCGGCACCGGCGATACGGACGGTGAAGGAGCCGTATTTAACACGGGACGCGGGGTAGGCTTTAATTTAATATTATAGCCAAATACGTCGTTTGCAAGCGTCTGCATTTGACTTGCGTCATAGTACCAATACGATGTTATGCCGCCTTCAAGCGTTGTACCGGGTAAAATATGCATCTTAATATTTTCATCGTCCACCTTTGTAAGTGAGGGTGCAAATTTTACTGCGTCGCCAAGAGTAATATTTGTCGTTGCATAATCAGACATAATCTCATATAAATCTTTGATTTTTAAAAGGTTAGCTGCGGTTGCATGCTGCTTTACGACTTCCTTTAAAAATTCACGCTGTATTTCAGTTCTCTTTATGTCAGCCTGTGCATATTGATTTCTCGAGCGGACAAGTTGTTCTGCCTGACTTCCGTTAAGAGTCTGCATACCCGGATAAAGGTCAATATGTAAATTCTGTTCAGGGTCGTTATAATACAGGCGTATCGGCACATCAAATTTTACGCCGCCAAGCGTATCGATTGCTTTGCGAAAACCCGCAAAATCTACTTTGATGTAAAAGTTTATCGGAAGACCTGTAATTTCGCCGACCTGCTTTATAAGACCGGACATTCCTTTTGCTGCATAAACAGAGTTTATTTTTGCATAACCACGTCCGCCATACGGACTTGGAACTCTTGTATCGCGCGGGATTGACATGATATTTAGTGTGTTATTTTTACAATCCATCAATGCAAGCATTATTGTGTCGGTATTATAGCCGCCGCCATCTGTGCCAACGAGCAATACACTCACTTTATCATCAACGGGTTTATCTACTAAAATATTAGGGTCATCTTCACTGTTAAAACCTATGCGTGAAATACCCCATATAATTATTGAGAGTATTAAAAGAATGCTTATGATAATGCATATATTCATAAGTCTTTTCTGTTTTGATGGGGAAGACGATTTTCTTGCTCTGCGACGTCTTCTTGAAGAATGACCGTCGATTCGTCTGCGCAAATCTGATATGGGCTGCTCTTGCATAGCGTCGGAGTCATATCTGTTTATTGTTATTTCCTTTTCCTTCATAAAAGAGCATCTCCTAAATTCATATTATAGAATAAAATACAACAAAAGCCGTAGCAAATAGGTGCTACGGCTTAATGGTGGAGGGAGATGGATTCGAACCATCGAAGCTGAAAGCAACAGATTTACAGTCTGCCCCCTTTGGCCACTCGGGAACCCCTCCGTGTGGAGCTGGTGATGGGACTCGAACCCGCGACCTGCTGATTACAAATCAGCTGCTCTACCTATTGAGCTACACCAGCATATTCCCCCGATTCGCACCATATACAAAAACCGCAAGCATGACTCAACCTAGCCATATTGTCGGTATTTCTCAAATGCGACTATTATAATATAGCACATATTTTATTATGTGTCAACACTTAATTTTAAAAAAATTCAAAAAATTTTATTTAATCGCAAAAATTTTATAAATTATACGATAGTCATATGCATATTTTTCATTACATCTATTGCTTCGTCGTGCAATTTCTCATCAAAACTTGCACAAAGGTCAGACAAAATACGGATATCTGCATTTTCAAATTCGCTTTGAAGGATTATTGCATTTGCAATAACGCACATATTTGTAACTACGCCGCACATTTCAATAGTATCGGGTGCAGAGCATGATGACCGTATTACATCTGGAAGCGTCACGGAGCCAAAGCCGCTTTTCTTTACCATGGTTACGCGTGGGTTTTCATAAAAGTCTGCAAGTGAGCCGTACAGACGATGCCCGTCGCTTTCATCTAAGCAATGCGCCACAGGAAGGTTTCGTCCTTCACGGCTGTTATTGTAATTATCATCATGGGTATCGAGTGTAAAGAAAACGCTTGTGCCTTCGTCAAGAGCAGTGCACACTTTCTTATAAATTGTTTTTTCAAGTGTTTTTGCTTTTTCAAAGCCGAGAGCGCCATCTACAAAATCGTTTTGATAATCAATAACAACAAGAACTTTATTCATTTTAAAAGCCTTCCTTTGTATAAAATAGTATACCGCGTGGTAATTGACCTTTATGTTTTAGTTTGTTATAATATGAAGGTACTTTATTATTATAACACGTATTTATATAAAATACAACAACGGCGGTGATATAATGAAGGATAAATTAAAAGAATATGCAAAGATGCTTAAGATATCTGATATAGGTGTGTGCAAGGCTCGTGTATATGACGAGCTTTTGGAAGTGCTTAAAAAATATGATACGCCGTTTACCAAGCCTGCAGATAAGCGGATTTCGCCGTTTCAATTCGTTAAAAATGCGCGCAGTGTTATAATGTGTGTCTTTAATTATTATACAGGTCAGATGAAGCAGAGCAACCTTTCTTCATACGCATATGGCAAGGATTATCACGGCGTAGTCAAGGACAAGCTTTCAAAGCTATGCGAGCTTTTAAAAAGAGAATATGGAGAATTTGAGAGCTATATTTTTTGTGATAACTCGCCTCTTTGCGACAAACACCTTGCATATATGGCAGGACTTGGTGTGATAGGGGAAAATCACCTGCTTATACATCCTAAATACGGTTCATATGTTTTTATAGGAGGTATTGTCACAGATCTTGACATAGAAGAAGATAAAGCTATAACGGATAGCTGTGACAATTGCGGAAGGTGCAAAGAGGCATGCCCGGGGAATGTGTTTGATAATGGTTTTGATGCACATAAATGTGCTTCGTATATTACGCAAAAAAAGGCGGAGCTTTCTGAAAGCGAAAAGCAGATATTAGAGCGCGGCGGTAAAGTATGGGGATGCGACATATGCGCATCGGTTTGTCCGCATAATCAAGGCGCTATCATAACAGATATTGAGGAATTTTTTGTAATAAGCGAGAATATAAAGGGAGAAAGTCTTGAAACTGACGAAGCTTTCATAAAAGATTTAGATGGGCGTGCTTTTACATGGCGCGGACGAGATGTTTTAAAGCGCAACTATGATATACTAAATAAATATCAAAAATAGTATATTATTACTATTCATTTTGAAATTTATATACATAATTGGGCAAAATGACAACAAATTCTTGGCAAATATATAGTTTTTAGAAAAAGTTTTATATTAAAAAACTAAAAAACTTGCATTTTTATGCATAATAATGTATAATAATACCGAAATGCAATTATGAATGGGAGAGATTTAGATGTTTACAGCAGCAGTATTGGGAGCGACGGGCTATGCAGGAATAGAGCTTGTACGCCTATTAAGCAATCATAGTGAGATTGAGATTAAAATGCTTGTTTCACAGAGCTTTGTAGGAAAGAAAATAAGCGATGTATATCAGAACTTTAAAGGTGTACTTGATTTAGAATGTGAGGAGCTTGATATTGATAAGGCGGCGTCATGTGACGTTGTGTTTACGGCACTTCCGCATGGTGCATCAAAAGAGGTTATACCGAAATTATACAATAAAGGTGCGCGCATAATTGATCTTAGCGGAGATTTTCGCTATGATGATCCCGATGTGTATGCTGCATGGTACGGAGAAGAGCACTCATCACCGGAAATCTTAAAAGAGGCAGTATACGGTCTTTGCGAGCTTCATCGTGACAAGATTAAAAACACACGCCTTGTAGGAAATCCGGGCTGCTATACAACATGCTCAATACTTGGTCTTGCGCCGCTTTTGGCAAATAAAATAGTAAAAAGCGACAACATCATAGTAGATGCAAAATCGGGCGTTACAGGTGCGGGAAGAAGCAGCGCGCTTGATTACAGTTTTTGCGAGTGTACGGAAAATGCAAAGGCATACAAAATCGGCACACACCGTCATACGTCAGAGATTGAGCAGGAGCTTTCAAAGCTCTATGGCGAAGAGATTATGATTTCGTTTACGCCACACCTTATTCCGCAAAAGCGTGGTATCCTTGCAACCATTTATGCAAATCTTGTTGATGACAAGTCAACCGAGGAGCTTATTAAGCTATATAAAGATTACTACAAAGATGAGTATTTCGTGCGCGTATATGAAGAAGGCTTGCCTGAAACAAATCACGTTGCCGGCTCAAATTTTGTTGATATAGGTCTTGTAGTAGACAAGAGACTAAAGAGAGTTGTTGTAAGCGCCGCTATTGACAATATTGGTAAAGGCGCGGCAGGACAGGCAGTACAGAACATGAATATACTGCTCGGCCTTGACGAAAAAGCAGGACTTTCCGGCGCAGGCTTTTATCTGTAATTATTAAGGAGGAAGAAAAAATGTTTGATATGAACTTGCTTATAAAAAAAGCTGAAATATTGATTGAGGCGCTTCCATACATACAGAGACTATGGGGAAAGACTGTCGTAATAAAGTATGGCGGAAATGCTATGATAAACGATGAATTGAAAGATTCGGTAATGGAGGATATTACTCTTCTAAAGTTTATTGGACTTAATCCCGTTGTAGTTCATGGTGGCGGCCCTGATATCTCGAGCGCGCTTAAGACATACGGAATTGAAAGTAAATTTATTAATGGCCTTCGTGTGACAGATGATGATACAATAACGGTTGCGCAGATGGTTTTAATCGGTAAAACTAATAAGCAGATAGTTTCGGGAATAAACGGCAAGGGCGGTAAGGCAGTAGGTATTTCGGGTATCGATGGTTCGCTTCTTGAGTGCGAAAAGCTTTATACCGAACTTGACGGTGAGCGCGTAGACATTGGCCATGTAGGCGAGGTTGTAAAGGTTAATGATGAACTTATCTCACTTCTTACGAGCGATGAATACATTCCTGTAGTAGCGCCGATTGGTACGGACAAAAACGGTGACAGCTATAATATCAATGCCGACACGGTAGCAAGTGTAATTGCGTGCGCACTAAAAGCTGAAAAGCTTATGCTTCTTACTGATACTGACGGAGTAAAGGACGCTGACGGCAATATAATTTTTGAGATAAATGCACCAAAAATCCGTGAGTTAATCGATAGCGGAGTAATAAATGGCGGAATGATTCCAAAGGTGCTCGGCTGTATTGATGCAATAAATGCAGGCGTTGAGAGAGTACATATTATTGACGGAAGAATCCCGCACAGTATCTTGCTTGAGATATTTACCGATACGGGAATCGGAACGATGATAACAAAATAGTAAACGATTATTTTCACAATTATGCTTGCAAAATTATATATATAATGTTACTATAAAATTAGAAATGTAAAAAGATATCTTTTTGGGGGGATTTTTGTGGAAAGACGCGATAAAACAAATTATTACCTCGACATTGCACAGACTGTCGCAAACCGCGGTACATGCCTAAGACGTAAATTCGGAAGTATAATAGTAAATAACGATGAAATCATCTCGACCGGCTATGCAGGAGCGCCGAGAGGCAGAAAAAACTGCAGCGATATGGGGATTTGCAAGCGTGAGGAGCTTAACATACCGCGTGGAGAGAGATACGAAATGTGCAGAAGCGTACATGCGGAGGCAAATGCGATAATCAGTGCGGCAAGACGTGACATGATTGGCGCGACGCTCTACATTGTATGTGTCGACCCGAAAACAGGCGAGGTAGTACCCGGCACAAACTCATGTGCGATGTGTAAAAGACAGATTATAAATGCGGGTATTTCAAAGGTAGTTGTTCGTGATACCGCTGAAAACTACCGTGCAATCCTCGTTGAAGACTGGATTGAAAATGACGAAACGCTCGAAGGCTCATTTGGATATTAAAATTAAAACCGACAGATGATCTTCTGTCGGTTTTTTATATGTTTAATTACTTAATCTCGAGTATCGCGTATATACTTGCGTTTTCATCGTGAAGCACATATGTATCGGCATCGTCTCCTTTGCAAAGTCCAACACATATAATGTCGCCTTCAACGGCGGCTTTTTTATAGCTTACACGAAGCTCGTTTATTTTATAGTCCCTTGGAAGTGTGTTCGTGACATAATCTATATAATGAACATTGTTTACATGATTGTTCGTATCAAGGTCACGACGCTCTACGGTATATCTGCAAATGTCATCATACTGCTTTGGTGCACGAAGGCGTGCGTTTGTCGCACTACCAAATACGAAGCGTGGCTCGGGAGAGTATACGGCGGAAATATCGGGAGTAATTCTTTGTATTTTCTGGTTTATGCCGTAATATAAAAACCATGCCGAGCTTGCGACAGCAAGTGCATTATCGTTTTTGTCGACGATTTCAAAATCGCGGTATCCGTATAAGCCGGAGAAGTCAGTTGCCCATGTGCGCGCACGGATTGTCTGCGCATATTTAGGATACTCATTTATTTTTATGTGCCAGCTTTCAAGAAGCCATGCGAGGTTTTTATCAATAAGGATGTTTATGCCTTGACCGACTGAGTCGGAGTGAAACATCGTAGTATCCTGAAAGTATGATACGAGCGAGCTGAGTGATACTTCGCCGTTTTGAGAAACCTCGCTGTATCTTACCGTATATTCTTTTTCAAACATATGCTGCCTCCTAAAAATCAAAAATCAGTAAATGAAAGCCTTTTAATGCTTCTGCATTTTCCGCTTTTTTCATCTATATCAAGTATGACGCCGTTAAATTGTGCACCGCCGTCAGCGAGCTCAAATTTTTGCGGCAGTGACGTCACAAAGCGGTCGATTATTATTTTTCTATCCATTCCAAGCACCGAATGATATGCCCCCGTCATGCCGACATCGGTAATATAGCCGCTTCCTTTTGGCAAGATCTTTTCGTCTGCTGTCTGAATGTGAGTGTGTGTGCCGACAACGGCGCTTACCTTACCGTCTAAAAAGTAGCCAAGAGCGACTTTTTCACTTGTTGCCTCGGCATGCATATCTACTATGATTATATTGCAGCCTTCGTCCTTTAGATTTTGTACTTCGCGTATTGCTGCGTCAAAAGGATTGTCACATGGATCGAGATATACACGCCCTAAAAGGTTAATTACGCCAACCTTTATGCCGCCAATATCGACTGCGACACTTCCTTTGCCGGGGTTTTCGGACGGAAGGTTTGCTGGGCGTATAACGCGCGATGTTTCGTTTAATATGCTAAAAATATCTTTGTTATTCCACACATGATTGCCCATGGTAATTACGTCGACGCTGGCATCGAAAAAACTGTCGGCAACGATTTTGCTTATACCTCTGCCGTGTGCGGCATTTTCGCCATTTACAATAACCATATCTATATCATTTTGAAGTCTTATTTCCGGCAGTGAGCTTAGAAACATTGCTCGCCCGCATGAGCCTACAATATCGCCTGTAAATAAAATTTTCATATTCATTTCGCCTTTGCTTTAATATAATTAGGGCTTTGCGCCATAAGACGCAAAGCCACAAATACAGTTTTACATATTATTTTGCATAATCGACTGCGCGCATCTCACGTATTACGTTAATCTTAATTTGTCCCGGATATTCCATTTCATCCTCAATACGTTTAACGATTTCGCGTGCCATCAAAACTACACCTTCATCTTTTACATCTTCGGGCTTAACCATGATTCTTATCTCACGGCCTGCCTGAATAGCAAATGATTTTTCAACGCCCTCAAATGAGTTTGCAATCTCTTCGAGCTTTTCAAGACGCTTAATATATGTTTCAAGATTTTCACGTCTTGCGCCCGGTCTTGCAGCCGATATCGCATCACATGCCTGAACGATTGCAGCGACAACTGTCTGCGCTTCAACATCTCCATGATGTGCCATGATTGCGTGAATTACGTCGTTACTTTCCTTGTATTTCTTTGCTATGTCAGCGCCGATTGTAACGTGCGAGCCTTCCATTTCATGGTCGACAGATTTTCCAAGGTCATGCAGAAGACCTGCTCTTTTTGCAAGAGCAATATCAACACCGAGCTCGCCTGCCATAACGCCCGCCAGATGTGACACTTCGATAGCGTGCTTTAACACATTCTGACCATAGCTTGTTCTGAACTTCAATCTTCCGAGAAGTTTGATGATTTCAGGATGAAGTCCGTGAACACCTGTTTCAAATGTAGCACGTTCGCCTTCTTGTTTGATATCATTTTCAACCTCACGACGTGCTTTTTCAACAGTTTCCTCGATGCGTGCAGGGTGGATACGTCCATCTACAATAAGCTTTTCGAGTGCAAGTCTTGCAATTTCACGCCTGATAGGATCAAAGCCTGATACGATAACAGCTTCAGGAGTATCGTCGATAATAAGGTCGATTCCCGTAAGCGTTTCAAGTGTACGAATGTTTCTGCCTTCGCGACCGATGATTCTGCCTTTCATTTCATCGTTCGGTAGCGGCACAACCGATACAGTAGTTTCTGCAGCGTGATCAGCTGCAACCTTTTGTATTGCAAATGCAACAATATTTTTTGCGTTCTTTTCAGCGTTATCTTTTGCTTCCTGCTCAATGTCTTTAATCATAATTGCAGCTTCGTGGCGGATCTGGCTTTCCAAATCCTTTAGCAAAAATTGTTTTGCTTCTTCTGCAGTAAGACCGGACAATTTCTCAAGAGTTTCAATCTGTTGTGCCTTAAGCTTTGCAAGCTCTTCTTCTCTTTCTTCAAGGCTCTTAAGCTTGTTGTTAAGGTTTTCTTCTCTTGCCTCAAGAGCTTCGCTCTTTTTATCGAGATTTTCTTCTTTTTGCTGGATTCGTCTTTCCTGACGCGAGATTTCGCCACGTCTTTCTTTGACTTCCTTGTCGAATTCCAATCTCATTTTGTGATTTTCTTCTTTTGCTTCAAGCAAAATTTCACGCTTTTTGCTCTCGGCTGCTTTTTTAGATTCTTCGAGAATTCTTTTTGCTTCATTTTCAGCTCCGCCAACTACGGCTTCAGCTTCTTTTTTTCTTTTTTCATAGCCTGCTTTTGACGCTGCTATATAAACTATAACAGCTATTGCAACCGCAACAACTGCGGATATTGCTATAGTAATTAAAATTTGTGTATCTATAGCCACACACCTCCTCTTTTTTTACTCACGAGTGGTGACGGCCGGCTCCTGTATTTTAACAGATTTTTGTATAAATTTTCCATACAAATAATATAAAATTAGGCCATTAAAATGTATTTTAAGCAGCAAATAAATATAAGTAACCGCCTTGTAAAAAATAAGTATGAATAAATTATATTTGAATATATAAATCAGTTAATCCTTATGCAGGAACACTTCGTCTGTGCCACTCGCACGTTGCTTTTATAACCAAAACGGATCAAAATTTTAATGCGCCGAATACAAAAGCGGATATTTGGCACATATAACTTCAATCATACACTATTATTGTAAACTTTTTTTTATTAAGTGTCAAGAAAAAATTTTGTGTATTTCAAATTTTTGCGCATAAAAAAATGGCTTATATTTCGACAAAGTGTACAAAAATAAAAATTATATTGCCTTTATCCGACGCAGATAGTATAATTAGTTTATAATAAGGGGGAGAAACTAATGAATGGTTATATGAGTGTACCTTTGTCGCAAAGGATATCGCAAAGGAAATATGATCGCCGGAGAAGAAGGCGGAAATATATAAAAATTTTAATCTGGATTTTAGTATTTATAATTGCTGCAGCGGCCGGATTTTTTGGCGTAAAAGCGCTTGTAGGTATTTTCGGCGGTGAAAAGCAGATAAAAACGTCTCAAAAAATAAAGCCCGAGGCAATCATAGCGCAGGCTGACTTTCTTGCGGCGGGATATGATTATGATGCGGCAATCGAAAAAATAAAGTCGTATGGCGAAGATTATGCGTCAAAAAAGGAGCTTACAGAGGCAATTGCAAGATATGAGTCGACAAAAGCAACGATGGTTCGCTATGCTGATGTCACGGATATCACGCATGTATTTTTCCATGCACTAATCGTTGATACATCAAAGAGCTTTGACGGAGAATATACTGATGACGGATACAATCAGTACATGACAACTGTAAGTGAATTTGAAAAAATGATGCAGGAAATGTATGCGAGAGGGTATGTTCTTGTCGATATTCACGACATCGCATATGAGCAGACACAGCCTGATGGTACGACGAAGTTTGTGCCCGGAGATATAATGCTCCCGGAAGGGAAAAAACCTTTTGTCATGTCACAAGACGATGTGAATTACTATAGCTATATGAAGGGCGACGGTTTTGCAGATAAAATTGTAATAGGCGATGACGGTATGCCGACATGTGAGTATATTTTAGACGATGGAACTGTTGTGCGCGGCGATTATGACCTTGTGCCTATTTTGGAAAAGTTTATACAAGAGCATCCCGACTTTTCGTATAGGGGTGCACGCGCAACGCTTGCACTTACGGGCTATGACGGCGTTTTAGGTTACCGCACATGCCCTACGGCATCTGATTATAACGAAGCAGATATAGAAAAGGCAAAGGCTGTTGCGACGCGTATGCGTGAGCTTGGATGGACTTTTGCAAGTCATAGCTGGGGACATCTTTTGTACGGCGAAATCAGCATGGAGAAATTTACATCAGACGTTACTAAATGGGAAGAGCAGGTAAGACCGATTATCGGCGATACCGACGTATTGATATATCCTTTTGGAAACGATATTGCTGGCATAGGAAAATATACAGGCGAAAAGTATGAAATGCTTCACTCGCTTGGCTTTAGATATTATTGTAATGTGGATTCGGCGCCTTCGTGGCTACAGATTCGCGATGATTATGTAAGACAGGGAAGAAGAAACCTTGACGGATACCGTATGTGGTATTCGCCGGAGATGCTTAAGGATTTATTTGAGGTAGAGAAGGTGTGGGATAACACAAGACCGACACCTGTTGCACCAATATCATAATTTCTGCTTGCATCTGAAGTAAGTGATTTAAATTTGGAGGAATAAATGAAAAAGCGAAATATAGTTTTGTTGTCAATAGTAGTAATTTTGTCATTGTTTGCTCTTTGGTTTATGAGCGTAAAAGGTTTTTTCAAAGATCCGGCAAACTTTATGCAGCTTGCAAAAAACAAGGTAGCATCAATTTATTATGACATTACAAAACAAGAACCGAAAATTCAGGAGGAAATCATTGTTACAGCCGACGGACATAAGGTGCTTTTAGACAAGCCCAAGGGATATTCTCTTTCATTTCCAATCGATATGAATTTTGATTTGTCAATAAGCCCTGAACAGATTAAGGCGTACAATGATGATTTAACAGTTATCGTAACACGCGAGTGGGCGCCATATGCTGACGTTATGTGGTATGTAGATAATTATTTAAATAATTACTATTTAAATGAGCACTATATTGAAACGAATAATATAACGATACATGAGCATAAAAAGTATGAGCATAACGGCGCGCAGGCACAGTTTGTTTCGCTTTCGCGCACACCAGATGAGCAACTTATCGAGCGTCAAAACGACTATTCATATTTTTATGTGCTTTCAAAAACAGGTCCGCAGGCTTTTTTCCGTGTGATGTTTAAGACAGATGATTACGAAAAAAATGCGCCTGTTATAAATGAAATTATAAACTCGTTTGAGGAGATACGCCTTGAGGGAGAAAATGTGTTTAAAGAAAAATATGAGCCGAATGTGAATAAAAACTGGAATGACGAAACGAAGGCACTGTGGAAAAAAATAAACTCAAAAGACGAATTTATGTGGGGAATATTCGTTGACGGTGCATACGATAAAGAGCGAAATCATAAGTGGCTAAAAGACCTTGAACAAAAGGTTGATTATGAGTTTGACTTTGCACTTCACTATGTGAATTTAAGCTGGGGTTTTCCTGTGGAGTCGATGCAAAAATTCTATGACGACAATAAAATTACAGAGCTAACGCTTCAGGTATCAAACTTTAACAATGATGATTTGTTTGGCAAAAACATTAACTTCGATATGTATGACGGACTGCTCGATGAGCAAATACGTGAGTTTGCACGCGGCGCAAAGGAGTTTGGACATCCGTTTTTGTTTAGACTTAATAATGAGATGAACAGTGACTGGGTAAATTATTCGGGCGTGGCAGCACTTTCTGACCCGGAAATATTTATTTCAAACTGGCAAAGAATATACGACATATTTGAAGAAGAAGGCGTAGACAATGCAATCTGGATATTTAATCCGAATGCAGAAGATTGTCCGCCGGCACACTGGAATTCATATATCTCATATTTTCCGGGCGATGAGTATGTGCATATGATTGGCATGACGGGCTATAATACGGGCGAGTATTATAAAGAGCTGTATCATGAAAAGTGGAGAACATTTGACGAAATATATAAAGAGCCATACGAGAAGTATATGAATGTGTTTGGTAAGTTCCCGTTTGTTATTACCGAGTTTGCATCGAGCTCTGTCGGTGGCGACAAGCCGGGCTGGATACGTGATATGTTTGAGTCAATAAAGAAGTATGACAATATTAAAATGGCGCTTTGGTGGAGCAGTGCGGATTATGATATGCGCCCCGAAACATATAAGCATGTTGCAAGGCCATACTTTTTGGATGAAACAGATGAAACGACAAAGGCATTTCGTGAAGGCGTAAAAGAATATAAATAATAAAAAGCCACCTGCTATGCGGGTGGCTTTTTTGAAAACTTAAAAAAATTTATTTTAAGTATTGCTTTTTTTGCGATTTTATGTTAAACTTCTTATTACAAGCAAAACGAACGTATGTTTGGTTTAGGAAGGAGGTGAAATTATGAAGATAGAAAACTATCCGCTGAATTCATTTAATACAATATTCCCACTGGACAAAACTTTTAAAAAGGATTATAATGGAATAAATACATTGCAAAAAAATAAAAATGTTTTTGATGATACATTTGCAAGCTCTGCTCTCGATTACCTGTACTCTAATGATAATCTGGGCAAAACACAGAGTTTTTTGGAAAACAACGGTTTTCCTTCTGCTGAAGAACGTCAGTATAACAGGGAAGCTTACGGCGCAGCAGATGAACGTAAGCTAGTGCTTGATTTACTTAACAGCAAGTCAAACAGCATATTAAATCCACAACTTCCCAATGATACTGACCGTGCATTTTTAAGCGGACTGATGGGAGAAGAAGAGGAAAAACTTGATTATCAAAATCAAGTAGCAAATGCAAACAATTCAATAAAAGACTGGCAAAACGTTTTTTTCGGTTCACCACTTGAGAGTCAACTAAATGGATTTGCCAATTCAGCACTGCAAAAGATAAATACTTCTTCGACGGCACAGCCTACATTTCTTAATGTAAAACCCGCTGAAACTTTTGATTTTACGCAAGAAAATGACAGTAATAATGAGCAATTCATGGATATGTCTGATACAAACAACACATTGGCTATGGTAAATTTTAATCATAACAATTATGAATCAGGCTACACAAGCGAGGATCAAGTACAAAACCCGGATGCTTACGAATTCGGAAGAGATTCAGACACTTTCAAAATTATTTCTGATCTTCAAAAGCGCTGGCTTGCCACAGATGATCCGCAGCAAAGAGATGCATTACATAACATGGCAAACGAAGCAAGACGATTGGCTCGCGAAGGAACTCCGCTCAAATATGCTCAGGACGAAGTTATGGATTTACTTCATGCAAATGCACAAGAAGCTCAACAATATATAGATACTCTAAGAAAGAGTCCGTTATATGACTGGAGAATGGATTTTGATTATAAGGCTACATATCTAATTGCTATGGTAGATAAAGGTCCTTGGGATTATAAGCTCAACTCTGAGACGTGGCGAGTGCCTGTGTGGTATACAACCTATAACGGAGAAAATTTGGAATATAATAATGAAAATCGCAGAAATTGGATGGCCTGGATATATTTTGATGGCATGATTATGGGCGCTGATAAATTGGGAAATATGAATATGGCGTATGTTGGCGCTAAGTTAGGATTGCCACGTATTGTATACCAAAACTTTATCACAAATGATAAAGACGATCCTTTTTGGATACAATATGGTATTGATCTTGCAGAGCAAGGAAGGTGACAAGATGGTAAAAAAAATCAAATTTATACTGTTTTTCGCTCTTATATTATTGCTGTTGTGCACTTCTTGTGCAAAGACCGAGTACGAACCAACGCATCCAAATAAAGTTTCTTTTGGAAATATCAGCAGTGGTGGCTACTTTGTAGAATGTGAAAACGGTTACATCTATTTTGATGACGAAAAATGTACTTTCTACAAAAAAGATTTGCTGACAGATACAGTTGAACCTATTGCAAAAAGTCTTATGTGTTCGAGCTTGAACTTGTATAACGATTGTTTATATTATACCCGTGGCGATCCCGGCCCCATATGGAAAATGTCTGTGGACGGCAAGCAAAAAAAACCATTGACGTTTTTTAGACAAGGAAAACAATTAGTTGTATATAACGATCATATGTATTTCTGCCGTTACTCTGCATACACCGATGAGCCGTTGGTTCGGACGGATTTAAACGGAGGAAATGAACAGGTGTTAGTACAGAAAGTAGGTGGCTATTGCATAATTAACGACCGTATTTATTATACGGATATTGCTATTAAAACGGAGCCAAAACTTTGCAGTATGAAGACAGACGGAACAGATGTGAAGCTCATTAGGTATGCATATGCGACTGGTTTGATGCCTATGGGAAATAAGCTGCTTTATTCGGATTACTACAGAGAAAATAAAATGTTTATTTATGATTTGGACACTGATACAGAAGTTTGTATTTGCGAAGATCGTTGTGTGAGTTTAAATGCAAATGAAAAATGGATTTTTTACAGAAATCAAAATGATAATGGAAATTTGTATAAAATACGCCCGGATGGAAGTGAGCGTCAAAAAATTCTTGATGTGGAGGTATCTTATATTCACGTTATAGGAAACAGACTTTTTTACAAAGATTCCTATTGGAATAGACCGTTGGATGGCTCGTGGGTTTTTAAATACATTGACATTGAGTAACTATAACCAAACACGTTCGTTTTGCTTAAACAATAAAAAGACACATCAGCTGGGTGTGTCTTTTTTGCGATTTTGTGTGCTTGACTCGCAGTAAAAAGTATATTATACTTTTAATAAATACATCGTAAATTGGGAGGCGGCGCAGATGAAATACAGACGATTAAACAGAAGCGATATTGACGTATCCTTACTCGGACTCGGATGTATGCGATTTCCCAAAATAGAAGACACACAGAAAATAGATGAGCTAAAAGCACAAGAGATTATCGACTATGCATATACGCACGGTGTGAATTATTTTGACACGGCTTTTATATATCACGAGGGACTTTCGGAAGAGTTTATCGGCAAGGCACTTAAAAAGTATCCGAGAGATACATATATGATTGCAGATAAAATGCCCGGCTGGCTTTTAAATGATGCATCTGACGTAGAAAAGATTTTTAATACACAGCTAAAGCGATGCGACAGCGGTTATTTTGATTTTTATCTGTTGCATGGTGTAGACGATGAGCGCTTCGATGATAAGTATCGAAAGTATAAAGCAATTGAGTTTTTGGAAGAAATGAGAAAACAAGGGAAAATACGTCATCTCGGATTTTCGTTTCACGATACGCCTGAAGTGCTTGAGCGCGTCGCCGATGCGCATGACTGGGATTTTGCGCAGATACAGCTTAACTATCTTGATTGGGATTTGCAGCGGGCAAAAAAGCAATATGAAGTGCTTAAAAAAAGAAATATTCAGTGTATTATTATGGAGCCTGTGCGCGGAGGCGCGCTTGCTGATCTTGGCGATGAGGCAAATGGTGTGCTTAAAAAAGCCGAGCCTGATAAAAGTATAGCTTCGTGGGCGATTCGGTTCGCCGCAGGTTTGGAAAACGTGCTTACGGTTCTATCGGGAATGTCAAACATGGAGCAGGTAAGAGATAATGTAGAAACGGTTAGCAATCTTGAAGAGCTTGATGATGTAAAGAAAAGTACACTTTTTAATGCGCTTGAGATATACAGAAAAAAAGATATGGTAAAATGCACTCATTGTAATTACTGTATGGATTGTCCTTTTGGAGTAAATATTCCTGAGGTTTTTGCGGTGTATAACAGATACCTTGAAACTTTAAACAGGGTTGAATTTTTATCATCATACGAAAAAATAGGAAAAGACCATGGCGCCGATATGTGCACAAAATGTAATCGATGTCTTCAGCTTTGTCCGCAAAAAATCGAGATTTCTGCAAAGCTTGAAAAGATAAACGAGCTTGTAGCAAAATTTAAAAAATAGCATAATAAAAGTGCGGCAATAGCCGCACTTTTTATTTTATTTGCAAATTTCAATGCCCTGGCTTGCACCGATTCTGGTTGCGCCGGCATCTTTCATGGATAGGGCGTCTTGTTTTGTGCGTATGCCGCCAGATGCCTTTACTCCAATGTTTTCGCCGACGGTTTTTCGCATAAGGGCGATATCGCTCGCCGTTGCGCCGCCGCTCGAAAAGCCTGTTGATGTTTTTACATACTTTGCACCTGCCTGCACAGACAGCTCGCATGCTTTAACTTTTTGCTCATCGTCTAAAAGACACGTTTCAATTATTACTTTTACGAGTGCGCCGTCAGCTGCATCGACTACCGCCTTGATATCGTTTAGCACATATTCATAGTTACCTTCTTTTAGTGCTCCGATTTGTATTACCATATCGATTTCATCGGCACCGTCTTCTACGGCTTTTTTCGTTTCAAAAGCTTTTGCTGCACTCGACATCGCGCCTAAAGGAAAGCCTACGACGCTGCACGTTTTTACATCACTGCCGCAAAGGTTTTTGTGCACAAGCGATGTATAGCATGAATTTGTACACACGCTTGCAAAGCCATATTTTTTTGCTTCTTCGCAGTATTGTATAATCTGATTAGTTGTCGCGTCGGCGCGAAGGAGTGTGTGGTCGATAATACTGTTAAGATTCATTTGTATCACCCGTTTTTCGTAATATTTTATTCCTTTGTTTTTATGGTATTGACATTGTCTTTTGTCAAAAGAGTCGACTCAAGAATGACTTCTTTTTCAACGCTTTCTCCTTTTAGATACTTAATTGCTGTAAGAAGTGCGTTTTTCCCGAGAAAGAACGGCGGCTCGGCAATCGTCGCATCGAGCGAGCCGTTTTTCACTGCACTGATCGCATCGTCTATCGCGTCACAGCCGATTAAAGTAATTTCGTTTTCTCTTTTTGCCGCTTTTATCGCTTCGAGCGCACCGAGCGCCATTTCATCGTTTGATGCATAAACGGCATCAATTTTCTTGTTTGCCTGCAAAATGTTTTCCATAACGCTCATAGCTTTTGCGCGGTCAAAATCGGCAGATTGTGTGGCGACCTTTTTTATATTTTTGTGTTTTGATATTACGTCATTAAAGCCTTTCGAGCGGTCCTGCGCCACATTTGTGCCCATGATGCCCTGTATTTCGACAATGTTTGCATCTTTGCCATCTAACATTTTTGCGATATATTCGCCTGCGATATTACCCGATTTAACGGCATCAAAGCCAAGGTGGGCAACAACTGTTCCGCCGTTTGCTCTTCTATCCATAGTTACGACGGGGATATTATTTTTGTTACATGCTTCAATTGCCGATACGATAGAGTCGGAATCCGCGGGGTCAATTATAATGAGGTCGGGCTTTTGCGCGATAAGGTTTTCGACGTCTGTAATTTGTTTTGACGGGTCATTTTGCGCGTCTGTAACAGAGAGACGTACATTATTTTCCGATGCACCTTTTTCGACTCCGTTTTTTGCATCGACGAAGTAGGGGTTGTTAAGAGTGTTCATCGAAAGCCCGATTTTGTAGCGTTTTTGTGTTCCGTCGGAAGATGAGTTTTGGTTAGTGCCACAAGCTACTATTGATAATGTCATTATAACACATAATGAAATCAGAGCAAGCCTTTTAATAATTTTTTTTGATTCCTTCATTTTCACATTCTCCTTTTTGTTTAGGATTTATCCTTCTATTTTTGTTGAGATATTTTTAAATTTCCTGTCTATAAGAACTGCAATTAAAATTACCGCGCCCTTTACGATGTCAGATACGAATGGATTTACGTTCATTAAAACTAAAATGTTATCGAGCACACCCAAAATTACTGCGCCTACTACTGTGGGAAGAACAAAGCCCTGGCCACCTGAAAGGCTTGTGCCGCCAAGAATTACTGCGGCAATCGCATCAAGCTCAAAACCGCTTCCTGCGGTGGGCTGTGCCGCGCCCAGACGCGCCGTTAATATAATGCCGCCAAGACCTGCAAGAAAGCCGTTTAAAGCATAGGCAAGCGTTTCTATTTTGTTTGTATTGATACCTGAAAGCCGCGATGCTTCCTTGTTTCCGCCAATTGCATATATTTGTCTGCCGAAGGTGGTGTATTGAAGCACAAAAAACGCAACTGCATATACAAAAATAAGCAGCCATATAGGAAAAGGTATGCCGAGAAGCGAGCCTTTTCCGATAAACATATATGAAGAGTCGCTTACGCGTATCGGAGCACCGTTAGTATAAACGAGCAAAAGTCCTGATAAAAGAGTCAGCGTTGCAAGAGTTACGATAAATGGTGGTAAAGAGCCTTTTGTAATAAAAAGGCCGTTAAATAATCCGCATGCCGTGCCAATAGCAAGCGCGCAGAGTATCGCGGCTACAATTGCCAAAGCAGGATTTGATGTGGCATTTGATACAAAGGTGAGTGTGCCTGCAGAAAGTGCGCCTGAAAGACCGAGAATAGAACCTACTGAAAGGTCGATTCCGCCCGTTAGGATTACAAATGTCATGCCACATGCAAGAATTGCAATAATTGAAACCTGCCTGATTACGTTAAAAATGTTTGTCAAAGAGAGAAAATCACTCGAAATTATCGATGCGAAGAGCAAAATAATTGTAAGAATTACAAAGCTTCTGTATTCATTCATCAGCTTATTTACGAAGTGTTTTATGCCTGTCTTTTTAATTTGATTATTCATTTTTCTACACCTCCTGCCGCATATGCAAGTATAAGTTCTTGCGATGCTTCTGATTTTGATACTTCTTTTACAATTTTTCCTTCCTTCATTACAAGAATTCTGTCGCATATACCGATTACTTCGGGCAGGTCGGATGAGATTACAATTATGCTTTTATCCTGCTTTGTAAGAAGGTCAATAATTTGATAGATTTCTGCCTTTGCACCGACGTCGACGCCACGTGTAGGCTCGTCTAAGATAAGAATGTCGGGGCTTGCTTGCAGAACTTTTGCAAATACTACTTTTTGTTGATTTCCGCCGCTTAAATTTCCTACAATGTGCTCGGGTGTTGGCACCTTAATGGCGAGAGCTTTAATCATGTTTGATATGCGTGTCTTTTCAAGCGAGGGGTTTATTATATTACTTTTTGAAATGCTTTTGAGTGATGACAATGATATGTTTTCTTTTACGCTTCGCATAAGAACGAGTCCATCATTTTTTCTGTCATCAGGGACAAGGCCTATGCCGTCATTGATGCTTGTGTACGGATTTTTGCATCGAAGTTTTTTGCCGTTTTTATAGACGTTGCCGCTGCTTTTTGGAAGAGCGCCGTAAATTATTTTTGAAAGCTCAATGTTTCCCGCACCGAGAAGACCGCTTATGCCGAGAATCTCGCCTTTATGAAGCGTAAAGCTTACACCGTTAACGGCGGGGCCGTGTATATCTTTTGCCTCTAATACGACATCTGCTTTTTTGTAGTTTCTTTCGGGATAAAGTCTTTCTATATTCTGCCCGACCATGAGCGATACAAGCTCATCGTAATTTGTATTAGCAGTTTTAAGAGTTTTAATATATTTTCCGTCACGAAAAACTGTTATTGTGTCGCTAATATTAAATATTTCGTCCATTTTGTGCGAGATATATATAATTGAAATTCCTTGCTTTTTAAGAGAGTCGATTATTTTAAACAGTACGCCTGTTTCTTCGTCCGTAAGCGCCGCGGTAGGCTCGTCCATTATAATAATGCGCGAATTTACTGACAGGCATTTTGCAATTTCGACCATTTGCATATGTGCGACGGATAGTGATGATACGGTTTTGCGTGGGTCTATGTCAAGGCCGAGCTTGTTTAGGATTTGTTGCGCGTTTTTATATATCATACTCCAGTTTATAACAGAGCCTTTTGTGTATAGCCTTCCAAGAAAAATATTTTCAGCGATTGATAGATGCGGCACAAGATTAAACTCCTGATACATCATGGAAATGCCGACATCCTGAGCGTCTTTTGTTGACTCGAAAACATATTCTTTTCCGTCAACTAATATAGTTCCCGAGCTGTATTTTTGTGCGCCCGATATGATTTTCATAAGAGTCGACTTGCCGGCACCGTTTTCGCCGCAAAGTGCATGCACCTCGCCCGGTGCAACTTCAAGGTGTACGTTATCGAGTGCCTTTACGCCGGGGAAGGTCTTCGTAATATTTTTAAGCTCTAAAATATAGTTGTTCATCTTATCATCCTCTTATTGTGAGAAATTATGCGACTTGTAATGCCTTTAATATGCACAGCCGCATACTAAAATTACGCTTGGATATGGCGTAAATTCGCCTGTTCTTATAATTGCTGCGGCATTTGCACTTCGCTCCTTTAGCTCTTTATGTTCAACATATTTTACGTCGATACCGTCAAGCGTTTTAAGTATGTGCTCATGCATCTTCGGACTTACGCTTTTAAGCTCGTTTGCAAGGATTGCTTCTTCGACACATACGTGCTTTAGCATTTCTTCAAGCACCTCGATATATCCAGGTTCACCGCTTTTCCATGCGAGGTCAATACGTTTTACGCCCTTTGGCACAGGAAGGCCTGCGTCGCATATTATAAGCGTATCTTTGTGACCGAGACATGCAAGAGTATGCGCAATTTCGGGATTTAATATTCCGCCTTTTAACATTTGTATCACTCCTTTATAATCAGAGGTTATTTAAAAATTCATCAATTTCACTTCTTGATGGCATTGCGTTTGCTGTGCCAAGACGCGTTACAGCAAGGTTTGAGACGACGTTTGCAAAACGAGCGGCATCAAAAATATTTTTCCCCTCACAAAGTGCTGCGAGCAGACCGCCGTTAAAGGCATCGCCCGCGCCTGTTGTGTCAAGAACATCTACATCGTAATTTTCTACAATCTCAAATTTATTATCACTTGCAACGAGAGCGCCTTTTTTGCCGAGCGTTATTATGACGCTTTTTACGCCTTTTTCAAAAAATACATTTGCGGCTTTTTTCGCATCATCAATGCTTTTGATTTTTATGCCTGTAAGGATAGATGCTTCTACTTCGTTTGGTGTAAGGATGTCAATTTTATTGTAAATTTCATCGTCGATTTGCTGTACAGGCGCAGGATTTAAAATTACAAAAACACCGTTTTTGGCTGCTTCATCTATAACGCTTTTTACGGCATCTACATTTGTTTCAAGCTGTGTAAGAAGAAAATCACTTTTTGCTATGTGGGAAGAAATCCTTGATATATCCGCCTCATCAAACGTGTCGCAGGCGCCGAGTGTAACGACAATTTCGTTTTGACCGCTGTTTTCATCGACCATTATTATTGCGGCGCCTGTAGATGCTTTGTCAGTTTTAAATACGCAATCGCTATTCATATTTTCTTTTTGCATCATATTAGTTGCAACATCTGCAAAAAAGTCGCATCCGAGCTTTGTCGCCATAGTGACGTCGGCGCCTGCTCGTTTTGCAGCGATGCATTGATTAAATCCTTTTCCGCCGGGACCGAGCGCAAACAAAGAGCCTTTTACAGTTTCGCCCGGCTCGGGAAGGTGCGGTGTGCGCGCCATCAAATCAACGACGAAGCTGCCGAAAACAATTGCTTTTTTCATTTATATATCTCCTTTACCATAATCTTTTGAAATTATCTTATGTCTATTATGCAAAATTTTTAAAAAAACTATACTGTATATGGGATAAAAAACGAGCCATTTAAAAATTTTATATCGATAAACTTTCAATAAGAGATGCAAGCTTTTTTGCCTGTGTATAAATAAAGTCCTTGTCGCTTCCTTCGAGCATTACTCGCACAACGGGTTCTGTGCCCGAAGGGCGTATAAGAACGCGTCCGTTTCTGCCGAGTTTTTCTTCGACCTCGTCTATTTCGCATAAGAGTTTTTCGTTTTTTAAAATCTTTTCTCTGTCAGCGCTTTTTACATTTGCATTTATAAGCACCTGCGGAAGAATTGTAACGATTTTTCGAAGCTCGCTAAGTGGCGTAGATGTGGTTTTCATAATTTTCAAAACAAGAAGTGCCGACAAAAGTCCGTCACCTGTTGAGTTATAGTCAAGGCAAATAATGTGACCTGATTCTTCGCCACCAAGCGAATATGAGCCTTTAAGCATCTGCTCAAGCACATATCTGTCGCCGACATCGGTTTTTACTACATTTATTCCAAGTTTTTCTGCCGCAATAAAAAAGCCGAGATTGCTCATTTTTGTAGCAACTATTGTATTTTTCGACAGTGCGCCTTTTTGTTTTAGATAATTTGCGATTATAAGCATTATCTCATCGCCTGTAAGCGATACGCCGTTTTCATCGACAGCGAGCATCCTGTCGGCGTCGCCGTCAAAAGAAATTCCTATATCATATTTTTTTTCATTTCTGATTTTTTCTTCAAGTGTTTTAATGTGTGTAGAGCCGCAATTGTCGTTTATGTTTATTCCGTCAGGTGCGCAGTTTATGCAATCTACGTTTGCACCGAGCATGTTTAGTGCTTTTGGTGCAACATATGAGTTTGAGCCATTAGCGCAGTCAAGTAAAATGTTCATATTCTCAAATGAGCAGTCGATAATATCGGACAGGTATTTAATATAATCATCGGCACCGCCTGATGCTTTTTCTATGTGTCCGACACCGTCGTGGGTTGGAAGGGTTATATCGTCCTTTTTATAATTAAGGATAAAATCCTCAATTTTTTCTTCAAGCTCGTCACTTAATTTATGAGATTGTGAATCAAAAAATTTTATACCGTTATATTCAAATGAATTGTGCGAGGCAGAAATTACGACTCCTGCATCAGCGCCATATTTTTTTATCAGGTAAGAAACTGCAGGTGTAGGCAAAACGCCAAGCGATACTACCTCAGCGCCCGTCTGGCAAATGCCTGCACAGAGTGCACATTCGAGCATATCGCCTGAAAGCCTTGTATCTTTGGCTACTAAAATTTTTGGCTTATGTGAAAGCTTATTTGTAAGAACGCTCGCCCCGGCAAAGCCGAGCATAAATGATAAATTTGCGCTAAGATTTTTATTTGCAATTCCTCTTACGCCGTCTGTTCCAAAAAATTTTCCCATAAAAAAGCCTCCTTTAAGCGTCATAACCTATATTTAATTATATCTGTTTTATGGTGTTATCATACTGGACATATGCAAAAAAATTTGATACAATATAGATAAATAAAAATTAAGGAGAAAAATAAATGGAAAAAATTGCGAGCTTTACGGTTAATCACGAAACGCTTGAGCCGGGACTTTATATTTCAAGAATAGACGGCGACATTACAACATATGATTTGCGTACGAGAAAGCCTAATACGGGCGACCTTATGGATCATAGCACTATGCATTCGTGCGAGCACATGTTTGCAACATATATAAGAAATTCATATATTAAAGATGATGTAATATATTTCGGACCGATGGGATGCCAGACGGGATTTTATCTTCTTGTACGAAATGCCGACAATAAGAAGGTGCTTGACGTATTAAAGACGGCGTGTAAAGATGTTATCTGCCACGAAGGCGACGTTTTTGGAAACTCACCTGTTGAATGCGGAAATTATAAAACATTAAATCTTGAAAATGCAAAGAAGGAATGTGTGCGTTATCTCGACATACTCGACAAAGTCGATTCGGATAATTTAAATTACTGATAGTGAGGGATAAAAAGATGCTTGGAATTATAGGGGCAATGGATATCGAAGTTGATATGTTAAAATCAATGATGGAAGAAAAAAGCATTTGCACTGTCAGCTCGGTAGATTTTGTGAGCGGGAAAATTTTAGGTAAGGATGTAGTTGTTGCACGTTGCGGAATCGGAAAAGTAAACGCCGCGATATGTGCGCAGACGATGATTTTAAAATATGCACCGGATACAATAATCAATACGGGCGTTGGCGGCTCGCTGTCAAACTCGCTTAATATTGGTGATATTGCGATGGCAGATTATGTCGTGCAAAGTGATGCCGACACGAGCGCGCTTGGCGATCCTGTAGGACTAATTTCTACAATAAACGTAATAAAAATCCCATCAAGCAAGAGAGTGTGTGATGCGCTTGAAAAGGCAGGCAAAGTTTTGGGACTTAAAACTGCATCGGGAACTATTTCGACAAGCGACAGCTTTATCGCATCGGCTGAAAAGAAAAAGTGGCTGGTTGAAAATTTTGATGCAATAGCATGCGAAATGGAAGGCGGCAGCATAGGCCACGTTTGCTATGTAAACGGAGTTGACTTTGGGGTTGTGAGAGCAATTTCTGATAAGGCAGATGGAAGCTCACATATGGATTACGGTGAATTCTGCGCTATGGCAGCAAAAAATTCTACTGCGATGATTTGTGAATATATAAAAAATATGAGTATTTAAATAAAAGTATATAAAACAAAAGGGTACGCTTCGCATAAAGGAAGTGTACCCTTTAAATTTCTATAAATTAGTTTAGTAGCAGCGACTGATATTGAAAAAGTCCTTCGAGTCAGCAAAATGAATTGCGTGCTCATTTATATATTCATCAGCAGCATCGCTGTTTTGAAGAGGTCTTGCATATTCGCTTGCAATCATACATAATCTCTTAAAGTCGATATGATTGCGATCTATTCTAAGGTAGAATTCGTTTTGTGATTTAAAAAGGTTTGTTCCACAAAAGCTCTCGCATCCGGTGCTTCGAAGCATTTCGCAAAAACATACAAGCGAATTAAATGCAAAGTATGAACATTTATTTTCAGGCGCAATTTTTGCCTTATAGCTGCCGCTTGCGAGCTTTTGTTTTTTGTTTAATTTTGCAGATTCTTTTTGTGCACTTTCATCATCAGCCCTAAGACGTGTAATTACAAAGACGAAGTCCTCGCCTTGCGGACGTGCTTCAACAAGTATGTTGGAATGTATGATATTCTCATCTGTATAGTCTATTGCCTGCTCGATAAGTGAGGCGATAAAATTTCTAAGCTGCGGTAAATCGGGAGAAAGCTCTTTTGGGTCGATGTCTAAGTCGTTAAGCTCAAGCGGTGTCACGGTTACTCTGATTTTATTGATTGCAAGCTTTTCTATTTTCATATCATATCGCTCCTTTCGATGTCTGATGACAAAAATACATTTAGAATATTTAATGTAAATACATTATATTCTTTAAAGCGTGCTTTTGCCATAACAAATATATGACTGTTATATTACTATTACGTAACTTTATATGTTTTTATACAGAAAATTTGTTATTTATTTAACTATAATTGCAATATATAAAGATGTATGTTAAAATATATAAATAATGACCTGAATTTAACGAATTTGGTGAGTCTCAAAAAGGAGATGATGCGAAAATGGCATACAGTTTTAAAGGCGGACTTCATATAGAAGATAATAAAACAAATACAAATAGCTTGCCTATATATGTTCTTGATGGCGTAAGTGAGCACGTATTTCCGTTGCAACAGCACATCGGCGCACCACTTAATCCTATAGTAGAGATTGGGAGTTATGTAAAGGTCGGCACAAAAATAGCTGATAGCGATGCTTTTATATCGGCGCCGATACATAGCTCTGTTTCGGGAACTGTTACGGCGATTGAAAAACGCCTTCATCCTAATGGCGCGATGGTGCAAAGCATTATTGTTGCAAATGACGGACAATACCTTATAGACGAAAATGTGACTCCAAAAGGAGAATTATGCGACTTATCGCCGGAAGAAATCGTGAAAATTGTTCGTGAAGCGGGAATAGTCGGAATGGGAGGTGCGACTTTTCCTACGCACGTAAAGCTCTCGCCACCAAAAGATAAGAAAATAGAATATGTAATTGTAAACGGAGCGGAGTGTGAGCCATATCTTACGAGTGACCACAGAGTGCTTCTTGAGATGCCGGATATGGTTTTATTTGGACTGCAAGTGGCAATGCGCGCGCTTGGACTTGATAAAGGACACATAGCGATAGAGCAAAATAAGCCCGATGCAATTTTACTTATAGAAGAAAAGCTTAAACAAGATGATTATAAAGACATAAAGCTTTGCGAGCTTCGAACAAAATATCCGCAAGGCTCTGAAAAACAGCTTATACAGGCAATAACAGGCCGTGAGGTACCTTCAGGAGCGCTACCTGCAGATGTCGGCGTTGTAGTTATAAATGTTGATACGGCCGTTGCGATTGCAACAGCAATTAAAACCGGTATGCCGTCGATTCGAAGAATCGTTACGGTATCGGGCGATGCCGTTTCAAAGCCGGCAAATTTCGAAGTAAGACTCGGCGTTAGTTTTTCGTATCTTTTTGAAAAGGCACAAGGCTTTATTAAAGAGCCTGAAAAGATTATTATGGGTGGACCTATGATGGGGCAGGCTCAGGAATCTACTGATGTGCCGGTAATAAAGGGGACTTCTGCACTGCTTGCTTTTAGCTCAGATATGGTAGTGTATGATGAAGATGATGCGTGCATACGTTGCGGTAAATGCGTAGAATCATGTCCGATGAAGCTGATGCCGTTATACCTTAATATGTATGCTCAGCATAGTGAGTGGGAAATGTGCGAAAAGTACAATGTCCTTGATTGCATTGAGTGCGGTGTATGCTCGTTTTTATGCCCCGGCAGACGTCATCCAGTGCAAAATATTCGCATTGCCAAGCAGAAGGTGCTTGAACTCAAACGCGAAAGGGACGCTCTAAAATAAAGATAAACCTGAGGGGAGGATGCAGAGCTTCTCTGCAATAATAATATGGCGGATAAAAAGTTTATGGTATCATCATCACCGCATATATCAACGTCAGAAAATACGAAAATGATAATGATAGATGTGATAATTGCGCTCATACCTGTACTTATAGCAGGGTGGTTCTATTTTGGTGTACGAGCACTTGTCGTTACATTTTTAAGTGTTGCATCATGTGTGTTATCTGAATACATATATCAGTGCCTATATATTGGATTTCAAATCAAAAATAAAATGCATACGACTATGCGAGATGCATTAGAGAAAGCAAAGACAAAGACAGATATTGGCGATATGAGCGCCGTTGTTACGGGACTTATGCTTGCTTTTAGCTTGCCTGTTACAACGCCTTATCCGATGGTAATTATCGGCGCTATGTTTGCTATTATAATTGTAAAACAGTTGTTTGGCGGAATCGGCAACAATTTCGTAAATCCTGCACTTGCAGCGCGCGCATTTATGCTTGCATCGTGGCCCGTTGCACTGACAACGTATGTATCGCCCGTTATGAATTTTGCATCTTATGTATCATCTGCAGATGTGATGACAAGCGCAACTCCGCTCGCTCTTTTAAAAGAAGGCTTCGAGTCAAGCGCCGCGCCATCATTATATGATGCATTTTTAGGACGCATCGCCGGCTGTATTGGTGAAACGTCGACGATTCTTATAATAATGGGTGCGATATATCTTATTGTAAGACGTGTAATCAGCGTAAGGATACCGCTTAGCTATCTTTTGAGTTTTGCGGTTTTGGTATTTTTCTTCGGTTCACATCCGTATGATCTAAAATTTGTTATGTATCATTTGTGTACGGGCGGCGTGGTTTTTGCTTCAGTATTTATGGCAACTGACTACGTTACGACGCCTACAACAAAGATGGGACAGATGATTTTTGGTGTGGGTTGCGGAATATTGACATTTGTAATACGACGATTCGGCGGATATCCCGAGGGAGCAACGTATGCGATACTACTTATGAATGTTTTGTCACCGCTAATCGATAAATACATTCACCCGAGAAGATTTGGGGAGGTGTCAAAGCGTGGATAATAATATTAAAAATATACTAAAATACGCTTTTGTGCTGTTCGTCATAACAGCAATCAGCGCATCGCTGCTTGCGGCGGTAAACATGCTGACAAAGGATATAATCGTGCATAATGCAGTTTTGGAAGAGCAAATAGCTGTAGAAGAAGTAATGGGATTTGATGCAAGCTTTATTTCTTTGGATCACGCGTCTGTAATGGGATATGGTGCAGAAGCAATATATATTGCAAAAAATAAGGAAGGCGAAGATGCAGGCATCTGTATAAAAGTGGCCAAGCACGGTTATGGCGGCGAGGTTATAAGTTTAATCGGACTTGATATGGATAATAAGGTTACCGGAATTTGCATTTTGTCACACTCTGAAACACCGGGACTCGGAGCGAAGTTTACTGATGAAAAATTCATAGATCAGTTTAAAGGAAAAGGCAGGGTAGACGTTGTAAAGGCCGGAGCAAAAGAAAATGAAGTAAACGCCGTATCGGGTGCTACGAAAAGCTCGAAGGCTCTTGCAGACAGCGTAAATCTGGCAGTTGAGATTGCAACAAAAATCAAAGGAGAGGGGATATACTTACAATGAAAAATAAAAAGTATTTAGCCACTCTTTTAAATGGAATAATAACGGAAAATCCAACATTTGTTCAGCTTATAGGAATGTGTCCGACGCTCGCCGTAACGACAACACTTCAAAACGGCATTACCATGGGTATTGCGGCAACGCTTGTTCTTACAGCATCAAACGTTGTTATATCACTTTTAAGAAAACTTGTACCTGACAAGATACGAATTGCAGCGTATGTTGTAATAATTGCAAGCTTTGTGTCGGTTATTGATATGCTTCTCGAGGCGTATTTGCCTGAACTTGCAAAAAGCCTTGGAATATTTATTCCTCTTATCGTTGTAAACTGTATAATTCTTGCGCGTGCAGAGGCGTTTGCATCAAAAAATTCGGTTGGCCTTGCAGCACTTGATGGACTTGGAATGGGAGCGGGCTTTACGGTTGCGCTTGCCATTATATCCTTTATCCGTGAGCTTCTCGGTTCGGGAAGTGTATGGGGAATAAATGTTATCGGTCAGGCACCTGCTATGACGATGTTTATACTTCCGCCCGGAGCATTTATAGTGCTCGGAATTGTAATAGGTATGATACAGCTTATAACAAGGGTGATAAAAAACAAAAAAGGCGGTGATACACAATGATTGCGCAGCTTTTTACGATTTCACTTACCGCGATATTGATTGAAAATTTTGTGCTCGTAAAATTTTTGGGAATATGTCCGTTTCTCGGCGTATCAAAGCGTGTAGATACCGCAGTCGGCATGGGATGCGCGGTTGCGTTTGTAATGACTCTTGCATCGGCTATGACATATGCCGTGTGGACATATTTGCTTGTGCCATTTAAACTTGAATATTTACAGACGATAGCCTTTATACTTGTAATTGCCGTTTTAGTACAGTTTGTTGAGATGGTTTTGCAAAAAATGATGCCGTCACTTTATAATGCACTTGGTATATACCTTCCGCTTATTACGACAAACTGCGCTGTGCTTGGAGTTGCAATTTTAAACATTGACAACGGTTACAGCTTTATAAGCTCAATCGTTTACGGCTTTAGCGCAGCAGTCGGATTTACACTTGCGATTGTTATTTTTGCAGGTGTGCGCGAGAGAATTAGATTCTCAAAAATACCGAAGTGTCTTGAAGGTTTTCCGATAGCACTAATCAGCGCAGGTCTTATTGCACTTGCGTTTATGGGCTTTTCGGGTTTTAAAATCTGATGGCAGACGGTATAAAAATACTTCGGTGTATTTTTGAGATAAGGAGGGAATCGATATGCAGATAGTAATAGCGTTTGCAATACTTGGTGGACTCGGAATCTTGTTTGGCGCATTACTCGGTTTTGCATCAAAGGTTTTTGCGGTTGAAAAAGATGAAAGAATAGATAAAATTGTTTCCTGCTTACCGGGGGCAAATTGCGGCGGATGCGGTTTTGCCGGTTGCGCTAACTTTGCGCAGGCTGTTGTAAATGGTGAGGTGCCATATTCAGCTTGTCCGGTGTGCAATGCAGATGCGAAAGAGCAGATTGCCTCGATTATGGGCGTGTCTGCTTCAGGTGATGACGACAAACAAATGTGTGCAGTAGTGCTTTGCCAAGGAGCGAGCGGTGTTGCAGAAGACAAATACATATATAACGGTATAGGTGACTGCAACGCAGCAGCAAGACTTCGTGGTGGACAGAAAAAATGTGCATACGCATGTCTTGGCTTTGGAAACTGTGTATCTGCGTGTGTGTTTGGAGCGATATCGATACAAAACGGCGTGGCAGTAGTTGACAAGGAAAAATGTACGGCGTGCGGCCAGTGCGTAAAAGCGTGCCCGAAGCATGTAATAAAGCTTACTACAAAAACAGATAAACCGATTGTTATTTGCAGTTCGAAGGACAAGGGCGCTGCCGTTACAAAAGCGTGTCGCGTTGGATGTATTGGATGCGGGCTTTGTGTAAAGGAATGTCCGGTAGATGCGATTATATTAAAAGATAATATCGCTATAATTGACGATGAAAAATGTATCAATTGCGGTAGGTGCAAAGAAAAATGTCCGAGGGGCATTATAAAATAAGTTTTACTATAAGGAGACAATGAAATGTATTTTTTTTCTGATATATTTAAACCTTTAAGATGGCATATTCTTGCGTGCGTGGTTGTATTTTTTATAATGCCCGCATTTGCATATGTTGTAGCGCCACAGCTTGCGACTATGATTATGATGCTTTGCACAATTGCAAATTCGCTCGTAATACTGGCAACTACAATTATTCTTGCTATAAAAGAAGGTTTTAAGTGGTACTATCCGCTTATTATAGTTGTTTTATATATAATGTCTACAAGTATATATCAAACGGATTTTATGATACCTAACGCGATTTCATATCTGATTCTTTCATATTCAGCGCACATAATAGGATACATAATAAGTAAGCTTATTGAAAGAAATATGTAGAATATAATTATAAAAACACATATCGGCTTAATCTTATCGATTGGGCCGATTTTTTTGTCGGTCATAGCACGGGTGTTCTTTACATATATTTTATAGAAAATGTTTTATAAAATATAGCGCAGGAAGGGCTATGGGGGAAGAGATGAAGTTTTTTAAGAAAAACAGAGTATTTATATGTGTTATATGTGCGTGCCTTTTTAGTGTGACGGTGTGCTGCGCACTGGTATGTACGAATGTAAGTGCGCCGGTCGATGCGCAGGAGAGCTCGTACATAAAATGGTTTGAGTTTGATGCTACAAATCAGATTCTTACGTGCGCAATGAATAATGATATAGCCTCGAAAAATGATGGGGGAGTAAATATAGACTGGATAGAAGTTATCGCCGTACTTGCGACGAAAAACGGCGGAAAATTAAGCTCGTGTAAAACCTCTGATGTAGATGAAGTATGTGGTAAAATGCGCGGGGGAAAAACGGCGGTAGAAATCAGCGGAAGTGAGAAGTACTATAATTACTACTACGAAGGCTATAGCGCGGCACTTGGCGGACTTGTGGGGTATTATGAGATAGAAGAAGATGCGCCTGACGGGAGCAAGCAAATGACAAGAAAATACGGGCTAAAGGGATTTTCGCCGATTGCAAAGGGGTATGGATTTTCGCATTATGACGATTTTGGTGCAGGAAGGACATACGGCTTTGCCAGAAAGCACCTTGGTAACGATTTGATGGGCAGCGTAGGAACGCCGATTATTGCAGTAGAGTCCGGTGTAGTGGAAGCGCTTGGCTGGAATATGTACGGTGGCTGGCGCATAGGCATACGCTCGCTTGACGGAATGCGCTATTATTACTATGCACACCTTAGAAAAGACAGACCATATCACGCTTCGCTTTTTGTTGGCAAAACTGTCACGGCGGGCGATGTCATAGGTTATCTTGGCATGAGTGGCTACAGCACAAAGGAAAACACAAACAACATAAATGTGCCGCATTTGCATTTTGGACTTGAGCTTATATTTGATGAGTCTCAAAAAGAGTCGAACAATGAAATATGGATTGATATGTATGAGTTTGTAGAGTTTTTAGAAAAGAACAAATCAAGTGTAATAAAGGATGAGAATAAAGAGTATAACAGGGTATATATGATGCGAGACCCTGCGGCATATGAATAGTAAGTTAAGCGATGGCGGATGCTATCGCTTTTTTACTTTATAGGAAACTGCGTTCCTATAAAGTAAAAAACTTTGATTATATTGCCGTGCAAAATGCACATGGCTAAAAAAAGCGATATTGCTCCGCGTTTGTGCCAAAGGCGGTGCGGCAAAGCCGCTTTTTTTATAAAAAAATCGTGACAAAAGAGTGGAATTGTGCTATTGTATTTATAGGAAATGATTTAATACAGAAAAGAGGCGCGGCAGATATGAAAAAATACTTTATAACAAGACAAAGAAAAAATGAAATAAAAGATACTGTGATTGAGATAATGAAAAACAGCGCCGTAAAATCACTTCCCGTAAAGCTTAATGACATAATGAAAGCGTACAAAATCAGATGCATAAAAATGGACAAAATTACACCGCGCAGCTCGAAACATGCAGGCGATATAAATGATGACGGATATATAATAAAAAGCGGCGAGAGCTATGTTATATTTTATAATCCGACTCACACAAGAGCAAGAATTCGCTATACGCTTGCGTGCCAGTTGGCACATATATTTTTAGGACATATTTTAAAGGGCGCATCAGATAAAAAGACCGATATCGAGGCTGCTTATTTTGCAGATGAGCTTTTAATGCCATTATCTGTACTTGACAGCTATGGCGCACGAAGTGCAGAAGATATTATGAGACGGTGCGACGTGTCATATACGGCGGCGAAAATTCGCCAAAGAGATTTTGTGCGCCGTGATAAATACAAAAAAGCAAACGGCGAGACACGCTACGATATAAAGTTTTTAAATCAGTTTTTCTCGAGCGATGATAAATAAGATTTATAAATCGGAGGATATATGATGTTTGAAAAGGTAATATATAAGCTGGTTTCATTTGACGGCGATTATGCTCTGCTTGTAAGTGAAGATGGCATTGAAAATAGAGTAGCAAGGGCACTTCTTCCGCCCGATGCAGACGAAGGCTCTAGAATAAAGTGGGAGAATTTTGAATACGAGACAATATAAAAAATACAGCAAGGAGATGAAATAATGATAAAAGCATGTCTTTTTGATTTGGACGGAACACTTTTAGATACGCTTACTACTATATCATATTACGGAAATCTTGCGCTTGAACGGTTTGGTTTTTCGCCGATCGAAAAGGAAAAATATAAGTATTTAATAGGCAATGGAGCAAAGATTTTAATTGATCGTATGTTAAAATATATCGATGCATATAGTGAGGAGATGTCACAAAAGGTGTATGCTTTTTATAACGAAAGCTATAATTCGGATACGCTGCTTTACACAAAGCCGTATGACGGAATTGTAAATATGCTTTGTGACATAAAAAAGCGAAAGATTTTATCGGGCGTAATTTCAAACAAGCCTGATTTTGCGACACGCTCTGTAGTAAAAGAAATTTTTGACAAATCGCTTATTGACAGCGTTCGCGGCCAGGTAGACGGAGTGCCGATAAAGCCTAATATAGATGGTCCGCTTTTCGTGTTAAATGAGATGAAGGTTTTGCCGTCTGAAACGATTTATATAGGCGATTCCGGAGTCGACATGCAGACGGGCAAAAATCTTGGAGCATTTACGATTGGAGTATCGTGGGGATTTCGCGATGAAAAAGAGCTAATCGAAAACGGCGCCGATTTGATAGTAAATAATCCGCATGAAATTGTTGAATATATAGATAGCATAATATAAAAAAGGCAGAGCAAAATGCTCTGCCTTAATTTTTGCTATATTAAAGTGTAACTGTCCAGCCAAATGTATCTTCACATTTGCCCCACTGAATTCCTGTGATTGTGTCGTAGAGCTTCTGGCTTACAGGTCCGATTTCGTTATTGTTGATTGTCATAACATCGTCTTTGAAGCGAAGCTTTCCAACGGGAGAAATTACTGCAGCAGTACCTGTGCCGAAACATTCTTCGAGTGCGCCGCTCTTTTGTGCATCGATAAGCTCGTCAACAGATATTCTTCTTTCTTCAACTTCATATCCCCAGCTTTTACATACGTTTATTACGGAGTTACGCGTAATTCCCGGAAGAATGCTGCCGTTAAGCATCGGTGTAACGATTTTTCCGTTAATTTTAAAGAATATGTTCATTGCGCCGACTTCTTCGATATATTTTCTCTCCACTCCATCGAGCCAGAGAACCTGTGAGTATCCGTCGTCATGTGCTTTTACCTGCGCAGCAAGGCTTGCAGCATAGTTGCCGCCTGTTTTTGCATATCCGATACCGCCTTTTACGGCTCTTACATAATCGTCTTCAATCCAGATTCCAACCGGAGCAAGTCCGCTTGCATAATATGCGCCGCTCGGCGAAAGGATTATGATGAATAAATATGTTTTTGACGGTGCAACGCCTAAAAATTCGTCTGTTGCGATTACAAATGGTCTTATGTATAATGATGTACCGTCTTGTGTCGGAATCCAGTCCTCGTCAACTTTTACAAGCGCCTTTACAGCTTCCACAAAGTCTTCTTCAGGAATCTGAGGTATGCAAAGTCTTTCGTTTGAAGCGTTTGCGCGCTTTGCATTCATATCAGGGCGGAACAGTCTCGTTTTACCGTCTACGCCTTTATATGCCTTTAAGCCTTCAAACATTTCCTGACCATAGTGAAATACCATTGCAGATGGTGCAAGTGATATATTCTGGTAGGGAACTATTCTTGCATCGTGCCAGCCTTTGCCTTCGGTATAATTCATTACAAACATATGGTCAGTTGCAATTTTACCGAAGCCAAGTTGTGTATCCGGTGATGGCTTTTGTTTTGGTGATGTAGTTTTTGTGATAGAAATATTCATTACTATCAACTTCCTTTCATATCATAGATTTTAAAAATTTCCTTTTATATTATAACTAAAAATTTTTTATTTGTAAAGTGTTGATATAATAAAAACTGCGTTTGTTAAGCTCATTAAAAATTTAAAGCTAAAAACGTGTGAAATTGCGGGCAAATGTTTGACATATAGATAATCGTGGTGTATAATATGAAACGTTGTAATTTAACAAAAAATTATGCATAGAAAGGGTTTTTTGATGATAGGTAATTACATAAGGGATTTAAAAAGAGAATTTAAAGGTTACAACTTAAAAGCACTGTCAAAGGATTTGATGGCGGGACTTACAGTAACGGCGGTTGCACTTCCGCTCGCACTCGCATTTGGTGTAAGCTCGGGTGCCGATGCTGCGGCAGGTCTTATAACTGCAATTATAGCAGGGCTTGTCATCAGCATATTCTCAGGTGCATCGTTTCAAATTTCCGGTCCTACCGGAGCTATGACCGCTGTGCTTGTTACGATTGTAGCGCGTTACCAGATGCAAGGCGTTTTTGTGGCGTGTCTGCTTGCCGGAATAATACTTCTGATTTTTGGCCTTCTAAAGCTTGGCAATCTCGTGAGCTTTATACCGATGCCGGTTGTGACAGGCTTTACATCGGGTATTGCAATTATAATCGCACTTGGTCAGATTGATAACCTTTTCGGAACGGTGTCTGTTGGTGAGAGTGCAATCGAAAAGCTTATATCGTATGGCACACTTGGTTTTTCGCCGAACTGGTATGCGGTAGGCATTGGATTATTGGTTATTCTTATTATGATTTTCTATCCGAAAAAGTGGAATAACGTTGTACCGTCATCACTTATTGCAATAATAATTGCTGCGCTTGTGAGCAATATATTTAGATTTGATGTTGCAACTGTGGGCGAAATACCGCGCACGCTTTTGCCACAAACACGACTTATATTTTCAAATATAGATGTAAATATGATAAAAGACCTTGCTACGCCTGCATTCACGATTGCGATGCTTGCAATGATTGAGAGTTTGCTTTGCGGTTCGGCGGCGGCAAGAATGAAAAAAGAGCCATTCGATGCCGACCGTGAGCTTATAGCGCAGGGTATAGGAAATGTTTTGATTCCATTTTTTGGAGGTGTGCCCGCTACAGCGGCGATTGCCCGCACAAGTGTTGCAATAAAATCGGGTTGCGTTACACGTCTTTGCGGCATCATTCATTCGATTGGTCTTTTGCTGTCGATGTTTTTGCTCGGCTCACTCATGGCACGTTTGCCGCTTGCAGCGCTAGCGGGGGTATTGATTGTTACAGCGTGGCGTATGAATGAATGGAGCAGTATAAAGTACATATTCGGCGGACGTTTTAAAGGTGCAATTGCAAAATTTTTAATTACAATGATTTGTACGGTTATATTTGACCTTACGGTTGCGGTGATAGTCGGTGTCGCAGTATCATTTCTTATCTTTGTTGTCAAGGCATCAAAGATTGAAATCAATTTTTCAAGAGTGGAAAATGCAAAACTGAAAGAGTCACAGGAAGATGTGGAAAAATGGCACAAAAACGCTTTTGTAACATACATAACGGGTAGTGTGTTCTTTGGAAATGCAGCAAAAATCCGTGAGGCGCTTGAAACGATTGATTCATATGAAGAGATAATATTTTCACTTCGTGGCGTATCGGCGATTGATACATCAGGAGCACAAACACTTTATGAGTTGTGTGAAGAGCTAAAAGACAGTAACATTAGAGTAGCTTTTTGCGGAGTACAAAAAAGTGTGCGCGAGATGCTTGAACGCGCAGGAATTGTTGAGTTGTTGGGAGAGGGCGCTTTTTACTGGAGTGTTGACCGCGCAATATTGGAAAATAAATAAAGCAAATAAAAAAGCCATCTGCAAGACAGATGGCTTTTTTATTGTTGTATAAATTAGTCTTCGTAAATTTGTACAGGGTTATTTAGTCTGTAGAAGATTGCGAGCGTTCCCGGTCCGATGTGCGTGCCAACAGACGCACCGATTTCGGATTGCATAATAAGTTCATGATGCTCGCCAAACTCTGCTTTTACAGCACTCCAAAGCTCATCGGCTTTTTCAAAGGCACGAGAATGAACAATATAGAAGTTTGGATCGTCTGTGTTTATATCTGAAGTTTTAATCTTTTTAATCATTTTTGAAATAATAGTTTTGCTTCCACGGAACTTATCAATAGATTCCATAACGCCGCCGCGTACCGATAAAACAGGCTTTAGGTCGAGAAGTGTTCCTGCAACGAGGCTCGCCTTATTTATTCTTCCGCCTTTTTCAAGGTATTTTAGCGTATCAACAACGACCAAAACATCTGTCATCGAGCGGATTTTCTTTGCGCCGTCTACGATTTCCTCAAGCGATTTTCCTTCTTTTTGCAGGCGCATAGCCTCTTTTAGCATTATAACAATGTAAAGTGAATATGCCATGGAGTCAACTATCTCGATTTTTGCATCGGGCATATCTGCGAGTATGTTTTGTTTTGCAAGGCAAGCCGAATTATATGTGCCGCTACCCTTCGATGATATTGTAAAGTATATGAGGGCATCGTGGCCTTCGAGCTCTTTGCGCATAGTATCCTCCATAGTTTGAGGCGGTACCTGCGATGTTGAGGGGATAGTGCTTGATTTTGCTAATTTTTCATAAAATTGCTCAGGCTCCATTTCTACCCAATCGAGTGCGGTTGTGCCATCTTCAAATAATACGGGAAGGCCAAGCACGAAAATATCGTTTTCTTTTGCAAATTCCTTTGTGATGTCTGATGTTGAATCAACCATAAATTTAATATTAAGCATATTTATACCTCCTTAAATTTGTGAGTTATATAATCACCATGTATATTTGGTGAGTTGGCCTGTTTGCAGAAGTGAAGAAAAGTTAGTTTGTCGTAGAGCCTCATAAATAACGATCGCCACGGAATTCGCTAAATTAAGGCTTCTCGCTTCATCTATCATGGGAATTCTTATGCAGTTTTGCTTGTTTTTATATAAGAGTTCCTCCGGCAAGCCTGCCGTTTCTTTGCCAAACATTATATAATCGCCGTCATTAAAAGATACGTCGCAATATGTGTTTGGTGCTTTTGTTGTAGCGTAATAGCAGGTAATGTTTTTGTTTTTTTCAAAGAAGTCATCTAAATTTTCATAGTATGTAATATCTAAAAGATACCAATAGTCAAGGCCTGCTCGTTTTAAATTTTTATCGGTTATTTCAAAGCCTGTCGGCTTTATTATATGAAGCCTTGCACCCGTAGCTGCACATGTACGTGCGATATTGCCTGTGTTTTGCGGGATTTGCGGCTCGTGAAGTACAATATTAAAACTCAATCATATCGCCCTTTCAAGTAACTTTTTATATCAGTGTCGCAAAATAAAATCCATAAATTTATGTCGTTTTGAGACGATCGCTTTTTTTGGACAAAGCTCCTGGCAGCAAAAGCAATGTATGCATTTTTTCTTTGTAAGCACAGGAAATCCATTTTTTATCTCTATCGCTTTTGCAGGACAACGCCTCATACATTCACCGCATCCAACGCACACATCCTTTTTAAAATGCGGTATGGGGGACAGAGCGCGGTTTAATGCGGCGGATAGGCGCTTTGGAATAAATTTTCTGTCTAAAAAATCAGTCGTTTTAATCTGCGGCTTTATTAAATCATATATTTTCATTGAATCAAAATCGTCGCCGACAAGCGATAATTCATTTTCATCTTTAGGACAAAGACCTCTTGCAATTGATTCTTTTACGGTTGGCGCTTCGTTTGCCGTTATGCCGACAAGAGAACATGCCGCGAGGTCAAGTGCATACGGGTTATTGCTTGCAAGCACAGCGCCGAAGTGCCTTTTTATGCCGCTCGATGGTCCTTCGCCTTCCATGATATCGACTGCGTCCATTATTGCAAGCGTCGGCTTTGTAAGAGAGCATAAATCAACGAGCATCGAACAAAAGTCGTCTTTCTCAGGCAAAGAAAAGTGGTATTCTGCCTTATACACACCGGGAACTGAACCGAACATATTTTTAACTGCACCACTGTAAAAAGTCATCATATGTGTTTTAAGTTTTGGTACTGTTATAACGACATCGGCATCGAGAATCGGCTTAATTATAGGAAATGTCTTTACAGTTTTGCCTTCGGGATAGCTTACGGTTTCAAAGCTCGTATCGTAGTTTAGTTTTGCTCCGAGCTGCTCGGCAACTGTATCGATTTTACAACCCTTATACACGCTACGCAGTATTGTTTCGTTATAAAGTCCGCCGGGGCTGTCGGCAATCGTTACTATGCCGCCCGCGTGCATAACGACAGATGCGAGTGCTTTTACAAAAACATTATGTGTTGTAACAGCTTCATCGGGATGTTTTTTCATAAGAAGATTTATCTTTAGAAGAACCTTGTCGCCCGGCTTTATGTATTTTTCTATGCCGCCAATGTTTTCAAATGATTTTTCTATTGTATTTACTAAAAGCTCATAATCATATTTATCGCATTTTAAAACCGATACAACGTCATTCATATACAATCTCCCAAAAAATCCATTTTAGTATATTATATCATTATTGCATTGTAATTTCAATCAATTTTTGAGATTGAATATGGATTATTTATCAGACATCTTTATCCCTTGTGTTCGACGGGGAGTTACGGGTTGACACTGGGAGGAGTTTGTGGTATATTGTTTTTGGAAGTTTTCTGAGAGTTTTGAGCGCCTCCCTTCGGGGAGGAAGAGCCCGTACTCGGAAAACTTCTTTTGTCTAAAAGACCGACATTATATATCGTATTAACATTACTATTTTTACCGACATGATTATCGATTTTGTCGTGCATCTTTTTAAGTTTTTGCGACATCGTCGTTGCGATTGGCAACGGTTGTAGATTGACAGACTGCCCAGGTTGTGGTATAGTAGTGGTAGGACTTGAACTGTTTTCAGGAGCGGTGGATACGGATTCCATGTCGGCTGAGTTAGCAGGTATCAAGTCCATTTCTTTTATTATAGGAATAACCATTAACCGTTGGCAATGGTTGCGGGTTGACAGACTGCTCAGGTTGTGGTATAGTAGTGGCAGAAGACACAGATTCCTTCGATGCGAGCAACGAATTCTTTTTGTTGACATCGCTGGCGTTGGAATTTATGTCTTCTTTTTTTATTTATGGCATCCATTGCGTTTAGCGGGAGTTTTGCGGATTGACAGACTGCTTAGGTTGTGGTATAGTAAATATGGGGTCTTTGGTAGCTTCCATCTCGGACAATTGTAGTCCGTTGACGGGAAGATTCTGAAGACTCTTTTTTTGTCTTCGTACAACAAATTTCCCATTTTTTTGTTTTTGAATAAAAGAAGAAAAATTCCTGCGTCTATATATACTTGCGACATCGCTGTTGCAACTGGCAACGGTTGTTGGCTTGACACCAGGGAGAATTTGTGGTATAGTAGAAATAGGACTTGAACTGTTTTCAGGGGCGCTAGGTGCTGGACCTAGGTCGGTCGAGTTAGCGGATATCAAGTCCATTTCATTTATTATAGGAATAACTATTAACCGTTGGCAATGGTTGCGGATTGACAGCCTGCTCAGGTTGTGGTATAGTAGTGGTAAAACCAATGTCTGTTGGCGATGCGACTACACTTGTTTAAGTTGTAGCTACCGCCGTTTCAGCATTGGTTCTACTGTTTTCATAGACAAACACGCTTTCGTCAGGGATTTATATTTCAAAAAAGAAGCGTACTGAAAATTCAGTACGCTTCTTCTTTTTGGTCTGAGTGGGGAGACTTGAACTCCCGGCCTCTTGAACCCCATTCAAGCACGCTACCAGCTGCGCCACACCCAGATATAATCAAAAAACAACGACTCAATAATTATAATCGAAAAAGGTATATGTGTCAATAGTTTTTTGATAAATTTGTGACTATTTGCTGTTATGCTTGTCGATATAGTCCTGCATAATTTTTGCACTGCAATAGACAATCTCGGAGCATGGACGCTTCTTATAATATTGCGGCGTTCTTTCTTCGGGGATATGTGTATCGGGTTTTGTGTCTAACAGCTCGCGACATATAATAGAGCCATTTTCCTCTTTAAATTTATTTGCAAGACTTTGTATAAGAGCGTAATGGTCGGCCTTTTTTGAGGGCTCTTCATCTAATGTATAGCCATACAAAAGGCCTGCAACCATCGCCATTCCCGAAACGGCGCCGCATACTTCACGCATACGTCCGATGCCTCCGCCAAACGATGATGCGAGCATATATGCAGTTTTTTCGTCCATGCCCGTCTGGTCGCAAAAAGCGCATAATACAGCTTGCGCACAGTTGTATCCGTTTTCAAAGAGTTTTTTTGCTTTTTCACTTGTAGTCATTTCATCATCTCCAGTATAAAACTAAATTATATCTGCTACGCTCTTTCCGCACAGAGCGCCACTTGCCCATGCCCATGTAAGGTTGTATCCGCCGCAATCGCCGTAAACGTCTAACACCTCGCCGCAGGCAAACAGACCGCTTGATTTTTTTGATTCAAGAGTATTTATATTGAAATCAAGAAGAGATGCACCGCCACCCATAACCTGCGCATCCTGTGCGCCCTTTGTGCCGACAACTTTTAAGTTAAAGTGTTTTAGCGAGTGAGCGATTTTTCTTAGCTGCTCATCTGTAAGTGAGCTTATGTTTTCCGAAAGTGAAGCGACATTTGCATACTTTATAGCTGCCATCGCTATGCGCTTATTTAAAAAGCCGCACAAAAGGTTTTCGAGCGTAAGATGTGAAAGGTTGTCCCTTCGAGTTTTAAGCTCACATAAAAGAGATTTTTCATCATATTCACATGCAAGGTCAACACTTAAAATAAGATTGTGCTTTTTTGATTCGTTAAGAAGCGCTGATATGTAGCCCGAAAGCTGCATCACAGCTATTCCTGAAAGGCCGTAGTCGCAAAAAAGAATTTCGCCCATCTCTTTTCGAATGCACGTGCCGTCTGATAAAAGGCAGACACTTGCATGTGCACGCATACCTTTTGCCATTTTTGTAATTTCGCTTTCACACACTACTGCACATAGGGCAGGGTAGGTGCTGTGGATTTTATGTCCAAAGGATTTTAATAGCTTTAGTCCAATATCACTTCCGCCGCTTGCGCTGCTGCCCGATGCAATAACGACAGCGTCAGCAGCTATTTCTGACACGCCGCAGCAGATAGTGTATAGTCCATCTTTCTTTGTAATTTTCTTTATTTCATGCTCGCATAAAATTTCGATTCCGAGTCTTTGTATTTCGAAACGAAGTGCATCAAGTACCGACGATGCCTGCATGCTCCGAGGATAAACACAGGTCGCATTCGTGACAGTAGTCGTAAGTGAGAGAGATTTAAAAAAGGCTGTAATAGAAGAAACATCAAAGCTTTTTAGCACAGAGCAAACGGCATCTATATCATGTGAATGATAAGCGTTTATGTCCTCGTTTGTATTTGTGAGATTGCATTTGCCGTTGCCTGTTGACAGAAGTTTTTTGCCCGCACGCGTATTTTTTTCGATAAGTATAACGCGCGCGTTTTTGCCTCTTTTTATCAGGCGACGCTTTGCATTTATAGCACACATCATTCCTGATGCGCCGCCGCCTATAATGGCTATAGTTTTACTCATGCTTTTTCTCCTTTGCAAAAACGCTCTACATCATAAATCTTTATACTCATCGGCTCGACATTTAGGATAAATCGGCCGTTTTGCGATTCGTATTGTTCGTTATCGCGCGTAAGTCTATATGCAAAAAATCGTCCAAGCTCGAGCGGCGCATTCCACGAGCTATTCTCGTCTGTGTTTATTATAATGAGCTTGAAATCGTCGTCTGCTATGCGCACAAACGCGCACACCTGTCCATCGCCATATACGCTTTCAAAATCTCCTGCGCTTAAGGCGTGACTGTCTTTTCGCATTTTAATAATAGATTTAAAGTGATCGCAAATAGGCGATGTAGTCTTATTAAAGTCGAAGCATGCGCGGCAAAATGGGTCGCGCGCACCCTGCATACCAATTTCATCGCCGTAAAAAATGCTCGGCATTCCGGGCATGCACATAAGAAAAGAGAAAATCAAGCATGTACGCTTATATGCAAGTGCATATTGATTTTTATCTAGTGTGTAGTTTGCCTGCTCTGTGCGACTGAGTGAGTCGGGCATGCCTGACATCTTTGTAAATATGCGCTCGGTATCGTGGCTGCTTAAAAAATTCATAGTTGCCATGAATGCTTCGCGTGGATAGTTTTCACGAAGACTTTGTATTTTTGCATTAAATGTTTTTGCATCGATTTTGCAAAGAACATAATCAATCATCGCATTTCGAAGCGGATAATTCATAACGCTGTCAAGTTGTTTTCCGCAAAGATAGCTTCGGAGTGTGCCATAGCTTATTTTGTTTGACGCATCTTCCCACACTTCGCCGATTATAGCGCAATCAGAATCTACACTTTTTGCTTCGTAGCGCAGCTGCTCGATAAAATCGCCCGGAAGCTCATCTGCAACATCGAGACGCCATCCGCTTGCGCCAAGCCTGAGCCAACGCTTTATAATACTGTTTTTATCGGTTAGAATATATTTTCTGTACGACTGAGAATTTTCATTTACCGCAGGCAGCGTCTTTATGCCCCACCACGATTCATAATCATCAGGAAAGCTTTTAAAGCAGAACCAGTCGTAGTACGGCGACGAGCTGCCCTGATATGCGCCGACACTTTGATAGGTATTATTTTTATTAAAATATTTGCTATCTGAGCCTGTATGGTTAAATACGCCGTCTAAAATGATTTTCATATTGCGCTTTTTTGCTTCTTTACACAAAGTAGCAAAGATTTTTTCGTCGCCAAACATTTTATCGATTTTTTCGTAGTCTGCCGTATCGTATTTGTGATTTGAATAAGCCTCGAATATAGGGTTTAAGTATAGAATCGTGACACCTAAATCGGCTAAATAGTCGAGCTTTTCGATAACGCCTGCAAGTGAGCCACCAAAAAAGTCGTTTGCAAGATATTCTCCGCCAAATTGCTCGGGCAAATAATACGGCATCTCGCCCCAGTTTCTGTATATTATGTCGCTTCGAAGTGAGGAGTTATCAAATTTATCTGATTTTGCAAATCTGTCGACGAAAATCTGATACATAACTCCGTTTTTTAACCATTCGGGAGTTTTGTAGTCTTTTGTATATACGGTAATCTGATAGGGTATGGGATTGTTTTCGTACTGTTCTCCTATGCCGCCAAGACACTGCGCGTTATTGCCGTAATAAACCGATGAGTTATCGAAATTAAGTTTAAAGCTGTAAAAAAGAACACAAGGCTCGTTTGGCATAGTGATTTGCGCTTCATAAACATATGCACCAAGCATAGTGCTGTGATAATGCATAAGCTTTTCGTGTTTGCCGCGGCTATCTTCATATTGTATAACGACGGATTCGGGCCAGGCAGAGTCGCCAAGCATCAGCCTTAAGGTAACGGTACAACCACAAACAGCCGCACCAAATGGGGTGCGGCAAAAGCTGTTATGGGAGTTGTGTTCGATTCTCAAATTATATACCTCCGGGGCTACTTTGTTATCAAATGCTTTTTAAGTTCCAGATTTTTTCGTTGTATTCCTTTATTGTACGGTCGGAACTGAAAAATCCCGCATATGCAGTATTAAGAATAGCTTTTTTTGTCCATAAAGCCTTATTTTTGTATTCTCTGTCAAGTCGCGAATGGGCAGCAATATATGAAGCGAAATCGCGAAGCACCATATACGGATCTGCCATTCCGTAGTCGCCGAATAAAAGCGACTGATATATCTCGCGAAACATCTGTGGATGCTCCGGCTCGAGTGTGCCGTCAATAAGAGTATCAAGAGCGCGCTTAAGCGGCATATTGCTTGCGTAAATTGACTGTGGCTCGCCTGTCTGATGCTGGTAACGGGCAGCTACCTCATCTGCGCTAAGACCGAATATATACATATTATTTTTGCCGACTTGCTCGCTCATTTCAATATTTGCACCATCGAATGTACCGATTGTGAGCGCACCGTTTAGCATAAACTTCATGTTGCCGGTACCTGATGCTTCCTTGCCGGCAGTTGAAATCTGCTCCGACACATCTGCAGCAGCAGTTATCATCTCGGCGAGAGTTACGCTGTAATTTTCAATAAAGACAACCTTGATTTTATTGTTTACGCGCGGATCGTTGTTTACAAGGTTTGCAACGCTGTTAATAAGCTTTATTATAAGCTTTGCACGTTTATATCCCGGCGAAGCCTTTGCTGCAAAGATAAATGTGCGCGCATTTATATCATAGTTAGGATTGTCGATAAGACAGTTATATAGGTATAGTATGTGAAGAACATTTAAAAGCTGACGCTTATACTCGTGAAGGCGTTTTGCCTGCACGTCAAAAATTGAATTCACATCTACATCTATGTTGTTATGCTCTTTTATATATTTTGCAAGTATTTTTTTGTTTTCAAGCTTGATTGCCGAGAACCTTTCACAAAAATCCTTGTTTTCTGCAAATTTTTCAAGCTCGGAAAGCTTTGATGCATCAGATAACCACTTTGTGCCGATGCTCTCGTTTATAAGAGCAGTGAGCGCAGGGTTAGAGTGCATTATCCAGCGTCTGAAGGTTATACCGTTTGTAATTGCATGGAAGCGCGATGTGTCAAGTCTGTAATAGTCGGCAAAAATATCGCCGGTTAATATGTCTGTATGCAATTTTGAAACGCCGTTTACGGCGTGACAGGTGGCAAGACACAGATTTGCCATGCTGATTTGTGCATAAGAATTTATTACCGCCATGTAATCGATTTTTGCCGCATCGCCGGGATATGCCTGATTTAGCTCATAAAGTAGACGACTGTTAATTTCGCATACTATCATATATATACGCGGCAAAAGCTCTTCAAACACATTAACAGGCCACTTCTCAAGAGCCTCGCTCATTACCGTATGATTTGTGTAAGCGCATACCTTCGTTGTGATTTCCCACGCTTTATCCCAGCCGAGACCTTCGTTATCCATCAGCACACGCATAAGCTCGGGGATAGCAAGTGCAGGGTGTGTATCGTTTATGTGTATTGCAATTTTTTCGGCAAACAAATCCCAGTTAGTGCCGTATGCATGTTTAAAGTCGCGTATAATCCACTGAATTGTAGCAGATACGAGGAAATACTGCTGGCGCAGACGAAGCTTTTTGCCTTCATCGTGATTATCTTCTGGGTAGAGTACCTTTGAGATAACCTCTGCCATATCCTTTTCTTCAATAGCTCTTATATACTGACCTTCGTTAAAGAAAGTCATGTTAAGGTCGTTTGGTGCTTTTGCGCTCCACAAACGAAGCTTGTTTATCATTTTTGAGTCATATCCACAAACAGGCACGTCGTATGGGACCGCAAGTACGGTATGAGAATTTTCGTATCTAAACGAAAAACGTCCGTCATTCCAGTCGGTGTATACCTTACCACCAAAAAGAACTTCGACCTGTTCTTCCGGACGGGCAATTTCCCACACATAGCCGTTTTCAAGCCATGAATCAGGCTGCTCAAACTGGTATCCGTCAATAATTTTTTGACGAAACAGTCCGTATTCATAACGGATTGTTGAGCCGTATGCCGGCAAATCGAGCGTTGTGAGAGAATCTATAAAGCAAGCGGCAAGGCGACCGAGTCCGCCGTTGCCAAGACCTGCATCACACTCGTTTGAGCATATGCTTTCCATGTCAATTCCTATGTGTTTAAAGACCTTTCTGTAATCTTCCGTGAGGGCGAGATTAAGCATATTTGTGCCTAAAAGACGGCCCATTAAAAATTCTGAGGAAAGATAGTAGAGCTTTTTTGCCTTTTGATGTTTTACACAATCGTGTGATGTTCTCCATTTGCGCATTATTTCGTCGCGGACAGTGGAGGCACACGCCTCGTAAATCATGCTTTCGGTAGCGTCTTCAAGCGTCTTACCGAAATGGCGCATAATCTTTCCTGTAATATCGTCGTATATCTTTTGCTGTTTTTTTGTAAGCATATATTTCCTCCTGCTTATGATGTAAGTGATTTGTATAATTCCAAATATTGTTTAGCTGAAGAATCCCAGCTAAAGTCTGCGCGCATCGCATTTCGCACAATCTTTTGCCAAGCGCTCTTTTTCTTAAAAGTCTGATGCGCATAGTCAATTACTGTCAAAAGATCTGATGCGTTGTAGGGCGCAAAAGAAAAACCGGTTCCCTCGCCTGTATATTCGTTGTATGCAATTACCGTATCTTTAAGTCCGCCTGTTTCGCGCACTATCGGCAGTGTGCCATATTTTAGGCTGATAATCTGGCTAAGACCGCATGGCTCAAAAAGTGACGGCATTAAAAACGCGTCGCATGCGGCATAAATTTTATGAGCAAGCGCATTGCTAAAGCAAATATTTGCGCTGAATTTGTCTGCGTGATTTTGCGCATACCATGAAAACATAGATTCATAGTTATAATCGCCTGTCCCGAGCACTACGAGCTGGATGTCGCGTTTTTCAAGCTCTGATATAATCTGTGCTATAAGGTCAAGGCCTTTCTGGTCTGTAAGGCGGCTTACGATGCCGAGCATAAATGCGTTTTCATTTTGCGCAAGTCCAAGCTCTTTTTGAAGAGCGGCCTTGTTTGCGCGCTTGCCGCTGACAAAGTCACGCCTGTTATATTTTTTGTAGATATATTCATCGCTCGATGGATTATACTGCTCATACGAAAGTCCATTTACAATGCCATAAAGCTCGTGCGAGCGTGCGCTCAAAAGACCGTCTAAACCTTCGCCATACTCGCTTGTCTGAATTTCATGCGCATATGTTTTACTTACTGTTGTAATTGCGTCGCAGTAGGCGAGTCCGCCTTTTAAGATATTTAGACTGCCGTTATGCTCGAACTTGTCGTTTGTAAAGTAAGACTCATCGAGTCCAAAGACATCCTGCAGTGCGTTTTTGTCCCATACACCCTGGAAGCGCAGATTGTGAATCGTCATAATCGTTTTGATTCCCTGGTAAAACGGATTATCCTGAAACTGTGTATTTAGCAAGAACGGCATTGGAGCAGTTTGCCAATCGTTTGCATGGATTATATCCGGACGAAAATCTATATCAGGTAAGATGGAGAGAGCTGCCTTGGAGAAAAAAGCAAACTTTTCTACATCTTCGTGGATATAGCTGTAAAGCTTATCCGATTTAAAATAAAATTCGTTATCAATAAAATAAATCTTTATTCCCTCATGCTCAAGCTCGAAAATGCCACAGTACTGCATGCGCCAGCTGAGCGGAATTTCGATTGCTTTTATAAATCGCATTTTGTCTGTATATTCTTTTGCAATACAGCCGTATTTGGGCATAATAATGCGGATGTCAACCTCGTTTTTATCAAAGGCCGAGGGAAGAGTGCCGCATACATCTGCAAGCCCGCCTGATTTTGCAAAAGGAACTGCTTCTGATGTTGCAAGTAAAACCTTTATCATATCATAGTCTCCTGTCTTTTTGTCAGATTATATTGCCCTTTGCTATAACAAAAGGATAATTCGGTTGACCTGCTACGGTTTTTCCCGGAAGCATAGTAACCTCTTTATCAAACACGGCATTTTCAACGTAGCAGTTTTCCTGTATTACGCTGTTTTGCATTACGATTGAGTTTTTAACTGTCGCACCTTTTGCAATATGCACACCACGAAAGATTATAGAGTTTTCCACTGTGCCGTCAATGATGCAGCCGTCTGCCACCATTGAGTCCAAAACGCGTGCGTCATCGCCGTAATGTGTGGGAACCTGGTCCTTGACTTTTGTATAAATTTTTCCTTCTGAAGAAAACAGCTCGCGTCGTATGTCGGCATCAAGGAAATTCATGTTGTTTTTATAATAACTGTCAATCGTGTCTACGCGTCCCACGTAGCCGTCAAACTTATAGCCGTATAGTCTTAAATTATTTAAATTCTTAATTAAAACATCGATTACCCAGTCATGCTCGCCATGGGCTATACAGTTTTCAACGATGCTTAGAAGAAGTGAACGCTCTATAATGTACGCGTCCATCGACACACTTCTGCTCTTTGGATGCGGGTGATTTTTTGTAATATCACTGATACGTCCGTCGGATTCTACATTTAAAAGGGTGTAGCGTGAAAGCATCTCATCTGTAGCGTTTTTATCTTCGTTATAAATTATGGTAATGTCCGCGTGATTATTTTTGTGAAATTCAAGTGCCTTGTTAAAGGTCATGTTATATAGCGTGTTGCCTTTAGAAAGCACAATATAGTCGGGTTTTGTTTTGCGGATAAAGTTGCTTACAGAGTGTAATACATCGATATCTCCACCGGATTTTCCTGTACTTTCTCTGCCTATATATGGAGGCAGGATATAAAGACCGCTGTTCTTTCTGTTAAGGTCCCACGCTCTTCCGGAGCCGAGATGGTCCATAAGAGACGAATAGTTAAATTGTGTGGCAACGCCTACGTTGTATATACCGGAGTTTACCATATTCGACAAAATAAAGTCTATAAGACGGTAGCGCCCTGCCATAGGCATAGCTGATATGGCGCGCCTTTCCGTTAAAACGCCGAGTTGCATCTGCTTATCCTCAGTTAAGATTACTCCTGACATTGCATCCATCTTCAGACACCTCCGTTCGCCATTGTCGTATCGTTTTGTGTTTTAGAGCTTACCTTTTTTTCAAAAAGAGTATTTTCTGCGACGATATCGTTTTCTACCATTGAATTTTTGCCAATTTCAACATTTGCATCAATTATAATATTTCCTTCTAACAGTACGATGCCATCTGAGCATATCTCCGATTTATACGGATTATCCTCAATGTCGCGTACACCTATCATGGCATTTTTGCCTATTTTACATCCCGGACCTATAATTGCTTTTTCTATAATTGCGCCTTCGTCAATTTTTGCATTCGGCATAACTATACTGTCGCGCACAACAGCGCCATGTCCAATGCTTACACCTTCGGATATTACTGAATGTTCAACTGTGCCGTATATATCGCAACCTTCTGTAATATGGCAGTTTTTAAGGACTGCACAGCTCGATATGAAATGCGGCGGTTTTACGGGATTACGAGAATAAATCGGCCATGCAGAGTCGTACATGTTAAGAAGTGGTGGCTGAGTAAGCATATCCATATGCGCTTCCCACAGGCTTTGTACTGTTCCGACATCGCGCCAGTAATCAGAAAAGTTATATGTGTAGATAGCTTCGTTCATAGAAAGCATCTGCGGAATAACGTTTTTGCCGAAATCGTTTGATGAACGCGGATTATTTTCGTCAACTATAAGATATTTTTTTAGTATTTGCCAATTAAAAATATAAATTCCCATCGAAGCGAGATTGCTCTTTGGCTCTTTCGGTTTTTCTTCAAACTCGCAGATGCGACCGGACTCATCTACATCCATAATGCCAAAACGCGATGCCTCATCCCATGATACAGGCATGACCGCAACGGTTGCAGCGCCTCCGCTTTGTTTGTGAGATGCAAGCATTTTCGCATAATTCATCTTGTAAATATGGTCGCCTGAAAGAATAAGAACATATTTTGGGTTAAACTGTTCGATAAACCCGATGTTTTGGTATATTGCATTTGCGGTGCCCTTGTACCATTCTCCCTTTTCTGCTTTTACATACGGCGGCAGCACATAAACCCCGCCGAATCTTCTGTCAAGGCCCCACGGTGCTCCACCTGCTATATAGGTGTTAAGCTCGAGTGGTTGATATTGTGTCAATACTCCGACCGTATCGATGCCCGAGTGGGCACAATTGCTTAATGCAAAATCAATTATACGGTACTTTCCGCCAAAGGCAACAGCAGGTTTTGCGATATCTTTTGTTAATGCTCCGAGCCTACTGCCTTGGCCGCCTGCTAAAATCATTGCTACACATTCTGCCATGTGATCGCCCCTTTCGAGTTTAGTTTACCCCTGTAAATATTACAATCAGAGAAAATTGGTACAAGGTATAAAATATGCTTTACATATGATGTTTATGAATCCATTTCCCAATTTATAAATTCGTGTTTGTTTTTTGCTTTTTATGCCGATGCAGATTTTTGTAAATGCACAATATTCCACTGTGTGAAAAAGTTAAAAGAAATTAACTTATTATTTTATTTAATTATATCACGCACACAATAAAAAATCAATAATTATACATACTAATTAAATAAAAAATTTGCGTAAAAATGACAAATATTTGAGTTTTAGCAGTCAAGGAACTGTTAAAAGTATATATTTATTTCAGCCGTGCAAAATATAACGGAGAAAAACAGACACACAAAACACATTTATATGATCTGAGGTAAAGAAATATGACTTATAAAAGAACAGACCTTGCACTTGAGGAAACAGAAAAATTTTTAGAAAATGCAATGCAAAAAAACATCGCTAATGCAGTGAAAATCATCGAGCAAACAAAAGGTGATATAAAGATTACGCGCGTTGAGATTTTAAATGAAGAAGGAGCAAAACAGCTTACAAAACCGATAGGCACATATGTAACACTTGAAAGCGAAACTCTTAATTATATGGACAATTCACAGCGGGAAGATTTGTGTCTTGCGATAAAAGAGCAGCTCGAAAAGATTGTAAAGATAGATTTATCAAAGCCGGTGCTTGTTGTCGGGCTTGGAAACAGAAATATTACAGCAGATGCACTCGGGCCAAAGGCTGTTGAGCAAATGCTTGTAACGCGTCATCTGTTTGAGAATATGCGCGAGGTTGTGGGAGAAGATACGGCTTCGGTATGTGCGCTTGCACCGGGAGTGCTCGGTATTACCGGCATTGAAACTATGGAAATTGTTAAGGGAGTGTGCCAAAGAGTTAAGCCGGGACTCGTTATTGCCATCGATGCACTTGCAGCAAGAAAAATCGAAAGGATAAATACAACGATCCAGATTTCAAATACGGGCATTAACCCCGGCTCCGGAGTGGGCAATAACAGAAAGGCGCTCAACCGTGACACACTCGGAGTAGACGTAATTGCGCTTGGCGTGCCTACTGTAGTCGATGCTGTTACGTTTGCAAACGATGCGCTCGATATTACGATTGATGCAATAAAGAAAAGCAGCAAAGAAGCAAAAGGTGTGCTTGAGCTGCTTTGCGAGCTTAAAGATGAAGAAAAGTATGCACTTTTAGATGATGTGCTTTCCAGTAGCATAGGCGAGATGGTTCTTACAGTCAAGGAAGTTGATTTGGTAATGAATAAAATATCGAAGGTAATTGCGGGCGGAATCAATACATTTTTGCAAAAAGGAATGCAGATGGAGCAGATAGAAAGCCTTACGCTATAGGGCGGAAAAATGACGAAATATGTCAATGAAAACTATGTCGCATTGTGCAAAATAAAATTGACATGTATATATAATTGTTATAAAATAAATATGCACAGTAAATTATAGTTGCATTTTATCGAAAGTGGTGAAAAAAGTGAAAAATATAGAGATAAAAGACGGCGTAACAATGCATTATATAGAAGACGCAAAATTTAAAACGACTACGCTCGGCGTTTATATACACACTCCTCTTAACAGGGAAACTGCATCAAAAAACGCACTTTTGCCAATGGTTTTAAAGCGTGGAAGTGGGAAGTGGCCAAGCTTTGATGAAATCGAAAAAAGGCTCGATGACCTTTGCGGCGCAGCCTTAAATACGGGAGTCGTAAAGCGCGGTGAAGACCACATTTTATGCTTCGATATTTCTACTATATCAGATAAATATTATATCGGCGAAGGCGATATACTTCTTTCGTGCGCCGAGCTGTTATTTGACATAATCTTAAATCCGAAGACAAGCGACGGCGTTTTTTGCGATGAATATGTAGAAAGCGAAAAGAAAAACCTTTGTGATGCTATCGATTCGCTTATAAACGATAAGCAGTCTTATGCTTTGTGGCGAATGTATGAAATTATGTGTAAAGATGAAGCTTATGGCGTACATGAGCTCGGAGAAAAACAAGAGGTCGAAAAGATTACGTCAAAAGCTCTTTATGAGTATTACCAAAATCTACTTAAGAATAGCAAAATCGATATTTTCGTATGCGGAAATGCCGATACAGATAAGCTTTGTGACTGGATTTGTGACGCGCTTAAAAATGTAGAGACAAAAGACGCGCCATATCCGACTACGAAAAAAATATCGGTTGTTAATGATATTAAAAATATATGCGAAGAGTTTGATGCAAATCAGGCAAAGCTTTCACTCGGTTTTCGTATTAAAGGAAGTGTAGATTATGCAAGCATGCTCGTAGCAAATTCCGTGTGGGGAAGCGGAGCTCATTCGAAGCTTTTTAATAATGTGAGAGAAAAACTCAGCCTCGCGTACTATGCCTTTTCGCGCTATGACAAGTATAAAGATACTATTCTTGTAGGAATGGGTATTGAAACGAAAAATTATAAGATGGCATACGATGAAACGCTTTTGCAGCTTAAAAATGTATGTGACAAAGAATTTAGTGAAAATGAACTCGAAAGCGCGAAGGCATTTATAATAAATGCACTTCGTTCGCAGCGTGACAGCCAATATGCCATGATAGATTTTCATATGGGCCTTCTTATACGCGGCGCCACAGACGATATTGACGATTTGTGTGAGAAGGTTAAAGCTGTAACGCCAATGCAAGTATCGCAGACGGCACAGCTTTTCGAGCTTGACACGGTGTATTTTCTTAAAGGCAAGCAGCTATGATGCGGAAATGGAGAAAAATATGATAAATTTTGATATAAGAAAAGACGAATTTATAGATGAGACATTATATCATGGCGTACATGAGAGCGGCGTGAACGTATATGTTATGCCGAAAAAAGGGTATAACAAGTGCCACGCTATGTTTGCAACGCGTTACGGAAGTATTGAAAGCAAATTTGAAAAAGACGGTAAAATAGTATCAATTCCTGATGGCACGGCGCATTTTTTAGAGCACAAGCTCTTTGAGGAAGAAGATGGTAATGTTTTTGATAAATTTGCACTTTTAGGTGCAAGCGCAAACGCATTTACAAACTTTACTACAACGGCATATCATTTCAGCACTACATCAAATTTTTATGAGAGCCTTGGAGTACTTATAAACTTTGTGCAAAATCCGTATTTTACAAAGCAAAGCGTCGACAAAGAGCAGGGCATTATCGGTCAGGAAATAAAGATGTATGACGATGACCCGAACTGGCAGGTGTATTTTAACGTACTTGGATGCTTGTATAACGAATGCTATATTAAATATGATATTGCAGGAACGGTTGAAAGCATCGCAGAGATTGATAAGGATATTTTATACGACATATATTCTGTTTTTTATCATCCATCAAACATGGTTTTGTTTATCGCGGGCGATGTGCAGATAGAAAAGGTAAGTGAATGTATAGAAAAATCGCTTAAAAAAGTTACAAAACCCGAGTCAGAAGTGAAAAGACTGTATCCACACGAAAAAGAAGAAATTGCATCTTCGTATGTGCATAAAACGCTCGATGTAGCGATGCCGCTTTTTGCGCTTGCGTTTAAAGACACACAGACAGATTTGCGCGGCAAAGATCTTTTCAAAAAGGAGATCGAAACGAAGATTCTTGTTGAGATGCTTTTTGCCAGAAGTTCTGATATATATAAAACACTATACGAAAAAGGGCTCATAAATGAAAGCTTTGATGCGGAGTATGACTGTCACAGCGAATATGCATTTGTATGCTTATCGGGAGAGTCGCAAGATCCGTGCGCTGTGCGCGATATTATTACACAGAAGCTCGAAGGATGCACTCTTTTAGAAGAAGACTACCAAAGAGCGAGAAGAGTCGTATGGGGAAATTATGTGCGCACATATAACTCGACCGAAGCTATCGGTTACAGCTTCGTGCTTCGCCTTTTGACAGGAATAAATTATTTTGATTTTAAAGAAGTGTATGAGGCAATAAGCTTTGACGATATAAAGAGAAGAAAAGAGCTTACTTTTGATACAACAAAATGTGCATTGTCCGTAGTTGATAACAAAAAAACACAGGGGTGATGACGAGAATGGTTAACACGATTGCGTTTCCAAAGCTTAATATAGAGCTTATGATAAATCGCGTTGCATTTACGCTTTTTGGCAAGGACGTATATTGGTATGGAATTATTATTGCGATAGGATTTGCGCTTGGCGTTTGTTTTGCCGTGTGGCGCGCAAAAAAACAAGGCATAAATCCCGATGCAATTTTAGATGTCGTGTTATGGGGACTTCCCGTATGCATAATATGCGCGCGTCTTTTTTATGTATTAGGCGATCCCGGCGTGCTTGATGGCGGCTTTTGGAGAATTATCGCAATATGGGAAGGCGGAATTGCCATATACGGAGCTATAATCGGAGCGATAATGGTAGGAGTTACATACAGCCTGATAAAAAAGATTAACATGGGACTTCTTTTTGACGTGTGCGCTCCTTGTATAATGATTGGGCAAATCGTTGGCAGATGGGGCAATTTTGTAAATGCAGAAGTTTATGGAAGAGTCACAGACTCGCTTTTTGGAATGTCAATAAACGGCGCAGCATGTGTAGAGCCTTTGTTTTTATACGAATCGGCGTTGATGCTGTGCGGGCTTGTTTTAATTCTTTTATATGAAAAATACAAAAAGGCAGATGGTGAAATCTTTTTACTATACATAATGTGGTACGGTGTGATAAGATTTTTCCTTGAGACGCTTCGCTTCGAGCAGTATGTGTTAAGAATTGCTACTCTTGCGCTTTCACAGCTTGTCGCGCTGCTTGCTGTTATAGCATCTTTTGCGATTTTAATGTCTTTGTATTTTAGAAGATACAAAGAAAAAAGCGCTCGGAAAATAAAGGAGAGTAATGTAATGGATAAATATACAAAGTTAAAAGAGCAAATAGAAATGACACGAAAAGAGCTTAATGAGCTTATGGATACAGGGGCTAGCCAGGAGCAGATTTATGAGAAGAGCTGTGAACTTGACAGGTTAATTGACGAAGAGATGAAAATAATGAAAGAGATGAGTAAATAAAAAATTACAGACGCATAAAAAGTGTGTATATGCGTCTTTTTTGTTTTATAGGAGGTGGAAAAATGCGCTTTGAGATTTTATATGGCCGCAGCGGATGCGCCAAAACATATGAGGCTATGGAAAGAATAAAAAAACATATTGCAAACGATGAAAAGTGTGTAATGATTGTGCCGGAGCAGTTTTGCTATAGAGCCGAAAAGCTTTTTGTATCGTCGCTTGGATCGATAAGCTCGCAGGCCGGCGAGGTCCTTACTTTCACAAGACTTGCGTCGCGCATTTTTTTACAAAAAAAAGGAGCGTATAAAATGCCGCTTTCACCAGCAGGCAAAAGTATGCTCATGTACAGAGCAATGCTTTCGCAAAAAAATAAGCTTAAGGCGTATTCCTTAGCAGCTGAAAAAACCGGCTTTGTGCAAAGGCTTATGGATATAGTATCAGAGTTTAAACGCTATGGCATATCGCCTGGTGATTTAAAGAAGGCAGCAGAAAAGATAGATAAGCCGGCGCTTGCGGCGAAAATGAACGACCTTTCGCTTATATATGAAAAATATGATGAATTGTTTTTAGATGATTACAGTGATTTTGAGGATAACTTATATTTAGCGGCGGGCATGCTTGAAAGCAGCGATTATCTAAAGGATACATACATTTTCATAGATGAGTTTACCGACTTTTTGCCGCAGCATTATAAGATGATAGAGGTTCTTTCCAAAAGAGCAAAAGGCATAGTGGTGTGCCTTTGTGCAGACAAATCGCTTGATAAAAACTCCTTGTTTGCGCCTTCGGTAAAAACATATTTTAAACTAAAAGCTATGTGCGAAGAAAATAGTATTTCATTTGCAAGCACATACCTTGAAAGTAATTTTTTACATAAAGAAAATGAGGAGCTTTTGCATCTTGAGAAAAACTTTTTGAAAATTGATGCAAAAAGCTATGATGATACGACAAAAAATATTGAAATATTTGAAGCACTCAACACATATTCAGAAATCGAAAATGTCGCAAAGAAAATACTGTCTCTTGTGCGCGGAGGCGGCGTAAGATGGCGTGACATCGCTGTTTGCTGCGGCGATGAAGGGATGTATTACGACAATATAAAGATGATTTTCTCGCGTTATTCGATACCATGCTTTATATCGGAGAAAAGCGAAATTTCGTCGCATCCGTTAGTGCTTACAATTCTTTCTGCGATAGATGTGATTGTGAGCGGCTTTAGCTATGAGAGCGTATTTACATATCTGAAAACAGGCTTTGCAAATATCGACGCACATGAATGTGATTTGCTCGAAAATTATGTGCTCGCAACGGGCGTGACGAAGCGTGCATGGCTAGATGATAAGGTGTGGAGCTACAGTGATGCGATAAACGAAGAAGCAGCTGTAGAAAATATACAAATAGATCAGATACGCCGCCGCGTATGTGCGCCGCTTAAAAAGCTAGGCGATAACATTGGCAACCGTCACAGCGTAGCACATTCGTGTGAGGCTATTTATGAATTTATATGTGAACTTTGCATGGAAGAAAAAACGAGAGCGCTTGTTGACGAGTTTAAAGCATCGGGCGAGCTTGTGAGTGCAAATATGTATACGCGTATATGGAACAGCATTTTAAATGTATTAGACCAGATAGTGCTCACGACGGGCGAGAAGAAAATTGGTCGAGAGCAGCTTATGAACCTGCTTGAAACGGGATTTTTAAATGAGCAGATGGGAATTATTCCGCAGTCGGCAGACAGCGTATCGGTTGTCAATGTGCCGAATGCACGCGTGCAAAGCTGCGATTATATGTTTGCGCTTGGAACGAACACAGGCGGATTTGTTGGCGCGACAAAGGACGAAGGCATATTTACGGATATAGAGCGTGAGGCGGCTGAAGATGCAGGCCTTTTAATTGCTCCTACGAAGCGAGCTGCGCTTTTTGATGCAGATTATCTGATTTATAAGGCAGTTACAAGACCGAAGAAAAAGCTCTTTATTAGCTATGCCGTTTCGAAAATGGATACGACATCACTTCCTGTGTCACAGGTATGCCGAAATATAAAAAGTATTTTCCCGAATTTATGCATGTCGGATGATTTAGTTAAGGATAAAAATGAAAAGCCATTTCTCGGCTCTGTGAGCTCGACGTTCTCTGCTCTTGCGCAGAGCATAAATGACGAGTATGACGATAGTGACGGCTTTTTAGAGCAGCTATATGACTGGTATAGGTCAAATGATGAATATAAAGATAAGGTTTACTCTCTTGAAAAGCTTATTTCATACAGTAATGAGGCGTCAACGCTTTCGCCTGATAAAGTGGAGAGGTTGTATCCGCGAGGCATAAATACGAGCGCGAGCAGACTTGAGCGATACAGTAAATGCCCGTTTTCGTATTTTGTTGAATATACGCTTAAGGCAAAAGAGAGAAAAATATTAAAAATCGGCGCGCCCGACATAGGAAATATCATGCATGCTGTGCTTGAACGATTTGAAAAGCAGATAAAAAAAGACAATATAGCATGGAATCAGATTGATGAAAAATATGTAGAATCGGTAGTTTCTATGATAGTCGATGAAATCGGTGAGAAAGTGTTTTATGGCTCTACGCTTGAAAATAAATCGACGCGCTATCTACTTTTACGCCTAAAACGCAATCTCATACGATGTGTCAAATTATTGGTTATGCATATTGCCTCGGGCAGTTTTGAGCCTGTCGGAAGTGAGATAGAATTTGGCGATGACGGACAGTTAAGGGCAGTGGTAATCGACCTTACAAGCGGTAAAAAGCTCAAAATTCACGGTATTATTGACCGACTTGATAAATGTGAGGCAAAAGACGGCACATATTACAGGGTAGTCGATTATAAGTCAGGAAGTAAAAAATTCAGCCTTGAAAATATATATAACAAGCTCGATTTACAGCTTGTTGTGTATCTTAAGGCGGCTTTGGGTGAAGATGAAAATGCAAAGCCTGCCGGCATGCTTTACTTTAACATTCGTGAGCCGATGATAAATTCGGCATCAAAGATGACAAAAGAAGAATCCGACGCAGCCGTTAAAGACAGCATGAAGCTTGACGGTCTTGTGCTAAACGATATTGAAGTTATACGCGACATGGATAAAAATTTTGATGGCGAATCGCAGTTTTTGCCGGTAAAGCTTAACAGTAACGGCGAAATACGGATAAACTCATCTGTTGCTACGATGAGTCAGTTTAAAGTGCTTTTCGAGTATGTAAAAAAGACACTTGCACAAATTGGCGACAGCATTGCAAGCGGAAATATCGATATAATGCCATACAAAGACGGCGAAAACTCGCCTTGCGTATATTGTGCGTATAAGGCGGTTTGCAAGTTTGATGCATCGCGAAGCAAAAAAGGGTACAGAATGTGTCAGAAGGCCCCGGTATCAAAGGTGTGGGAAATGTTTAGTGAAGGCAGGAGGTGAATATGTCGGTGAACTGGACGAGTGAGCAAACAAAAGCGATTGAAAAAAAGGATTGCAACTTGATTGTTGCGGCGGCGGCAGGTTCGGGTAAGACGGCCGTTTTAGTTGAAAAAATAGTGAACATGATAGAGCATAAAACTGATGTCGACAGGCTTTTGGTTACTACATTTACTGATGCGGCTGCAAAGAAAATGAAGCAGGAAATCAGCGATGAAATAAAAAAGAGAATTTTAAGCGACAAAACAAATAATCATCTTGTGCGCCAGCTTACACTCTTATCAAATGCCGACATATGCACGATTGACTCGTTTTGTATGAAGGTTGTGCGCTCAAGCTTTCATGTGCTGGGCATTGACCCTGATTTTAAAATTGCTGACCAAAATGAGTCGGAGCTTTTAAGAATGGTAGCTATTGATGAAGTTTTTGAGCAGATGTATGAATCGGACGATGAGGCGTTTTACAATCTTTTAGAATGTTATGCAGGTCAAAGAGGCGATGATGCGCTTGTAAACGTTGTGCTTTCGCTTCACGACTTTGTGCGCACAATGCCTGATTATAAAGAGTATCTTTCAAAGTGCATTGATATGTACAAAACGAGCGGGTCTATATTTGAAAGCAAGTGGGGCAAAGTAGTCGTACAAAGCACAAAGATAGCGCTCGACGGTGCGATTCGCTGCGTTAAAGATGCACTTGAATATGCGTCGGTTACAGATGAAATGTCAAGCTATGTAGCGTCGCTTGGTATAGACTTAAGAGAGCTTGAAAATATATCGGATAAGCTTTGCGGCGGCAATTTTGATGAAACGGCAAAATGCGTAAGAGAGTTTAAGATGGCCGCGGGAGGACGTGCAAAGCCGAAAACGCCCGACGAAGTAAAAGAAGGCGTTGTAAAAAACCGTGAGTATGTAAAAAAACAGCTATTAAAGCTTGCGCAGGATTTTTATTATGATAGTGAGCAGAATATTAAAGAGGAAATGCTTTATGCCGCAAAGCAGGTAGAGGCGCTTTGTAATGTTGTGATAAAGCTTGAGGAGAAGTTTTTTGAAATCAAAAATAAGCGCGGCGTACTTGATTTTGCTGATATTGAACATCTTGCTCTTAAAGCGCTTAGTATGACAGATGAAAACGAAAAAACAGTTCCAAGTGAGATTGCACGCGAGCTTAAAGAAAAGTATGAAATGATACTTATTGATGAGTACCAGGATTCAAACGAGCTTCAGGAGACTATTTTTTCAAGAATTTCGCGCGGCGATAATATTTTTATGGTGGGCGATTTGAAGCAGAGTATTTACCGCTTTAGACATACTAATCCGCTCTTATTTAAGTATAAAAAGGATACATACACCGAAAGCGGCATAAATCAAAGAGTAATTATGTCGGATAATTTCAGAAGCAGAAAAACGGTTGTTGATTTTGTTAACTTTATTATGTCACAAATCTCGTCGCAGACAGTTGGCGAGATGGAGTATGACGAAACGGAGAGACTGAACTTCGGCGCGTCATATCCTGATGACGACGAGGATAAAATGTCTGCCGAGATACATATTATAGACGATAATACAGACAGCGATGATGACGCAAATGAGATTGTATTTGGCGCTCATGCAGAGGCGGTGCGCGTTGCAAAACGCATTTTGCAGCTAAAGCGTGACGGCTTTGAGATTAACGATAAAAAAGAAGGCAAACGGCCGTTAAGATATAAAGATATTGTAATTTTAATGCGCTCGCCGAGCGTAGATGCGCAAATTTTTTCAGACGTGCTTGCAAGCTACGGAATACCGACATTTTCCGATGTTGGCGGCGGATATTTTATGACCGAAGAAGTTGAACTTATGTTATCTTTATTGTCGGTTATAGACAATCCTATTCAGGATATTAAACTGCTTGCACTTATGCGCTCTGTTATAGGAAATTTTGATGACAACGAGCTTTTGCAGATAAGACTTAATGACGCTAAAGCCGATATATACAATGCGCTTTGCTCATATGCAAATTGTGACGATGAGCTAGGCAAAAAATGCAGCGACTTTCTTTTGAGAATAAACAACTGGAGAAAACGCGCGCAATATATGCAGGTGCATGAGCTCATATCGTATTTGTACGAAGAAACCGGCTTTTATGATTATGTCGGTGTAGGCGCCATAGGAAAGCAGCGCCGTGCAAATCTCGATTTGCTTTTAGAATATGCGCGTAGCTTCGAGAAGACAAGTTTTAAAGGGCTTTTTAATTTTATAAATTATGCCGAGCGCATAAAAGGCGCAGGACGTGATATGGGAAGCGCAAAGCTTATAGGCGAAAATCAGGACGTTGTAAGAATAATGAGTATTCACAAAAGCAAGGGCCTTGAATTTGGCGTTGTTTTTGTGACAAGACTTGCAAAGAAGTTTAATACGCGCGATTTAAGCAATAACGTCTTGTATCATCCAGCGCTTGGAATAGGTGTAGATTATATCGATGTAGAGGGCAGATACAAATATCCGACATTTATAAAGCGCGCTATCAAAGAAAAACTTCGTTTTGAGCTACTTAGCGAAGAACTTCGTGTGCTTTATGTGGCGCTGACGCGTGCTCGAGAAAAGCTGATTTTAACACTTGCCCCAAGCGGTATTGAAGCAAAGAAGAAAAGATGGATTTCGGGCGCGATGGGAAAAGAGAAAAACGCTTTGCCGCTGTATTATACATCGTCGGCTACTGGAATGAGCGATTGGATTATGGGTGCACTTATGCGCCATGAAGCGTTTCGTGGGTATGCAATGACACATATATCATGCGCCGATACAGATGCAAAAATTGATCTTTATACTACGAGTGAAACATTATCTGCTTTTAATGATGGTAATAAAAAAGCGGAGGAAAAAAATGTAAAAAAAGATTATACGGAGCTGATAGAAAAAAGCTTAGAGTATGTATATCCGTATGAAAAGGCAAAAAATGTGCCTACAAAGATTTCCGTAACAGAGCTTAAGCGAATTTCTAATAGCGAGATTGATGTGCATGAAGTTCGTCTTTGCGCTGAAAATATGCTTAAAATGCCGTCATTTATGAGTAAAAAAGACGGCATGGATGCACTCCGCCGCGGAAGTGCGATGCACTTTGTTATGCAAAACCTTGATTTATCAATGAGTCTTGACAAAAAGGGCATTATGTCGCAGCTTGAGGATATGATTTGTAATCTTACAATTACAAAAGAGCAATCAGATGCGGTAGATGCAGAAAAGATTGCATCGTTTTTTGAAAGTGAGCTTGGCAGAAGAATGTTAAAAAGCGATACGGTTGTAAGAGAATCTTCATTTGAGATTGCACTTAATGCATCGGATGTAATGGATATAGATAACATTGATGAGCAGATTCTGCTTCAAGGAATAGTCGATTGCTATTTTTACGAAGGCGATGAGCTTGTGCTTTTGGATTATAAGACTGATTATGCAAAAGATGAAGGCGATATAGAGAAAATAAAAAATCAATATAAACTGCAGTTAGAGCTTTATGAGAAGGCGTTAGAAAAAATCACAAATAAACGCGTCAAAGAAAAATATTTGTATTTATTTTCATTAGGAAGTGTGGTAAAATATTGATATATGTTAATTTGGAGGAAGCAAAATGGCAAAAAAAAGCATATTCAGCAGCGTAAGCCGTGAAAAAAAAGATAATTCAAAAACAGCGCTGATAGCTCTTTCGTCTGTTGTCGCACTTCTTTTGATTTTTATTTTGTACTGCGCGGTTTTCTTTTCGGGTGACGGCACTTATGGTAATGCTGTACATGATATAAGCGAAATGAAGATACAACTTGAAGAAAAGGATTCCCAGATAAATACATTAAAAGAGCAGATAAACACTTTAGAGGAGCAAAAAAGAAAGCTTGAAGATGAGTTGTCTGCCATCAAAGCTACGCCAGCACCTCAGGACGATGATGATACACAGTAGGCGATAGCAGAAACTAAAATAATAAAATTAAAAAAATTTACAAAAACCTTGACATTACCTAAAAAAAACAGTATAATATTGATTGCGGCTTTTATGAGGTGTATATATGGAACTTAATCTATCTGATGTTATCAAAAATGAAGGAAGCGAAAAGAGCTTTTGCGAAAACGTGAAAATCGAGCCGATAAAGTATATGGGGCTTGAGGTTGCGTTTGATAAAGACGTAAAAGTGTGCGGAAGCGTAAAGAATGTGAGCGGAGTGTTGCAGCTTATAGCCGATGTTGATGCTCATATCTCTACGAAGTGCGCCAGATGCCTTTGTGATGTAAAAAAAGAGTTTAGCGTAAAGGTTGCGGAAACTCTTATGCAGGAAGGCGCAGCGGACACAAAAGTAGATTCGCAAGACGATGGTGAGATTATTGTTTTTTCAGGAAACACCCTTTTACTTGACGAAATCGTATTAAACAATATACTTGTTAATATGGAAGTAAAGTATTTGTGTTCGCCGGACTGTAAGGGACTTTGTAGCGTGTGCGGAAAAAATCTAAACACCGATAAGTGCGATTGCAGTACCGATTTTATTGACCCAAGGCTTGAAGTGTTATCAAAATTATGTGATAAATAAATTAAATTGCTTAATATAATAGGAGGTGTATCTCATGGCAGTACCAAAGGGAAAAGTATCTAAGGCAAGAAGAGATAAAAGACGTGCAAACTGGAAGCTTGAGGCTCCAAACCTCGTAAAGTGTCCTAATTGTCAGGAGTTCATGATGCCACACAGAGCATGTGGCAACTGTGGCTTTTACAATGGCAGAGAGGTTATTAAGAAGGCTGAGTAGTACTTATATTTAAAATTGCCTAAATTGGCGGACGTATATTCGTCCGCTTTTTTTCGTTTATAAAAAAGTTTTTGTCATAGCGAATATGGGCGCGCAATAATCTATTATGGGGAGGCGATTGCGTGCTTAGAGCAGGAGATTTACGACAAAAGGAAGTAATAAATATTGCTACGGGGATGCGCCTTGGATTTGTAAGCGACGTCGAAATAAATTTTGAGGATGGATACATCGAGTCGATAGTCGTTCCCGTGCAAAACAGGTTTTTTTTCTTTTTTGGAAAAAATGACGATTATATAATACCATGGAAGGATATTATACGCGTCGGCGACGACATAATTTTAGTCGATATGCCCGAGCTTATTAACAAAAAAATAAGATAACTTGCAAAATTTTTTATTTTAGTGTATAATGACTATAAATGTATATGAAAATATATTAAAGTACGGAGGAAAGTAATATGAAGTGTCCGTTTTGCAATTATGAAGATAGCAAGGTAATTGACTCACGTCCCACAGAAGAAGGCACATCAATACGTCGCAGAAGAGAATGTATAGAATGCGGCGGACGATTCACTACATACGAAAAGGTAGAAACGATACCTTTAATTGTTGTTAAAAATGATAAAGCAAGAGAACCATTTGATCGCCATAAGCTTTTAAATGGTCTTGTAAGAGCGTGCGTTAAACGACCTGTATCGATGGCGGACCTTGAGAGACTCATCGATGATATTGAGGCGACTATGTCCAACTCCTTAAGACGTGAATTTGCATCGCAGGAAATTGGCGAAATGGCAATGGAGCGTTTGAAGGGGCTTGATGAAGTTGCATACGTGAGATTTGCATCAGTTTATAAAAAATTCCAGGATGTCGATACATTCCGCAAGGAGCTTAACAAGCTTTTGGGTGATGAGTAAAAGCCTTTTTAGGCAAACTGCATTAACGAAATGAGGAGTTATATGCCAAGTTTTATTGATTTACATACGCATACAACGGCTTCAGATGGCGCTTTGACACCGTCGCAGCTTGTAAGATATGCCGAAGAATGTGGTCTTTGCGCGATAGCAATTACAGACCACGATGCTGTCGGTGGACTTGATGAGGCAAAAGAGGCGGCACAGGGGCTCGATATTGAAGTAATAAATGGTATAGAGTTTAGTGCGACTTATGATAAGGAACTGCATATATTGGGTTACTATATAGACCCATATGCCGCCATACTTCAGGGGGCTATGCAGGAGCTGTCGGAAAAAAGAGCAAAAAGAAATATGCATATGATTCAAAAGCTTATAGAAAATGGCTGCGATATTACCCGCGAAGATGTCTTATCTGCAAAAGAAAGCGACGATATTTCGGAGTTTGGCAGATTGCATATTGCGCTTGCACTTGTAAATAAAGGATATGCAAAAAATCTTAAAGAGGCATTTAGTAAATATCTTTCGATGGGCGCCTGTGCATACGTTGAGCGCGAGCGTTTTTCGCCAAAGCGATGCATCGAAATTATAAAAAAATCGGGCGGGTATGCATTTTTGGCACATCCGATATATTTAGATAAAGAGAGTGCGCAGCTCGAAGAGTTTATAGAAGAACTCATTGGATATGGCCTTGACGGCATAGAATGTTTTCACAGTGCACATACAGACGAATTTTCGGCTCTTTGCGTAGATATAGCAAAAAGACATTCGCTTATGATTAGCGCGGGTTCGGATTATCACGGCGAAAACAAACGCAGCGCATCTTTAGGTAGAGTAAATAACGGAAGATATATTGAACGCGATATTTTAGATGATATAAAAAACAATATAGCAAAGCTCAAATAAAAACAGCCGATATCGATTTTACGATATCGGCTTTAGTATTTACAGATTACTTATTGTACTTAATATATGATCCGGGAGATGCAATTGCTTCTTCTATAGCTTTCATAATCTTAACGGGTGCAATAAAGTCGCTTGCCAGGCGCGGCTGCGCGCTGCCTTTAATAACATCTTCGACATAGTGCATTTCCTTTTCATATGCATCTGACAATGTGACACATGCAGTAAGGTTTTCGGCACCTGCTATAACGCTGTATGTATATTTATTTGTTCTGCAAATCATTACAAGGTTTGCAATCATGCCGTTTTTGTAGTTTAAAATTACGTTTACGTTGTCATTGTGTACATTTGCAGTAATCGTATCTATATCATCGCCGAATAAGAAGTTTAAGATTTCGACGAGATGTATTCCGTGAAATGCAATTCCGCCATACGGATTGTTAAGGCTTGCATATGCGCTTAGAGAAAAGTAATCGACACTTTTTTCGAGCTTTGAAATATCTTCTTTTAACTTAAGTAATTCTGAAGCGCTCTTTAGTGTTGAGCCGCCAAGCAGGGCTGCATCATATTTTTTTGCATAGTCACAAAGCTTTTTTGCATCTTCTTCATTAAGAGCAATTGGCTTATCAATCCATATCGGAGTTTTAGATTCTATAAACGGCTTTGCCTGTGCAAAATGGGCGTTGCCATCGCGTGTTACGATGAATGCGAGGTCAACCTCGCCAATCATATCCTCGATGTTTTTGCAGCGCGTTTCGATTCCGTATGTATCCATAACATATGTTGTTCTTTCGTCAAAGCCCGGCTCGCCCCATACGTGAGTGAATTTTGCATCAATAACATTATTTTGATTTATAAGTCTGCAAAAAGCTTCGCAGTGGGTACTTTCCGTGCCGACTAAACCTATTTTATACATATAAACATCTCCTGTGCTATAAATTATTTGCTTATAATAAAGACAGTTTTTGTATTATCTGCCCAATCGACATCTTTATTAAATATCTCGCTTATAAAACGGATGGGTACGAGAGTGCGGTCTTTTACAATTATAGATGGCGAGTCAAGAGTAGCCTCATATATAGCGCCGTCATAGTATGTGATATGCGCTTTGTCAGAGCCTACGGTCGTCACAATTGTATTTCCCTTCTGGCTTATTGTAATAGTCTTTGTCGCATCATCGTAATCCACAGTAGCGTTTAGTGATTCAGAAATTGCGCGTAGCGGCACCATCGTTCTGTTGTTTAATATGACAGGCTCACTGTCAAAAGCGATAAAGTGTCCGTCGATGCAAACTTCTACTCCTTTTTTCTCGAGCGATTCATACGGATCGCCTTTAGGGGAGAGAAGAGTCTTTTCGCCTTTGTTTAAAAACATATATTTACCGCGAAGGGAATGTGAATTTAAAATCGAAAATGCGCTTGCCTCATCTGCCTGATGCCATGTAATATAGTCTGTCGAAATAAGATTTAGTGGTTTTCCGGAAGTGGAAATTCCAAATGCACTACCGTATAATTTAAGCATTTGTCCGTCAGATAACATAACGCTCGAAGATTCGGTAGTATTTGATGATGTTTTTAAAAGAGATACGCCGCCTGTATTATGTACGCTGTCGTGCCATAAAAATGCTTCGCATAAGTTATTTTCGTCGTTACATGTCTTGTAAAGTGGCGTATAAAACATATCCGACGCTTCCCAGTTTTTCGTATCAGAGCATTTATACACATCGAAAAATGTGTCATCGTATATGCTCGCTATATAAAAGCTTCCGTCATAATAAGAGCCAATAGTCGTTGAGTCGACGGGGAGCTTTATAGATGCAAATTCATCTGTAAGAGAAGATGTAAAATAGAGCTTTGCGCCTGAAGTTTCTGTTTTTACAGCGCCGTATATGCTTTTTGTTTTGTCGTATGATACATAGTCATATGGCAGGACGCATAGCGATAAATCATCATTTAATATAGCGCTAACCTTACCATTTTCAGTATTTATGCCGTTTATTATATACATATCGGGATATTTTGATATGTTGAACTCGCCGTCCGATATTTTCTTGTCGGAAAGCTTTACCCAGTCTTTAGCATTAAAAGAAAAGTAGAGATATGCGCTTTTATCTTGAGCATTTTCTTTTTCATATGCTATATATAATTCTCTGTCATAGCTTATAACGGTATCGCGCTTAAATGTGTATAGAAGCTCAAAGTTTGCGCCGTCATATGATTTTACGAGATAGCCATTATAAAATACGATAAGTGCATCGGAGGACGGCTTTTGGTCGCAAATAATTCTTGCTCCGTCGGATCCGTCAATAAAATGCCATTCTTTTGCATTATGTGAATAATAAAGCCCGCCGTCAATACCTGACATATAGTAAACGTTTGATACATAAACAACATTATCCGATAATATGTTTTCTTCGGGATAGTCTGTCGGGACAACATCAAAATACGTATAATTTTGCGCATAGGCTATATTTGATAATAAAATACATATAATAGTAAAAGCTATAATAAAAACGGTTGTCTTTTTCAAGATACATACCCTCCTTGCTAATGCTTATTCTAGCACAATGTGCCTTCGGTGTCAACGTAATCATAGTTAAATTCGTCGCGGTTTATTTACGTTTTTTAACAGAGTGTAAATTAGTAAAAATATACTTGCAAAAAAAGCCTGAATAGGTTATAATATCTAATATATTAGAGCGTGTATATTTACTTATGCACGCGGATTTAAAAATATTTTATGCCGAAATATGTCGGCGGAATGGAGAATGTTATGTTTGGTATTGTTGCACATGCAGCGCCGGTGGCAGCGGATGGCGGAGCAGCCGGAATGTCAGGTATTTTTATGATTGTCATAATGTTTGCGATTATGTATTTCCTTCTTATACGTCCGCAGAAGAAAAAGGAAAAGCAGACAAGAGAAATGATTGCGGCAATCGTTGTTGGCGATGTTATCACAACTATTGGCGGCATTATGGGCAAGGTTGTAAAGGTTAAGGAAGATGAGATTCTTCTTACAACGGGAATGGTTGGAAATCCTGCTGAACGATCAACTATACGTCTTGCAAAATGGGCGATACGCGACGTTGTTAAAAAGGCTGAAAATACAGCTGTAATTGATGAGCCGCAGGAGGCTGAAGAAGCAGAGCCGGAAGTAAGCGAAGAAAATTAAAATTTTTGAATAAAACTGCAATACTCCGAATAATGTATAACAGATACGTTATTCGGGGTATTTTTTTATCTTCAAAAAATTATCAAACACAGGGAGGATAATATGAAAAATGTTACAGCTGTTTCGGAAGAAAAAAATACAGCAAAAAAAATGGGCGCTGTATTTAAAGGCGCCATTATTGCGATTATAATAAGTGTTTTACTCTTTTTAGTTTTAGCGCTTGTTATGCTATATACTCCGTTGCCGCAGCAATCCGTTGGCCCGACTGCCGCTGCGATAAGTCTTCTTTGTGTGTTTTTGGGAGCATATTTATGCGCAAAGGCCTTGGGTGAAAAAGGATGGCTGTGGGGAAGTGTGTGCGGACTTATTTATTATATTATTTTATATATCAGTGCACTTAGCGCAGTAAAAGAGTTTAATTTTTCGATAAAGACGCTTATTATGATTATAATAGGAATGCTTACAGGAATGCTTGGCGGAATATGGGCAGTAAACAGTGGGGCAAAGAAAAGACGAAGATAAAGATATAAAAGCCGCAACATCGTATACGGTGCTGCGACTTTTTATTATTTAAACATTTTTTTAAGTCTTATGTCAGAGCCAAAAAAGCGAACCGGAATAAAATGTTCAAGTATGCGCGAATGAAGACGCTCGGAATATACTTTTGCGATTTCACCTATCGAGTAATTTGTGCTTATTACCATTTTCTTGCCTGAAAGTATCCTGTCATTTACTAGCTCAAACAGATATGAAACAGATTGTGAGTTTACCGCTTCGCTGCCCAAATCATCGATTATAAGAAGGTCGCACTCATTTAATTTTCCAAGCTCTGCTCTGCCTTCTTCGGCGCTCACTCTGCCAAACATATAGTCAGAGTAATATGAAAAAAGTTTTGCACTGCTGTGATATACTACGCTATATCCTTTGTCGATAAGCTCTTTTGCGATGCACGTTGACAAAAATGTTTTGCCGAGCCCAACACCGCCATAGAAGAATAAGCTATCATGTGATGACGAGAATGTGTCGGTAAAATGCTTGCATATCGAAAGGGCTTCGCCCATTGCTTCTTTTTGTGATATGCCTGTTTGTGAATCAACTTCGTCGCCAAAGAGCGAAATGTCAAATTTATCAAAACCCTGCGTTTCAAATAAATTAAACAAATTCGATTTTTTATACATCTCTTTTTTGAGTTTTGCGTTAAAGCATTCACACGGCTTTGATTCAACATATCCCGTATCCTTGCATATCGGGCAAGTGTATTTAACGTCTGTATAATCTGCACTGTAGCCTGCCTCTTCAAGAGTACGTGCGCGAAGAGCAGATAGCATCTGCATACTATCTTTTAAATCGCGGGCTATTTGCTCGCTTCTTTGAGGGTTATTAAGAATTTCGAGAGCAGCGCTGCTGCCGGTTTGTGTAATTTTCTCATCTATTTTTCTTATATCATCGCATTTTTCATATATTTCATTTAGCCGTTTCTTACTCTCGCTTAGATTTGTGAGTCTTGTTGCTTCGTATTCGGCGAGAATTTTTTTATATACATCTTGTTCGCGAGCCATAATGATTACTCCTTTCCAAGCCGGTCTTTAAGTTTTTTTCGTGCGAGAACGTCAAGTTCATCATAGTTGTATCTGCCGGAATTATATACGCTCAAATTATTTTTGGCCGGTTTATTTTGCTGTGGCGTTTGCTTTTGTTCGTTTTGTTCACTGTATCTCTTTAAGCTGTCCTGCGCCTGTTTTACTGTTTTTATGTTTTCATCGTCCCACGAGATGAGGACTTTGTTTATGTACGCCATCGAAAATTTTCCTGTTTTTGAAATTGAATAATCATAAGCGTAGGATGCAAGCTCGCCAGATATGCCTCGTGCATACCATGAGTCAATGTATTTAGATTCACTAGCGCCAAGGCGTCTGTCATCTATGCCAAACAGCTTTTGTATTTTATAAACATAGCTTCTTTTGTAGTTTTGATGCTTTATATATTCTTCGGCATCATCTACGGTTGAAATGCCCATTTCGTGCCACGAAACCGCAACTTTTTCTATGTAGCTTATGTTCTTTTTGCCAAGCTCTGCGCAGTATTCAAGGAGACGAAGTATCACGCCGATATCCATTCCGAGCCAATCGTATAAAGAGTAGAGCTTTTCGATCGCCTGATACGACAAAAGTCTGCCAAGTATTTTTTGTGCTATGTTAAGCATATCGGATAAGTTTTTATCGGAATTTATTATCGCACCTACTTCTCCGGGTAAATACTCTTTTTTCTCTTCGATTGGATCTGCTTTAAACTCAAGAGCATTTATTGTTATAAGACCGTTTGCACCAAGCTTTATTATGCCGTCTCGTGCAAGCAAAACAGCATTGTCACGAGCTAAGCTTACATCGATGTTTAGTGCATCGCTTATTGTTTGCAAATCAGTTTTGCCGTTATTTTTCCCGGCAAGATATTTGGCAAATATGTATATTTTAATTTGTATTTCAGTAAGCCCCGGCATTATTTCAAGAAGAAATTTTTCTTCTAAAAAGACGCCGCTACCCTTCATGTATGCCATTTTTTTCTCCTTATATAAATAGTACATTTTCACTATATCGTAATTATAACATATTGAAAATGAAAATTACAGTATTATTTTATTATTTTTCGGATTTTATTTTAAGTTGTGCCGATATATTAAAAAAACAAATAAAAAAACGGCATCAGCCGTCTTTTTCACGCTATCTTTCAGAGTGATTTTTTATATTTTCTCCCGCAAAAATCAAGTCATCAATATCTTTAGCATCGCCGTTTGTTTCACATAAGCTTTTTTTTAATTCGAGCAAATAATCGCAAGCATATTGTTCGTTTTCTGATGTCATATTTTTCACCTGCCTTCATATATTATATGCACATTTTCGTGTAAATATTTTATATGTTATTATATGCGGTGAAAAATTTTTTGATAAAAAAAGCTGCGACAATGGCTGTCGCAGCTACATAAATTTTATTACATCATACTGTTTACAAGCTTTAAAACTTCATCTATGGCGTCTTCTTTTCTTACATTCATCTTAACACTCTTGTCGCGAGTTGCAATTTCAATTTCGCCATTTGCAAGTCCTCTTTGGCTTACAATCACGCGAACCGGCACACCTAAAAGGTCTGCATCGGCAAACTGAATTCCTGCCGCTGCCTTTCTGTCATCAAGAACGACGGAGAGGCGATTGTCAAGAAGCTTTTTGTAAATTTCTTCCGAGGCTGCTTTTACTTCTTCGTTTTGATTGTTAAGCGAGCAGATATGTACCTGCCACGGAGCGACGCTCATAGGCCAGATTGGGCCGTAATCGTCGTGATTATCTTCGATTATACTTGCAAGCAATCTTCCTACACCGATGCCGTAACAGCCCATTATTGGTGTCTGACGTTCGCCGTTTGCATCAATATATTCCATGTGCATACTCTTTGAATATTTTGTACCGAGCTGGAATATGTTTCCGACTTCAATACCGCGCTCAAGAGAGATTGGCTTTCCGCATTTCGGGCATATACCGCCGTCAACAACCTTTGCTACATCGTCATACTTTTCTGCTTTGACATCGCGGCCCATGCATACGCCGGAGAGATGGTAGTTTTCCTTGTTTGCGCCGCATACAAGGTCATTTTCGTCACGGAGCGATTCGTCGTATATAACATCGCAATCACTTGTAAGATTATATGGCCCTATAAAGCCGAATGTGATGTCGGTGCTTTCGTAATCTGTGTACGGATATACATTCGAGCCGATTACGCGCTTAAGTTTAGCTTCGTTTACTTCAAGGTCGCCACGGATAAATACGATAAGAGGTTTTGTCGAGTTATCTGTTGCAAACACGGTTGCTTTTATTGTATTTGACGCATCCGTATTAAACTTTGCCGCGATAGAATCGATGTCCTTCATATCAGGCGTATATACCTCTTCGATTTCGCTTTCGGCTTTGCCTCTGTTTTTGTGTACGCTCTTTGCGATTTCCATGTTTGCGCTGTATCCGCACGACTTACATATTACGAGCGAATCTTCACCAAACTCATTTATAAGCATAAATTCGTGAGCAATGTTTCCGCCCATCATGCCTGAATCGGAGTAGACAGATATAACATTTTTAAGACCTGCGCGCGCATAGATTTTTTCGTATGCCTCGTGGCAACGCATGTAATATGATTTAAGGTCATCGAGCGATGTGTGGAATGAATAGGCATCCTTCATAGTAAATTCGCGCACACGAATAAGTCCTCCGCGGCTTCGTGGTTCGTCGCGGAATTTTGTTTGTATTTGATATATCATAAATGGGTATTTTGTATATGATAAAGCTTCGCTGCGTGAAAGATGAACGGCAGCTTCTTCATGTGTCATACCTAAAAGCATGTCCATGCCTGCGCGGTCTTTTATTCGCATAAGCTCGCTTCCGACGCTTTCCCAGCGTCCTGATTCTTTCCATAGCTCTGCCGGAAGAACGACGGGCATAAGCACTTCCTGACCATCGATTGCATCCATTTCTTCGCGGATAATATTTTCAATTTTATCAACGATTTTTTTCGCCGGCGGCAAAAGGGAATAGACACCGTTTGCAACCTGACGCATATAGCCGCCGCGCAAAAGGAAAATATGGCTCGGCATTGCTGCGTCAGCAGGCTTTTCTTTAAAACGCTCGCCTAAAAGACGACTCATCAACATATTAAAACTTCCTTTCATATGCAAATAAACTCTAAATATTATATCACTAAAGGTATAATCTTGTCAATGTAAAACGGAAAAACAAACACAATAAAAAGACACACAAAAGCTTTTGTGTGTCTTTGATATTATAAGCATATTAGTTTATTTTGCAAATCTCAATATATTTTTCATATGCATCTTCCCATGATGAGATATCCTGCGGTTCATAACGCTTAAGGTCAAACGAATCAACTACGACCTTTCGTGCATCGTCAAGGTTGTCAAGCTCGCCGAGCGCAACATACTGCATTAAGGCATTTCCTATGCTTGTAGCTTCGATAGGACCTGCAATAACGGGGATTTGCGATGCGTTTGCGATGAACTGGCAAAGCATTTCGCTCTTTGTGCCACCGCCTACAGTATGTATTGCCTCAATTTTATTTGGTAGCATTGTAGAAATTTCTTTTATAGATTTTGCACATTCAAGCGCAAGACTTTCTATAATGCAGCGGTTAAGCTCGCCTGTTGATGCCGGCACAGCCTGGTTTGTCATATTTGCAAATTTTTCAATTCTTTCTATCATGTCGCCAGGACGTGAGAATGACTCGTAGTTTGGGTTGATTATGCATTTAAACGGTTCGGCAGCAGCTGACTCATCTTCCATCTGCTGATATGAAACTACAGTGCCTTTTCTTGCGAGAGTTCGCTTGCATTCCTGCTGAATCCAAAGCCCCATTATATTGTGAAGGAAGCGGTATGTGCCGAAAGCTCCGCCTTCGTTTGCATAATTATAGTTGTAGCTTTTTTCGTTTATAATCGGCTCGTCAGTTTGTGCACCTAATAGAAGCCATGTGCCACAACTGATAAAGAGGTTTTTGCTTGGGTCGGAGAGTGGGGCTGCAACTACTGCAGAAGCAGTATCGTGTGATGCAACGGCAATTACGGGCACGCTTTCTACGCTAAGCTCTGCGCATATATCGTCGCTTAAATTTCCGACGATTGTGCCGGGAGAAACGATCTTTGCAAATTTATTTTTAAGAGAAAAGCTTTCTAATAGTTCGTCGTCAAAATCGCGTGTTCTTGCATTTAGCATCTGGCTTGTCGATGCGATTGTATACTCTGTTTTCTTTTCGCCTGTCAGCATATAGTTAAATAAGTCGGGCATAAAAAGCGCCGTATCGGCAGCCTCAAAAACAGGCTCTTTCGATGAGCATATATACTGGAAAAGCGTGTTTATAAATGCAAACTGGATACCGGTTTTATTAAAGATTTCCTGCTTTTGTTCTTCGCTAAGCACCACCGCGTCTGTGCGTGTGTCACGATAGTGGTATGGGTTTTGTATAAGGCGACCCTGCTTGTCGAGAAGACCGTAATCAACGCCCCATGTATCGATTCCAATAGAATCAAAGCGGTTACCACTGTTTTTGCATTTTAAAATTCCTACTTTTATTTCGTGAAATAAACGAAGCACGTCCCAATGATAATTTTTACATACCATTACCGGGTCGTTATCAAATCTGTGAATCTCCTGTGATGATAATTTTCCGTTTTCAAGCGAAAACAAGACTGCGCGGCCGCTCGATGCGCCGAAATCAAATGCAAGTACATTTTTGCTCATAATTATTTTCGTTCCTTTCTTTTCGCAAGATGCGATATGGATAAAATATACACTGTTATCTTATATAAAATATTTTAACATACTAAAAAAAAATAAACAATAATAAAATACATTTTTTTGTTTTTTGTTATTCGTATTTCAATTTATTAAAACAGCAAAAAATCCACTCAAAACGAGTGGATTTTAATATTTTTTAAACTTCCATAACAACGGGAAGAATCATAGGTGAACGCTTTGTTTTTTCATACATATAGTCACTTATCGTATTTTTCATCGCTAGCTTGAGCGCTGACCAGTCTGTTGCTCCTTTAGCGATGCAATTATCAAGCGCTTCGCGTGTGACGCGCCTTGCATCTTCCATCATGTCCTCTGATTCACGAACATATACAAAGCCGCGCGATATAATATCTGGGCCTGCGACAATTTCGCCTGTATCTGCGCTGATTGATACGACGCATACAATAAGACCGTCGTTTGAAAGATGTTTTCTGTCGCGAAGAACGATGTTTCCGACATCGCCTACACCAAGGCCGTCAACGAGCAATTTGCCCGATGGAACCGATCCAAGCATTTTTGCACTGTTTTCGTCTACTTCAAGCACGCGTCCGTTGTCCATAATAAATACGTTTTGCTCATCTACGCCCATAAGCACGCCGAGTTGTGAATGGCGGTGCAGATGGCGGTACTCACCGTGGACAGGCATAAAGAATTTCGGCTTTGTAAGTGCGAGCATAAGCTTAAGCTCTTCCTGGCACGCGTGCCCAGACACATGAACTTCGGCGAGCGATTCGTAGATAACTTCTGTACCGAGTCTGAAAAGCTCATTTATAACGCGCGAAATCGTTTTTTCGTTTCCGGGGATAGGACTTGCCGAAACGATTATAAGGTCGTTTGGAGTAAGCTCTACTTTTCTATGGTCAGAATACGCCATTCTAAAAAGTGCGCTCATAGCCTCGCCTTGCGAACCGGTCGTTACGATTACAAGCTCGTTTGGGTTATAATGTTTTATATCGTCTATGCTGATTAGCGTCTTTTCAGGTATTGTCATATATCCCAGAAGGATTGCGACTTCGACGATGTTCTCCATACTTCTTCCTGAAACGGCAACCTTTCTGCCGTATTTTGCTGCTGCATTTATAATCTGCTGAACTCTGTGTACATTTGATGCAAAGGTGGCAACGATAATACGCTTGTCACAGTTTTTGAAAATTTCATCAAACTTATCGCCAACACTTCGCTCACTCATTGTATAGCCTGTGCGCTCTACGTTTGTAGAGTCGCTCATAAGAAGAAGCACGCCTTCGCGACCAAGCTCACCAAGCCTTGTCAAATCGATCATTTCACCGTCTATCGGTGTTGAGTCAATCTTAAAGTCACCTGTATGGACAACAATGCCTACGGGCGTCTTTATAGCAAGCGCAACGGCGCCTGCAATTGAGTGATTGGAATGTATAAATTCTACGCTAAAGAAACGTCCAAGTTTTATTGTATCGCCGGGTTTTACACGGTTAAGCTTTGCTGTGGAAAGTATATTATGTTCTGTAAGCTTGTTTTCAATAAGTCCTATCGTAAGTTTTGTTCCATAGACGGGCACATTGATTTTTTTAAGAAAATATGGTAGCGCACCGATGTGGTCTTCGTGTCCGTGTGTGATTACAACACCGCGCACCTTTTCAATGTTTTTCTCAAGGTAGGTAGTATCAGGTATGACAAGGTCGATGCCCGGCATGTCGTCATCAGGAAATGCAATTCCACAGTCAACTACAAATATCTCGTCACCATACTCGAAAACCGTCATGTTTTTGCCAATTTCGCTCAGGCCACCTAACGGTATAATTTTCAGTTTTTGTTTTTTTGACACAAAAATATCCTCCATTTCGTTATTTTTTCCGCTCATAATTATATAAAACTATGCATTTATCATGCAGTTTTAATTCATAAATAATTACTACATTATACCATGAAAGAAAGGTTTAGTCAATGAATGCATAAAAAAATTGCCGCAATATGTGTTTTATCTACTTTTAACATATATGATAAAACTTATACATAAAATGCGGCAAAACATAAATATTTATTTTTTATATGATAATTTCAGGATATATAAATTTAATAATATTAAAGCTTACCTAAATAAATCCTCCAAAGACATCTGTGAGCTCTCCGGTATGTCAGTAAAGCAACCGCTTTGTTCAAGCGAATCAAGCGCAGTTTTGCTGATTTTTGTGCGCATGTGAAGGTCTTCAACAGAATGAAATTCGCCTTTTTTTCTCTCTTCGCATATTGCATTTGCCTGCGCTATGCTTACGTTTGGTAGACTTGAAAGCGGAGGCAATATTTTATCGCCCTTTGGCAAGAAATTTTTTGCATCTGATTCGTAGAGATCTATGTTTAAAAAGTCGAATCCGCGCGCATACATTTCGCGGCAAAGCTCAAGCGTCGTGTATAAATCCTTATCCTTTTGTGTAGGTTGAGGCAAGTTTTTAATATTTTTCATTGCATCAAGAACATTTTGTGCGCCGTGACACATAATGCTTGCGTCGAATGCGCCGAGTGCGCGTATTGAAAAGTATGCACAGTAGTATGCGATAGGATAGTGTACCTTAAAGTATGCTATACGAAAAGCCATCATTACATATGCTGCGGCGTGTGCCTTCGGGAACATATACTGAATTTTGTTACACGAATCAATATACCACTGTGGCACATCGTGCGCTCTCATCTCTTTTTCGTCGTCAGCCGTAAGGCCTTTGCCTTTACGGACTTTTTCCATAATTGTAAATGCAAGCTTTGGCTCAAGGCCCATATGGATAAGATAAATCATTATATCGTCACGCGTACAGATTGCCTCGGACAAAACGATTTGACCGCTTTGTATATAATCCTGCGCGTTATTTGTCCATACGTCAGTGCCGTGAGAAAGACCTGATATACGTAAAAGCTCTGAAAATTTCGTCGGCTTTGTGTCAACGAGCATCTGGCGCACAAAGTTCGTTCCAAATTCGGGCACGCCAAACGTACCGACTTCGCTGCCGATTTCTTCGCTCGTTACACCGAGTGCATCTGTATTTAAAAACAGTGACAAAGTTTCTTTATCGTCGAGCGGAATCTGTTTTGCATCAACGCCTGTCAAATCCTCAAGCATCTTTATTACCGTAGGGTCATCGTGACCGAGTATATCGAGCTTTAAGAGATTATCGTGTATTGAGTGATAATCGAAGTGGGTTGTAATAATCGTGCTTTCGGAGTCGTCTGCAGGATGCTGTACGGGGCAAAATTCATGAATGTCATTTGCCTTTGGCAAAATTATTACACCGCCCGGATGCTGACCCGTTGTACGCTTTACGCCGGTACAACCAATCGAGATGCGCTTTAGCTCGGCGTTGTGTGCGACGATTGAGCGCTCTTCAAAATATTTTTTTGCATAACCAAAAGCCGTTTTGTCAGCAATTGTACCAATCGTTCCTGCGCGAAAAACATGGCCTTCGCCAAATAATTCTTCTGTAAATTTATGCGCAACGCTTTGATATTCGCCCGAAAAGTTAAGGTCGATATCAGGTTCTTTATCGCCTGCAAAGCCTAAGAATGTTTCAAATGGGATATCGTGACCGTCTTTTGCATAGTTTTCTCCGCAAACGGGACACACCTTATCGGGCAGGTCGCATCCTGATATGCCGGAGCCGTCTTCTACAAATTCGCTATGCTTGCATTTTTTGCATATATAATGTGCCGGCAGAGCGTTAACTTCTGTAATGCCGGACAAAAATGCGACAAACGATGAGCCAACGGAGCCACGCGAGCCAACGAGATATCCGTCGGAAAGTGACTTGCTTACGAGCTGCTGCGCAATTTTGTACATAACGGAAAAGCCGTATGTCGTAATTGATTTTAGCTCTTTACCCATACGCTCTTTTACTATATCGGGGAGTGGGTCGCCATATATTTCGCGCGCTTTATCGTGCGACATGTTTATAATATCTTCCTGTGCACCTTCAATGCTTGGCGGATATGTGCCCGATCGCACAGGGGAGAGAACCTCCGTCATATCGGCGATTATATTAGGATTTGTTACAACGACTTCATATGCGGTTTCTTCGTCTAGATACGAAAATTCGTCAAGCATTTCCTTTGTTGTGCGAAAATACAGCGGTGCCTGGAAATCGGCGTCATCAAAGCCTTTGCCTGCCATAAGAACACGTCTGTATATTTCGTCTTCAGGGTCTAAAAAGTGCACATCGCCCGTTGCGACTGTGAGCTTATTGTGTTTTTTAGATAGCTCAATAATTTTTTTGTTGATATCCTCAAGCTCTTTTTTCGAGCTTACATCTCCGTTTCGAAGCATAAATTCGTTATTACCGAGCGGCTGAATTTCGAGATAGTCATAAAAAGATACAATGTCGTCGATTTCCTGCTCGCTGCGCCCTGAAAAAACAGCTTTATAAACTTCGCCCGATTCACAAGCAGAGCCTATAATCAGACCCTCACGATGCTTTTCTATTACACTTTTAGGAAGCCTTGGAGTGCGATAGAAATAATCGAGATGCGATGTGGATATGAGTTTATACAGATTCATAAGACCTGTAGGATTTTTTGCAATTATGATTATGTGATGTGACGGCACACCGCGCACATCAATTTTATTTCCAAAGAAGGTGTTTAGTTCACACACATTCGATGCACCAAGCTCGCTAAGACGGTTAAGCATCTTTATAAAAATATGAGCCGTTGCAAGAGCATCGTCAACTGCACGATGGTGATTATCAAGCGTTACTTTTAGATGCTTTGTAAGTGTAGCTAACTTATGATTTTTAAGCTCCGGATAGAGTTTTCTTGCAAGGGAAAGCGTGTCAACAAAACAAAAGCCGAAGCTTTCGCCGCGTCTTTTAAGAGATGCTCTTATAAAGCCCGTGTCAAAAAGCGCATTATGTGCTACGAGCACGCTATTTTCACAAAAGGCTATAAATTTACTAACTGCTTCTTCTTCACGTGGTGCTCCGCGTACCATCGAGTCATTTATGCCTGTAAGCTCAGTAATTTTTTGAGGTATATTAACCGGTGGCTCGACAAACGTAGAAAATGTGTCTACAATCTCGCCACGCTCAATTTTTACCGCACCTATTTCTATTATGAAGTTTTTATCTGCGCTAAGACCTGTCGTTTCAAGGTCAAAAACGACAAAGCTATCGTTTAAATCGTAGCTTTTCTGATTAAAAACTATTGAGGTTTTGTCGTCTACAACATATCCTTCTACGCCATATATTACCTTGATGTTATTTGCCTTTGCTGCCTTTGCTGCTTCGGGAAATGCCTGCACAACGCCGTGGTCAGTTATCGCAACTGCCTTATGTCCCCACTGTGCAGCACGCTTTATAAGGCTTTCGGCGCTCGATACGCCGTCCATTGTTGACATCTGTGTATGCATGTGAAGCTCGACGCGCTTTTCGTCGGCATCGTCCGTTTTTGGCTTTGGTGCCTCAAGCTCATTTATGTCGTATGCCGTTATAACCGTGTCACGCGAGTATTTATCATATGAAACGTCGCCATAAACAGATACCCATACACCTTTTTTTATGCGTTTTTCAACCTTTTCTTTTTGTGCGCTGTCACGAGCAGACGAAAATGAGCCGTCGCCGTTTTTACGCGGTGAAAGGTTGCAAAAAAGCTTTACTGTACGCGAGTCCTTTTTGTCTGTGATATCAAAGGTTAAAATCCAGGAGTGGTCTTTGCGCTCAAGCCATTCAACTGCAAAAATTTCTCCGCTCGTACGAACTCTGCCTGCCTCGGCATTTACGTCCTCGAGCGGCATAAGTGCACCTTTGATTTTCTTTCCTGCAATAATTTCGCTCGATTTTTTTGTTCCGAGCTGCGACTCGAATTTTTTGATTAGTTCTTCTTCGTCGCGGCGCTGCTGAAGCATCGATTCGGTAAGTATGCATGATGGATTAGCTTCTATATGTACATTAGATAAGTTGAATTTGCTTATAAACATATTTTTAAGCTCATCAAGCTGATTTGTGGTAATGCTTACTGTATCGGCAAGAATAAGCGACATCGTGCGGTCTTTTTTATTTATGTTGATTTTTGAAAGCTCAATTGCACCAAGAGTTGAGTCGCAATCGGCAATTAAATCCTTGACCTTTGTCATTTCTGTCTCCTTTGTGTTTTATTACATCTTCTCAATTTCGCTCATAAGAGCAGACACTATCTCTTCCTGACGAACTTTTTTAATGATTTCGCCCTTTTTAAAAATAAGGCCTTCGCCTTTTCCGCCCGCAATGCCGATATCGGCATCGCGCGCCTCACCGGGGCCATTCACAGCGCAACCCATAACGGCAATTTTTATATCTTTTTTAATGTTTTTCGTAAGAGAATACACCTTGTTTGCAATTTCAATAAGATTTATCTGACATCTTCCGCAGGTCGGGCACGAAACAAACGTGACACCGCCACTTCGAAGTGAAAGAGATTTTAATATTTCTATTCCGGCATGCACCTCGCGAAGCGGGTCATCAGTAAGAGATACACGTATAGTATCGCCGATTCCCTGCGAAAGAAGTGCACCTATACCAACAGATGACTTTATAATTCCGCCTTCATATGTACCAGCCTCGGTTACGCCTAAATGCAAAGGATAATCGCATTTTTCGTGTGCAAGACGATAAGCCTCAATCATTGTCGGCACATCGGAAGCTTTAAGAGAGAGCGCAATGTCTGAAAAACCGCATTCTTCAAGAAGCGACGCATGATTAAGGGCGCTTTCAACGAGCGCATCAGGTGTAGCGCCTTTATATTTTTCTAAAATACTTTTTTCAAGAGAACCACCGTTTACGCCTATACGTATCGGTATATTCTTGCTCTTCGCCATATCGCACACAGCACGTATTTTTTCCATGCTGCCAATGTTGCCGGGGTTAATGCGCACTTTGTCGACGCCACCTTGCATACATATAAGTGCGAGTCTGTAATCAAAATGTATATCACATACCAATGGTATGTTAATTTGCTTTTTTATTTGCGCGACTGCATTAGCCGCCTGCTCGTCGGGAACGGCAACGCGCACAATATCACAGCCGGCTTCTTCAAGAGCTTTTATCTGTGCTACTGTTTTTTTAACGTCGCGTGTATCCGTATTAGTCATAGATTGTACGCTTATCGCGTTTCCGCCGCCAATTTTGATGCCGCCTACATTTATTGTTTTTGTGATTTTATCTTTCATAAGTAAATCATTCCTTGTTTATACTAAATCAGCGCGCTGAAAACAGACGCAAAATATCGTTATACGTCGCAAAAAGTAAAATGGAAATCAGCAAAACAAAGCCGATTAGCTGTATTATGCCTTCGCGTTCGGGTGGAAGCTTTTTTCGAGTGATTGCTTCAATTATAATAATGAAAAGTTTGCCGCCGTCAAGCGCAGGAATAGGCAATAAATTCATAATGCCTAAATTTATTGTAAGCAACGCAACGAGGTTAAAAAGCGCCGATGCATTCATTTTTGACGCCTGACCTATTACATTGATTATTCCGATTGGACCGCTGATTTGCGATACATCCGCAGCGCCTCGTATAAGTTCGTATAAAGAAACATATACGACCTTTATGTTGTAGATTGTAAGGAAGAATGCATTTTTAATTGCGCTTGCAAATGTTTGCTTTTGCTGCAGCGCTTCAAAGCCTAATATATAGCGTGATTGTGTTTGTGTAGTGCCAACAAGCGCTTTGTATTGCTCGGAATCCGGCGCAGCAACAGTTTGTTTTTGATCAAGCACGCCGTTTATAGTCGATGTAAAAACAAACTCATCTTCGCCGTAAATGTATGTTATATCCTGTTTTACAGGAGTAACTGTCTGTGTGATTTTTTCGCCGCCGCGGATAACGCTCACATCGACAGGCTTGTCGGTGATGCGGCTAAGCTCAAACGACAAATCTTCAAAGATGTTGATTTTCGTATTGCCTAATGCGACTATGCGATCGCCGGGCTGAAACGATGAATTTACGAGGTTAGTGTTTGGAGTGAAGTTATCAATAACAGTCGTGGTTATATTTGCAGATGACATCTGGATTATAAGCAGTATCACAAAGCCTAAAATAATATTTAAAACTGCGCCTGCAGCTACGACTGCGAAGCGCTTATACCATGCGGCTTTGCCAAATGAACGCTCATCGTCGCTGTAGCTATCTTCGCCTTCCATCTGACAAAAACCGCCCATAGGGATTGCGCGAAGAGAATAAAGCGTTTCTTTATGCTTCTTTTTCCAAAGCACAGGTCCCATTCCTATTGCAAATTCGTTTACGCGTATGCCAAACAGCTTTGCAACGCTGAAATGGCCGAATTCATGGATTGCAACCATAAGTGCAAAGACAAAAATAGATATAATAATTGTCCAGATGTTGTTAAACAAAAAATCACACCCTCATAAATTATAGGAATTTTTTATACACATATTCACGCGCCCAGCTGTCCGCAGCGCAAATGTTTTCAAGACAGTCGGCATCTGTGTTAGTATATGCGCCCATTGCCTCTTCTATAACGTCTGCAATCTCGAGGTAGCGTATTTTGCCTTTTAAGAAAAGGTCTACTGCAGCTTCGTCTGCTCCGTTATATACCGCACACATCGTGCCGTCCTGCTCGAGTGCTTTATATGCAAGCGGAAGAGCTCTGAATGTATCTGTGTCCGGGTTTGAAAAAGTAAGATTAGAAATCTTAGCTAGATCGAGAGATTCGCCGCCGATATTCATTCTATCAGGGTAGGTAAGAGCGTAGGCAATCGGCAGATGCATATCGGGAAGACCGAGCTGCGCAATCACAGAGCCGTCAACATATTCGATCATTGAATGAATAATGCTTTGCGGATGCACGAGAACATCGATATTATCTTTTTGTACGTCAAAAAGCCAGCGTGCTTCGATTACTTCGAGTCCCTTGTTAACAAGAGTAGATGAATCGATTGTAATTTTTGCGCCCATGCTCCAGTTAGGATGCTTAAGTGCCATCTGCGGTGTAATGTTTTCGAGCTCGGCACGCGTTTTTTTGTAAAACGGACCGCCTGAAGCAGTAAGGATTATCCTTTTAAGCTGCTTTTTGTCCTTCATGCCTGCAAGCGATTGGAAAACAGCGCTATGCTCGCTGTCAACAGGCAAAATGCTTACATTATTTTGTTTTGCAAGCTTTGTCACAAGATAACCTGCCGCAACCATTGTTTCCTTGTTAGCAAGAGCGATATTTTTACCTGCTTTTATTGCGCTGATTGTTGGGCGTAAACCGGAAAAACCTGTGACGGCAGTTATAACGGTTTTTACATCATCAAGCGACGCAACTTCGCACATGCCGTCAACTCCGCCGACAACTCGCACATTAGTATCAGCAAGTTTAATCTTTAAATCCTGCGCCTTATTTTCGTCTGCTACGCAAACGACGCGCGGCAAAAATTTTCTCGCCTGCTCTTCGAGTAAAGCTATATTATTATTGCCAGAAAGCCCCAATACTTTTATATCGGGGCTTTTTGATACTATGTCAAGGCTCTGTGTACCGATTGAGCCTGTAGAGCCTAAAATTGATATATTATGTGACATAAAAAATTACCTTCTTTAGTTAAAAATCAAAACAGAAAAATGCCAAATGTTTTAAGATAATAGCATGCAAAAAAGATGAACGGTGCAATAAATATGACGCTGTCAAAGCGGTCAAGCATACCGCCGTGTCCGGGCATAATATTGCCGAAATCCTTTACGCCGCAGCTTCTCTTAATAATCGATGCTCCCAAATCTCCGATTTGTGCAAGACATGAGCCGAATGCGCCGATTATGGCAAGGACTATATAGTTTGGATTTGATTTTGATATAAAAACTGACACAGCGCCGAGTATCATACATCCAACCGCTGCAAATGCTATTCCGCCGATGCTTCCTGCAATCGTTTTTTTCGGACTTATATCAGGCGCGAGCTTGCGGCGTCCAAAAAAGCGTCCCATAAAGTATGCGCCCGTATCGCTTATCCATGCACACGTAAAAAGCAGGCAAAGATAGTATATTTCAAATTCTCCAAAGCTGCGCATCAGAGCGATAAATGAAGAAAAAATACTTATGTACAGCGTTGCAAAAAGCACATTTGAAATATCGTTAAAGCTGATTGTCTTGTGAAGGAAAATAGATTCTGTTATAAGAACTGCTATAAATGAGATAAGCGTAAGCGCAAGAATGTCCGTTTTATAGCTGCAAACAGAGTAAATAATAGACAGCGATGCTGCAAGAGCAGTCAATTTAAGCGTTATACCATACTTAAATGCATGCAAAAACTCAAGGAGCATAAAAAGTATTATTGCTCCGAGTGCAATATTAAATACGATACTGCTTGATAAAACTATTAGAAAAAATACGACAAGACCTACTATTGCAGACATGACTCTTATTGCTGTATCCTTGCTCATAAAGCTTACCTCCGCCAAGAGAATTATATATTTAAAGATTAGCGTCCGCCGAAACGTCTGTTCCGTGACAAATATGCATCGATTGCTTTTGTAAATTCTTTTTCGTTAAAGTCCGGCCATAAAACATTTGTAAAATAGAACTCGCTATATGAGATTTGCCACAAAAGGTAGTTACTGATGCGCATCTCTCCGCTTGTACGTATTACAAGGTCCGGGTCGGGCATATAGTTTGTATAAAGCTGTGATGAAAATAATGTTTCATCAATATCTTTTGCGTTTATAGCGCCGCTTTTCACATCGAGCGCAAGCTTTCGCGTGGCACGAAGTATCTCATCGCGTCCGCCATAGTTTAGTGCAAGCGTCACAGTAACAGACTTGTTGTCTTTTGTTATGTTCTCAACGCGCTCAAACTCGTCTTGAATTTCCTGCGAAAAGCGTGATTTATCGCCTATAACGCGTATGCGCACATCATCTGCACCAAGCTCTTTTTCAGCGTTTTTTAAATACTCCAAAAGCAGTGACATAAGACCTGAAACTTCTTCGTCGGAGCGTTTCCAGTTTTCGGTCGAAAAGGCATATACGGTAACATATTCTATTCCCATATTTCCGGCAAAGCGACTTATCTTACGAAGAGTATCTGCGCCGGCTTTATGTCCCATCATACGAGGTAGCGAACGTTTTTTTGCCCACCTTCCGTTGCCGTCCATAATAATAGCTACGTGCTTTGGAAGTAAAGATTTATCATATTGCTTTTTTGACTTTTTAAAAAATGCCATAATGGCCTCCTTATAAAATAGAAGCTATGATATTATACCTCGAGGATTTCCTTTTCTTTCTTTGCAAGAATTGTATCTATTTCTTTTACATACTCGTCTGTAAGAGACTGAATGTTCTTTTCAATTTCCTTAAGGTCATCTTCTGTAATTTCGCCTGATTTCTTTTGAGCCTTATAGTTTTCGATTGCATCACGACGAATTGAACGGATTGCAACTTTTGCATCTTCTGCTCTTTTATGAATATCCTTTACGATTTCTTTTCTTCTCTCTTCTGTAAGAGGTGGGAAGGAAAGACGAATCGATTTTCCGTCACTATTGGGATTTATGCCAAGCTCTGATTTCAAAATCGCTTTTTCAACTTCCTTTACAGCGTTAACGTCCCATGGCGAAATGAGAAGTGTGCGAGCTTCAGGAACAGAAACTGTACCGAGCTGGGGGATAGGCGTAGGTGTGCCGTAATAGTCAACTAAAATTTTATCAAGTATTGCAGGGTTTGCACGTCCTGCACGAATTGATTGTAAGTCTGCGCTGTAAACGCTTAATGTTTTGTCCATTTTGTTTGAAATTTCGGGATATTTTGATGCCATAATATTTTCCTCCTTAAAAGTTAGCTTTTCTAAATTCTATGATAAATTTATTTTTATATACAAAAATTATTTTGATACGAGAGTACCGATTTTCTCGCCACAAACTGCGCGAACGATATTTTCCGGATCGTCAAGGCCAAACACATGAATCGGAATATTATTATCCATGCAAAGCGATGTTGCCGTTGAGTCCATAACGCCGAGTCCACGATTTAATACGTCGATATATGAAAGCTCGTCGAAGCGAACAGCGTTGGGGTTTATGTTGGGGTCGGAGTCATATACACCATCGACCTTTTTTGCTAAAAGGATAATTTCAGCGTCAATCTCCGCTGCGCGAAGAGCGGCAGCTGTGTCAGTGGAGAAGAAGGGGTTACCTGTACCGCAACCAAAGATGACAACTCTTCCTGCATCGAGATGATGAATTGCGCGTCCGCGGATGTATGGTTCTGCAATCTGACGCATTTCGATAGCTGTCTGTACGCGTGTCGGGATACCTTTTGATTCGAGCGCATCGCCGAGACCGAGTGCATTTATAACGGTAGCAAGCATGCCCATGTGGTCAGCTCTTGTGCGGTCCATATTTTCGCCTGTTCTTCCGCGCCAGAAGTTACCTCCTCCGACAACTATTGCAATCTCTACGCCTAAATCAATGCATTTTTTAATAGCAGATGAAATCGACGAAAGTGTTTCGGGATTAAGACCTGTTTTATTAGCTCCGGCAAGTGCTTCGCCACTTACCTTCAGAAGAACTCTTTTGTATTTTGATTTCAAGATAATCAACCTCCTAAAAATTTTCATGTGTTACAAAAAAGGGAACACATTTTGTGTTCCCTGAAAACGCGGTCTGTAAGGGAACAATATGTATGTCCCTTCTATTTTACCACTATTTTATCATGTTTGCAACTTCATCTGCAAAATTATCTTCTCTTTTTTCTATACCTTCACCTTTTTCGAAGCGAACAAAGTTTACAAGCTTAACACCCTTTGATGCAAGATACTTTTCAACCTTTAAGTCGCTATCCTTAACGAACTCCTGCTGAAGCAAGCAGTTTTGCTCGTAGAACTTGTTGATTCTGCCGCTAACCATCTTTTCGATAATTGCATCGGGTTTGCTTGCATTCTTAGGATCTTCCTTGATCTGAGCCATGATAATGTTCTTTTCTTTTTCAAGCTCATTTGCAGGAATAACCTCAGAAGAAAGGTATAAAGGATTGATAGCTGCAATCTGCATTGCAACGTCTCTTGCAGCTTCATAAGCAGCTTCATCTGCAAGACTTCCTTCAGCTTCAACAAGAACACCGATTCTGCCGCCGCCGTGAATGTATGAGCATACATTACCTTCGATTCTTGCAAATCTTCTGATATTCATATTTTCGCCGATTTTTGCAATCTTTTCTGTAAGAGCATCACGAACGTTCTGATCGCCATAGAGTTTTACCTCCATAAGAGCATCTACATCAGCCGGCGCTTCTTTAGCGATTACTTTTGCTACGTCAGCAACGAATGTGCGGAACTCATCGTTCTTAGCAACGAAGTCTGTCTCTGCGTTTACTTCGAGCAATACGCCGATGTTGCCTTCAACATAAGAGTCAACGATACCTTCTGCAGCGATTCTGCCTGATTTTTTGGCAGCTGTTGCAAGGCCTTTCTCTCTTAAAAATTCAATAGCTTTTTCCATATCTCCGTTTGATTCTGTAAGAGCCTTTTTGCAGTCCATCATACCGCAACCTGTTTTTTCTCTCAAATTTTTAACGTCCATTGCGCTAAACATGTATCATCAATCCTTTCAATATATAAATTAGTTTTTTTCTAAAGAAAAGCGGCCTTTGCGTCTTTGCGCAAAAGACTGAAAAGACCGCCATATTTTTTATAATTAGTTTTCTTCGCTTTCAGCTGCTTCTTCTGCATCGCTGCCTTCAGCTGATAATTGCTCGCCCTGTCTGCCTTCGATGATAGCGTTTGCCATAGCTGCTGCGATAAGCTTTACGGCACGAATAGCGTCATCGTTACCAGGAATTACGTAGTCAACTTCTTCAGGGTCACAGTTTGTATCAACGATTGCTACAACCGGGATACCAAGCTTTTTAGCTTCTGCGATTGCAATCTTTTCTTTTCTCGGGTCTACAACGAAAAGTGCGCCCGGGAGTTTTTTCATCTCTTTGATACCGCCGAGATACTTTTCGAGCTTCTCACGCTCTGCAAGAAGGTTGCTTACTTCCTTTTTCGGAAGAAGATCAAATGTACCGTTTTCTTCCATCTTGTTAAGCTGGCTTAATCTGTCGATACGTTTTTTGATTGTCTTAAAGTTTGTGAGCATACCGCCGAGCCATCTTGCATTTACATAGTACATACCAACGCGGATAGCTTCCTCTTTAATGGAATCCTGCGCCTGCTTCTTTGTACCAACGAACAAAATGTCGTCGCCGTTAGCAGCAACTTCACGGATGAAGTTGTATGCTTCTTCTACTTTCTTTACAGTTTTCTGTAAGTCGATAATGTAGATACCGTTTCTCTCTGTAAAGATGTACTCTGCCATTTTTGGGTTCCAGCGTCTTGTCTGATGTCCGAAGTGAACACCTGCTTCAAGAAGCTGTTTCATTGAAATTACGTTTGCCATTTTAAATAGCACCTCCGGTTTTAATTTTTTCGTCAAGATTTATATCTTGTCCGATAATACCTCCGCCTTGTGCAATATTCTCGGGAACCGAAAGCATTTTTCGGCACCACCCTCGAATTTACAAAGCGTGTGTATTTTTACGCCATAATAGAATAACACAAACAAAAGTAAAAATCAAGCATTTTTTTAAAATTTATACAAAAATTTTTTGCGATAAGATAAGCGCTGTAGAGGGTTAATTTAAAATGCGCTTTATGTTTTGACAAATCCACACGTATAGCTTGTAGAGCAGGCGAAGGATGTATGTGAGATATCGAAGCACAGGCTCTGTTGCGATTATAAATATTACAAGCAGAAGACTTGCTTTAAGTGACAGTGGCGTAATGCCAAACAAATCGTTTAGAAATATACTTGAAAGTACAAGCCCCGCAAGCATTAAAAGCCATATGCATGAGCGAAGCAGATTCATTGGCTTACTCTTCGTATACAGGAATAGAAGTCCGACGGTTGACAAAAGAAGAGCCGATACTGTAGATGCTGATGTTTCATCTATTCCAAATACATTTGCAAACAGCATAAGCAATGCAATCATTATAAATGCACTCATACCTGCCGGAAGGGCTGCACCAAGTACGTTTGCTAAAAATTTTCCTTTAATAATGTTTTTATTTGGTTCAAGAGCAAGGAAAAATGCCGGAACGCCTATTGTAAAGGTGCTAACGAGCGAAATCTGTGAAGGCAAAAGCGGATAGTTTACGACAAAAATCATCGAAAACAAAGCCATCATCATTGAAAAAATATTTTTTACTAAAAACAAACATGCAGAGCGCTCAATGTTGTTAACGACGCGCCTTCCTTCAAGCACAACTGACGGCATACACGAAAAATCGGAGTCGAGAAGTACAAGCTGTGATACGTGAGAAGCGGCTTCACTGCCTGATGCCATTGCAATACTGCAGTCAGCTTTTTTGAGTGCGAGCACATCGTTTACGCCGTCACCTGTCATGGCGACTGTTTTTCCTGCTTTTTTAAGTGCAAGCACAAGCTGTTTTTTCTGTTTGGGATTTACTCTGCCAAATACCGTATATTTTAGGGCAGCGTCATAGAGCATATCGTCATCAGTTAGAGTCGATGCATCAATAAAATTGTCGGCATTTTTTATGCCTGCGCGTTTTGCGACTTCACATACTGTGAGTGGATTGTCGCCCGAAATTACCTTTACTTCGACTCCTTGCTCGTCAAAATACTCAAATGTTTCTTTTGCATCCTTGCGAATGGGGTTTGACATAATTATAAAGCAGAGTGCGACTGTGTCTTTAGTGGGTGCATCTTCGTCATATGATTCGTCACATTTTGCAAATACAAGTACACGCGCACCTGTTTTTGAGTATTCTTCAACAGTTTCTTTGTAATCGTCATATTGGTCGCATAGTACAAATTCCGGCGCACCGAGAATATATGTCTCGTCATTAAAGCAGGCCGAAGAGCATTTTGTAACAGATGAAAATGAGTTTACCCAATCGGCTGTTGTGCCTGTATTTTCCGCAAAATACTCTTTTATTGCAGCCATGGTTGCATTGTCGGCATTCATATTTGATGCAAAGTCGCCTATAATCAAGTTCAGGTCCGGCTCATCTGCACCAAAAACATATTCATCGAGCGGCAATACCTCATCAACTTGCATTGTGTTTTCTGTGATTGTACCTGTTTTGTCGACGCAAAGCACATCTACGCGTGCAAGTGTTTCTATACATGAAAGTTCATGTACGAGTACATGTTTTTTTGCAAGGCGCATTACGCTAAGCACCAGCGCGATGCTTGCAAGAAGATACAGTCCTTCGGGAATCATGCCGATAAGTGCGGCGACCATTGACTCGACGCTTTGCCCTATGCTTTCTCCGAGCCTAAAATAATGCTGCGAAAACATAATAATTCCTATCGGGATTATTATTACGCCGACAATCGCTATAAGGCGATTTAATGAGCGCATCATTTCTGAATTTTCTCCTTTTTTCTCTGCTTTTGCTTCAAGCATAAGCCTTGAAATGTATGAATCCCTGCCGACAGTTGTAAGCTGTGCCATGCAGCTTCCCGAAACAATAAAACTTCCCGACAACAGATGATCGCCGGTTTTCTTTGTGATTTCATCGGCTTCTCCGGTGAGAAGTGATTCGTTTACCTGCACTTCGCCGTCAACGACTATTGCATCGGCGCAAATCTGATTTCCGGATGATAACATTATAATATCGTCGACTACAAGCTTTTCGGAGGCAATCGTATTTATCACGCCATTTCGCAAAACGCGTGACTTTGGCTCATTTATCACATTTAATTTGTCGAGCACACGCTTTGAACGTATTTCCTGTATTATACCTATAAGGGTGTTAAGAATTATAATAGGAAGAAAAGTAAGCTCGCGAAATGAGCCGACTAATATCAATAGCAGCGCGAGAGCGGCAAAAACAAAGTTAAAATATGTAAATATATTACCGGAAATAATCTGGCCTATCGTTTTTGAGGGCGCGTCTACAGACACGTTTAAAAGACCTGCTTTTTCACGCTCATAAACTTCGTCATAAAGCAAGCCGGTATTTACATCGGTATACGCTATTTCATTTTCCGTGTTATAGCTCTTTTGAATTCGCACTGTTTTCCTCCGTAAAAATTTATATACTACGTCTAATTATTCACGCATATAAAGTAAGAATATACTCTTTATTATTAAATAAGCATATCGTATCACAAAGTGTTTTGTGATTCAACATAAAAATAAAAAATTCACATATTATTTTAATTTACAAATTAAAAGGGCAGTGCGATTAGCGACGCACTGCCTTAATAGTTTTTATTATTTTGTTTTGATTGAAATTTTTATTTTTGAAGATTTCTTTGCGCTTTTTGTATATTTACGGATGAGCACGTTATGATATACTATTGTGAATACGAGATATACAAACATTAAAATTGCCACAACGTAATATGCATACTGCGTATTTTTCAAAAACATAAGAACCGGACGAAGCGATGACGGCGAAGTTTCAATCGGGAGCCAACGTGTATAGAAGGGAAGATTGAGATAGAAAACCGCCAAAGTAACTGCAAGCGCCATATGAGCGTAATTTCTGAGAGTTACTGTGTATTCTTCGAGTTTTGGAAGCTTTGCAAAAGGAAGGACATACAGCGCTATAGTTGCAATCGCAAAAGCTAAAAATAATCCAAACATTGTATATTTGTATGTCAAAATATTTCCGAGTCTGCCCATCGCATAAAGATAAAAGCCATATAAGATGGGGTATGCGAGGATTATATATCCAAAATTCAAAAGCAATCTGTTTGTGAGCTTCTCCTCAATTTGTTTTGCGCTCATTTTTGTTATATCCTTAATCATCATTTCAAAAACTCCTCCTTATGAAGTTGTGTGTTATTAAAGAAAAAATTCGTAGTTTATCATGGAAAGTACGGCTGTCGATGCTGTTTCGGTGCGAAGTATTCTTTTGCCGAGAGTAACACACTCAAGATTTTCGTTTTGAATTTTTGCGATCTCGCTTTCCGATATGCCGCCTTCAGGACCAATGACAAAGGCGATGCTTTTTGCGCTTTTTGATTTTGAAAGAATATCTTTAAGCGTTGTGTTGTCTTCGTTTTCATACGCCGCGAAAGCCAAATCGTAATTCGATAATTCTTTTATTGCCTCATCGAATGTATAAGGAATCGAAACTGTCGGCACAATGCCTCGTCCCGACTGCTTTGCCGCAGCGTAAGCAATGCTTTGATAGCGCTGTGTCTTTTTTTGTGCATCAGCCTCACTATTTAATTTTACAACACATCTGTCCATAATGCAAGGAATAATTTTATTTATTCCAAGTTCGGTGCATTTTTGGATTATGTATTCCATCTTGCCTGATTTCGGCAGTGCTTGAAAAAGCGTTATTTCGATTTCGGGCTCTGTGTCATTTTTCCTTTGCGAAACGATACTTACATTAACACTCGTTTTGTCGAGACTTTCTATTTTTGCACTGTAATCAATTCCGCACCCGTCACAAAGTTCGATCTCTTCGCCGATTTTCATCCGAAGAACCTTCGATATATGCTTTGCATCTTCGCCTGTAATTGTTATTTTATTGTTTGAAATATCATTTTTATCTATAAAAAATCGCGGCATATTGCACCTCGCATACGACGATAAAATAAAATTCTGTCTGTGATTTACTTCAAATACTATCTTATCAAATCAAAATAAAAAATGCAAGTTAAATAAAGAAAAAAATCAGATGCAGGCGTTGCATCTGATTTTATATGCATTTTATTTTGCGATAATTGACGCCCATTCGCCTTTTTGATTTACCTGCAAAATTTCAAATTCCGAAGATATAAGCGCTTTTTTCACATCGTCAATTCTTTCGAGTATAATGCCAGAGCATATGAAAACGGCATCTTTTTTTAGAACTGATTTTGCAAACGGTGCGAGTGCAATTATTACATCGGCAACAATGTTTGCAAGAACTATATCATACTTCTTTTCACAGATTCTCTTGCGCGCATCAGTATCAGATAAAACGTCTGCTGCGATTGCCTGATAGCGCGGAGTGCTAAAACCATTTTTTTGCGCATTTTCTATTGCTATTTTTGCGGCATTCGGGTCAATATCGACTGCGAGTGCATCGCTTGCATTTAGAAGAAGAGCAATAATTGATAAAATACCGCTGCCGCATCCAAGGTCAAGCACGCTGTCGCCGTCTTTGATATAATCTTCAAGCCCTTCTATACATAACTGTGTGCTCTGATGCGTACCTGTGCCAAAGCTCATGCCCGGATTTATATTAAATACTGTTCGTCCTTCGCTATCATCAAGGGGCTCCCACTCGGGCTTAATAAGAATATGCTTGCCAACCTTTAATGGCTTATAATACTGTTTCCAGTTTTCTGCCCAGTCTTGTTCCGACATGTTTTCAAGCGATATTTCAAGCGTGCCGAAAGCGTCGTCTTCATCAAGCAATTTTAAAGCCTCCATTGCTTGCCTTACGGAGACGAGTTGTTCGCGTCCGCTTTCATTTTCCGTCACATAGATTTTGACTTGTGTTGGCGCAGTTTTTTTATACATAAGCGACTCGTCGACATAGTCCCAGTATTTAGTTTCATTTTCAAGGAAGTCATTAAAGTCTGCGGAATCTTCAATTTCCGTGCCTGTAATTCCTATGGCGTATAGTCTCGCGCACACAGGCTCAATTCCCTGTGTAGTTGTTTGTATTGACACTTGAATCCAGTTCATTATTATTACTCCTTTTTATATGTTTGCGCCTTTGTAATTGCCTAAAAGCTTAAATGATTCGGAATTTTTTGAAAGTAAATCGAGCATTTCGTTTATAGATGAGTCGCAAAGACTCGCTTCAAAATCTATAAAGAAATTATATTGCCAGCTCTTATTAGGAATAGGTCGCGATTCTATTTTCAGTAGATTTACGCCGTATTTTTCGAAGCTTGCCATAAGCTTGCACAAAAGACCTTTTTCGTGATTAAGACGAAACATGACCGATATTTTGTCGGCGTTTTTGTCCACTGATAAATCCTTTGATATGATAACGAAACGTGTGTAATTATTATAATTATTATTTATGTTTTCGCAAATTGTTTTTAAGTTATAGATTTTTGCTGCCCGCTTTGAGGCGATTGCAGCTTTTGTTTTATCGCCTGATTCGGACACATATTTTGCACTTATCGCCGTGTTATGATATGGAACGAGATTAAAGTGCGGATATTTGCTTAAAAATGCGCTGCACTGTTCAAAGCCCTGTGTATGAGAATATACATCTGTTATGGTCTCTTCGGTAGCGTTGGCATTTGCAAGAAGGTTATGATTTATTTTAAGTATGTATTCTCCGACTATTTTACAGTCGTATTTTTCAAACAAATCATACACATCGCCAATTGAGCCGGTAGAAGAGTTTTCAATCGGCACAACACCAAAATCTGCTTTTGACGTAAGAACATAATCAAATACGTCGCTAAAGCTTTTCAGACATTGTATTTTTGCACTTTCTCCAAAATAGCCGATTGCAGCCTCCTCAGCATATGAGCCTACAACACCCTGACATACGATAGTTGCATCGGAAATTTTTGTGTTGTTTTTAGAGGAGGAGAAAAGAGAGCTTTGATATTGTTTTGAGCTGCGCATAAGCTCATAAATAAGTGATGCGCCCCATTTGGACAAACTTTTGTCATCGAGAGAATCAAGGAAATTTTTTATAACAAGGTCTTCGCGTTTTGCATCGAAGACGCTTATGTTATTTGCAGTTTTATATGTTGCCACTTCCTTAGACAATTCCATGCGTTTTTCAAACAAGCGTGCAATTTCCCTGTCATTTTCAGTTATATCTTTTCTTATCTGTTCGATTTCGCGCATATAACTACTCCTCTACAATGCTGCGTCCTTCAACTGCAGCAATTTTTTCGATTTTGCCGACAAGAGAATTAAAGGACATAGGCGTAATTGATTGCTGACCGTCGCATTTTGCGGCTTTTGGGTTGTTGTGAACTTCGATTATAAGACCGTCTGCACCTGCTGCGATGGCAGCTTTGCTCATAGGCTCAACCATCCAGTGTATGCCGGTCGCATGTGACGGGTCGACTATTACGGGAAGGTGGGAATTGCGCTTTAATATCGGAATACTGCTTAAATCGAGAGAATTTCTTGTTGCTGTTTCAAATGTGCGTATTCCGCGCTCGCACAAAATTACGTTCTGGTTGCCTTCTGCCATGATATATTCGGCTGCCATCAAAAGCTCTTCTATTGTCGAAGAAAATCCGCGCTTTAAAAGAAGCGGCTTATCTGTTCTGCCGAGCTCTTTTAGCATATCGAAGTTTTGCATGTTGCGTGCACCTATCTGGATTATATCAACTTTCTCCATAAATAAGTCGAGCGTAGAGATGTTCATTATTTCTGAAACAATCGGGATATCGTACTCTTTTCCGGCATTATATAAAAGTTCAAGGCCTTCTTTTCCCATGCCCTGAAAAGCGTATGGCGATGTGCGTGGCTTAAATGCACCGCCGCGCAAAAATTGTGCACCGCTTTTCTTTACTTCGTGCGCGACATAATTGATTTGCTTTTGAGATTCGACAGAGCAGGGACCTGCAATTATCGATATCTGCTTGCCGCCTATTTTTCGTCCTCGAACATCAATGATTGTGTCATCGGGGTGGAATTTGCGGTTCGCTTTTTTGTAGGGCTCCTGAACCTGCATAATGCGCTCAACGCTGTCATACAAGCTTACGGTTTCGATATCTATTGCCGATGTATCGCCGACAAGACCGAGAATCGTTGTTGCATGGCCGACGATTGTCTGGACGCTTATGTTTCCAAGGCTTTCCACATAATTTTTGACTTCGGCGATATCTTCCTTTTTTACGTTTGATTTAAAGATTATTACCATGTTAACCACATTCCTTTAACAAAAATTTTATTTGTTGTATAGTAGATTTAAAAAATAAAGGGTCTGATTAAATCAGACCCCTGTATGCACACAAAATATGTCAAACATCTGCTTTATAAGGTCTGAATTTCTTTTTCCGCGCTAAAATAGCCGTAGCCACTAAAGAAGCTAAAGCCGAAAAAGTTAAATTCAGTTGTCAAAGCAATTGTTCTTGACATTTTTATACCTCGAATAATCAATTTTCATTTTTTAATTATTATACTACTGCAAAAGTTATATGTCAACACTAAAAAATAAAAAAATGTGAAAACCAAACACAAACACACAACGCGTTAATAAATTGTGAATATAATGAAAAAAATATTGATTTTTTACAAAATAAGGTATAAAATTCAAATAAAACCATTAAAATAATTGACCGAAGGAGGAGAGAGCGTGTCAGTCATCACAAAATATCTAAAGCCATATATACCATACATGTTTTTAGTGCTTGTATTTGTGTTTGGACGAGTGTTAAGCGACCTTGCACTGCCGAATTATATGTCTGATATAGTTGATAACGGTATCGCAAAGGGAGACATTCCTCATATCATATCGGTCGGTATTACTATGCTTTTGGTATCTCTCTTGGGTATGTCCTGCGCTGCGGCAAACAGTTTTACTGCCTCGGGCATAGGAGCAGGTGTAGCGAAAAGACTTCGTAACGATGTGTTTAAAAAGACAGAGTCGTTTTCCCTTGCAGAGTTTGATAAATTCTCAACTGCTTCACTTATCACGAGAACGACAAATGATATAGTACAGCTTCAAAATACTATCATAATGTTTTTACGTTTTATAATAACTGCGCCGATAATGGGTATTGGCGGAACGGTGCTTGCAATACGAAAGAGCGTTTCGATGTCATGGACGATTGCGCTTGGGGTAATCGTGATACTTTGTGTAGTATCGCTTCTTTTTTCGCTCACAATGCCACGATTTAAAGTTATTCAAAAGCTTATCGACAGGCTTAATCTTGTGAGCCGCGAGGGACTAAGCGGTGTTATGGTAATTCGTGCGTTTAAAAATCAGGCGCACTGGCAAAACAGGTTTGAAAATGCAAACGATGAGCTGACGGATAACAACCTTTTTGTCACAAGGGTGATGAGCTTTATGCATCCGACGATGATGCTTATTATGAATATAATCACTTTAGTGATTGTATATGTAAGCTCGCGCTATATTGATGTAGGCAGACTTGAAGTAGGCGATATGATGGCGTTTATTCAGTATGCATCAATGATTATGAGCTCGTTTCTTATGATGTCGATGATGTCGCTTCAGATCCCGCGTGCGCTCGTTTCTGCAAACAGAATAAAGGAAGTTCTTGAAACAAAGACCACCATAGAGGACACAAACAACCCGCAAAAATTTGATGAGAGCAAAAAGGGCACGGTAGAGTTTAAGAATGTAACATTTTCATATCCTGATGCCGAGAAGGCTACGCTTGAGAATATATCATTTGTTGCACCTGCAGGAAAAACTACCGCAATAATCGGCAGCACTGGCTCGGGCAAATCGACGCTTATAAACCTTATTATGCGTTTTTATGATGCGACGAGCGGAGAAGTATTAGTCGATGGAGTTAATGTAAAAGATGTTTTGCAAAGCGAACTTCGTGCGCGCATAGGATATGTGCCGCAAAAGGCGATACTTTTTTCAGGCACGATAGAGTCGAATTTAAGATATGCCGATGGAAATGCGGAGTTTGAGGATATTGTTTCGGCGGCAAAAACGGCACAGGCAAGTGAATTTATTGATAAAAAAGAAGATAAATATGAAAGTGAAATCTCGCAGGGCGGCTCGAACGTATCGGGCGGACAGCGCCAGAGGTTATCGATTGCACGCGCGCTTGTAAAAAAAGCAAATATTTATGTTTTTGATGACAGCTTTTCTGCACTTGATTTTAAAACAGATGCTGCGCTTCGAAGTGCGCTTAGTGAAAAGGTAAAGGGTGCAACGCTTATTATCGTCGCACAAAGAATAAATACGATTATGAACGCTGACAATATAATCGTTATGGATGAAGGCAAAATTGTGGGCAGCGGTACACATCGCGAGCTTCTTAATAACTGCAGCGTATATAAGCAGATTGCTTGTACGCAGCTTTCGGAGGAGGAATTAGCATGAGTCCGCCGCCAATGATGGGACCTAAAGGAAAAGGGGGCAACGGCGCAGGCGTTGCCGGACCTATGGCAAGAATGATGCCGGGCACAAAAGCAAAGAATTTTAAAGGTACACTTTTGCGTCTTGTACGTTATATGGGACCGTACAAAATTCCGCTTTTATTAACGGTAATATTTGCAGCGTTTTCAACAGTATTTGAGATATTTGCACCGCTTGTTTTGGGCGATGCCACTACGATTATATTTAACGGTGTAATCCGTGACAAAACAGGCGTTGATTTTGTCGCGGTAGGTAATATTATAATGAAGCTTTTCGTTATTTATCTTGGATGCTCGTTTTTTGCATTTTTGCAGAGCTTTCTTACGGCAGGAATATCGCAAAAGATATCGCGTACGCTGCGAAACGATATCGCAAAAAAACTTGATAAGCTTCCTGTAAGCGTGTTTGAGTCGACTACACACGGAGAAATACTTAGCCGAATCACAAATGATGTCGACACAGTCTCGCAGACTCTTAATCAGGGCATTGCGCAATCTATCACATCTGTAGTTACAATTGTGGGAATAATATCGGTAATGTTTTCTAAAAATGTTTTAATGAGTCTTGTCACGCTTATAATTCTGCCAACAGTGCTTATATTCGTGCGCATTATCGTAAAGGTATCAAGCAAGCATTACCGTGCACAGCAAAAGACGCTCGGTATGCTTAACTCTCATGTTGAGGAGATGTATTCGGGACATAACGTAGTAAAAGCGTTTAATGGGGAAGATTCGAGCATTAAGGAGTTTAATGAGTATAGCGAAACTCTTTGCAAAACGGCGTGGTATTCGCAGGCACTGTCGGGAATTATGATGCCGATGGTAAACTTTGTGGGAAATATCGGATATGTAGTTGTGTGTATAATGGGCGGTATGATGGTACTTCAAAGAAAGCTTGAGGTAGGCGATATACAGTCATTTATTATGTATGTGCGCCAGTTTACGCGCCCGATAAGTGAAGTGTCTAATATCGCAAACGTATTTCAGTCGACGGCAGCGGCTGCCGAGAGAGTGTTTGAGTTTTTAGACAGTGAAGAAGAAAGCGATGAGCCAAAAGTACCGGTAAGCACAAAGGGCATTTCCGGCTCGGTAGAATTTGAGAATGTAAAGTTTGGCTATGTAAAGGATAAGATTATTATAAAGAATTTTTCGTGCGCAATAGATGACGGAATGCAGGTTGCAATCGTCGGACCTACAGGCGGCGGCAAAACAACGCTTGTAAAGCTTTTGATGCGCTACTATGATGTTGATGAAGGCAGTATTAAAATCGATGGCATAGATATACGTAATTTTACACGAAATGATTTGCGCTCACAATTTGCGATGGTTCTTCAGGACACATGGCTTTTTAATGATACAATCATGGAAAATATCAGATACGGAAAGCCTTCGGCGACTGATGAGCAGGTTATTGCGGCGGCAAAGACAGCGTGCGTGGACCGCTTTGTGCATCAGCTCCCGGGCGGATATAATATGGTAATAAACGAAGAGGCAAACAATATCTCGCAAGGTCAAAAGCAGCTTATTACAATTGCACGTGCCGTTTTAGCTGATCCACCGATGCTTATTTTGGATGAAGCAACAAGCTCGGTTGACACGCGTACAGAGTCACTTATACAGACGGCAATGAATAATCTTATGAAAAACAGAACGAGTTTTGTAATCGCGCACAGATTGTCAACTATTCGTGATGCAGATATCATACTCGTCGTATATGATGGTGACATTGTTGAAAAAGGTAATCATGAGCAGCTTATGAAAAAAGGCGGCTTTTATGCCGAGTTGTATAATAGTCAGTTTAAAAAATAAAATAGTGGCAGGGCTTTGTGTATGCGCAAGGTCCTGCATTAGATTTTATATGGGAAAACAAATATTATAAAAAAGCTTTGACAAACAGAAAAAATTGTAGTAATGTATTAAATCGTAGAGTGTCATAATATAATGTATGACTCTTTAAATATCAAAGGAGGGAAATAAAGAGTGAATCAACTATACTGGTTGTGGCTTACAAACTTGCCTAATATTCATTCGGCAAAAATAACTCTCCTTTTAGAAAAATTTGAAAGCGTAGAAGATATTTATAATGCGGGTGAAAGCGATTTTGAGGGAATAGCAAATATTGGAGTGAAGGAAATAAATTCTCTTTGTAATAAAGATCTTACTATTGCCCAAAAAATAATTCAAGAGCTTGACGATATTGGCGCATACACCCTTTGCTACGATGACGAATACTATCCCGAGGCATTAAGATATTGCTATGATCCGCCGTATGTACTGTATGCAATCGGCGAGAAGAGAAAATGGGACGATATGCTTTGTATATCTGTTGTCGGCTCGCGTGAGTGCAGTGATTACGGCATTGAAGTGACACAGAAAATCTGCTCATCTCTTGCGGGTGCAGGAGTTGTAATCGTGAGTGGTATGGCGCGCGGAATTGATTCGCAGGCACACAGAGCTGCGCTTCGCTCAGGTGCAAAAACGGTCGCATTTCTCGGCTGCGGAATCGATGTAGTATATCCGCCCGAAAATGATGAGCTGATGCGACAGATTGCTAAAAATGGCATGGTTATAACTGAATTTGCGCCGGGAACAGCTCCGTATGCGAAAAATTTTCCAATAAGAAATCGTCTTATTGCCGCATTTTCACGCGGAGTCCTTGTAGTTGAAGCAAAGAAAAAGAGCGGCACACTTACGACGGCAAATTGGGCGCTTGAAAATGGTAAAGATGTATTTGCAGTTCCCGGAGATTATGATCGTGAAAGTTCTTCGGGGTGCAATCATATCATAAAAACAGGCTGCGCAAAGCTTGTGGTGTGTGCACAAGATATTCTCGATGAATATGTGTATGAGCTAGAAAATTTAGGCGTCGGTCAGTTTGGAAAAAGTGAGATTGTATATGCAGAAGAAGACGAAAGAGCTCCAAGAGTAAATTCATACAGCGGCAAAGAAAAAGAAACAAACAATAATATTGACTTAAACAATCCGCGTTACGATGTGTTAGACGAAAAGCAAAAACACATAATAGAGCTTTTATCGCAAGCAGACAGGCACATAGATGAAATTTGCCGCCTTGTAAAGATGAGCGCAGCGGAGGCAGCGGCAGCGCTGACGATAATGGAGCTTATGGGATTTGTCGTCGCGCAGTCGGGAAAGATGTTTACGTTAAATGCATAAAAGGTTGCCTTCCCACGAGGCATAAGGCGTGAAAGAATTTGTGGGAGAAAAGGTCAGGAGAAAATAAATGTCAAAAAAACTTGTCATAGTCGAGTCGCCGTCAAAGGCAAAAACAATAAAAAAATATCTCGGTTCAACATACAGCGTTGAGGCATCTATGGGACATATTATCGATTTACCGAAAAGTCAGATGGGAATAGATGTCGATAAAGATTTTGAGCCGCGCTATATAACTATACGCGGTAAGGGAGAGCTCCTTTCAAAGCTTAAAAAGGAAGCGAAAGCAGCAGACAAAGTATATCTTGCAACTGACCCTGACCGTGAAGGCGAAGCAATAAGCTGGCATCTGGCACATGCGCTTGAGCTCGATGAAAAATCACTTTGCCGCGTGACATTTAATGAGATTACAAAAACAGCGGTGCAAAAGGCTATAAAAGAGCCAAGACAAATTGACCAGAGCCTTGTCGATGCACAGCAGGCACGCCGTGTTCTTGACAGAATTGTCGGTTATAAAATAAGTCCGATTTTATGGAAAAAAGTAAAAAAAGGTCTTAGTGCAGGACGCGTACAATCTGTTGCGACACGCCTTATTTGTGACCGCGAAGAAGAAATTGAAGCATTTGTGCCGCAGGAATATTGGACAATTACGGCAGAGCTTACAGCGCAAAACAGTAAAAAAAGCTTTAAGGCGCTTTATTATGGCGAAGGTAAAAAGAAGGTTGAGCTAAAAAGTGAGAGCGAAGCTTCTAAAGTATTAAATGATGTGAAAAATGCACAGTTTACAGTTGAAAGTGTGAAGACGACTGATGTAAAGCGCTCACCTGCGCCACCGTTTACTACGTCAACTATGCAGCAGGAAGCATCAAGAAAGATAAATTTTCAGTCGCGCAGAACTATGCAGACGGCGCAGACTCTTTATGAAGGTGTCGACATAAAAGGCATCGGCACAGTCGGTCTTATAACATATATGCGTACCGATTCAACGCGCATAGCCCAGGAGGCGATGTATGCGGCAAAAGACTATATCGTTTCAAATTATGGCGATAAGTATGCTCCGGCGAGCTTTCGTTATTATAAGAGCCGCAAAAATGCGCAGGATGCTCACGAAGCAATCAGACCGACCGACGTTATGCTCACACCGGCGCGCATAAAGGATTCTCTTACAAATGACCAGTATAAGCTATATAAACTCATATGGGAGCGATTTATTGCAAGTCAGATGGAGAGCGCGCTTATTGAATCGACTCTGTGTGATATATCTGCAGGCAAGCATAGTTTTAAAGCAACAGGCTCAAAAGTAAAATTCGAAGGCTTTATGAAAGTATATATTGAAGGAACTGATACTGAAAAGCAAAAGGAAACGGCGCTTGTGCCGCTTGCTAGTGGTGAAGTTCTTTCGCTTAAAGAAATAGAAAGCAATCAGCACTTTACGACGCCGCCCGCACGTTATACGGAGGCAAGTTTGGTAAAGGCGCTTGAAGAAGAAGGAATCGGCAGACCGTCTACATTTGCGCCGACGATTACAACGATACTTGCGCGCGGCTATGTAACGAGAGAAAAAAAATCGCTTATTCCGACGGAGCTCGGACGAGTGACGACGGAGCTTTTGAAAAACAACTTTAAAGATATTGTTGACGTAGATTTTACTGCGAATATGGAAAGTCAGCTCGACAGTGTCGAAAGTGGCGATATAGAGTGGAAGGCGCTCATAAAGGAATTTTACTATCCGTTTGATGATGTAGTTAAAAAGGCGGAAAAAGAGGTCAGCCACGTAAAGCTTAGCGATGAAGTAAGTGATGTTAAATGTGAAAAGTGCGGCAGACTGATGGTATATAAGATGGGACGATACGGAAGGTTTTTGGCATGCCCGGGCTTTCCGGAGTGTCGTAATGCAAAGCCTGTTCGTACCGAAGCAGGCGTTGACTGTCCGCTTTGCGGCAAGAAGGTTCTTGTAAAAAAGAGCAAAACGGGAAGAACGTATTATGGCTGCGAAGACAATCCGGGTTGCGGCTTTATGACTTGGGATACACCGGTAAAGGATAAAAAGTGTCCAAAGTGTGGTTCACTTCTTTTAAAGAAGAATACCCGCTCATCAAAAAAGACGGTGTGTGCAAACGAAAATTGTGATTATGAAACAGGAGATAAAAAGTGATAGTTAATGTAATTGGAGCAGGACTTGCCGGTTGTGAAGCAGCGTGGCAGCTTGCCGAGCGCGGAATTTGCGTGCGTCTTTATGAAATGAAGCCGAAGAAACATTCGCCGGCACATCATAGTAACGATTTTGCCGAGCTTGTGTGCAGCAATTCGCTTCGTTCTGACCAGCTTTTCAATGGCGTGGGCTTATTAAAAGAGGAAATGAGACGTTTAGGCTCTGTTATCATGAAGTGTGCAGACGAAACACGCGTGCCTGCAGGCGGTGCACTGGCAGTTGACAGAGAAGGCTTTTCTTCGATGGTTACAAAAAAAATATGTGAACATAAAAATATCGAAGTAATACATGAAGAAGTAGAGCATATAAACGAAGATGAATATACGATAATTGCATCGGGTCCGCTTACGAGTGATGTTCTTTCAAAGGAAATTGCGCGTATTACGGGCAGCGAGTATCTGCATTTTTTTGATGCGGCGGCACCGCTTGTGACGAAGGAAAGCATCGACATGGACAATGCGTTTTTTGCCGCAAGATATGAGCGTGGAGATGCGGATTATATTAACTGCCCGTTAAATGAGCAAGAGTACGAAGTTTTTTATAATGAACTAATAAATGCGCAGACGGCAGAGCTTAAGGAGTTTGAAAATGGCAGGGTGTTTGAGGGTTGTATGCCGGTTGAAGTTATGGCATCGCGCGGAAAGCAAACGCTGCTTTTTGGCCCGTTAAAGCCTGTCGGAATAATAAATCCCAAAACGGGTAAAGACGATTTTTATGCCGTGATACAGCTCCGTCAGGATAATGCCGCAGCAACGCTTTATAATATCGTCGGATTTCAGACACATTTGAAATTTCCTGAACAAAAGCGAGTATTTTCGCTTATACCGGCGCTTAAAGACGCGCAGTTTGTTCGTTACGGAGTAATGCATAGAAATACGTTTTTAAATTCGCCATCTCTTTTAGATAAATATTATCGGCTAAAAGGTAACAAAAAAATATTTTTTGCAGGTCAGATTACGGGCGTGGAAGGGTATGTAGAGTCGGCATCTTCGGGGCTTTTGGCAGGCATAAATGCCACACGCGCTATTATGGAAAGAGAGCTTATTGATTTTACATCAAAAACGGCGATAGGAGCACTTGCAAACTATGTTTCAAATCCGAGCGTAAGTGAATTTCAGCCGATGAACATAAATTTTGGGATTATTGACGGACTCGATGAGAGAGTGAGAAAAAAGAGAGAAAGATACGAAAAAATAGCTGCAAGGGCACTTGATGTGCTTGAAAGTATTAAAGGCGAGATGGGGGATATGGTATGAAAAGGAAGTATGTAAATATTGCGCTTGGCGTATTTTTGGCGATAGTTATTCTTCTTGCCGTGATAGGCGCTGCGGGGATAGATGTAAGCGTGCTTTCAAAAATTGCAATTATCTGTGCGATGATACTTCTTGTAATAAATTCTCTCTATGACATAAAAGAGGGAAAAGATAAAGTGTTTTGTATAATCATAATCGTTATTGCAGTCCTTGCGATAATTACAAATATAGCATCGATTGTGATGGGAATTATGGGAATACAATAACGAAGATCATTTGCTCATGATTGTGAGCAGAACATAACAAAAAGTATATAATGTTTAAAACTTGTGCTGTGCTGCATGCGCTTATATACAGGCGATGATGGCAAAGCACAATTTTTTTTAAAAAAAGTAAAAAACTTTTGCTTTTTTATAAAAAGAATGTTATAATATATTATAATTGTATTATTATGCAGTTTTATGGGTTAAAAAAGGAAGTTTTTTGGAAAAATTTGAAGAATATACACAAATTTTTTGGGGAAAATGAGGGGTGAACACTCTTGGATAAGCTTATAATACGCGGCGGCAATTCGCTTGTTGGCGAGGTTTGTATAAGCGGTGCAAAAAATGCAGCGGTGGCTGTTCTTCCGGCGGCATTACTTGTCAATGGAACATGCAGACTTGAAAATATTCCAAAAATAAAAGACGTTTTACTTATATGTGATATAATGCGTGAGCTCGGTGCAAAGGTTTCAATTGAAGATGACGGCGCTATTGAAATTGACGCTTCATCTCTTACATACCGCACAGCTCCGTATGAACTTGTCGGAAAAATGCGTGCATCGTATTATCTTATCGGCGCACTTTTAGGCAGATTTAAAAAAGCCGAGGTAGCGATGCCGGGCGGATGCGACCTTGGTCCAAGACCGATTGACCAGCACTGCAAAGGATTTGAAGCTCTTGGTGCAACTGTTGGCGTTGAAAACGGTGTTATACGTGCCGAGGCAAAAGAGCTTGTCGGAAATAACGTATATCTTGATATCGTAAGTGTTGGAGCTACGATGAACATTATGCTTGCTGCCGTTTTGGCACAGGGCACGACGACGATTGAAAATGCGGCAAAAGAACCGCACATAGTTGACCTTGCAAACTTTTTAAATGCTATGGGTGCAAATATCAAGGGCGCAGGCACAGATATAATTAAAATTAAAGGCGTAGAAAGATTACATGGCGGAGTATATTCTATAATTCCCGACCAGATTGAAGCGGGAACCTTTATGGTAGCAGCAGCTGCAAGCCGCGGCGATGTGCTCATAAAAAATGTTATTCCAAAACATCTTGATTCTATCAGCTCAAAGCTTGTAGAGATGGGTGTAACTGTTGAGGAATTTGATGACAGCGTGAGAGTTAGCTGCAATAGTGATGTAAAGCTTAACAAGATTTCTGTAAAAACGCTTCCATATCCCGGATTTCCTACAGATATGCAGCCACAGATTGCGGTGCTTTTGTCTGTGACGGAAGGAACAAGCGTTATCTCGGAAAATGTATGGGATAACAGATTCCAGTATGTCGATGAGCTTAAGCGTATGGGCGCAAACATAAAGGTTAACGGACGTATGGCAATGATTGAAGGAGTGAAGAGTTTAAGCGGTGCTCCTGTACGTTCTACTGACTTGCGTGCCGGTGCAGCAATGGTTATTGCGGCGATTATAGCAAAGGGCGAAAGCGAGATACACGCTCTTCATCATATCGACAGAGGATATGAGAAAATGGAAGAAAAATTCAGAGCGCTCGGCGCAGATATTATAAGAGTAAGTGAATAAACACAATGCGGAGGAATTGCAACCTGCACGTCCTCCGTTTTTCTATAAAATGTATGCGGAGAGAATAATTTATGATAAAGTTTTGTTCGCTTGTAAGCGGAAGCAGCGGGAACTGTGTTCTGGTTTCTGATGAAAAGACAAACATTTTAATAGATTGCGGTATAAGCAAGCGTCGAGTTGTTGACTTGCTTGCGCGCGCAAATGTCGATGCACAAAATATTGATGCGATACTTGTAACACATGAGCATAGTGACCACATAAGCGGTGTAGGCGTTATGAGCCGCGCATTTGACATACCTGTATATGCAAATGAGCTTACATGGCAAGCGGTGGGTGACTCACTTGGAAAAATTGATAAGAAGAATATAAGATATATAAATCCGGGCGAGAGCTTTGAGATAAAAAGTATTGGCGCTGTTTCGTTTGATACACCGCACGATGCGTCGTCGCCTGTCGGATACAGCTTTGAGGCAGGTGGCCTTAAGATGTCAATAGCGACCGATATGGGATGCGAGAAGGAAAACGTAATAGACGCACTTTGTGGCAGCGACATTGTTCTTCTTGAGGCAAATCACGACGTACAGATGCTCAAAAACGGAAGCTATCCTGAAATGCTTAAAAAAAGAATACTTGGAAAGCTCGGCCATTTATCGAACGAATCGGCGGCTAATATTGCGATAAAGCTTTTAAAGAGCGGCACGCGTGCAATACTTCTCGGTCATTTGAGCGAGCAAAATAATATGCCCGATATTGCATATGGTGTTGTAAAAAAAGCTCTTTGCGATGCGGGAGCAAAAATAGACAGGGATATACGGCTTGCAGTTGCGAGCAAAAGTGATATCAGCGGTATGTTTTAATATGCATTATGGAAATGGGGGCTTACAGTGAATATACGAATTATAGCTGTAGGGAAGCTTAAAGAGAAATTTTTTGATGATGCTGCAAATGAATATATAAAAAGGCTTGGAAGGTTTGCAAAAATTGACGTGGTGCAGCTTAATGACGAAAAAATTGCGGATAATGCATCTGAAGGACAGATGAGAATTGTGCTAAAAAAAGAGGCAGATGCGATTTTGTCAAAAATATCGCCGTCACAGTATGTAATCGCGCTTTGTGTGGAAGGAAAGAAGATGGACTCACCCACGTTTTCGTACGCAATATCAAATCTCGCAACATCAGGCAAGAGTGATATTGTGTTTGTGATTGGAGGCTCGCTCGGGCTTGATGATTCGGTAAAGTCAAGAGCGAATCTGCGCCTTAGCTTTTCTGATATGACATTTCCGCATCAGCTTATGAGAGTGATTCTTCTTGAGCAGATATACCGCGCATTTAAAATTGCATCAAACGAAACATATCATAAATAATAAAGAATGAAAAATTAAGGAGGATATGGTATGGATAATAAAAAACAGCTTGCAAAGATTGAAAAATGCATGGAGTCATCATCTCTTTGTGCGATAAGCCGCGATTATATTGATACGTTTTCCTTGTATGGTTATCCGGTGGGCGCATCGGGCGAGCTTGTAGCGATATCTTTTATTTACGATTTTATGCCTGACGGCTATAAAATAATAAGAAAGAAAGATATAACCGGTGTCTTTTGCGGACAGCCGGAGCGTTTTTTAGATAATGTCATAAAAAGTGAGCACGAAGGTTTTAAGCCGGAGCTCAAAGATATGCAGTTGTCGACTATGAAGGCGCTTTGTGATAGCTTAATGCAAGGCGGCCAGATTGTGACGGTAGAATGTGAAGATTTTGAGGAAAATATCGTTCTTATCGGTAAAATTGCCTCTATAGACGGTAATCTTGTAAGCATAAAAACGTTCGATGCTCTCGGCGTATGGGACAAAGAAGTATCGAGCGTAGAGCTTGATGATATAACGTGTATAACTATAAAAAATTCGTATGTTAATATAATTTCAAAGTATCTAAAAGAAAAATAATCTTTGCAAAAAGGGACGGAGACTTATATGAAAAGTATGTTTCGCATGCTAAGACTTGCAAAAAAATATCATAAATATCTTTTGACGGGAATTTTTGGGCTTGTCATAACGACTCTTGCACAGCTATATGCGCCGCAGATTTTAAGGGAGGTTATTTCTCTTGTCGGCACAAGCATAAGTGACTTTGCCTCGCAAGGCGTCAGACTGGCAATAATACTTCTCGCGTTATATGCGTTGCAGGCAATCGGACAATTTTTAAGAAGCTATTTTATTCATTATGCGGCGTGGCATTTTATTGCCGATTTACGTGTAAGCCTTTTTAAAAAGCTTGAGTCTTTGTCGATGCGCTTTTATCACGATAAGCAGACGGGACAGCTTATGAGCCGTGTTACGAATGATACGGCAACGCTTGAAGTGCTCATTGCGCACGCTGCACCCGATTTGTGTGTAAATGCAATAACGCTTGTCGGAGTTAGCGTAATATTGTTTTGTACGAACTGGCGATTGGCACTTGTGAGCCTTGCGCTTATGCCACTTATCGGCGTTTGTGTGTGGTATTATGCAACTAAGGTAAGACCGATTTTTAAGCACTCACATCAGAAGCTTGCAGAGCTTAATGCCGTTTTGCAAGACGATTTGTCGGGCATGAAGGAAATACAGCTTTTTAACCAGCAAAAGAAGGAAAAAACAAAGATAAAAAATAAAGCCCATGAGCAGCGCGACATTACAATGATGGCTCTTACGCGCGGATCAATATATCATCCGAGCGTAGAATTCTTAAATCATCTCGGAACAGTTTTGGTCGTTGTTTTTGGTGCACTTATGGCATCACGCGGCGTTATGGAAGCAGACGATATTGTTGCGTTTTTATTATACCTTAGCATGCTTTATCAGCCGATAAGTACGCTCGGCAGATTAAATGAGGATTTGCAAAATTCACTTGCGGCATCGGAACGTGTGTTTGAGCTGCTCGATACAGAATCGGATATAAAAGACAGCGTCGATGCGTACGATATGGGCACGGCGGAAGGTAGAATTGAATTTGAAAATGTTTGCTTTAATTATAATGACAATGCCGATGTTTTAAAGGATATATCAATTGCGATTGAGCCCGGCGAGACGCTTGCTTTGGTAGGGCCGACAGGAGTAGGCAAGACGACGTTTATTAGCCTTGTCGCACGATTTTATGACCCTGTGTCAGGCAGAATTACTATTGATGGACACGATTTAAAAGATATTACACAAAAGAGTCTCAGAGACAATATAAGCATCGTCTTGCAGGATGTGTTTTTATTTAATGGCACTGTGTATGAAAATATTGCATACGGAATTGAAAATGCGACGCGTGAGCAGGTAATAAATGCAGCAAAGGTAGCAAATGCCCACGAGTTTATATCCGAGATGGAAGATGGCTATGACACGCTTATAGGCGAGAGAGGAATAAGACTTTCGGGTGGACAGAAACAGCGTATTTCGATTGCAAGAGCGATTCTTCGAAATACGAGCGTGCTTATACTTGATGAAGCGACGGCGTCTGTTGATACGGCGACTGAACGACTCATACAGCAGGCGATCGACAAAGTTATTGAAAACAGAACGACGATTATTATAGCACATCGCCTTTCGACGGTAAGGAATGCAGACAAAATTGCAGTTTTGTACGAGGGAGAAATTGTCGAAGTGGGAACACACGATGAGCTTATAGAAAAAGGCGGTATGTATGCCTCTCTTTGTCAGGCACAGCTGTCATAAATGATAAAAATTATTAAAGTGCTGTTTAGACTTAATTTATTTAAATGGAAGGATGATTTATTTTGGCTACAAAGGAGTTTAAATCCGAGTCGAAAAGACTTTTGGATATGATGATCAATTCAATTTATACGCATAAAGAAATTTTTATGCGCGAGCTTATATCAAATGCAAATGATGCACTTGATAAGCTTTATTATAAGTCGTTGTCGGATGAAAATATAACGTTTGAAAGCGACAAGTTTTATATAAGAATTTCAATAGACCGCGAAAAACGCCTTCTTACGATAAGCGACAGCGGCATAGGAATGGATAAAGATGAGCTTGAAGAAAATCTCGGTACGATTGCAAAGAGCGGCTCGCTTGCATTTAAAAAAGAAAATGAGATTAAGGAAGGCGTCGACATTATAGGTCAGTTCGGCGTAGGTTTTTATGCGGCGTTCATGGTGGCTGACTGCGTGAGTGTACTTAGCAGAAAGTTTGGTTCTGATGAGGCGTATTTATGGCAGTCGAGCGGTGTGGACGGATACGATATAACGAGCGCCGAGATGGATACTTACGGAACACAGATAACGCTTAGTATAAAGAAAAATACAGACGACGAAAATTATGACGAGTTTTTAGATGAGTATAAGATAAAAAGCCTTGTTAAAAAATATTCCGACTATATCAAATATCCGATAAAGATGCTTTGCACAAAGCAAAGGCTCAAAGATGGAAGCGAAAATGAGTATGAAACTTATAGCGAAGATGAAACGCTAAACAGTATGGTTCCGATATGGAAAAAGAGTAAGGCAGAACTTACTGATGAGCAGTATAACAATTTTTATAAAGAGAAGTTTTTTGATTTTGATGACCCGCTAAAGACAATCCACACAAGCGCCGACGGTCTTGTGAGCTATACTGCGCTTATGTATATACCGAAGCGTGCACCATATGATTATTACACAAAAGAATTTAAAAAAGGATTGCAGCTATATTCAAACGGCGTTTTGATAATGGATAAGTGCGAAGATTTATTGCCTGATTATTTTGGGTTTGTAAGAGGACTTGTTGATTCGGCTGATTTGTCTCTTAATATCTCGCGCGAAATCCTCCAGCATGACAGGCAACTCAAGGCAATTGCGACAAACATTAAGAAGAAAATAAAAAATGAGCTTGAGCTTATGCTAAAAAATGAGCGTGAATGTTATGAGCAGTTCTATAAATCATTTTCGCGTCCGATAAAGTTTGGTATATACGATAATTTTGGCGCAGAAAAGGACTTTTTGAAAGACCTTATCATGTTCTATTCATCGAGCGAAAAAAAGAATGTTACACTTGGTGAATATGTGTCCCGCATGGGCGATGAGCAAAAGTATATATACTATGCCTCGGGTGAAAACATAGAAATGATTGACCGCCTGCCACAGACGGAAATTGTAAAGGAAGCAGGCTTTGAGATACTGTATCTTTGCGAGGATGTGGATGAATTTGCAATAAAAATTCTTGCAGATTATGACGGCAAAGAATTTAAGTCTGTGTCAAGCAGCGACCTTGGATTTGAAAACGAAAACAAGGAAGAATGTGAAAATGAGAACAAGGATTTGTTTGATTTTTTGAAAAAAGCGCTTGATGGAAAAGTGAGCGATGTAAAGGCAAGCACAAGATTAAAGACGCATCCTGTATGCATTTCAAGTGTGGGTGATATATCGCTTGAGATGGAAAAAGTGTTAAACTCTATGCCTACTGAGCAGAAGGTAAAGGCTCAAAGAGTACTCGAGTTAAATACAGCGCATCCTGTGTTTGAAAAGTTAAAAGAGCTATACACAAAAGATGATGATACTCTTAAAAAGTACGCCGATGTACTCTATAACAGTGCACTGCTTATCGAAGGACTTACGATTGAAAATCCGGTTGAATTTTCAAATAATATCTGTGATATTATAAAATAATAAGTATGTATATCAAATGAGATAAAAGGAGGCTTTGTCATGCTTCATATAGGTTGTCATCTTTCGGTTTCAAAAGGCTATTATAATATGGGCAAAGAGGCGCTCACGGTAGGTGCGGACACGTTTCAGTTTTTTACGCGCAATCCGCGCGGCGCGAGTGCAAAACAACTCGATTTAGACGATGTAAAAAGTCTTAATGAGCTTATGCGCGAAAATAAATTTGCGCCGATTGTGGCGCATGCACCATATACACTCAACGCATGCTCTGCTGACGAAAATATAAGACGGCTTGCAAAGAAAATGATGCGTGAGGATTTGCATAACCTTGAGAATGTACAAAGCGCACTATATAATTTTCATCCCGGCAGTCATGTAGGACAAGGTGTCGAGAAGGGGATTGAGTATATTTGTGAGATGCTCAACATCATTTTGTTTGAAGAGCAAAAAACTCTCGTACTTTTAGAAACGATGTCAGGAAAAGGCAGCGAGATTGGTGCAACATTTGAGCAGATACGCGACATTATTGACGGCGTTACACTAAATGAAAAGCTTGGCGTATGTCTTGACACATGCCATGTAAACGATGGCGGATACGATATAGTAAGCAATCTCGATGGTGTTTTGGAAGAGTTTGATAAGATTGTGGGTATAGACAGGCTAAAAGCTATTCATATAAATGATAGCCTTAATCCGCTTTCTTCGCACAAGGACCGCCATGCAAAGATTGGCGAAGGGCATATAGGAATTGAAGCGTTTGAAAGAATTGTAAACCATCCGTATTTGCGCGATTTGCCGTTTAATCTTGAAACGCCTTGTGATCTTGATGGGTATGCTGAAGAGATAAGGCTTTTGCGCAGCTTGTATAAGGAGAAATAGGCAAAGTTATTGACAAAACAAGAAAAACATCATATAATAGATATGAAAATCTTCAGGGCAGGGTGCAAGTCCCTACCGGTGGTACAGCCCACGAGCCAGTTATGGTTGATTTGGTGAAATTCCAGAGCCGACGGTTACAGTCCGGATGAGAGAAGATGATGTGCATTATTGCGCCTGTACGCCCTGCGATTATTCGCGGGGCTTTTTTATTGTGAATACAGGCAAGGTTCTCCGAAATTCTTAAGCCTTTGGCTTTTAGAATTTCGTGAGGTTCTTATTATAACAATATGGGGAGATGTAATTTATGAAAAAAGTGAGTGTTCGTACGATTACCGTTGTAGCGATGCTTTCGGCGGCGGCATTTATACTGCAGATGATAGGAAGTATGATGGGGTTAAAGGTTGCGGGATTTTTGGAAATCGAGTTTTCTGATTTGCCGGCAATTATTGGAACGATGGCGCTTGGGCCTGTTTGCGGCGTAACAATTGAGCTTGTAAAAAATTTACTTAAATGCATGGCAACTACTACGGGATTTGTAGGGGAGCTTGCAAATTTTGTTGTCAATGCAAGCTTTGTGCTTGTTGCAGGATTGATATATAACAAAAATAAAACAAGGAAAGGCGCATTTATATCTTTTGTAATTGCAACGATTGCTATGTCCGCGTTTGGTATTTTGACAAATGTCTTTATAATGCTTCCGCTCTATATGCCAAATGCCGATTTTGGCGCGCGTATGTCGCTTGCGCTTACGACGATCACACCATTTAATCTTGTGAAGGGTGCGGTTTTATCGCTCATAACCTTCTTTATATATAAGCCTCTTTCTCCTATAATTAAAGGCAGAAAATAGATAAAGGTACACGATCATATTTTGCATAGTTAATTTATAGACGGTTTTGTAATTGCAACTCCGGTTACATACTGCAGCGAAGAAAAATAATAAATTTAAAAAAAATACTTGATAATTTTATATTTTATGGTATAATTATAAAAGTGTATATACTTACTAATGAACATATAGGAGGTTATTTCAAATGGTAGTTGCTAAAAATATAGTAATGGTGCTGCATATTATAGCATCGCTTGTATTGATACTTGTTGTACTTCTTCAGTCGGGAAAATCTGCCGGAATATCGGGCAGTATTGCCGGTGGCGCTGAAACATTCTTCGGCAAAAACAAGGGTAGAACGATTGATGCGTTGCTCGAAAAGTGGACAGCGGCTTTTGCAATTTTATTCTTGCTCACATCGATTGCACTTTCGCTTATCGTAACAACGCTTTCGGCATAATATTAAGAACAAAAAACAGCTCACACATCGGTGTGGGCTTTTTTGTTTGCATATAAGATAAATAATTATCTTTTTATTGTATAAATATCTGTATATTTACCTTGATTTTATGTTTGAAATATTGTATTATATAATTGTGGTAATATGAAATAAAATATCTTTATTTATAGATAACAACGGAGGTAAAAAAAATATGCACAAAAGAATTATAAGCATTGTATTGGTACTGACGATGGTGTTTTCGCTTTGCTCGGGTTCTGTATTTGCGGCACCGTCTAGTCTTACAATCGGAGGTGGCGAAAGAATAAATCACAGATCGACGGATCCATGGATTGATGTTCCGATTTATATTTCCGGTAACACTACTACAGGCATAACGAATTATAATATCGAAATTACTTATAATTCCGATATTATCACTCCTATGTCGTGTGCGAATGGTAATATTTTGTCGTACAATACTATAAATCTTAATGCGACAACGAGCGACGGAGAACCTGCTGTTTATGTAAATGGATACGACTTTATGAATCCTTCTACAAATGTGAAAAGAGATGGCACATTGTTTACGGTAAGATTTTTGCTCAATGACGGTGTGCAGGATTCTACAATAACCCCGATAACTGTTAAAGTTGTTGAGCTCGGTTATTGGGATGATGCCATGAAGGACATAACTAATTATGTTGAAGAAAATATTAATGTCAAAATAAATTCGGATTTGGCAACGCTGATGACGCAGACAGTAACAGTAGCAGATATCGCATCAAAGACATACGGCGATGATGCATTCAGTATAGCAGTAACAGACAGTGTGCCGGTAGGTGCAGGACTTGGCAGCTTAACATATGCATCAAATAACACAAGTGTTGCGACAGTAGATGCATCGACAGGCGAAGTTACAATCAAAGGTGCAGGAACGGCTACAATAACAATAAGCCGTAGCGGAAACGGTGAGTACGCAGACTTTAGCGTAGAGAAGACACTTACAGTAGGTAAAAAAGCAATAACAATTAACGCAACAAAGCCTGCAGATGTAAAGGTAGGAACGAGCGAATCTGCA
>JAZQIM010000022.1:0-1665 GCA_045541115.1 Candidatus Aphodoplasma sp.
GCTGGCGTATGCACTTGTTGACTACCGCTCAGATGTGTTTTTCCCGAATCTGAAATTCCATTAAGGAGATAAAAATGAGCTGTAAAATTTCTGTTATAATACCCGTTTACAACGCAGAAAAGTATCTTGAGGAAAGTGTCAACTCTGTTATATCAAGCTCTGTTTTCAACGAGCTTGAGGTGTTACTTATAGATGACGGTTCAAAGGATAATTCAGGAGCGATATGTGACAGACTTTCGCAAAACTATGAAAACATCAGAACCTTCCATATAGAAAACAGCGGAGTAAGCAATGCGAGGAATGTCGCCCTTTCCCAGGCAAAGGGTGAGTATATAACATTTTGCGATGCAGATGATTATTACATAAATGATATTCTTTCTGTGGCGTTGCAGAAGCTTGATGAAGCTGATTCGGACTTGCTTTTTTATGAATATCTTAACGAGAACGAAGATAAGAGCTGTTCCAGGGTGATGTATCCGTTTGAAAAGAACACTGTTTTAAAGGAACCCTGTAACTCTGATTTTTTCAGATTTATGCTTAGCGAAACCAGATTCAATTCTTTGTGGAATAAGATTTTCAAAAAAGAAGTTATTACAAAAAACAGTATCTTGTTTAACAAAGAGCAAAGACGTGGCGGAGACAGGGATTTTGTTGTGCGCTTTTTGGCCGCATGCAAAACAGCGTTTTATATTCCTGAAGCAGGATATTTTTATCGGTATGTAAAGACAAGCATTGTCAATAAACCCAGAACGGATCATTTTGACAACATACATACCGCATACAGATTAAAGGTAGAAATGGCTCCTTTATTTAATGTTATGCCTGAAGAATTACGAGCAGTTCTTGAACCGGCGATTGTTAAGCAGATTATTTCACGGACTTTTTCGTCAGCAGAATATGACTTTAAACATTTTTCGGTTACGATGACCAGACTTTTTGATAATGAAGAGCTGATGGGAATTGTACAGCGCAACGATAAAATTAAGTTTAAAAATTTTGCTTATGAAATAATCCGACGTGCAATTTTAAAAAAGAACTTATCGGCTTGTTGGACAATCATTAAGACTATATCTGTTGCAAGCAAGCTTGTGCGTAAAATTAAGTGATTGGAATTGAAGATTTTGAATGCTTTTATTTCTGTTATAATACCCGTTTACAACGCAGAAAAGTACCTCGAAGAAAGTGTCAGATCTGTTATATCAAGCTCTGTTTTCAACGAGCTTGAGGTGTTACTTATAGATGACGGCTCAAATGATAATTCAGGAGCAATCTGTGACAGATTTTCACAAAAGTATGAAAACATCAGAACTATCCATATGGAAAACGGCGGGGTAAGCAATGCGAGAAATGTTGGTATAAAAGAGGCTTGCGGTGAATATGTCGCGTTTTGTGATGCGGATGATTATTATATAAATGACATCCTGAGCAAAGCTTTTTGGACTTTAAAAGAACATGATACGGAATTGCTTTTTTACGATTTTGTAAATGAACAGCAGAATAATTCAACTGCTCGCTTGCCATTCTCACAGTGTAAGGTGTTGGAACAGCCGGAAATCAATGAGGCGTTTAAATATATGCTTAAAAACGAAGGGCTTAATTCTGTCTGGAATAAGTTCTTTAAAAGGCAAGCTGTTTTAAATAACGGAATAACCTTTACCACAGGTC